>CAVVBZ010000036.1:0-106050 GCA_963746635.1 uncultured Actinomycetes bacterium | reverse complement strand
CGAGCCCGAGCTCGTAGTCGACGCCCGAGAACGTCTCGCCCATGTCGAACTCCTCGCCGTGGCGGTTGTACCGGCGGTGGTCGTCCTCGGCGAACGTCGAGTCGCGGTCGAACTTGCCGGTCAGCAGGCCGGACGCGAGGGGCACGCGGACGATCACGCCGACGTCACGCCGCTTCGCCTCCGCGAAGAAGTGCTCCGCGGGCCGCTGCCTGAGCATGTTGAAGATGATCTGGATCGTCGCGACGCCGTCGTACTCGATCGCCTTCAGCGCCTGCTCGACCTTCTCGACGCTGACCCCGTAGGCGCGGACCAGGCCATCCTCCACGAGCCGCTCGCACGCCTCGTGCACCTCCGGCATGTAGTAGGTGTCCCAGGGCGGGCAGTGCAGCTGCACGAGGTCGACGGTCTCGACGCCCAGGTTCTCGCGCGAGCGCTCGAGCCAGCCGCGGAGGTTCTCGTAGGTGTAGAGGCCGGGATCGAGCGGCGCCCTCCTTCCGAACTTGGTCGCGACGTAGAGCCGCTCGTCGCGCTCCCGCAGCAGGCGCGCGATGATGCGCTCGGAGCGCCCGTCCCCGTAGACGTCCGCGGTGTCGAAGAACGTGACCCCGGCGTCGGCCGCGGCGTGCATCGCGGCGAGCGACTCCTCCTCGTCGGTCTCGCCCCACGCGCCGCCGATCGCCCACGCGCCGAAGCCGATCTCCGACACGTCCCAGCCGGTCTTCCCGAGCCGTCTCGCCTCCATGCGGGAATCCTGTCAGCAGCGAGCGGCCTCTGTCAGGATCTCCGCGATGGCGACGAAGGCGCTCGGCGACCGCGAGGTCTGGTTCCTGACCGGGAGCCAGGAGCTCTACGGGGAGGAGGTGCTCCGGCAGGTCGAAGAGCACGCGCGCGAGATCGTGGGCGCGCTCGACTCCGAGGCTGCGATCCCGGTGCGCGTCGCCCACAGGCCGGTCGTCAAGAACGCGGAGTCGATCCGCGAGGTCTGCCTCGAGGCGAACGCCGCCGAGGCCTGCGTCGGCGTGATCGCATGGATGCACACGTTCTCGCCCGCGAAGATGTGGATCGCCGGCCTCACCTCGCTGCAGAAGCCGCTCCTCCACCTGCACACGCAGTTCAACCGCGATCTCCCCTGGGCCGAGATCGACATGGACTTCATGAACCTGAACCAATCCGCCCACGGCGACCGCGAGTTCGGGTTCATGGAGACGCGGATGGGCCTGAGGCGCAAGACCGTCGTAGGGCACTGGAGCGACCCGTCCGTCGTGGAGCGGATCGGGACCTGGACGCGGGCGGCGTGCGGCTGGAGCGAGGCCCAGAGCCTGAAGGTGGCCCGCTTCGGCGACAACATGCGCCTGGTCGCGGTCACCGAGGGCGACAAGGTCGAGTTCCAGCTCCGGCTCGGGGTCTCGGTGAACGGCTACGGGATCGGCGAGCTCGTCGAGGCGGTCGAGGCGGCTCCCGACGCCGCCGTGGAGGGGCTCGTGGAGGCGTACCTGGAGGACGTACGAGGTCACGAAGGAACTCCGTCCGGGCGGCGAGAGGCACGAGTCCCTGCGCGACGCCGCCCGAATCGAGGCGGGCCTCCGCTCGTTCCTCGAGGGCGGCGGCTTCATGGCCTTCACCGACACGTTCGAGGATCTCGGCGCGCTGCCGCAGCTGCCCGGGATCGCGGTCCAGCGACTCCTGGCCGACGGCTACGGCTTCGGCGCCGAGGGCGACTGGAAGACGGCCGCGCTCGTCCGCGTCGCGAAGGTGATGAGCGCCGGGCTCGACGGCGGCACGTCGTTCATGGAGGACTACACCTACCACCTGGCGCCCGAAGGGCCGAGGGTGCTCGGCGCCCACATGCTCGAGGTCTGCCCGTCGATCGCGGGCGCGAGGCCGACCTGCGAGATCCATCCGCTCTCGATCGGCGGGAAGGACGACCCCGTGCGGCTCGTATTCACCGCGGCTCCCGGGCCCGCCGTCGTGGTCGGTCTCCTCGACCTGGGCGACAGGTTCCGGTTCGTCCTGAACGAGATCGACGTGGTCGACCCGGACGAGGACCTCCCGCGGCTGCCCGTGGCACGCGCGCTCTGGGAGCCGAGACCGGATCTCTCGACCGCGGCCGAGGCCTGGCTCGTGGCGGGCGGCCCACACCACACCGCGTTCTGCCGGGCGATCGGGCGCGAAGCGTTCGTCGACCTCGCGGAGATCGCGGGCGTGGAGCTGCTCGTGATCGACGGGGAGACACGCATGACGGACTTCGTCAAAGAGGTGCGCTGGAACGAGGCGTACTACCGCTGATGGGAGATCTGCGCGAGCGGGTCTTCGAGGCGAACCGGGCGATCGTCGAGGCGGGCCTCGTGGTGCTGACGTTCGGCAACGCCAGCGCTGTCGACCGCGAAGCGGGGGTGATGGCGATCAAGCCGAGCGGCGTCCCCTACGGCGACCTCGGCCCGGACTCGATGGTGATCGTCGACCTCGAGAGCGGCGAGACGCGCGAGGGCGGGCGGCCCTCGTCGGACACGCCCACGCACCTCGTCCTCTACGGCGCCTTCGAGCAGGTCGGCGGGATCGTCCACACGCACTCGCCCTTCGCGACCGCCTGGGCCCAGGCCCGCCGCGAGATCCCGTGCTTCGGCACGACCCACGCCGACCACTTCCGTGGGCCGGTCCCGGTGACCCGCGAGCTTTCCAGCGCCGAGATCTCGGGCGACTACGAGCGCTGCACGGGAGAGGTGATCGTCGAAACGGTGACGGGCAACCCGCTCGACCGGCCCGGAGTGCTGGTCGCCTCGCACGGCCCGTTCGCATGGGGCGCGAGCGCCGAGGAGGCGGTCGAGAGCGCGATCGCCCTCGAGGTCGTGGCCGAGAGCGCGTTCCGCACCGAGCTGCTGCGCCCGGGCGCCGGCGAGATTCAGCCCGAGCTGCTGGAGCGGCACTTCCTGCGCAAGCACGGCCCCGGCGCCTACTACGGCCAGTGACCACATACGCGATCGGAATCGACTTCGGCACCGAATCGGGCCGGGCAGTGCTGGTCGACTGCGCCGATGGCCGTGAGCTGGGCACGACCGTCTATCCCTACCGCCACGGCGTGATCGACGAACGGCTTCCCGCTCCGCACGAGGACGTCGTGCTCGAGCCGGACTGGGCGCTGCAGGATCCGGAGGACTACGTCCGCACGCTCCAGGAGGCGGTTCCCGCGCTGCTCGCCGAGACGGGCGTCGATCCGGCGGAGGTGATCGGGATCGGCATCGACTTCACGGCGTGCACGATGCTGCCGACGCTCGCCGACGGGACGCCGCTCTGCGTCCTCGACGAGCTGCGAGCCGAGCCGCACGCGTGGGTGAAGCTGTGGAAGCACCACGCCGCGCAGCCGGAAGCGGACCGCATCAACGAGGTCGCGGCGGCGCGCGGAGAGACGTGGCTGCCGCGCTACGGCGGCAAGATCTCGTCGGAGTGGTTCTTCGCGAAGGCGCTCCAGATCCTCGACGAGGCGCCCGAGGATCTACGCGCGCGCTGAGCGGCTGATCGAGGCCGCCGACTGGATCGTCTGGCAGCTCACCGGCACCGAGACCCGCAACACCTGCACGGCCGGCTACAAGGCGATGTGGTCGAAGCGGGAGCGGTTTCCCGGCCGACGCGTACTTCGCCGCGCTCGACCCGCGGTTCGAGCACGTGGTCGACCAGAAGATGTCGCGGACGATCTCTCCGATCGGGAGCCGGGCCGGCGGGCTGAGCGAACAGGCCGCCGCCTGGACCGGCCTGCGCCCGGGCACGCCGGTCGCGGTCGCGAACGTCGATGCCCACGTGGCCGCGCCCGCGGCGACCGTGACCGAGCCCGGGACGATGGTCCTGATCATGGGCACGAGCATCTGCCACATCCTCCTCGGCGACGAGCCCGCGCTCGTCGAGGGCATGTGCGGCGTCGTCGAGGACGGCGTCGTCCCCGGCCTGTTCGGCTTCGAGGCGGGCCAGTCCGCGGTCGGCGACATCTTCGCCTGGTTCGTGGACGAGGGCGTGCCGCCCGAGTACCACGAGGCCGCGGCGCGGCAGGGAACCGACGTCCACGCGGTCCTCGAGGCCGAGGCGGCCGCGCTTCGGCCGGGCGAGAGCGGGCTGCTCGCGCTCGACTGGTGGAACGGCAACCGCTCGGTCCTCGTCGACGCCGAGCTGAGCGGGCTCCTCGTCGGCCTCTCGCTCGCGACGAAGGCGCCCGAGATCTACCGCGCGCTGCTCGAGGCGACGGCCTTCGGCACGCGCGTCATCGTCGAGGCGTTCGCAGACGCGGGCGTGGCGGTCGACCGGATGGTCGCCTGCGGCGGGCTCCCGGAGCGGAACAGGCTCCTGATGCAGATCTTCGCCGACGTCACCGGCCGCGAGTTCTCCGTCGCCGCCTCGCAGCAGACTCCCGCGCTCGGGTCGGCGATGTTCGGAGCGGTCGCGGCGGGTGCCGACCTGGGCGGCTTCGAGTCGATCGCCGAGGCCTCGAGCAGATGGCCCGGCTCGGAGACGAGCGCTACGTGCCGGATCCCGCGAACCGCGCCGTCGTACGACCAGCTCTACGCCGAGTACCGCCGCCTACACGACCTCTTCGGTCGCGGCGCAGACGACGCGATGAAGCGCCTGAAAACACTCCAGCAGGAGAGTAGAATCGGGTCGATTGGGTAGAACAGCGAGGCTCGGAAGGGGAGCCAAAGCCCGCGTTCTCTCTCCAGCCTCGCCGTCTGCGGCAGTCATGCGCAGCGGGCAGAAGGAGGAAGCCCAAATGCCCAGACTGCTTCGTAGCATCGCACTCGCAGGCGCCCTGATCGCATTGGCGCTTGCAGCAGTCGGTCTCACGGGTGCAATCGCGTCCGGTGGCTCGAAGAGCCATGGTCGCGGCCATCACCACGGAAAGGGGATGCCCAGCATCACGAAGGAGCCGTTCGGCTCGACCGGCGGCATGGCCGTCGACCGCTACACCCTGGACAACGGCAAGGGGATGGTGGTCAAGATCATCACCTACGGCGGCACGATCCAGGAGCTCTGGGTGCCCGACAAGCGCGGCCGCTCGGCCAACGTCGTGCTCGGGTTCCCGACCCTCGACGACTACGTCGCCAAGAACAGCCCGTTCCCGGCCGGCGGCCCGTATTTCGGGTCGATCATCGGCCGCTACGCGAACCGGATCGCCAAGGGCACGTTCACCCTCGACGGGGTGACGTACCACCTGCCGATCAACAACCCGCCGAACTCGCTCCACGGCGGCATCGACGGGTTCGACAACAAGGTCTGGACCGCGACCGTCGTCCCGCCGAACCACGGCAGCGTCGGGCTGAAGCTCCACTACACGAGCCCGGACGGCGAGGAGGGCTACCCCGGAACGCTGAGCGTCGACGTGACGTACATGCTCACGAGTAAGGACGACCTGTGGATCAAGTACCGCGCCACCGTCGACGGCAAGGCGACGGTCCTCAACCTGACGAACCACAGCTACTGGAACCTCTCCGGCGAGGGGTCGGGGGACATCTACGACCACGTCCTCTGGCTGAACGCCGACAACTACACGCCCGTCGACTCGACGCTCATCCCGACGGGTGCGATCGACCCGGTCGCAGGCACGCCGTTCGACTTCACGAAGCCGACGGCGATCGGCGACCGGATCCGTGACGCCAGCAACCAGCAGATCGCGTTCGGCCGAGGGTACGACCACAACTGGGTGCTCAACCGGCCGAACGCGAAGGGCCTCGTTCCCTGCCGCACGGGTCTTCGACCCGGCGAGCGGCCGCGTGCTCAAGATCGACACGACCGAGCCCGGCATCCAGTTCTACTCCGGGAACTTCCTGGACGGAACGCTGGCCGGAACGAGCGGCAAGTTCTACCGGCAGAGCGACGGGTTCGCGCTCGAGACGCAGCACTACCCGAACTCGCCGAATCAACCGAACTTCCCGTCGACCGTGCTCCGGCCCGGTCAGACGTTCTCGTCGACGACGGTCTTCGCCCTCTCGACGGCGAAGCACCGCCACTGACGAACCGCGTGACCCCGCTCGCCCGACGCGGCGGGCGGGGTCACGTCATTCGAGCCGGCCGACGATGGTCTCGAGCACGCGCGGATCGGCGAGCGAGTCGAACACGGCGTCCGCCTCGAGCTCGACGCCGTGTACCGACGGAACGCCCACGACGTAGAGGCCGGCCGCCCTGGCTGCGGCCGCTCCGGGCGGTGAGTCCTCGAGGGCGACCGACTCGGGCGGCGCGACGCCGAGCAGCTCGCAGGCCCGGAGGTAGATGTCGGGCGCGGGCTTGGGCTCGGCGATGTCCTCGACGCCGATCACGACGTCGAAGGCGTCCGTGAGGCCGGTGCGTGTGAGGCCCGCAAGCAGATGGCTGCGCGGCGAGTTCGACGCGACGGCGACCGGCCAGCGCCCGTCCAGCTCGCGGAGCAGCTCCACAGCTCCGGGCCTCGGCTCGGCTCCGTTCGCGATCTCCTCGAGCGCGAGCGCGTAGAGCTCGGCGCTCACCTCCTCGCCCTCGGCCGGGGACGTCGAGGAGGCGCTCGAGCACGCGCGCCGCGGTCGGAGGCGCAGTGCCGACGAGAGCGCGCTTCGCCTCGAGGTCGAACGTGCGGCCGTGCCGCTCGAAGACGACCTCCTCGGCGCGGGTCCAGCACGGCTCGGTGTCCAGCAGAAGCCCGTCGTTGTCGAAGACGATCCCCGGCGCCACGGCTATGCGTCGCCGACGAGCGCTCGGGCGAAGTCGTCCGGATCGAAGGGCCGGAGGTCGTCGAGGGCCTCGCCGATCCCGATCAGCTTGACCGGAAGCCCGAGCTCGTGGGCGATCGCGACCGCGATGCCGCCCTTCGCCGAGCCGTCGAGCTTCGTCAGCGCGACGCCGGTCACCTCGACCGCCTCGCCGAAGAGCCGCGCCTGCTGGAGCCCGTTCTGGCCGGTGGTCGCGTCGATCACGAGCAGCGTCTCGTGCGGGGCGCCCTCCAGGCGGTTCCCGATCACGCGGCGCACCTTCGAGAGCTCCTCCATCAGGTTCGTCTGCGTGTGGAGGCGGCCCGCGGTGTCGACGATCACGACGTCGCGGCCGCGCGACTCCGCAGCGGCGATCGCGTCGAACGCGACCGCGGCCGGGTCGCCGCCGCGCTCGGAGCCGACGAAGTCCGCCTGGGCCCGCTCGGCCCAGATCTCGAGCTGCTCCTCGGCGGCCGCGCGGAACGTGTCCGCGGCGGCGACGAGGACGCTGCGGTCGTGCTCGCCGAGCTTGGCCGCGAGCTTGCCGATCGTGGTCGTCTTCCCGGTTCCGTTGACGCCGACGACGAGCACCACGCTCGGCCGCGCGTCGAGCTCGAGCCGTGCGGGCTCGCCGAGCATGCGCGCGATCTCCTCGTACAGCGCGGTCGTCAGGTCGGGCTCGGCCCGCGCCTCCAGCCGCTGGACGAGCTCGGCAGTGGCGGGCACGCCGACGTCTGCGGCGATCAGCGCCTCCTCGAGCCGCTCCCACGAGGCCGAGTCCTCCGGGTCGAACGCGGCGACCGCGATCTGCTCGGTCAGCGCGCGGCGCGACTTCGACAGCGACTCGCGCAGCCGCGAGAACATCCCGCCGCGCTGCTCCTCGGGCTCGGGCGCGGCGTCAGCCTCGCCGAGCAGCTCCGCCCAGCTCCGTGCCATCGCGGGCAGCCTAGTAACAGACTGTTACTAAGTGGCGTATGAGCCGCTAGTCCCAGCCGTCCAGAACGGGGAAGCGGGCGGTCGCGTCGAGACAGTCGGAGGCGAAGAGCGCGACGCCCGGGTCGCCGGTGAACAGCGAGTAGCGGCCGGCGCCGCTCTCCGTCCGCGCCTCGCTCGGCCTGCGCGAGGGCGTGGACGGCGAAGCGGCGGGCCCGCTCGAGCCAGAGCTCGTCGCCGGTGCGACCGAACGCCTTCAGCAGCGCGTAGCCGTTGCCGGCCGTTCCGTGGCAGACACCGGCGCCCTTCTCGGCGCCGTGTGCTCCCGCCTGCCACGTCAGCTCGGCGCCGGCGAGCAGGAGCTCCTCGTCGAGGTACGGCGCCGCGGTGGCGACCATCCCGGGCGCACCGTGGCACCACTGAAGGCGGATCCCGCTTCCGCTGGCGGGAGCGAGCGGCCCGCCCGCCACCGCCGGCCACGTCGCCAGCCCGTCCTCGACGATCGCCTCGCGGGCGAGGATCTCCGCCGCCTCGCGCGGGAGCGATTCGCTCCACTCGCTTTCGACCTGCAGCAGCGCGTGCACGATTCCGACCAGACCGTGCGCCGGGCCAAGGAGGCGCTGCCGTGCTGCCGTAGAGCTGCTGCGTCCAGAGCCCGTCGGGGTCACGGCGAGCCATGAGAGCCTCGGCGCTCTCGCGCCACGCTTCGAGCCAGCGCTCCTCGCCGGTCCATTCATGCATCGCCCGCGCTGCAAGCAGCGTCCCGGGTGAGCCCCACAGCAGCTCCTCGAACTCGTTGTCGCGGTTCTCACGGACCCGCTGGAGGAGCCTGTCGGCGAGGTCGCCGCGAGGCGTGAGACGCCAGTTGACGAGCAGGAGACCCGCCTCCCCGCACAGGAGAGACGACTCGCGGGCCGATGGCAGCTCGATCTCGGCGGCGGCGAGGTCCGGCGCCTCGCGCCAGAGCTCGAGTGTCCGCTCGGCCGCCGCGGCGAGGTCGATCCCCGTCTCGGCGTGCCTGCGGCGGGCCAGCGCGTCGAGCGCCCAGATCACGCCTCCCGCACCGCAGTAGAGGTCCTTCATCGGCGGGGTCGAGCCCCAGACGTCCCACTCGTTCGCCGGCCAGAGCCCAACAGGGTCGAAAGCGTCGTCCGCGTCCGCGACGATCGTCCGGATAGCCGCGCGCACCCGCTCGTCGTCCCAGGGCTCGTCCGTGAGCGGCTCGAACCCGGCCGCGTCGAAGAGCACTATGCGGCGGCTTCGGCTTCGCGCGGGAGGCGCCGCGAGACGATCTGCGAGACGCCGTCGCCGGCCATCGTGACGCCGTAGAGCACGTCCGCGGCCTCCATCGTCTTCTTCTGGTGCGTGACGACGATGAACTGCGCGTGCTCCGAGTAGCGGCGCAGCAGCTCGACGAAACGGCCGATGTTCGTGTCGTCGAGCGCGGCCTCGACCTCGTCGAGGAGGTAGAACGGGCACGGGCCGCGCGAGGAAGAGCGAGAACAGGAACGAGATCGCGCCGAGCGCCTTCTCGCCGCCCGAGAGGAGCGAGAGCCGGGTGACGCGCTTCCCGACCGGACGCAGCTCGACCTCGACGCCCGGCTCGGCGCCCTCCTCCTCGGGCTCGGTCAGCCGCAGCCGGCCGTGGCCGCCGGGGAAGAGCGTGGCCGCGACCTCCTCGAAGTGCGCGCTGACCGCGGCGAACGTCTCGTCGAAGCGCCGCTCGACGGTCTCCGTCAGCTCGGCGCGGAGCTCCTCGAGCTCCTTCAGGCTGGCCTCGAGGTCGGAGCGCTGCGTCGACCAGCTCGGTGAGCCGCTCCTTCTCGCGCTCGTGCTCCTCCTTCGCGAGCGGGTTCACCTGGCCGAGCGTCTCGCGGCGGCGCTCGAGGCGCTCGATCCTGCTCGGCGAGCTCGTCGCGGTCGTCACCTTCGGCGGCCTCGGCTCCGGCCTCCTCGAGCCGCCGCCTGGCCTCCTCGGCCTCGGCCTCGAAGCGGGCGCCCTCGACGTCGATCGCCGAGGCGCGCTCGGCGGCCTCGGCTCCCGCGCGTCGGGCCTCGAC
Source organism: uncultured Actinomycetes bacterium (assembly GCA_963746635.1). Classification (GTDB taxonomy): domain Bacteria; phylum Actinomycetota; class Thermoleophilia; order Gaiellales; family Gaiellaceae; genus AC-32. The sequence continues at coordinate 96,359 of CAVVBZ010000036.1, read as the reverse complement.
CTCCTCGCCGCCGAGACGCCTGAGCTCCGCCGCCAGCTCGCCGGCCCGGGTCGCTCCCGCGTCCACTCGCGCCTGCAGCGGAGCCTCGAACCGCCTCGTCGCGTCGGCCGCACTTCGCGAGGGTCGCCGCCGAGCCGCTCGGCCAGCGCGATCAGCGGCTCGACCGCGACCGGCGCGACCTCATCCGGAAGCTCCTCGGCCCGCCGCTCGAGCTCCTCGGCCTCGCGCGCGAGCGTCCGGCGGCGCGCATCCAGCTGGAGGAGCACCGCCTCGGCCGTCTCGCCGGCGAACCGGAGCTCGCCGCGGTCGGCGTCGTAGCAGTGGCCCTCGCGCGTGACGAGAACTCCGTGTCTCCGCGCGAGCGAGGTCGCTCGGCTCCGCGAGCCAGACGTCCGCGAGCAGCTCGGCGACCCGCTCGCCGCCCGGTCGCGGATGCACGCGGCTCGAGAGCGGCTGCGCGCCGACGAGCGGCGGCGCCCTCGCGGCTCGGCATCGGCCCGCGGCGGCATCGAGCACCGCGAGGTCGCCGAGCCCGCCCTTCCGCGCGCGCTCCACGAGAGCGAGAGCCGCCGTGGCATCCGCGGCGACGATCGCCGCGGCCCGGCCGAACAGCGCGGCCGCGACCGCGCGCTCGTAGCCGGCCTCGACCTCGAGCAGCGAGAGCGCCAGCTGCTCGCCCTCCTCGGCGAGCGCGCGAGCCGCCGGCGGCAGGCCCTCACGCTCGGCGAGCGAGTGCTCCAGCGCCGCGAGCCGCTCTCGGGCCAGCCGTGCCTGCTCGCGCAGCGTCTCCCGCTCGGGATTCCGCGCCGTCCGCGGGAGAAGCGGCTCGGCCCGCAGTCGCGCGATCAGGTCGTCGGCGGCCTCGCGCCGCAGCTCGAGCCGCTCGGACGCGCTCTTGAGCCGGTAGAGCGCCGAGGTGGCGCCCTCACCGCGGCCCGCCGCCGAGGCCAGCTCCTCCTCCACGCGGTTCCGCTCGGCGAGCAGCGCCTCGAGCCGTGCACTCGACCCGCTTTCGCTCGAGCGCCGCCGCGGTTCGACGCTCGTCGACCTCGGCCGAGCCGCTCCTCCACCGCGGCCAGGTCGAGCTCGGCCAGCCGCGCCCGCAGCGCGGCGATCTCGCCACGCAGCTTCTCCGCCCGCTCCGCCGCGCTCGCCTGCAGCGCGAGAGGCCGCAACCGGCCCTTGACCTCGGTCTCGAGATCCGTCGCCCGCTCGATCTGCACCTGGACGCGCGCGAGCTTCAGCTCGGCCCGGTGCCGCCGCCGCTTGAACTTGCCGAGCCCGGCAGCGTCCTCGATCAGCACCCGCCGCTCCTCGGGCTTGCTCGCCGAGGATCTCCTCGACCTTGCCCTGGCTGATCACCGAGCCGTGGCTACCGCCGAGCCCGACGTCCGCGAGCAGCTCGACGAGGTCGGTGCGCCGCACGGTGGCGCGGTTGACGAGGTACTGGCCCTCGCCGCCGCGGTGCAGCCGCCGCGCGACCGAGACCTCGCTGAAGTCGAGATCCTCGATCGCGCCGTCCTCGTTCTCGAACAGCAGCTCGACCTCACAGAAGTCCGCGGGCGGGCGGCCCGGCGAGCCGGCGAAGAGGACGTCGTCCGGCTTCTCGGCCCGCAGCTCGTGCGGGCTCAGGCTGCCCGAGGCCCAGAGAAGCGCATCGGCGACGTTCGACTTGCCCGAGCCGTTCGGCCCCACGACCACGGCCACGCCCGGCTCGAGCCGCACTTCGACCGCCTCCGGGAAGGACTTGAAGCCGCGCAGCTTGATCGCACGTAGGTGCACGCGTGCCCGAGGCTAGCGACCGACGCGGACGTCTCACTTCCCGGCCGCGAGCGAGAACCTCCTGATGCGCACCCCAACCGTAGGCGAAGAGCCGAGCTGGTAGAGCTTGGGGCCCGGGCCGATGCGGACGTCGGTGATCACGTCACCCCATGCAGCCCGTCCGCTCGCATCGAGCGAGCTGACATGCGCCAACGAAAAGCGCGTGCGCGTCGGCCCACTGCGGGCCAGGCGCAGCACCATGTACTCCATCTTGAACGCGCCCTTGATCCGCGCCGTGACCGTGAGGACAACGACCGGGTCGCCGCCGACGAGCGCGGGCGTAGCCTCCTGGTACGGCCAGATCACAGTCCGGCTGGTGATCCGCCACGCCCGGACGAGCCGACCCGCCCGGTCGATCAGGGCGAAGCGCTCTTCATGGGGCGCAAGCCCGTACTGCCAATCCTTCTCGAAGCGGGCGGTGGTCGAAACGAGCCGCAGCCCACCCGGCAGGGGCTGGTAGCTCGTCAGCGTCCGCCGCTGTCGGGCAGTACTGAAGGGCTTCCCGCTCCGCGTGGCCGCCGGCACCCAGACGTAGTCCGAGCCGCCTCGTTCTGTCCGCGGCGAGTTGGGGACGGGACCGGTCCAGTAGAGCGTGCCGTCCGGCCCGAGCCGGAGCTGTGTGTTGAAGATGTCGGTGGCGAGCGTGCTCGTCCAGAGCACGTGGCCGGTCGCTGTCAGCCGGCACAGGTGCTGCACGAAGGGCTTGCCGCCGCCCAGCGGACACCCGGTGACATAGAAGCTGCCCGCGGGACCGAGCGCGAAGTCGACCGGGTAGAACGAGCCGAGCCCGACCGGGCGCGGGCGGGCATTGGGCTCGCCGGGCGCCCAGACGAGCAGCCGCTTGTTCAGCTCGTCCAGCAGCCAGATCGAGCGGTCGCGCGCGACCGCGAACGACCACGGTCCCTGCCTGGTGCCCTCGGTCGGGTTCTCGAAGGCGACGTCCTTGGGGCCTGCTTTCGCGACGACCGCCTCGGGCGCGCGCAGATGGCCGAAGCGGTGGGTGCCGAGCCCAACGATCCGTGCACCCGTGAGCACCCAGGCAGACTCGGCTGAGCGGGCCGGGATCCTCCCGGAGCGACCGCTCTTGGAGTCGTGCACGACCGCGTAGTAGAAGAGCCTGTGCCCGCGCACCACCGAGGCGGGCACGACCGCACGCAACACCCGGAGCCGATCGCTCGGCACGAGCTGTTGCGAGGCTTTCGTCCAGTGCAGGGTGACGCGCATGAACGCGCGCTGCAGGTCGTTGCGCACGTAAAGGAATCCGCTCCCCTTAGGAAGCTTCCGCGTGTCGTACCCGACCTCGACGCGGTCGCCGGGAGCAACGAGGGGTACCGGAAACTCCAGCTGCGCAACCTTCAGCTTGGCCGCCGGCCGCGCCGAGGGCGCACTCGCCGCCACGAGCACGAGGCTGCCGGTGACGAGCACGGCAATCATCAGGCAAGTACGAGCGACCGCTCTTGGCGGCCAAACTCTGAGCGACACCCGATACATGCCAGCACCTCTGAGATTCGATTCAAGGATGGCTGCTCAGCGAGTCGCGCGCATCGGAGGGACCGCTGATCCGTGTTGTGGGGATCTACGGAACGCTGCGAACCGCCCGGGTTCCTCCTCCCGGACGACCGCCGGACGCTAGGCGGCGGCGTCGAGGTGGTCGAGCGCCTCTCGCGCCGCCGCCTGCTCGGCCGCCTTCTTCGAGCGGCCCGTGCCGGAGCCGATCTCCTGGCCGTCGATCACGGCCGCGCAGGTGAAGACGCGGTCGTGCGGCGGGCCCTGCACGTCGCGCACCGTGTAGGAGACCTGGCGGCCCACGGCGCGCCAGCTCCTCCTGGAGCTCGGTCTTGTAGTCGACGTGGCTCGTCAAGGCGTAGGTGATCCGGCCGTCGAACGCCATGACCACCGCGTCCTGGATCGCCTCGAACCCGTGCTCCAGGTAGAGCGCGGCCAGCGAGGCCTCGAGCAGCGCCGCGAGGACGTTCCGGTTGCGCGAGAGCTTGACCAGCTCGTCCGCGGGCGCCAACCGCACACCCCGCTCCGCGAGCATCGTGCCGAGCGCGAGCTCGCGGGCGACGACGGCGCAGCTCGCGCGCGAGACGACGTGGGAGCGGATCTTGGCGAGCCGGCCCTCGGAGAAGTCCGGGTGCCGGTCGTAGAGCGCCTGCGCGATCGCGAGCTCGAGCACGCTGTCGCCGAGGAACTCGAGCCGCTCGTACGAGGACCCGCGGTCGGGCGCCCACGAGCTGTGCGTGAAGACGTTCACGAGTCGCGCCTCGGGCAACTCGCCGATGAGCCTCGTCAGCTCGTCGGGCCTCCCGCCCGGGGCGCGGCTACTGGTGCGTTGTGACGTAGTCGACCGCTTGCCCGACGGTCTGGATCTTCTGCGCGTCCTCGTCGGAGATCTTGATCCCGAACTGGTCTTCCAGCTCCATGATCAGCTCCACGAGATCGAGCGAGTCTGCGTCGAGGTCCTCCTGGAAGGACGCTTCCTCGGTGACGTCGTTTTCGTCCACGCCGAGCTGTTCCGTCAGGACTTCCTTGACCCGCTCGAAGACTTCCTCTCGTGTTGCCGCCATGTGACCTCACTTGCCGGGGGTTTCAGAGCGCGCCGATGCTAACACTCTTTCCGGCAGGCGCTGCGCGAGCCTGCCGACGATGTCGTGATCGACGCCGCGCGCTGCGAGCCGGATCGCGTTCGCGATCGCGCGGCGCGACGAGTTGCCGTGGGCGATCACGGCGAGCCCTCGCAGCCCGAGCAGGTAGGCGCCGCCGTAGGTCTCCGGATCGAGCCTGTCACGGAGGTGCCTGGCGACCGGTCGGACGAGCAGGCCGCCGACCTTGCCGCGCCAGCTCGAGCCGATCTCCTCGCGCAGCGCGTCGAGCACGCCTTTGATCGTCCCCTCCATCAGCTTCAGCGCGACGTTGCCGGTGAAGCCGTCGCACACGACGACGTCCGCTGCGCCGAGGATCAGGTCACGGCTCTCCGTGTTGCCGGCGAAGTTGAGCCCGTCCGCGGCGGCCAGCAGCGCGTGCGCCTCGAGCGTGAGCTGGTTTCCCTTCTCGGGCTCCTCGCCGATCGAGAGGAGCCGCACCTCGGGGCTCTCGAGCTCGAGCACCTCCTGCGCGAAGACCGAGCCCATGTAGGCGAACTGGAGGAGGTGCTCCGGGCGCGCGTCGGCATTCGCGCCGGAGTCGAGCAGCACCGACGGGCCGCGCTTGGTCGGCATCACTACCGCGATCGCGGGGCGCGCGACACCGGGCAGGCGCCGCAGCTCGAGGAAGCAGGCGGCGAGCATCGCGCCCGTGTTCCCGGCCGAGACGACCGCGTCTGCGCGCTTCTCGCCGACCGCGCGGCAGGCCGCGACGAGCGAGCTGTCCGGCTTGGCGCGAACGGCCTCGGCCGGCTTGTCGTCCATCTCGAGGACCTGCGTCGTCTCGACGAGCTCGAGGCCGCCGGTGTCGAGCCCGGCCGGACCGAAGAGCACCGGCTGAATCGTGGACGACGCTGCGTCGAGCGCGCCGGCTACGACCTCACCCGGAGCGTTGTCGCCCCCGAGTGCGTCAACCGCGACGCGGATCATGTGCCTAGGGCGCCGGAGTCCGAAGCGGCTCGATCTCGCGGCCGGCGTACGTCTTGCAGGTCGGGCACATGCGGTGCGGCTGCTTCGGATGGCCGCACTGCGGGCAGAGATTCAGTCGCGGCGCCTCGATCCGGTGCGTAGCCCGGCGCTTGTCACGACGCGACTTCGACGTCTTCTTCTTGGGTACGGCCACGGTCGGCGAGTATAGCCAGAGGTCAGAGCTCCACTCTGCGCGTCGCCCCGAAGCCCTCGAGCAGGCGGCGGTCGTGCGTGACCAGGACGATCGTGCCCGGGTAGCCCTCGAGTGCGGCCTCGAGCTCCTCGATCGCCGGCAGGTCGAGGTGGTTCGTCGGCTCGTCGAGGATCGAGGCAGTTGACCCCCTGGGCCGCGAGCAGCGCAAGCTGGGCCCTGGTTCGCTCGCCCGGAGAGAGAGTCCGGGCCGGGCGCAGCACGTCGTCGGCGCCGAGCCCGAACTTGGCCAGGAGCGTGCGCGCGGTCTCGGGCGGGCCGCCGAACGCCTCGACCAGCGGCTCGTCGACCGCGAACCGGTCCCGCGCTCTGCTCGAGCCCGCCCAGGACTGCGCCCTGCCCGAGCGTGCGGTGCCCGGAGGCCAGCGGCATCGCGCCGGTCAGCGCGCCCGAGCAGCGTCGACTTGCCGCTCCCGTTCCGCCCGGCGATTGCGAGCCGATCGCCGCGGTGGAGCTCGAGGTCGAGCGGGCCGAGCCGGAAGCCGCCGCGCTCGACGACCGCCTGCTCGAGCGAGACGACGAGATCGCCGCCGCGCGCCCCGGGCTCGAGCTCGAGGCGCAGCTCCCAGGGCTCGAACGGCTTCTCGACGCCCTCGAGCCGCTCGAGCGACCGCTCGGCCTGCCGCACCTTCGACTTGAGCGCCTGCGTCCCGCGCCGCCCCGCGCCTTTGCCGTGCGCCCGCGCCTGCCCGCGGCGCTCCTGCAGCAATGACTTGATCTCGCGACTCCGCTCCTCGCGCTCTCCATGGCGTCGGTACTGCAGCTCGCGGGCGCGGTCGCGCGCAGCCTCGTACTCGCTCCACCCACCTGGCCACTCGCGCAGCCGGCGCGTGCCCTCCTCCAGCTCGACGATGCGGTCGACCGTGCGGTCGAGGAAGGCGCGGTCGTGCGAGACCAGCACCACGCTGCCCCTCACGCGCTCGACGAAACGCTCCAGCCGTTCGAGCCCGTCGAAGTCGAGGTCGTTCGTCGGCTCGTCGAGGCAGTAGACGTCGAAGCGAGCGAGCAGCAGCGCGGCCAGCCGCGCGCGCGCCGCCTCGCCACCGGAGAACGTCTCGAGTGGCTGCTCGAGCCGTTCCGCAAGATCGAGCTCGGCCGCTACCGAGGCAACGCGTGTCTCGGAGGCGGCCGTTCGCCGGTCGAGGTACCCGCGCAGCGTCTCGCCCGCGCGCGCGTCTAGCTCCTGCGGCAGGTAGCCGACCGCGAGATCGGGCGGGCTCAGCCTGACGCGACCGCGCTCCGGCTCCTCGAGCCCGGCCAGCAGGCGGAGCAGCGTCGTCTTGCCCACGCCGTTCGGACCGACGACGCCGATCCGGCTGCCCGCACCAACCGTGAGCGAGATGCCGGCGAAGACCTCGGCGACCCCGTGCGAGACGGTGGCGTCGACGAGCGTGATCGAGTGTGAGCGCAAGGGACCTCCTGACGAGTGAACGAGATGCGCCGCGAAGGCGCGAGAACCGTGATGTCGTCAGTTAGGCCCGCATAGGTCGGCGCCTGAGCGCCACTCGGAATCGTAGCCGCTTTTGCCAAGGCTTAACCGAGGCTTGCCGCGATCCTCGCCTCGTTCTGCCCGGCCCGAACCCGCCACAGGCAAGGCTTGAGGCATCACACGACGACGAAAGGAGCAACGCGATGAAGAAAGTGCTGGCAGGCATCGGAGGGGCTCTTCTGCTGGCCGGCGTCGTGATCGCTGGCGCGCTCACGAGCCTCGGCTCGGCCGGTACTCCGGCGATCCGCTCGACACCTCCCCTGATGACCACTACGCGACATGACGATCAGGCGCTCGAACGGCGAGAGCACGCCCAGCGCGGCCATGAGAGCGCACGCGAACAGGCGCACGAGCGCGGAGAGCACGCCCAGCGCGGGCACGACAACCACCACGGCGGGCGCTCCCACGGCGAAGACGACTAGATGCGACGGCTCCCTCACGAGCGGCGAAGGCGGCCAACTCTCCTCGGCCGTCTTTGCCGTCTCGGGCTCTGAGCAGGAACAATTGAGACCATGAGTCGCCGCAGGCGACTGATTCTGCTGGTCGAGGACGAGCGCTCGATCACCGAGCCGCTCGCCGAGGCGCTGGACCGCGACGGCTTCGACACCGAGATCGCGGGCACGGTGGCCGAGGCCTTCGAGCTCGCGCGACGGGAGCCCGATCTCGTCCTGCTGGACGTGATGCTGCCCGACGGCTCGGGTTTCGACGTCTGCCGCGAGCTGCGCCGCGACTCCCGGGTGCCGATCATCATGCTGACCGCCCGCGGCGAGGAGTCCGACCGGATCGTGGGCCTCGAGCTCGGCGCCGACGACTACGTGGTCAAGCCGTTCAGCGCGCGCGAGGTGGTCGCGCGGATTCGCGCCGTGCTGCGGCGCACAGACGCGCCGCCCGCTGACGAGACCGCCCGGGTCGTCGGAGAGGTTCGGCTCGACCCGGCGAGACGGGAGGCGACCCTCCGCGACGAGCCGCTCGAGCTGAGCCGCAAGGAGTTCGACCTGCTCCACCTCCTGATAAGCAACGCCGGCTCGGTCGTCACGCGCGAGCGCCTGATCGACGAGGTGTGGGACACGAACTGGTTCGGCTCGACCAAGACGCTCGACGTGCACATCAGCGGGATCCGCCGCAAGCTCGGCGACGACCCCTCGAAGCCTCGCTACGTGCACACGGTGCGCGGCGTCGGCTTTCGCTTCTCGGCGCCCGACGAGGTCTCATGAGCCTCCGCCTACGGCTCCTCGGGGCGTTCGCCTACGTCCTGCTCTTGATCCTGCTCGCGCTCGAGATCCCGCTCGCGCTCAACCTCTCCCGGCGGATCGACGCGGAGGTCCGGAACGAGGCCGCGTCACAGGCGTTCATCGTCGCGGCGAACGCATCCGGCGGCATGAGCGACGCGCGCGCGCTCAGGAGCTACGTGAACAGCGCCGGACGCGACCTCGGCGCGCGTGTGATCGTCGTCGACTCGCGCGGCGTTCTCCGAGCCGACTCGACGGTCGCCTCGCCGAGGGCGCTTCCGTACTCGTCGCGGCCGGAGATCAGCGCCGCGCTCTCCGGCCGGCGCGCGCAGGGCGAGCGCCACAGCGACACGCTCGGCCAGGACCTGCTCTACACCGCTGTTCCCGTGACGAGTGCTGGCCGGGTCGTCGGTGCCGTTCGCGTGACCCAGAGCGTGAGCGCCGTTCGCGCCCGCATCCGGCGGGGGATCCTGGCACTCGTCGCGATCGGCGCCTTCGCCCTGCTGATCGGCCTCGGCGTGGCGTGGATCCTGGCCGGGTCGCTTTCGAAGCCGCTCCTGCGACTCGCGGCAACCGCGCGAAGGGTCGAGCAGGGCGACCTCGACGCGCGCGCGGAAGAGACGGGGCCGACCGAGACGCGCGAGGTGGCGACCGCCTTCAACGAGATGACAGAGCGGCTGGGCACGGTGCTCGCCGCGCAGCGTGAGTTCGTCGCGAATGCGTCGCACCAGCTCCGCACCCCGCTCACCGGCCTGCGGCTGCGGCTCGAGGCGGCCCGGGCGAAGCAGGGCGCCGCGGCCGAGGCCGAGCTCGAGGCGGCCGAACGCGAGGTCGAGCGGCTCGCGCGGCTGCTGACGTCGCTGCTGACGCTGGCACGCGAAGGCGACAAGCCCGGGAGGAGCACGGCGGTATCGCTCTCCCGGGCGGCGGAGCGTGCGCACGAGCGCTGGGTGGCCTCGGCCGAGAGCGAGGGACGGGAGCTCGAGCTCGCCGGGCACGGTGAGGTGGCGATCGAGGCCTCCGAGGAGGACGTCGCGATCCTGCTCGACAACCTGATCGAGAACGCGCTGCGCTACTCGCCGTCGCGTGTGACCCTCGACTGGGGACGCTGACAACGGGGAGGCGTGGCTGGCGGTGGTCGACGAGGGCCCCGGCCTCGCGCCCGGCGAAGAGGATCGTCTCTTCGAGCGTTTTGCGCGCGGGCACCCCGACGGTGGCGGCACCGGGCTCGGCCTGGCGATCGTCCAGACGCTTGCGCGCCGCTGGCGAGGAACCGCAACGCTCGCGAACCGGCCGGAGGGCGGCACGAGGGCGGAAGTACGCTTCCCGGCCGCGCCTACACTGGAGCGCGACTGATGTCCCGCGTCCTCGCCACCGTCGCCCTCGCCCTCGCCGGGCTCGTCTGTGCCGCGGGGATCGGCGCAGCCGCCTATTACGTCTCGCGGGACTCCGTGGGCCTCCCCGTGACGAAGCTTCACCAGCGAGGCCTGGCGCCCGCACAGGTTCGCCCCAGGCAAGCCCGCCGAACGACCTCGGTCGCGACCACCTCGACGCCTACGCCGACGACCGTCACGAGCCCCGGCGGAAAGGACGATCACGGTGGTGGTGGTGGGGGTGGTGGTGGTGGGAGTGGCCGCGGCCACGGCGAGGACGACTAGAGGCGGTCTTTCAACTCGGCCAGCGCTGCCCAGCGCGAGTCCGGCTCGGGCTCGCCGTGGTCGTGCGGCTCGCGGTTCAGGTTCTTGCCGCAGACCGGGCAGAGACCGGCGCAGTCGGGACGGCACAGGATCTTGTCGGGCAGCCCCAGGGCGAGCGCGTCCCGGGACCAGGCCGCGAGGTCGAGCCTGTGGTCCTCGAGATAGGGCGTACGCAGCTCGTCGTCGCCCTCGGGTGCCGTTGCCTGGTACTCGCGGCCCGAGATCGGCAGGTCGAGCACGGCGTCTTCCAGGCAGCGGAAGCACGGACCGTGCAGGCGGACGTGGAAGGCGAGCTCGAACACCGTACCCGTCGACGCGCGTGTGATCGTCAGCTCCGCGGGCACGGTCTCGGGCACCGGCAGATAGCGCTGGCCGCCGAGCTCGAGCGGCTCGAGCCGAAGCTCACGCTCGTCCCGGAACTGCTCGCCGGAGCGAAGCTTGAGCGTGCGGAGGTTGAACGTGGTCACAGCGACCACGGTAGCAACGCTCAAATCCGCGTTACGAGCTCCTCGAGCGGCCTGCGGTGGGCCTCCGCGCTCCACTCCTCGGCCGTGTGCGCCTCGGGGTCACGCGGGCGTTTCGGGTAGCCGAAGCTCGGGATGTTGACGGGCACGAGTCCCTCCGCGAGGCCGAGGGCGCGCGCGGCGACCTCGCGATCGGGCATGCCGTTGGGACACGAGACGACGCCCTCGTTCCAGGCTGCGAGCATCATGTTCTGCATTGCGCGGCCCACGTCGAACGGGTAGTCGCCGTTCTCGGTCGCGATCGCCACGGCGAAGGCGCAGGTGCGGATGTTGTCCTGGGCGTAGACCGTCTCGGCGACGCGCTCCTTGGCCTCGGGGCTCTCGACCACGACGAACGTCCACGGCTGCTTGTTGACGGAGCTGCCGCTGAGTCGCCCCGCGTCGAGAATGCGCTGCAGCACGTCCTCCGCAACCGGCCGGTCCGCGTAGCTGCGCCAGTCGCGCTTGCTCGCGACGGCCAGGTACGTGTCCACGACGGTCGTCCCTAGTAAGGCTGCTCGTCGTCCGAGCCGTCGGCGCTGGCGCCCACTCCGGCGACGACGGTTTCCTGCGAGCGCTCGTGCAGCCGCTCGCGGCCGCGCCTGACCGCGCTCAGGAACTTGTCGAGGTTGACCTCGAGCGTCGACAGGATCGAGTCCGCCCAGTCCTCCATCTCGAGCCGCGTCTCGCGCGCCTGACGGCGGGCGTCGTCCACGATCTCCCCGGCCTGGCGCTCCGCGAGCTTGACGATCTCGGTCTGCGACGCCTCGCGAACGGCCTGTTCGCGGGCCTCGCCGAGGATCCGGTCGCACTCTCGCTTGGCCTCGGCGAGCATCTCCTGGCGCTCCTTGACGATCCAGCGCGCCTGCTTGATCTCCTCGGGGATCGTCGCCCGCATCTGGTCGAGGATGTCGTAGATCTCCTCGCGGTCGATGCGAACCTGGTCGGTCAGCGGGACGGCCTTCGCGTTGTGCACGAGGTCGTCGAGCTTGTCGATCAAGACAAGTACATCCATGGATTTGCGGAGTTTACAGAGGGAAGTCGCCCGCTAGCGACTTCGCCAGAACCGGCGGCGCTGGGGCTGCGGCTCGGGCTCCGGCTCCGGCTCTGGCTCCGGGGCCGATGGGCGCTCGCGCGGCGCATCCGTGCCGAAGACCCAGCGGCGGCCGCTCGCGCGTAGCTCCTCGAGGACCTGCTGGGCCTCGTCGCGCGGGAGGACGATCTCGTCACTCTGAGCGAGCTGCGACTCGAGCCGGTCGATCGTCTCGCCGCCTCCTCCCCGCACACGCAGCTTCTGGACGACCTCCTGTGCATCGTGCCTCGCAAGCCTCACGTCGCCGTCGACGGCGAGGAGCGTCTCGAGCCTGTCTGTCTCGCTCATTCCTGCGGGTTCTCCGGGGTGCCGGGCCGTCCGTCCGGGAACATCTCCTTGAACCTGCGCGCCACGGCCTCGGGCACGAGGCCGTCCACCTTTCCGCCGAACGACGCGATCTCCTTCACACCGCTCGACGACACGAAGCTGAACTGCGGGCGAGCCATCACGTAAAGCGTCTCGATCTCGGGCGCGAGCGTCCTGTTGAGGTGGTTCATCTGGAACTCCCACTCGAAGTCGGAGATCACGCGCAGCCCCTTGACCATCGTCGTCGCGCCCCAGCGCTGGGCGAAGGCGACGACCAACTCGGCGAAGACGTCGACCTCGACGTTGCCGTGGCCGCTGACCGCGTCCTCGAGGAAGGCAACGCGCTCCTCGACCGTGAACATCGTGCCCTTGTGATGCGGGTCGCGCACGACGCCGACGACGACGCGCTCGAAGATCGAGGCTGCCCGCGTGATCACGTCGAGGTGGCCGAGCGTGACCGGGTCGTACGAGCCCGGGCAGATCGCGGTCAGTGGCTGGCCGTCAGGCATCCGCGTGCTCGAAGAGGGTCAGACGCGCTGAGCCGTAGCGTCGGCTCGTCCGCTGGACGAGCGGCGACAGCTCAGGCTCCTCGCTCGCGGCGGTCTCGAAGACGAGCAGGCCGTCGGCCTCGAGGACCTCGGGCAGGAGTTGAATCAGCGCGTTTTGCAGGGAAGAAAACCTCCGGTACGGGGGATCGACCAGCACGAGATCGTAGCGGGTGCCCATGCGGGCATCCGCGCGGAGAGCCGTGAGGGCGTCCTGGCAGAGGACCGTCGCGCCCTCGAGCTCGAGCTTGTCGAGGTTGCGGCTGATGGTCTGGCAGGCGGCGCGATCGGCCTCGACGAACGTGGCGTGAGCGGCGCCACGCGAGAGCGCCTCGAGGCCCATCGCGCCCGAGCCGGCGAACAGGTCGAGCACCCGCGCCTCCTCGACCCGCCCCGGGCCGATCAGGTTGAACGCGGCCTCGCGAACCCGGTCGCCGGTCGGCCGCGTATCGGTCCCCTTGGGCGCGAAGAGGCGAGAGCCCTTGCGCGAGCCGGCGATGATCCGCATGCCGAGAGCCTAGGCCGTTCGAGCCGTGACCCGGGGTCAGACCCCAGCCCTGTCGGTTCTGGTCACACTTTCGCTCGAAGTCCCTGCTCGTGTCGAAGTGTTGCACGCTGAATACATGCAAGCTCAGCGGGCCAGGGACAAGTGTCGGGGTCAGACCCCGGTCGTGGCCCTCTGGCCCGGGTGAGCGTCGAGGCGCAGATTAGGCGACCACCTCCGCCTGGCCGAAGAGGCGCTCGACCTCGTCGGCCAAGGGGCCTTCGTAGTCGACCAGGCCCTCGGCTGCGGCTCGTGCGCGTTCCAGCAGCGGGCGGTCGGCTCGCCAGCGGACGAAGCGGAGGTCGGAGAGCCCCGACTGGCGCGTGCCGAGCAGCTGGCCCTCGCCTCGAAGCTCGAGGTCTCGCTCGGCGAGCTCGAAGCCGTCCGTCGAGTCGACCAGTGCCTGCAGCCGCTCGCGCGCGTTGTCGGTCAACTCCTCGCGCGGCCTCGAGATCAGCAGGCAGTACGACTGCTCGGCGCCGCGCCCCACCCGGCCGCGCAATTGGTGCAGCTGCGCGAGGCCGAAGCGATCCGCCTCCTGGACGATCATGATCGTCGCGTTCGAGACGTCGACGCCGACCTCGATCACGGTCGTCGCGACGAGCACGTCGAGGTCTCTCGCCTTGAACGCGGCCATCAGCTCGCGCCGCTCGACCGGCCGCAGCCGCCCGTGCAGCAACCCGACGCGGTAGTCGCGCAGCTCGGCGCGTTGGAGCCGCTCGGCCTCGACCTCGGCCGCCCGTGCCTGCGAGGTCTCCGACTCCTCGATCAGCGGGCAGACGACGTAGGCCTGGCGGCCGGCGTCGAGGTGCTTGCGCAGCCGCCGGTATGCCTCGGATGAGCGCTCGGCGGTGACCCACGACGTCACGATCGGCTTCCGCTCGGCGGGCGGCTTCGCGATCTCAGTCACCCGCAGGTCGCCGTAGAGGGTCAGCGCGAGTGTGCGCGGGATCGGGGTCGCGGTCATGTGCAGCACGTGCGGCGCCCGTCCCTCGACAAGCGCGCGACGCTGCTCCACGCCGAAGCGGTGCTGCTCGTCGACGACCGCGACGGCGAGTTCGCGCAGCTCGACCCCCTCCTGGATCAGCGCGTGGGTGCCGACGACGATTCGCGCCTCGTGGACGTCCGACTTGACCGAGCGCGTGAGCAGCGCGACCGGGACGCCGAGCTCGGCGCAGAGCGGCTCGATCGTGAGGAAGTGCTGCTCGGCGAGCGTCTCCGTCGGCGCCATCAGCGCGCCCCGGAAGCCCGCCTCGACTCCGCGCAACAGCGCGTAGAGCGCGACCACGGTCTTGCCGGCGCCGACGTCGCCCTGGAGCAGCCGCTGCATCGGCGTCTCGCCCGCGAGGTCGCGGTCGATCTCGTCGATCGCGTGCTCCTGGTCCGGCGTCAGCTCGAAAGGAAGCAGCTCGCGGTAGCGAACGACGAGCTCGCCCGGAGGACCGAGCGCGGGCGCGAGCTCCGCCTCGCGGCTGGCTCGCGCGCGCGCCAGCCCGACCTGGAGGACGAGCAGCTCGTCGAATGCGAGCCGCCTTCGTGCCTCCTCGCCCTCCTCGAGTGAGCGCGGCCTGTGCAGCGCGACGAACGCGTCGGCGCGCAGAGGTAGCCGCTCTCGCGCCTTCAGCTCCGCGGGTAGCGGATCCGGCACGTCACACGCGTGCGGAAGGACACGCTCGACAAGCGCACGCAGCCGTTTGGGCGTGACCTCCTCGCTCGCGGGATAGACGGGCGCAAAGTCGGCCGTCGCCGAGACCCCGTTTAGGTCGTACGAGCGCACCTGGAAGCCTTCGCGCTTCAGCTGGCCGCGGAGGCGTACGCGCGTTCCGGGCTGGAGCCGCTCGGCCAGCCACGCCTGGTTGAACCAGACCGCGGTGATCTCGTCGCTCTCGTCCGCGACTCGCGCCTGCACGATCGCCAGATTTCGCCTCGGTCGGCGCACCGAGACGTGCCGTACCTCGCCAGCGATCGTCGTCTCCTCGCCGGCCATGAGATCGGCGATCGGCCGCTCCGGCACGGCAGCCTCGTAGCGGTGCGGAGCGTGCAGCAGCAGGTCACCGACCGTGCCCAGGCCGAGCTTCGCGAGCTTCTTCATCAGCGCAGGGCCTACGCCCGCGAGGCTCTCGAGCGAGCGGTCGAGCGACTCCGGTCGAGAGGTCGAGCGAAGTGACGGCCACTCGCCGGGCCGATCCAGGCCGGCAAAGCCCGCCGGAAGGCTCGGTGGTCTCGCTGCTACCAGAGCGCCGAGTATAGGAATCGCCGCCGACACCGCGGCCCTCCCGCTTTCGGGGGATTTCGCCGAGCAAGCGCAAGTTTTCCCGCCTCCGCCGCTCCTGCGATCAGACCCCCCTACCGCCGCCCCGGATCCGAACCGCGACCTGCCGAACCTTGGTACGCGCCTGTCCCGCGCTTAACCCGTCGGCTCGTACGGTGAAAGGGATCCCGAAGGAGGACCCCCAATGGCCCGAACACACGCAGTGATCCTCTCGCTCTTCCTCGGCATGGCCGCAGGCGCCGGAGCCCTCGCGGCCGTCCAGACCGCCCACCTGGGGCAGTCGTCGTCGGCCGCTGCAAGCGCCTCGAAGACCCAGACCGGCGCGCTCCGCGTGCGGACGAAACTGCTCGACCGCCAGCAGGCCGCGTTGAGACGCGCGCTGGCGAAGCGTCCGCCGAAACTCCCGAAGGTTCCGAAGTTCGCCCCCGTCGCGGCCCCTGCCGCCCCCCAGGCGCCGGCCGCACCCGTGTCGATCCCGGCTTCGGCGACAGCTTCGGCTCCCCGGGTTCGCTACGTCCGGCCCGCGCCCATCGTCGTCGTCAAGCATCGCGCCCACGGCGATGACCAGGGCGACCACGAAGGAGGCGGCGATGACTAACCACGTCGTACGCCTGTACGCACTCGCGGCTGCGCTCCTCCTTTTCTTCGTGACCTGGGCGGCGATCGCGGCCCGGCCCTGGGCGAGCCATGCGAGCGCCAAGGCGGATCCGCGCTGGGCCGCACTGGCCACGCGGGAACGGGCGCTCCGTCATGACGCGATCGCCGTCCGACGAGTCGTCAACCGGCGCTGGCGCGTGTATCGAGTACAGCTCGCCGTGCGAAGGCACAAGATCTCGTCGGCACTGCAGCGGCACCAGCAGGCGCTCGCAGCCGCTCGCGCGGCCGCGGTTACGGTGAGCGCGGCCTCCTCTGCACCCTCGTACTCCGGGTCGTCGGGTGGCGCCCCTTCGGTGCGCGTCGTGACGCTTCCGCCGGTCACGATCACGAGGACGTCATGATCCTCCGGCGCAGCTTCCGCGCGATGGGGACAGACGTGGAGCTCTTCCTCGTCGCCAAGCCGGGGCCGCTCGCCGAGGCCGTGCTCGATGGCGCCGAGCAGGAGTTCGAGCGCCTCGAGGCGCTGCTCTCGCGCTTCCGCCCGGAGTCGGAGCTCTCGGCGCTGAACCGGAGCGGCCGCATCCACGCGAGCGATGACCTGCTGACGGTCGTCGAGCTGGCCCTGGAGGCGCGCGAGCGGACCTCCGGCCGGTTCGACCCGACCGTCCACGACGCACTGGTGGCCGCCGGGTACGACCGCACATTTGCCGAGGTCGCACCCGATGGCCCTTCTGCGCCTCCGGCCGGTCCCTGCGGCGGCGGCGTGATCCTCGACCGCTCCCGCGGGACGATCGGGCTCGAGCCGGGCGTCCACCTCGACTTCGGCGGAATCGGCAAGGGCTACGCCGTCGATCGCGCCGCCACGATCCTCGCCGAGGCCGGCCCGGCACTCGTGGACGCGGGCGGAGACATCGCTGCGGTCGGTCGCCCGGATGCGCTCGGCTGGCGCGTCGGCGTCGAGACGGGCGATGGGACGATTGCGCTCGCCCTCGAAGACGGTGCCATTGCGACGTCCGGACGGGACCGGCGCCACTGGCGTCGAAACGGCGAGGAGCGCCACCACGTGATCGATCCGGCCACGGGTCGGCCCGCCGCGACCGATCTGCTGCGCGTGACCGTCGTGGGCTCGACCGCCGTCGAGGCCGAGGTGCTCGCGAAGGCGTTCTTCTTGGCGGGCGAGCGAGCAGGCGCGGCGGAAGCCGACGCGCTCGACGTGCCGTGCGTGCTGGTCACCGCCGACGGTCGCACCGTGCTGGCGGGGGGCATCGCGTGAAGGATCCGACCTTCTGGATCCTCGCGCGCGCGGCCGGGTTCACCGCGTACACGCTGCTGACCATGTCGGTGCTCGCGGGGCTCGTCGTCAAGTCGAAGCCGCTCGGCAAGGCGGTTCGCCAGCCGACCGTCGTCGACCTGCACCGCTTCCTGGCCCTGCTCGGCCTGGGGGCACTCGGGCTCCACGGCGTCGCGCTCGTGCTCGACTCGACGGTGAAGATCACGCCCGCCGCGCTTTTCGTGCCGGGCCTGGCGCCGTACCGTCCGCTCTGGACCGTCTTCGGCGTCCTGGCCGCGGAGCTGATGGTGCTCGTCTACGTCTCGTTCGCGCTGCGCCGCCGGCTCGGCGCGCGGAACTGGCGGCGGCTGCACTGGGCGACATACGTGATCTTCGCCGCCGCGACCGTGCACGGGCTCGCCGCCGGGACCGACTCGACTCAGCCCTGGGCGATCTGGCTCTACACCGGCGCGGTCGGCGCGGTCGTCGCCGGCACCGCCTGGCGCGTGCTCACCGCCGCCCCGGCGCGTTCGGCGCCCCTTCGCGCCCCCCACCCTTCTCCGATCCCCGCAACCGAGACATCCACCGGAGGTACACCGAGATGAGCACCTACCGCATTCACATCGACCGTTCGCTCTGCAGTGGCTTCGGCTCCTGCGCGGAGCTCGCTCCACAGGCATTCGAGGTCGGCGCAGACGGCATCGCGACCGTTCTCGTCGGCGAGACCGACGACCCCGACGTCCTGGAGGCGGCCGGGACCTGCCCGATGGGCGCGATCACCGTCGAGGCAGTCGAGGAGGAGGAGGCGGCATGACCACACCCGAGCGAGTGCTCGTGGTCGGCGCCGGGCTTGCCGGAGCCCGCTGCGCCGAGACGCTTCGCGCGCTCGGCTTCGAGGGCGAGCTCCTGCTCGTCGGCGCCGAGCAAGTTCCGCCGTACGAGCGGCCCGCCCTCTCGAAGGAGCATCTCGCGGGCGCCCGCGACGCTTCCTCGCTCGAGCTGCGCCCGCGCGGGTTCTGGGAGGAAAAGGGCATCGAGCTCCTGCTCAGCCGTCGTGTTACCGCCGTGGACCCGACGGCACGCGTGGCGAGCACGGACGCCGGCGAGGATCTTCGCTGGGACGCGCTCGTGCTCGCGACCGGCGCGAGCCCGCGCGTTCTTCCCGGCTGGGACGGCCCGGGCGTCCACACGCTCCGCACCCTCGACGATGCTACCGCGCTGCGGCGCGAGCTTCGCCCGGGGACGCGGGTCGCCGTCGTCGGTGCCGGCTTCGTCGGCACGGAGGTCGCCTCGACGGCATCGTCGCTCGGTGCGTCGGTGGTTCTCGTCGACGTGACGGCCACGCCACTCGAGCGGGTGCTCGGCCCGGAGGTCGGCGCCTTGCTGGCGGCGCGGTACGCCGACTCCGGCGTCGACCTGCGGCTGGGCGACGGCGTCGAGCGCCTCGAGCGCGGCAGCGACGGCCGGCCACAGGCGCTGGTGCTCGCGGACGGCACCACGGTGCCAACCGAGGCCGTCGTCCTGGCCGTGGGCGTGCGCCCGGAAGTCGCGGGGCTCGACGTGGCAGACAAGAACGGGATCCCCACCGACGCCTGCGGGCGCACCGGCGTCCCCGGCATCTTCGCCGCCGGCGACGTCGCGGAGGCCTGGCACCCGCTGCTTGGCCGGAGACTGCGCGTCGAGCACTGGACGAGCGCCGCCGGCCAGGGCGCAGCTGTCGCGCATGCGATCCTGGGCGAGGAACGGCCACATGCCGCGCTGCCGTACTTCTGGTCGGACCAGTTCGGCCTGCGGCTCCAGTACGTCGGCCACGCCGAGACGTGGACGGCGGTCGAGATCGAAGGCGACCCGGGCTCCCTCGTCGCGCGCTACCTGGATGCCGGGGGAGCGACCTTGGCTGCGCTCGCTGTCAACCGCCCCGCCGAGGTCGGCCGGCTCCGAAACGAGCTCACGGCCGCTCTCGGGGAAAGGACGCCCCTTGCCGCCTAGCCATCATCGAACCAGAAGAACCCGATCGTCCCCGGCCCGGCGTGTGCGCCGACGACCGGGCCGAGCGTCGTCACGAGCTCGATGTCGGAGGCCGGGCGGGTCCGGCGCACCATCTCCGCCACCGCTTCGGCCCGTTCGGGAGCCTCCGCGTGGGCGATGCCGACCCTCAGAGTCTCCGAGTCCGTGGTCGCGGTCTCGAAGGCGGACGTGAACTCGAGGAAGGCCTTCTTGTTTCCACGTACGCGCTTGAGGGGCACGACCTCGCCCTCCTCGATCGTGAGGATGGGCTTGATGTGGAGGAGCTCGCCCGCCCACGCGCGGGCACGGCCGATCCGGCCCCCGCGCGCGAGGTACTCGAACGTGTCGACCGTGAAGAGGAGCCCCGCCTCCGAGCGAAAGCGACCGACCAGCGCGTCCACCTCGTCGTCCGTCGTCCCCTGCTCGAGGCGCCGCTGGATCGAGAGCCCGAGCATGGCGGTGGCGGCGGAGGCGCTCTCCGTGTCGATCGTCCGAACACGCTCGTCGCCGAGCAGGTCCGCGGCCGTGCGGGCGCTCTCGATCGTCCCGGAGAGCTTCGCCCGCGATGTGCAGCGAGAGGATGCGCTCGTAGCCGGAGAGCTCTTCGTAGGCGGCGAGGAAGTCTCCCGGGGTCGGCTGGGAAGTCGTCGGCGTCTGCTCGGCCGCCTTCAACCGCTCGTAGAACGCGTCCGGCGCGAGCTCGACGTAGTCGCGGAAGCTCTCGTCGCCGAAGCGGACGTAGAGCGGGACGATCCGCCAGTTGGGGAACCGCTCCGGTGCCTCGGGGAAATCGGCCGTCGAGTCGACGACGATCGCGGTGTTCTCGGCGGTCAGCTTCGGCACTAGGCCGCTGCCGGGCGCGAGGCGTCGCGAATGGCCGCCACGATCGCGTCGAGCCCGTCGTCCTTGCGCAGGCAGCCGACCGCGCCTGCCTCGATCAAGGCATCGCGCTCGCGCAGGTTCGCCGAGGCCGTCAGGCAGACAACAGCCGTCTCGGGATACGCCGCGAGGACGGCGGACGTGGCCTGCACGCCGTCGAGCCCGGGAAGCCGGTAGTCCATCAGGACGACGTCCGGGCGCAGCTCGGCGACGACCCCGGCGGCATCCGTGCCGTCGGCTACCGACGCAACGACCGTCATGTCGCCCTGAAGGCCGAGCAGGAGCTCGAGCGCGTCGCGAAAGACCTCGTTGTCCTCGACGAGGACGACCCGGATCGGCGTGCTCACGCGCCCGACTCTACTCGGCGGAGAGCAAGAGCGGATAGTGCGGCTGGCCGCCCTCGTGCACGTCGATCTCCAGCTCGGGATGGCGCGCCGCGAGCTCGTCCAGGAACCCGTCGAAAGGCGGGGCGTTCTCGCCGGTCAGCAGCGTGAGAACGTCGCGCGGCTCGGCCAGGAGTCGCTCGGCCACCGCAGCCGCAACCTCACGGAAGCCCGGCCCCGCAGTGATCGCCCGCTCGTCCAGAAGGCCGAGGAAGTCGCCCTCGCTCGCCGTGACGCCGTCGACGGCAGCGCTGCGTGACGCGATCGTGACCTCGCCGGTGACCAGGCCCTCGAGAGCCGACCGCATCTCGCTCGCGTTCTCCTCGGCCGAGCGCTCGGCGTTGAACGCGACAAGCGCCGCGAGCCCCGCCTGGAGCGAGCGGGTCGGGACGACGTGCACCGTTCCGCCGGCCAGACGCGCGGCCTGCTCCGCGGCCATGACGACGTTGGCGTTGTTCGGCAGGAGCACGACCTCGCCGGGTCCCGCGTCTTCGATCGCGGCGACCAGATCGGCCGTCGGCGGGTTCATGGTCTGGCCGCCCTCGACGATCTTTGCCGCTCCGAGGCTCTCGAACAGGCGGCGATTGCCTTCTCCGGCGACCACGGCGACGACCGCGCTGCGCGCCTCCGGGTCGGCGACCGCCTCGAGCAGCCGCTCCTCGCGCTGCTCCGTCTGCACGTGCATGTCTGCGATCTCGACCGCTTCGATCGCGCCCGCCGCAGTGCCGAGCGAGAGCGCGGCACCGGGGTCGTCGGTGTGCACGTGCACCCGCAGCGCGGTCGGATCGCCGACGACCAGGAGCGAGTCACCCAGCCGCTCGAGCTCGCGTTCGAGGCTCGGCGCATCGAGAGCCTCGCCCTCGATCACGAAACTGGTGCAGTAGCGGAACTGCGAGAGCTCCTGGTGCACCGCCTCGAGCGGGACGTGTCCGTCTCGCGCTGGCTCGGGCAGCTCCACGCCTGCAACCGCGGCCGCCAGCCCGCGGACGAGCTCGAGCAAGCCGGCGCCGCCTGCGTCGACCACGCCTGCGTCGCGGAGGACGTCGAGCTGTTCCCGCGTTTGCTCCACAGCCTTCTCGCCGCGCTCCACGAGAGCGGCGAGCAGATCCGGTGCGGTGAGATCGGGAGCAGCCCGGGCCTCGGCCTCCCCGGCGAGCGCCCGGATCACCGTCAGCATCGTGCCCTCGACCGGCTTCCGCACCGCGCGGTACGCCTCGTCGCTTCCCGCCCGAAAGGCGCGCGCGATCGCAGCGGCATCGACCGTTCCCGGCCGCCCGAGCTCCTCGGCGGCTCCGCGCACGATCTGGGAGAGGATCACTCCGGAGTTTCCGCGCGCGCTCATCAACGCCGCGCGAGTGAGCTCATGCGCGAGCTCGACGCGGTCGGTGGCGTTCGAGGCGTCGAGCGCCTCCGCGACTCCCTGAACCGTGAGCGCGAGGTTCGTCCCCGTATCGCCGTCGGGAACCGGGTAGACATTGAGGTCGTCGATCCGCTGCCGGCTGCGCTCGAGCGAGGCGCTCGCGGCACCGACGAGCCCTCTCAGAGTCTCGAGCTCGGTCACGAGCGGCTCCCCCGGCGGTCAGCGCTTCGACCGGTCGTTGCCGACGGCCGTGCGGGTTGATGGAGACGTCTCATGCCGATCGCTTCACCGCCTGGATGTGCACGTCCACCGACGCGACCTCGAGGCCGGTCAGCCGCTCGACCTCGTAGGCGACCCGCGAGCGGACGGTCGCGGCCACCTCGGCGAGGTTGAGCCCGTACTCGACGACGACATAGAGGTCGATCGCGACCGCGCCCTCGTGGGTGCGAACGACGATCCCGCGTCGCCCACGACCGCGAGGCAGGAGCCGGTTCACCCGCTCCCGGGCAGCGCCCGGCGCTCGCAGGGACATGCCGACGACGCCGTAGCACTCGGCCGCCGTTCGCCCGACGATCTGGGCGACGGCCTCGGGCGAGATCGTGATCCGCCCGAGCGCGGACGGAACGGTGAGGGCGTCGTCCTCCACGCCCGTTAGACGCCTCCGCGAGCCGGGCGGGTTGCGCTCCTCGTGCGACTCGGGACCCTGTGCAGCGATTGTCACGCCCTCGTCACGGTCGCGTCACAGACACGTGCGACCGCGCTCGATACGCTCGCAGCGGGGAGGAGGTCGGGTGTGCCTTGAACAGGAGGCCCGGAGCAGACTCCGCGGGCCCGGCGCCGCGAGCGTCAGACGGCCTTTACGACCCGGCCGCTCTTCAGGCAGCGTGTGCAGACATACGCGCGAGTCGCCTTGCCGTCCAGCAGCAGGCGGACGCGCTGGAGATTCGGATCGAAGCGCCGCTTCGTCGCCACCATCGAATGGCTCCGGTTATGGCCGAACGAGGGCTTCTTCCCACAGATTGCGCAGACCTTGGACACGGCGGCGGAGTGTAGCTGAGCGGTCACGTGTGGCGCGGCCGGCGGCCGCACTAACGTCAACGGATCTGACGACGCATGCATCAACGCAAAGCCCTGGCGCGGATCGGCGATAAGCAGGAGATGACTGACGCAGAGGCCATCCGCAGGTCGCTCGACAACGCCGAATCCTTTCGTCCCGTCTTCGAGCGCCACTTCGACGCCGTCTGGCGGTACCTCCGGCGGCGCATCGGCGTCCATCTCGCCGACGACCTGGCCGCGGAGACCTTTGCCCTCGCATTCGCGGGACGCCGCCGCTTCCGACCTCTCGGCAACTCGGCGCTTCCCTGGCTCTACGGAATCGCCGCGAACCTCGTAGCCCGCCATCACCGTGCCGAGACCCGGCGCCTCAGGGCGTATGCCTCTCACGGAGCTCTGCCGGCCGAAGAACTCGACACCGAAAGCCTCCTTGGGCGCCTTGCGGCCGCGGACTGTGGTCGGCAGCTCGCCGATGCCCTCGGGGCGCTGCGGCCGGCTGATCGCGAGACACTCCTGCTCTCGGCGATCAGCGACCTCACGCATGCCGAGGTTGGCGAAGCGCTCGGCGTCGCCGCCGGGACCGTCGCCGCCCGCCTGCATCGGATCCGGCCAACGCTTCTTGCTGCCCTCACCTCGACCTCGATGGGAGCCCTGCGATGACCGACGACCTCGTCCGCCTCCGGTCCGCGCTTCGACTGTGCGAGCCGCTGCCGATCCCCACCGCCGCGCGAGACCAGGCCCGCGACCGGCTCGACACGCTGATTGCCGCTCAACTGCGACCACGACGGCTTCCGTTCGGGCGCAAGACAATTCTGGCCCTCACGCTCCTGGTCGCGATTCTCATCGGCGCTCTCGCGATCTCGTGGACGGCCGTCGGACCCTTCGACCTGCATCTCTTCTCGAGCTCGGAAGGACCGCCTGTCTCCGATACGGCCCGCCAGGCATTCGCGCTGGAGCGGAGTTCGCCGACCGGCGCGATCGACCTGAAGACGATCGAGCCGGCAGGGACATTCGCGCTGTCTCGAGGACCGGTCACGGTGTATGTGGCCCGGACGAAGACCGGGGTCGGCTGGGCAACCGTCTACGAGACCGAAGGTCGCTTCCTGATCACCGGTTGCTCGACCCGCCTCTCGGCTTCGTTCTTGCCTTTCGCCACCAGCGGCTGCGCGCCCCGTGACACGTTCCCGGGAGTGAGAGAGATAAGCGGCGTCGCCGAGCCGCCGGTCGAAACGGTGACGCTCTCGTTCGAGGACGGCGGCAAGCTTCTATTGCCGATTCATCACGGCGTCTTCGTCTACATCCAGGGTGGCGACACGTGCCAGCGCGGTCACCGACCGGCTGTGCTTGTCGCTCGGGCCACCGACGGGCGCGAGATTGGCCGGGACGAGGGCCCCTTCGACTGCTGACGCCGGGTCTTCTAGGCTGGCGCGGCGCCGGCAGCCGCACGCAGCTGGGCGAACACGTCGGCCATCTCGAGGGCCGTGCGCACGGCCTCGGCACCCTTGTCGAGCCGCTCCCGTGCCTGCTGCTCGTTGTCGCAGGTCAGCACGCCGAACGCGACCGGGATGCCCGTCTCGAGCCCGGCCAGTTGGAGCCCGCTCGCCGCCTCGCTCGCCACGTAGTCGAAGTGTGGTGTCTCGCCGCGAATGACCGCGCCGAGCGCGACGATGCACGAGTAGCGCCGGGTCTTCGCGAGCGCCATCGCAGCGAGCGGCAGCTCGAAGGCTCCGGGGACGGGCACGACCGTCACCGCCTCGCGTCCGACGCCGGCGCGTTCGAGCTCGTCGAGCGCGCGGGTCAGGAGCTCCCCGGTGAGCTCGCCGTTGAAGCGTCCGACCACAACACCCACCGACCGGCGGCCTCCGCTCGGCTCGCCCTGGATGACGCCGTACCCCTCGGGAATCCGCAACCCGCCCGCCGCGTGGTCAGGCGGTCGTATCCGAGGCAGCTCGTCCTCCTCTGCCGGTAGCTCCGTCTCCTCTTCCACCGGCAGCTCCTGGGCGGCCGGAAGCTCTTCCTCCTCTTCGAACGGAGACTCCTCCTGCTCAACCGCCGACCCCTCCGGGGAAGGCCACGGGCCGAGCTCGTCCTGGGGCTCGGTCTCCAGCGCGGCGCCCTCGTCGCGCACCTCCTCCTCCGCCTCCGCGCCGAACCGGAGGCGCGACTCCTCGAACCCCTCGCTCACGCGTCGGTCTCCGGCTCGAAGCGCAGATCCTGGTGGTGCAGGCGATGACCGAGCTTCTCGCGCTTGGTTGTCAGGTACCGCCTGTTCTCCTCGTGCGGCGGCGTCTCGATCGGGACCTGCTCGACCACGGACAGACCATAACCACCGAGCCCGCTGATCTTCTTCGGATTGTTGGTCAGGATCCGGATCGTCGTGAGCCCGAGGTCGGCGAGGATCTGGTTGCCGATCCCCCACTCCCGTGCGTCCGCGGGAAAGCCGAGCTCGAGATTGGCCTCGACCGTGTCCAGCCCACCCTCCTGGAGCTCGTAGGCCTTGAGCTTGTTGAGCAGCCCGATCCCTCGCCCCTCCTGGGCCATGTAGAGGAGGACGCCGCGATCCTCCGCCGCGATCTGCTGAAGGGCCTGGTCGAGCTGCTCCCCGCAATCGCAGCGAAGCGAGTGGAAGACGTCGCCGGTCAGGCACTCCGAGTGGACGCGGACGAGCACGTTCTGCATGCCGTCGACCTCGCCTTTGACCAGCGCGAGGTGGTGCTTGCCGGTCAGCCTTTCCCGGAACGCGATCGCCGTGAACTCGCCGTAGGTCGTCGGCAACCGCACCGAGGTCGTGCGCTCGACGAGCTTCTCCGTCCGCCTGCGGTACTCGATCAGGTCGGCGACCGTGATCATCGTCAGGCCGTGCCGCTCGCAGTACGAGATCAGGTCGGGCACGCGCGCCATCGTCCCGTCGTCGTTCATCACCTCGCAGACGACGCCCGCCGGGTTGAGGCCGGCAAGCCTCGCGAGATCGACGGCGGCCTCCGTCTGACCCGTGCGGCGCAACACCCCGCCCGCGCGTGCGCGAAGGGGGAAGACGTGGCCGGGCTGGACCAGATCCTGCGGCCCGCGACTCGGATCGATCGCAACCTGGATCGTCCGCGAGCGGTCGGAGGCGGAGATCCCGGTGCTGACGCCGTCGCGCGCCTCGATCGAGATCGTGAACGCGGTTCCGTACGGCGTCTCGTTGCGCTCCGTCATCGGGCGGAGCTGCAGCTCGTCGCACCGGTCTTCGGTCAGGCAGAGACAGATCAGGCCGCGGCCGTGGGTGGCCATGAAGTTGATCGCCTCGGGTGTCGCGAACTGGGCCGCGATCGTCAGGTCGCCTTCGTTCTCGCGGTCGGCGGCGTCGACCACGACGACGAACTTGCCCTGGCGGATGTCTTCGATCGCCTCCTCGATCGAGGCGAAGGCCGTGGATTGCGCGACGGTGTCCATCCCGGACGGATCGTACTCCTCAGCGGGCGGTCAGCCGTTCGACGTACTTGGCGAGCACATCGACCTCGAGGTTCACCGGGTCGCCGGCCCCGAGGGCCGAGAGGGTCGTCTCACGGAGCGTGTGCGGCACGAGTGCGATCTCGACCCCGTCGCCATCGAGAGCGGCGATCGTGAGGGAAACGCCGTCGACCGCGAGCGATCCCTTCTCGACGCAGTAGCGCAGCAGCTCCGCGGGGACCTCGACCGAGATGCGGCAGCCGTCGCCCTCGGCCTCGACCGATCTGATGCGACCGACACCGTCGACGTGACCCTGGACGTAGTGGCCGCCGAGCGGCTCACCCGCCCGGAGCGCCGGCTCGATGTTGACCTCCGCCCCCTCGCCGAGGTCTCCGAGGGTGGTGCGTGCCAGGGACTCCGGAACTGCCTCGAAGACGAGCTCGTCGTCGTCGGTGGCGATCGCTGTCAGGCAGCAGCCTGCGACCGAGATCGAGTCCCCGAGGCCCGTTTCGGCGGCTGTGAGCGGAGCGGCGATTCGCAGCCGAACCGCACCCTCGGCGCCGTTGCGCTCCGCGGCGACGACGCGCCCTCGCTCACGCACGATCCCGGTGAACACGAGCCAAGGCTACCCGGCCTGCTCGCGGCCGGAGCCCGCGCGAGCTGTCACGGTTTCGGCACGAATCCGTTCCAGACACGCGCGCCTTTCCCGGATACGCTCGCCTTGGGGAGGAGGCCGGGCGAACCGTACTAAGACCAGAAGGGCCGAGAGAAAACGGTCAGCCGGCCGGGCCGCCGATCTCACGGCTCACGGAGATAGGCGCTGAGAAGCACGTCGTCGCCGAGCGCCTCGCACCTCAGCCGTAACAGCTCGATCGGATCGGGCAGCGCCGCCACGGGGCCGGAGCCCTCGCCGGACAGGCGCGGCGCAACGAACACGAGCAGCTTGTCGACGAGGTCTGCCGCGAGGAACGACCCGGCGAGCGTCGGTCCGCCTTCCAGTAGCAGCGTCTGCACGCCCTCCGCGGCCAGCGCCGTCAGCTCCTCCTCGAGCCTCCCGGAGCGAAGCTCGAGCTCCGACCCGTCCGGCAGCGGCCTTCGCCCGAAGACCAGGCGCCGGGGTTGCTGTGTCGCACCCACGCCCCGCGCGGTCAGGGCCGGATCGTCGGCAAGCACCGTCCCCGTACCGACCGCGACCGCATCGGAGACTGCCCGTAGCTCGTGCACGCGGCGGCGGCTCTCCTCGCCGGTGACCCAGCGCGAGCCCGGCACGGTCACCCGCCCGTCGAGCGTGATCGCCACCTTGTAAGTCACGAAGGGCCGGCCGCGGGAGATCCAGACGCGCCAGGCCTCGTTCTGGAGCCGCGCCTCCCACGAGGCGAGCACCTCGACCTCGACCCCGGCACCGCGCAATCGCTCGAACCCCTTCCCGTCGACCTTCGGGTTCGGGTCGCCGACGCCCGCGACGACCCGAGCGATGCCCGCCTCCACAACCGCGTCCACACACGGAGGCGTCTCACCGTGGTGCGAGCAGGGCTCGAGCGTCACGAACAGCGTTGCCCCCCGCGAACGCTCGCCGGCCGACCCGAGCGCCGCCACCTCGGCGTGCGGGGTCCCGGGCCCTGCGTACCACCCCTCACCGACGACCTCCCTGTCGTGAACGATCACGGCGCCCACGAGCGGATGGTCGCGCCCGACCTGGCCGCGCCCTCGCTCCGCGAGCTCCAGTGCACGCTCCAGGCTCATGCTCGCGGTGCTGCCTGCTCCGCGAGCCGGCGATACGCAAGGGCCGGGTCCTCGTGCCCGAAGATCGCGGTCGCGGCGACGAACAACGTCGCGCCGGCCTCGCGCAGCTCGACGATGTTGTCGAGGCCGACCCCACCGTCCACCTGGATCCGCGTCGACTCCGGGAGCAGCTCCCGCAACACGCGCACGCGCTCGAGTGCCTCCGGAATGAACTTCTGACCCGAGTACCCAGGGTGCACGCTCATGCAGAGCACGAGGTCGACCTCCGCCTCCAGCGCCGCCGCCGCGGCCGACTCGACGTCCGTCTCGGGGTTCAGCGCCAGCCCGACCTGGAGGCCGTGCTCTCGTGCCAGCGCGGCGACGGCCGGGAGGTCCGGACAGGTCTCGACGTGAACCGTGACGCTGTCCGCGCCTGCCTCGGCGAACTGCGCAATGTGCGGCTCGGGCACCTCGACCATCAGGTGGCAGTCGAGCACGCCGCCTGCGCCGTGGACGATCGGCGCAATCCAGCCGAGCACGATCGGGCCGATCGTGATCGGCGGGATGAAATGGCCGTCGCCGACGTCGAAGTGGAAGACACGCGCCCCGGCGCGGAGCAGAGCCTCGACCTGCTCGCCGAGGCGGGAGAAGTCGGAGGCGTACAGCGACGGCTCGACCTCGACTCCGCGGATCCAGTCGGACCAGCTCATGGCCGTGATCCTAAGTCGCTCGCAGGCGCGCGATGAAGAACCCGGAGGTTTCGTGCCGATGAGGCAGCGTCAGCAGGAACTCCGGCCGCCTCGGATGCGCGAACTGCGGCCACTCGTCCTGGAGCGGCTCGACGGCGAGGCCGGTCGCGTCGACCACGGCCTCGTTCTCCTCGACGCTGATCGTGCAGACCGAGTACACGATCGTCCCGCCAGGTCGGGCCCGCTCTGCGGCGACCGCCAGCAACTCGCGCTGCAGCTCGGGCAACGGCTTCGCGCGCCAGCGGAGGTCCGGGCGCGAGGCGAGCACGCCCAGACCCGAGCAGGGAGCATCGACGAGCACCCGGTCGAAGTCCCGCAACTCCTCCGGTAGCTGGAGCGCATCGGCGTTCATGACCCGTACGTTCGAGGCGCCAAGCCGCGCGCAGTTCTCCTCCAGCTCTCTGGCGCGGCCGGGATGCTTCTCGACGGCGGTCACCTCGCCCGCAACCTGGGTTGCCTTGCCGCCGGGCGCCGCGCAGAGATCGAGCACGCGCTCGCCCTCGCGGCTCGCGACGCAGAGACCGGCCAGCTGAGAGCCGCGGCTCTGGGGCCAGATCAACCCTTCGCGCAGAGCCTTTTCGTCGACCCGCTCGACCCGCAACGCGTTCGGCAGCTCCGGATCCGGGACGCCTTCCACGCGCCCCTCCCTGCGCGGATTCAGGCGCACGACCGTCTCCGGCGGCTCGTTCTGCGCCTCCATCAGCGCCAGCGCCTCGGCCTCCCCGAGCTCGCGCCACCACAGCTCCGCGACCCAGTCCGGATACGAGTGCTTCAGCGCCGCCTGCGTCGCAGTCTCTGCCGGAAGCGCGTCCACCAGGTCGCGCAGGCCGAGCGTGAGGCGACGCATGACGGCGTTCGTGAACGCCACCGCGCGCTCGAGGCCTGCCGCCCGCACGAGCTCGACCGACTCGTTCACGGCGGCGTGGACGGCCACCTCCGAGAAGGCGAGCTGGTATGCGCCCAGACGCAGCGCAGCCCGCACCGGCGGGTCGAGCTTGGCGACCGGCCGCCGGCCGAGCGTCTCGATCCCGTGGTCGAGCGTCCGGGCTCGTTGGATCGTCCCGAAGGCGAGCCGCTGGGCCAACGCGCGGTCACGCTGGTCGAGACCGGCCGCCGCGGAGGGGAAGGCCCGGTCGGCGTACGCGCTCTCCTCGAAGACGCGGAGCACGGTCTCGAACGCCGCGCGCCGGGCGGGAGAGATCACCGGAGGCCGCGGACGAACTCGTCGTAGCTCATCCGGCGGCGGCCGTCCTGCTGCACCTCGACGGGCACGAGCCTCCCGTCCTCGATGCGGGCGCGCCAGATCGTCACCGGTCGCCCGTCGAGCTCGGCGCGTGCCCCGATGTGCGGCGAGAGCGCGCGAATCCGGTTGAGCAGCTCCTCCGGCGGCCGGCTCCAGTCGAGCTCGCGGTCTGTGGCCTCGATCTTCTCCGCGTAGGTGACGCCTTCGGCCGGCTGCGGCGTGAAGCTCGGCCCGGGCAGCACCTCGTCGAGGAGCTCGACCCCGAGCTCGGCCGCCCGCGTGGCGATCGTGCCGAAGTCGTCCGCGTCCTCGATCGCAAACGCCCGCTGCGCCGCGATCGGCCCCGCGTCGAGCTCCGGCTCGAGCCTGATGATCGTGACCCCGGTCTCGCGGTCACCGGCCAGCAACGCGCGCTCGATCGGCGCCGCCCCGCGCCAGCGCGGCAGCAGCGACGGGTGGACGTTGAGCCAGAGCGCGCGCGGGAGCACGGGCTCGGGAATCAGCACGCCGTACGCGGCGACGACGACGGTGTCCTCCCCGGGCTCGAAGTCCGGGCCGATCCGCTCGGGCTGGCGCACTTCGATGCCGAGGCGTTCGGCGGCTTCCTTCGCCGGTGGCGCGGTGATCTTGCGCCCGCGGCCGCGCGGCCGGTCGGGCCGCGTCAGCAGGTAGGCGATCTCGTGCTTCGACGCCAGCCGCTGGAGCACATCGGCACCCAGCGGCGCCGTCGCGGCGACGGCAAGCCTCAAGGCCTACCGAACGAAGACGGGCTGCGGTCGCAGGACCGCGAGCGCATCTCGGCGTGCTTCGGGCGTCGTCCGGTCGAGGATCAGGATCCCGTCGAGGTGGTCGAGCTCGTGCTGCACGATTCGCGCGGCCAGGCCCTCGAGCTCGATGCGCACGTCCTTGCCGTCAGGATCGCTCGCCTCGAGCGTGACGCGCTCATGCCGCTCGACCGGGATCACGACGCTGTCGAGCGAGAGGCAGCCCTCGTCGTCGCTGACCCGCTCGTCGGAGGCCTCGGCGAGGCGCGGGTTGACGAGCGCGAGCACGTCCTCCTCGGGAGTCGAATGGAAGACGAAGACCCTCTGGAGAACGCCGACCTGCGTCGCCGCCAGCCCGAGGCCATTCGCATCGAGAAGCAGGTGCTCGAGCCGCTCGACCAAGCGGGAGAGGTCGCCGTCGAAATCCTCGATCTCGTGCGCCTTCATGCGCAACACCGGGTCGGGGTACTGACGGACCTGCGCGAGCGCGATCAGACGCCGCGCTTCCGCTTCGGCGTCGAGCTTCTCGTCTCTGACTTCGCCCGCCTCGCTCACCTTCGTCATCTTAGTGCGGTCGTACGGGCTCAGAGGCTCTGCGGATCGACGTCCACCACTGCGGTCAGCTTGGCTCGTCGCATGGCTGGGGCCGCGGACGCCAGGAGCGTCGCCGCCCTCGACGCTAGCCTTCGCGGCTCGTCCGTCTTCGCCACGAGCTGCGCCCGGTGCCGGCCGCGGAGCCGGAAGAGCGGCGCGGGGCCGAGCAGGTCGGCGCCGTGACCTTCGAGCCCGGCCCGCAGCTCCGCGAGCAGCTTGACGGCAGCGCCCTCCGAGGGACCTGTGACGAGCACGCGCACGAGGTGACGGAACGGCGGGTAACCCAGCTCGCGGCGACGTCGCAGCTCGTCGGCCAGGAAACGCGGCACGTCGTGCCGGGCTGCGAGCGCGAGCGGCCTTGCGTCGGGCTGGAACGTCTGGACGAGCACCCGGCCCGGGCCGTCCCGTCCGCTCCGGCCGGCGAGCTGCGTCACGAGCTGGAACGTCCGCTCCTCGGCGCGCAGATCGGGGAGCCCGAGGCCGGTGTCGGCGTCGACCACCGCGGCGAGCGCGACGCCTGTGAAGTGGTGGCCCTTCGCGACCATCTGCGTCCCGAGCAGGACGGCGCGGTCGGTCTCGCGGAAGCGGCGCAGCAATCCCGCCAGCTCCTCCGGCCGCTTGACCGCGTCGGCGTCGAGGCGAATCAGCTCGAGCTCCGGTACGCGTGCTGCCAGCTCACGCTCGAGCCGTTGTGTGCCCGCCCCGATCCTCGCGAGCTCGACCGAGCGGCAGACGGGGCATTCGGAAGGCGCCGGCTCCGCATGGCCGCAGTGGTGACAGCGAAGCATCTCGTCGCGGTGCAGCACGAGAGCCACGTCGCAGTCGGGACACCGGAACGTCGCCCCGCAGGCGCGGCAATGGAGCGCCGGCGCGACACCGCGCCTGTTCAGCAGCAGGATCGCCTTGCCGCCGTGCTCCGCGATCGCGCCGAGCTCGGCGAGCAGCGGCCCCGAGAGCGGGTAGCCCGACTCGCGGCGCAGGTCGACGAGCCGCACCGGCGGCAGGCGCCCTCCGATCCGCTCGCTCAGCTCGAGGCGCTCGAGCCGCTCCCAGCTCTCCGGCCGTGGCGTCGCGCTCCCGTACAGCGCGACAGCTCCCTCCAGCGCGGCGCGTTTGGCGGCGACCGTGCGCGCGTCGTAGCGAGGATCCGACTCCTGCTTGTACGAGGAATCGTGCTCCTCGTCCACGCAGATGAGGCCAAGCCCGTGCATCGGCGCGAAGATCGCGGAGCGCGCGCCGACGACGATCCGCGCCTCCCCGCCGGCGATCCGCTCGCGCTCGTCCCGCCGCTCGGCGTCGGTCAGCCCCGAGTGGAGTAGCGCGACCGAGTCGCCGAAGCGCTCCCGGAAGCGGCCGACCGTCTGTGGAGCAAGCGCGATCTCGGGAACGAGCACGATCGTCCCGAGCCCGCGCTCGAGCGCAGCCGCCGCGGCCTGGAGGTACACCTCGGTCTTGCCGCTTCCGGTCGGCCCGTAGAGCAGGAAGTGGCCGCCGCCCGCGTCGAGCGCGCCGACGACTCGGCTGAGCGCCTCCTCCTGGTCGGCGCTCAGCCGCTCCGGAGCAGCCTCGCCCTCGAGCGACTGCCGCTCCACCGGAGACGGCTGCTCCTTGCGGCGTTGACGGCGAACCGGCGCGATCAGCTCCAGTGCGCGTGCCGGCGTCGAGCCGTAGTACTCCGCCAGCCACAGCGCAAGGTCGACCAGCGCCGGCGGCAGCTCGTGCACGACGGCCTCCACCGGCAGCGCCTTGACGCCGGCAGGCGGAGCGCTCACGACATCCACCACGACTCCACGGGCCCGCGACCGGCCGAACGGCACGGACACGACCGCGCCCTTGCCCGCGCCGTCGGGCAGCTCGTACGTGAACTCGCGCGCGCTCAACGCGCGCGCGGTCACGAGCGGAACGACCGTCCCAAACCGCGACATTACGCGAGCTTAGAGATCAGGTCACTTGGTTCGATTGGTCATTTCAGACGCACGCACGGGCAGAGCCCGCGCGTGCTGAAGACGGCATCGCAAGCGAAGCCGTAGCGAGGCTAGACGCCGGCGGCGACGAGGATGAAGTCGGTTGCGAAGCCGAGCGTCAGCCCAAACAAGATTCCCCACGCCGTGACCGTCTTGGATGTGAAGAGCCGGCAGACGTTCAGCAGCTCGATCACGACGTAAAGGATCGACCCCGCGGCCAACGTCAGGAAGAGCACCGAGACCGCGGTCGAGGTCCAGGCCTGCCCGACGATCGTGCCGATGAAGGTCGGCCCGCCGCCGATCAGCCCCAGCAGCGCCAGGAACCTCCAGCTCGGGCGCTCGGCGTCGCCCGTGAGCGGAGCGACGATGCCGAAGCCCTCGGTCGCGTTGTGCAGCCCGAACCCGATCACGAGCACGTACGCGAGGCTCAAAGCGCCCTGCGCGGCCGACTGGCCGATCGCAAGCCCCTCGGAGAAGTTGTGCAGCCCGATCCCAGTCGCGATGAAGATGGCGAGCCAGCGGGCAGGCGACAGGCCGGTGAAGTGGGAGCGCTCGAGCTCCCCCGCCGCAGCCGCACCCGGGCCGAGGAAGCTCTTTCGCCGTCGCGACTTCATCCACGAGTCGTAGTAGACGAGGCTGAGCAATCCGATCGCAAACCCGCCGAACGCGAGCGCCGCAAGCCAGGAGAAGCGCCCCCAGTCCGACGAGTGGAGCGCGCCCTCGACGGGCTTGACCGCCGCCGCGAGCACATCCCAGAAGAGGAAGAGCAGAACCCCGGTCGCGGTCGCGCTCAGGAACATCTTCACGTCCTGGCTGACGTTCTGCACGCGGCCCATCGGCAGGCCGATGAAGATCGTCAGGCCGGCAAGGGCTCCAAGCAGAAGGATCTCGGAAGACGACATCTGTAAGGCTCACCTTACAAGAAGCCCTCTGCCACCAAGACGACAGTAGAGTTGGCGGCGTGGCGCAGGGTCATTCCGTCGACGAGTACCTCGAGACGATCTACTTCCTCGCCTTCCCGATCGGCGAGTACCGGCCACAGACCCAGGGGTCGCCGACGCTGGCGTCCCGCGTGGCC
Source organism: uncultured Actinomycetes bacterium (assembly GCA_963746635.1). Classification (GTDB taxonomy): domain Bacteria; phylum Actinomycetota; class Thermoleophilia; order Gaiellales; family Gaiellaceae; genus AC-32. The sequence continues at coordinate 61,940 of CAVVBZ010000036.1, read as the reverse complement.
GAGATGCTCGGCGTCTCACGGGCCTCCGCGGGCGAGATGCTGAAGCGGCTCGAGGCCGAAGGGCTCGTGGAGCGCGGCGAGCACAAGGAGGCGATCCTCACCGCCGCGGGCCGGAAGCGGGCCGAGCAGGTCGTGCGCAAGCACCGGATCGTCGAGCGGTTGCTGACCGACTTCATGGGCTACACGCCGGCCGAGTCGCACGTGCACGCGGACGAGATCGGCGAGAGCTTCAGCGACGACATGATCGACCGAATCAGCGAGCGGTTGGGTCATCCCGATCGCTGTCCGCACGGCTGGCCGGTCGACACCGACTTCGAGCAGACCGAGAACCGCGAGCTCGCGGCGTTGTCCGATCTCGCCCCCGGCGCGCACGCCGAGATCGTCCGCCTCGCCGAGCACGACGGCGACCTCCTGCAGTGGTTCTACGACCAGGGCTTCGTGCCGGGAACCGACGTCGAGGTACGAGAGGCGCAACCCGCGGCCGACCAGTTGACCGTGCGGCTGAACGGCGACGAGAAGACGATCGCCGAGAAGGCCGCCGCCGGTCTGTTCGTGCGCCCCGCTTGAAGCGCGCGGCGCTGACCTTCGACGACGGCCCCTCCCAGTGGACGCCGCTCGTGCTCGATCTCCTGCGAGAGCACGGGGCACTCGCAACCTTCTTCGTCATCGGCGAGCGGGTGCGCGAGCGGCCCGACGACGTCCGGCGCATCGCCTCCGAGGGGCACGAGCTGGGGAGCCACACGCTCACGCACCCGCGGTTGACGGAGATTGCCGACGACGAGGTCAGGGCCGAGATCTCCGGCGGCGTCGACGCGGCCGAGGAGGCTCTCGGCGAGCGGTTGCGACTGTTCCGCGCACCGGGCTTCCACGCGGACGAGCGCGTGCTCCGGATCGTCGCCGACCTCGACCTCGAAGCCGTCTTCGCGGATGTCGACCCGGAGGACTGGCGACCGGGCGTCGACTCGCACACGATCTTCCGGCTCGTGCTCGACGGACTCGGGCCCGGCGCGATCGTCGATCTCCACGACGGCTTCCCGCCACCGCCGACGAGCGCCCGGGACGACTGCACCGCAACGGTCGAGGCGCTGGAGCACCTGCTCCCGTGCCTCCGCGCCGAGGGCTACGAGCTGGTCACGGTCTCGAAGCTCCGAGAAACGCGTCGGTACTAGGCGGGCGTGCTCGCCTCGATGCCTGCGGCGCTGCGGAGCGCGTCGGCCTTGTCCGTGCGCTCCCACGTGAAGTCGTGGTCGTCGCGGCCGAAGTGGCCGTACGCGGCCGTCTTCGAGTAGATCGGCCGAAGCAGATCGAGATCGCGCAGGATCGCCGCCGGCCGCAGGTCGAACTGCTCGCCGATCAGCTCCTCGATCCGCTCGACGGGGATCCGCTCGGTCCCGAACGTCTGCGCCGAGATAGAGACCGGCCGTGCGACGCCGATCGCGTAGGCGACGTTCACCTCGCAGCGGTCTGCAAGCTCGGCAGCGACCACGTTCTTCGCGACATATCGCGCGGCGTAGGCCGCCGAGCGGTCGACCTTCGTCGGATCCTTGCCCGAGAAGGCGCCGCCGCCGTGCCGCGCGGCTCCACCGTAGGTGTCGACGATGATCTTGCGCCCGGTCAACCCGGTGTCGCCCATCGGGCCGCCGATCACGAACTTGCCGGTCGGGTTGACGTAGACGAAGTCGCGCTCCTGGAAGCGCTTCTCGTCGTAGAGGTCGGGCGGCAGGATCGGGTGGAGCACGCGCTCGATCAGGTCGGGCTTGATCAACGTCTCCGCGTCGCATCCGTCGGCGTGCTGGGTCGAGACGAGGATGCGCTCGAGCTCGACGGGTGTCTGGAGGCCGTTCTCGTCGACCTCGTACCGCACCGTCACCTGGGCCTTGCCGTCGGGCCGCAGGTAGGGCAGCTCGCCGACCTTGCGCACCTCGGCGAGCCGCTTGCAGATCCGGTGCGCCAGCATGATCGGGAGTGGCATCAGCTCCGGCGTCTCCCGGCTCGCGTAGCCGAACATCATCCCCTGGTCGCCCGCGCCGACCCGGTCGAGCGGGTCGTCGTCGGCCGGATCGTGCTGGATCTCGTAGGACGACTCGACACCCTGCGCGATGTCCGGCGACTGCTCGTCGATCGCCACGACCACGCCGCACGTGTGGGCGTCGAAGCCCCACTCGGAGTGCGTGTAGCCGATCTCGGCGATCTTGGCGCGCACCAACGACGGGATGTCGACGTAGGTCTCGGTCGTGATCTCGCCTCCGACGACCACGAGGCCCGTCGTGATCAGCGTCTCGCAGGCGACGCGCCCGGTGGCGTCGTCGGTAAGCACGGCGTCGAGCACCGCGTCGGAGATCTGGTCGGCGACCTTGTCCGGATGCCCCTCGGTAACCGACTCCGACGTGAAGAGAAATTCGCGAACCGCCATAGGCAAATCAGGCTACTTGATCTCGAGAAAGAGGTCGAAAGTCCGCGTGTCCCCGGAGCCTTCGGACCAGGCCAGCAGCGAGCGCAGCGGCCGCAGGTTCTCCGTCACGACCGGCGAGGGCTGGTGGCCCGAGAGCCCGGCCAGGCCAAGGAGCATCGGGATCGCGTCCTTGAGGTCGACGTAGAGGAAGCCGCCGTTGGAGTCGGGCATTCCGGCCGCCGACTTGGCCTCCTTGAAATCGGCGCTGTCGGCGAGCTTCTCGCCGCTCGTGCCGTAGCCCGCCACCCCGGTGGCGGCGTTCGTGATGACGATCTTGCCGTCGGCCGACCCGTAGTGGATCGCGACGCCGTCGAGCGTGAGCGTCTTGTCGTCGCCGCTGCTCGAGAGCTTCCCGCCGGAGAGCCCGGCGAGCTTCGTCGCCAGCTTGTCGAGCGTCGCAAGCCCGGATTGGACGTCCGAGGAGTCGACTGCGAGCGTGATCTCCGGGATCCCGATCCCCGGCCGGACGTACACGCCGACCTCGTTCTCGAGCAGCGCCGCCAGGTCGTCAGGAGGAGATACCGAGCGCCAGCTCGAGAGGCAGCGCCAAGCCTTGGAGCGAGGAGGCGAGGCCCTTGCCGCCGCGGAAGCTCAGGAACGCGAGCGCATCGCCCGGCGCGTTCTCGAGCAGCTTCGAGTCGTAGTTGCCGCCGCCGACCAGGTCGCCCGCCCCGGATCCCTTGACGGCGCCTTCCACCCTGACGCCGTCGTTCTCCGCGGTGACCGAGGCGGAGAGCGAGTCGAGCTTGGCGAGCTGCGCGTACTGGCCGCCGAGCGGGTTGCCACTCTTCTTGGCGGCGCTCGTGATCAGGCCGGAAAGCTGGTGTCCGTTGACGTACGCCTTGACGAGCGCGTCCGCGGGCAGCTTGGCGAACGCGTCCGTGAACGTGGAGTCGTCGGCGAGCGACGCTCCGTCGCCGGCGAGCGCAAGGTCGATGGCGGCCTGGCTGTCGCTGAGCGCGTACCAGCCGCCGACCTCGCGGTAGACGACCGGCTTGCCCGACGAGTCCTTGGCGTTCAGCTTCGCGACCAGAGCCTTGAAGCCTGGCCGGATCGTCGGGCTTCGTCAGCGCGACCACTTTCGTCGTGTCCGCAGTTCCCGCGCTGACGACGGCGACGTCGACCTCGGGGCCGAGCGCCGGCTTGACATCACCCTCGTAGTCGACCCCGTGCTTGGTTAGCGCGGCCTGCAGCGTGTCCAGCGCCAGCGCGCGACCGGCGAACTTCTTCGAGAGCTCGTCGACCTGCTTCCACTGGCTCGAGCCGAGGTCGGTGTCGACGGAGACGTAGCCGAGCGCATCGGCGCGGACGAGGGGCGCTGCGCCACCGGGCTCCGAGGAGCCGGCCGGGCCACCGCCGCAGCCGGCCGCGATCAGCGCGAGCGCGGCGACAAAACCGAGTGCCGAGTCGTCTTGGGCGTGCGGACGGTCATTCCCTCGTCGGTTGTCGGCCCATCAGCCCTGCAGCTAAAGCACTCAGGTCGGATCCGTCGAGCACCTGGCAGACGCCCTCGGTGATCGGCAGCTCGATCCCGAGGCGGTGCGAGAGATCGCGCAGGACCGGAGCCGTCGTCAGGCCTTCGACGGTGCCGATCTCTGCGGCCGCCTCCGCGGGGGTCGACCCGCGCGCGATCAGCTCGCCCGCACGGCGATTGCGGCCGTGGCGGCTCCAGCAGGTGACAATCAGGTCGCCCATCCCGGCGAGCCCGGCAAAGGTCTCCGGCCGCGCGCCGCAGGCCTCGCCCAGGCGCGCCATCTCGGCGAGGCCGCGCGAGATCAGCGCTGCCTTCGCGTTGTCGCCGAGCTCGAGCCCGTCGACGCCTCCGGCCGCGAGCGCGACCACGTTCTTGGCCGCAGCACAGAGCTCGACGCCCGTCACGTCGTCGCTCGTGTAGACCCGGAACGCAAGCGAGCTGACCGCCTGCTGGAGCTCGAGGGCGAGCCGCTCGTTCTCGCTCGCGATCACCGCAGCCGCGGGCAGGCCGTCGGCGATCTCCTCGGCGAAGGTCGGCCCGGAGAGCACGGCGACGGCACGCCGCTCGACGAGCTCCGAGAGGCGCCCGCCGGTCTCGGGGTCGAGCCCTTTCGTCAGGCTGAGGACCGGCGCAGCGCCCGGAAGCGCCCTGGCCACCTCGTGGAAGGCGTGACTCGGCACGGCGACGACGTGCAGGTCGGCGCCGGCGAGCGTCGGGTCGTCGACGGTCGTGGCCGAGACTGCGGCGAGGTCGGCACCGGGGAGGTAGCGAGGATTCCGCCCGGTCGCCTCGATCGTCCGCGCCTGCTCGGGGTCGCGACAGGCAAGCGTCACGTCGTGCCCACGCGCTGCGAGAACGCCGGAGAACGCCGTCCCCCAGGCGCCGGCGCCGACGACCGCGGCCTTCATGTTCGCCTCACGAAGTCGATCGAAACAGGCACGCCTTCGAGCCCGTAGTGCGCCCGCAGCTGGTTCTCGACCCAGTAGCCGTAGTCGCGCGTGATCAGCCCGGGGTCGTTCACGAAGAAGCGGAACCGTGGCGGTCGAGACTGGATCTGCGTTCCGTAGAGCAGGTTCAGCCGGCGCCCTCTCTTCGACGGCGGCTCGCGGGTCTCGCGCAGCTCCTTGAGAAAGCGGTTCAGCTCTGGCGTCGGGATCCGGCCGCAGTGCCTCTCGAACAGCTCCTCGATCCGGTCGAGCAGGCGCCCGATCCCACGGCCGGTCTTCGCGGAGACGGTCACGAGCGCGGGCCGCTGGCGCAGGCGGTCCCCGAGTCGCGAGCGCACGTCCTCGAGCGCGGTCTGCGAGATGTCCCACTTCGAGAGCACGACGATCGTCGAGCACTGCGCCTTGCGGGCGACGTCGGCCACCGAGAGATCCTGATCGACCAGACCCTCGCTCGCGTCCACGAGCACGAGCGCGACGTCGGCCTTCTCCGCCGCTGCGAGCGCGCGCAGCTCCGAGTAGTACTCGATTCCCTGGCGCTGGCGGCGCTTGCGGCGCAGCCCGGCGGTGTCGACGAGGACGAAGGTGCGTTCGTCCCGGCGCAGGATCGTGTCGATCGCGTCGCGGGTCGTGCCCGGCTGCTCGGAGACGATCACGCGCTCCTCGCCGAGAAGCGCGTTCAGGAGGCTCGACTTGCCGACGTTCGGGCGGCCGAGGATCGCCACCCGGATCGCCTCCTCCCCGACCTGTGCGCGGCCGGAGCCGGGAAGCATGGTGATGATCGCGTCGAGCAGGTCGCCGGTGCCGTGGCCGTGCACCGCCGAGATCGGCACGGGGTCGCCGAGGCCGAGCCGGTGGAACTCGAGCGCGTGCGCGTCCTGGGCGGGATCGTCGATCTTGTTGGCGAGCAGGAGCACGGGCTTGCGAGACGCGCGGAGAATCGCCGCGAGCTCTTCGTCGCCCGGCATCACACCCGCTTTCGCGTCGACCACGAGCAGGACGAGATCCGCCTCGGCGATCGCGGCGCGCGCCTGGTCGGCGATCGAGCGCGTCAGCTCGGACCGGTCGGCGATGTCGACCCCGCCCGTATCGATCAGGAGGAAGTGGCGCCCGTTCCACTCGCAGACGAGCTCCTTGCGGTCGCGCGTCACACCGGGGGTCTCGTGAACGACCGCGCTGCGCGTGGCGGTCAGACGGTTGACGAGCGTCGACTTGCCCACGTTCGGGAAGCCGACGATCGCGACGGTGCCGACGAGCTCCGGGACCGGGACTTCCTCACCCGTGTCGTCTCTGTCCGGCGCGTTCTTCGTTCGGCTCTTCACCGCGACCGCGCCTTCCTACGCAGGCTGGCGGGCGCGGACGAGCTCTTCGATCTGGGCGACCACGTCGTCGACGTCGAGGTCGGTGGTGTCGATCAGCGTCGCGTCCTCCGCCGGTTGCATGCGCGCCGCGTCGCTCTCGTCGCGGAGGCGAAGGTCAGTCGCGAGCGCATCGGCGCCGATCTCGGGCCGCTCGGCGAGGCGGCGCTGCTCGCGGATGTCCCGCTCGGCGTTCAGGTACACCTTGACCTCGGCGTCGGGGGCGACGACGGTGCCGATGTCGCGGCCCTCGATCACGACGTCACCGTCCTCGGCCAGCTCTCGCTGGCGAGCGCGCATGACCTGCCGGACCTGCGGATGGCGCGCGACGACGGGCACCATCCGGTCGATGTCGGACTTGCGGATCGACGATGTGACGTCCATGTCCGCGATCCAGACCCGCCGTTCTTCGTCGAGCGCAACCGGGAACTCGGCGGCGAGCTCGCCCAGCTGCTCGCCGGCGCCGAGCGGAACGCTGCGGCGGATCGCAAGCCAGGTCAGCGCCCGGTACATCGCACCCGTGTCGAGGTAGCGGAAGCCGAGCCGCTCCGCGAGCCGCTGGGCGACCGTGCTCTTGCCGGCGCCTGCCGGTCCGTCGATGGCGACGATCATCGTTGTGTGACCGAATCGAGCAGCTCGAAAAACCCGGGAAAGCTTACAGCGACCGCCTCCGCCCCTTCGACCTCGACGCCCTCACGCGAGACGAGCCCGGCCACCGCACCAAGCATCGCAATCCGATGATCCCCGTCAGAGCCCATTCCCCCACCCTTAGGGCGGGTGGCAACGCCCCTCACCCCGAAGCCATCGTCGCGCGTCGTGATGCGGATGCCAAGGCCATGGAGCGAAGTCGTCACGGTTTCGATGCGGTCCGTTTCCTTCACGCGCAGCTCTCGTGCGCCCTCGACCCTGCTCTCGCCGTGGGCACGAGCGGCCGCGAGCGCAAACAGCGGCAGCTCGTCGATCATGCGCGGCACCTCCTCGGCCCGCACGGTCGTCGCCGTGAGCTCCGCCGACTGCACCTCCAGATCGCCGACCTGCTCGCCGCCGCTCCGCCGCCGATTGAACGCTGTGATTCGCGCCCCCATCCGCTCGAGCACGTCGAGAAGCCCGGTTCGGCGTGGGTTCAGGCCAACATCGTGGATCGTCACCGTCGACCCCGGCAGCAGCGTTGCCGCGACCACGAACGGCGCGGCTGCGGAGAAGTCGCCCGGCACTTCGACCTCGCCTAGGTGCAACCGCTCGACGGGCCCGAGCGACACTCGCGACTGCCGTCGCAACACGCGCGCGCCCGCGGCCGTGAGCATGATCTCCGTGTGATCGCGCGTCGGCAGCGGCTCGACCACGATCGTCCGGCCCTCCGCGTAGAGCCCCGCGTGCAGAATGCACGACTTCACCTGCGCGCTCGCAACCGGGAGCTCGTAGCGAATCCCCTGCAAAGCGCCGCCTTCGATGACGAGCGGCGGGCGGCCGTCAACCGTCTCCGCATGAGCGCCCATCTCCGCCAGCGGCACCGCGATGCGGTCGACCGGGCGGCGGCGCAAGGAGTCGTCACCCGTCAGCTCGAACCGGCCGCTCTGACCGGCGAGCAGCCCCGCCAGCAGCCGAATCGTGGTTCCGGAGTTGCCGCAGTCGATCGGCGCCGAGGGAGGGCGCAGTCCCCGTAGCCCCACGCCTTCCACGCGCACAGTGTCGACGTCCTCGTCCAGCACAGTCACGCCGAGAGCCCGGAGCGCGGAGGCCGTCGCTTCGGTGTCTGCCGAGCGACCGAAGCCGCGGATCACCGTCTCCCCGTCCGCAATCGCGCCGATCATCAGCGCGCGGTGTGAGATCGACTTGTCGCCGGGGACGCCGATGTGCCCCTCCAGCGCCGTGGCCGGCTCGACCTTCATCGCTCCGGCAGCACCGGCGACACGACCACCCCGTACCCCTGGGCCTCGAGCAGAGCGGCCGCGCGGCGCGCCTCCCCCTCGCCGCCGACGAGCAGGGTGAGGGTTCCGCCGCGGTCGGGCGAGACGTGATGCAGCTCGAAGTCCTCGATGTTGATGCGCTCGGCGCCCAGGGCCTGCGTTATCCCGGCGAGCACGCCCGGCCGGTCCGGCACGTGCACCCTCAGTTGCTGCAGCTCTCCGGGATCTGGGTAGGCCTCGGCGAGCATGCGCCGGCGGTTGCCGGCGGCCTCTCCGATCCAGCGGGCAAGGAAGCCGGCGTCGCCCGAGTCGAGCGCCGCCTCGAGCTGCTCCAAGCCGCGCCTGTGCTCGGCAAGTGACTCCCTGAGCGGGCCCGCGTTGTCGAGGAAGATGTCGACCCAGATCCTCGGGTTGGCACCGGCGACCCGGGTCATGTCGCGCAACGATCCTCCGGCGCCGTGCAAGCGGCTCGTGGCCGTCGATCCGGCGGGAGCCCGCCTGGTTGACGAGCAGATTCGCGAGGACGTGCGGCAGGTGGCTCGTGAGCGCGACGAGACGGTCGTGCGCCTGCGGATCGACGGCGACGGGCATCGCGCCGAGGCTTGAGACAAAGCCGTGCACGAGCCGGTAGCGCGCGGGCTCTGTCTCGGCGAGCGGCGTCAGGAACCAGGTCGCGCCGTCGAAGAGCTCCTCGCTGGCGTGCTCGGCGCCCCGCGCCTCCGAGCCGCAGACCGGGTGACCGCCGATGAAGCGGCTCGAGCCACGAGCGGCCTCGCAGACGGCGCCCTTGGTGGAGCCGACGTCGGTAACGGTGCAACCGTCGCCGCTCGACTCGAGCGCGGCGCGCGTCTCCGCGGCAAGCTGCGCGACCGGCGCGGCAACGACCGCGAGGTCGGCCTCGGCGACCGCCGCGGCGAGCGAGCCGGCCGGCTCGTCCACGGCGCCACGCGCAACGGCGGCCTCGAGCGAGGCAGAGTCCGGGTCGAAGCCGGCCACACGCGCAGCGCCCGCTCGCTTCGCCGCGAGCGCAACCGAGGCCCCGATCAGGCCCGTTCCGATAACCGCAAGCCGCTTCGCCTCCACCGGCTCAGGCTATCGCCGCGCGGGCCGCCAGGGCGGGTCCCATCCCTAACCCCCACCCTCCCAGGGGAAAATCGACGATAGCGGCTCGCGTGTCACGCGTGTGTGACCGGAGCGCGAAGAAAGCGTGCCGATCGATCCACAGGGCGGCGGTGCTAGGCGAGTCAGCCGATTCGCTTGCCCAGCAGCTCGACGATCTCGCGCACCTCTCGGGTGAACTCGCCGAACTCGGCCGTCGGGATCTGCTGCGCCGCATCGGAGAGCGCCTCCTCGGGCCGCGGATGCGTCTCCACGATGATCCCGTCCGCGCCGACCGCGGCCGCCGCGCGCGCCAACGGCAGGACCAGATCCCGCCGCCCGGCCGCATGCGAGGGGTCGACGATCACCGGCAGATGCGTCTCCTTCTTCAGCACGGCCACGGCGCCGAGATCCAACGTGAAGCGCGTCGCCGTCTCGAACGTCTTGATCCCGCGCTCGCAGAGGATGATTCGCTCGTTCCCTTCCTTCGCGACGTACTCGGCCGCCATCAACAGCTCCTCGACCGACGTCGACATCCCGCGTTTCAAGAGAACGGGCTTGTCCGCGCGCCCGACCTCCGAGAGCAGCAGGAAGTTCTGGCTGTTCCGCGCACCGATCTGGATCACGTCCGCCATCTCCAGGACCGGGCCGACGTGGCGCGGGTCCATCAGCTCCGTCACGACCGGCAGGCCCGTCTCGTCCCCGGCCTCCCGCAGGATCGCGAGGCCCTCGTCGCCGAGCCCCTGGAACGTGTACGGGGACGTGCGCGGCTTGAACGCGCCCCCGCGCAGCATCGTCCCTCCGGCCGCCGCGACCGCCCGCGCCGTCTCCAGCGTCTGCTCGCGGTACTCGACCGAGCAGGGACCGGCGATCAGGCCGAACCAGGAGTCGCCGATCCGCCGCCCGTTCACCTCGATCACGGTCGGGTCCGGCGAGACCTCGCGCGCGACCAGCTTGTACGGCTTCAGGATCGGCAGCACCTGCTCGACCCCGGGGTAGCCCTCGAGCGGCAGCGTCGCCAGCAGCTCGCGCTCTCCGATGGCGCCGATCACGGTCGCCTCGCGCCCATGCGTCACCCGCGCCTGCACGCCCGCCTCCTGCAGGCGCGCGAGCACGTGCTCGGTCTGGTCCGGGGTCGCACCCGCGCCCATCACGATCAGCAGTTCGGGTGATCCGTTCGTCGCCACGAGAGCTCCAAGGGTAGTTGCGATACTGAGACGTCGAATGCGCATCTTTTCCGGTATCCGGGCCTCGGGGGCGAAGACCCTCGGCAACTACAGCGGCGGCTTTCGCCAGTACGCCGCCACGCAGGAGCGGGGCGAGGCCTTCTTCTGCATCGTCGACCTGCACTCGATCACGACCCCGTTCGAGCCTGAGGAGCTCCACGAGGCGACGCTCGACCTCGCCGCGATGCTGTTCGCGACCGGGCTCGATCCGGAGCGCTCGACGGTCTTCGTCCAGAGCCACGTCGCTGCTCACCCAGAAGCCGCGTGGCTGCTCGGCTCGGTCACGAGCTTCGGCGAGCTTCGCCGGATGACCCAGTTCAAGGATCGCGCGGCCGAGCAGGACTTCGTCTCGGCCGGCCTCTTCACCTACCCGGTGCTGATGGCAGGCGACATCCTGCTCTACCAGACCGATCTCGTCCCGGTCGGGGACGACCAGCGCCAGCACGTCGAGCTCACGCGCGACATCGCCGAGCGCTTCAACCAGCGCTTCGGGGAGACGTTCGTCGTGCCGGAGGTGTCGATCCCCGAGGAAGGCGCGCGCATCCGCAACCTCCAGGAGCCCGAGCGCCTGATGTCGACCACGCGCGGCGCGCCGCAGGGGGTCGTCCGGCTCGTCGACCCGCCCGACGTCGTCCGCAAGAAGTTCAAGACCGCCGTCACCGACTCGGGCACCGACGTTCGCCACGCGCCGGACGAGAAGCCGGGCATCTCGAACCTGCTCGAGATCATGTCCGTCGCAACCGGCGAGCCCGTCTCCGAGCTGGAGTCCCGGTACGACGGCAGCGGCTACGGCCGCTTCAAGGAGGACGTGGGCGACGCCGTCGTCGAGCTGTTCACCCCGATCCAGGAGCGCTACGAGAAGCTCCGGGCCGACGAGGGCGAGCTCCGGGCCATGCTCGCCCGAGGCGCCGCGAAGGCGAGCGAGATCGCCGCTCCCACGCTCGCGCGGATGTACGAGCGCATGGGGTTCGTCACGCCGCCGAACGACTGAGACGGCCTCGCCGAGCGGATCTCAGGGCGGCGACGGTTCGGTAACGGACCTGCGCTGATAGTTGAATCGCGATCCGAGGAGTCGTAGGCTCGCTGCCCGAGAACTGCACTCGGATGAGGAGGTCAGGCATGAAGGGGAGAGGTGCCGTCCTCGCCGCCCTCATCGTCATCGGTTTGACGGTGTTCGCGGTGCTCGGACTCGGCAACGTGCAGCGGGCGAGCGGTCACAACCAGCCGCCCAACTGCAAGCTGGACAACGGCGTGAAGCACGTCGTCTTCACGATCTTCGACAACGTCCACTTCCTACGCGACAACCCGAACGTCCCGTCGGATCTGGAGCAGATGCCACACCTGCTCAACTTCATCCGGGACAACGGGACGCTCAACGTCAACGACCACACGGTCCTGATCTCGCACACCGGGAACGGGATCCTCACCGACCTGACCGGCATGTACTCGGACCGGCACGGTCAGGCCGTCTCGAACTCGTACCGGTACTTCCGGAACGACGGATCCGGGCTGACGAACTCGTCCTCGTCGTTCAAGTACTGGACCGACCTAACGGACGACGTCAACACGCCGCCCACCGACCCCAACTACAACATGGTCAACGGGGACAGCGGCAGTCCGGCGAACACGCCGGCGCCGTGGGTCCCGTACACGCAAGGCCGGCTGCGACTGGGGCGCGACCGCGCTTGCCAACGTCGTGCTCGAGAACACGGGCACCGGCCCGGCTGGCGACATGACGAAGGTGTTCGGCCAGGGCTCGCCCGAGTGGAACGAGGCGCTGGCCGCGAACGCCGCTCCTGCGGGCACCGCCGCGCGAAACATCGCCCAGACCGACTTCGTCGGCCTGGCGATCCACTGCGCCAAGGGCTCGAAGAGCATCTGCAACGGCAACCCGAACGCGCAGCCCGACCAGCTACCCGACGAGCCCGGGGCCTACACCGGGTTCCAGGGCCTGTTCGGGGCGAAGTACGTCAACCCGGCGATCTGCACCGTCTCCACGTCCAACTGCACGAACGCGACCGTGAACGGGCAGACTGGCCTGAAGAAGCTCGACGGCACGCTGATCGCCGATCAGTTCAACCAGCCGGGCTTCCCGGGCTTCGACGGGCTCTTCGCCTCGACGACGCTCTCGTACGTCGCGCAGATGCAGGAGGCCGGGATCCCGGTCACGTTCGGGTACATCTCGGACGCGCACGACCAGCACGGCCAGGCGGGCGAGATCCACGCGACCCGCGGGCCGGGCGAGGCCGACTACGTCCAGCAGCTGCACAACTACGACACGGCGTTCGGCCAGTTCTTCGACCGCCTCAAGGCCGACGGGATCACGAAGAAGAACACGCTCTTCGTGTTCACCGTCGAGGAGGGCGACCACTTCGTCGGCTCGCTCCCGTCGCCCACGGGCTGTGACGGCGTCAACACGCCGTGCACGTACAACCTCGCGGGCGAGGTCAACGGCAACCTGGCCGGCCTGATGGCGACCCAGCAGGGGATCACGACGCCGTTCACCGTCCACTCGGACATGGCGCCGACGATCTACCTCAACGGCAACCCGGCGCGGGACGCGGCGGTCACGCGGGCATTCGGCCGCGGGGTCGGCGCCCTGACGGCGACCAACCCGTACACCGGCGTGAACGAGAACATGACCGCGGCGCTGGCAGACCCGGTGGAGATGAAGACGCTCCACATGGTCACGGCCGATCCGCAGCGGACGCCGACGCTGACGATGTTCGCGGCGTCCGACTACTTCCTGTTCGCCGGAGCGCCGAACTGCAACACGCCGTGCATCACGGTGCCGACGACGCCGCCGACGAACACGTTCGCGTGGAACCACGGCGGCATCCAGCCGGAGGTCGCCACGACCTGGCTCGGGATCGTCGGGCCGGGCGTCAAGAACTCGTCGACGGACAACACGACCTGGGCCGACCACACCGACACGCGACCGACGATGCTCGCGCTGCTCGGGCTGGACGACCCCTACGTCCACGACGGTCGTGTCCTCACGAGCGATCTCGACAAGAACGCGATGCCGTGGGCCTCCAGAAGCATCACGGCACCGTCGCGAAGCTCGGCGCCACGTACAAGCAGCTGAACGCGCCATTCGGCGCATTCGCGATGAACACGCTCGCGGCCTCGACGAAGGCGATCAAGAGCGGGACCCCGAGCGACGACAGCCGCTACACGACGATCGAGAATCAGATCCAGTCGCTGACCGATCAGCGGGACGCGCTGGCCAAGCAGATTCGAGGCGCGCTCGATGCGGCGGCCTTCGACAACGACTCGATCAGCAGGAGTCAGGCCCACGCCTGGATCGCACAGGCGCAGGCGCTGATCGTCCAGTCGGCTGCGCTGGCGGCGATGACGTAACCCGTCCGGCCGGAACCACGAAGGTGTTTGCGGCCCCTCCTCGGAGGGGCCGCACACACGTTTCGGAGGGCTAGTGGTGGTAGTGGTGCTTGTGGTGGAACGGGCTCCGCGCGTCGAAGACGTCGTCGAGGCTGTTCACCGCGGCGTCACGGGTGCCGAGCGGCTTCAGGTGGTAGCGGTCCTCGATCGTGGTCAGGATCGACGTCGTGTCGTACTGCGTGTGGTCGACGACGAAGTGGCCCTTCAAGTGCGGTGCGATGACGAGCGCCGGGATGCGCGTCCCCGGGCCCCACTGGTCGTGCGGGCCCTTGGCGTGTCCCTGGCCCGGCGGCGGGACGTGATCCCACTGTCCGCCGAACTCGTCATAGGTGACGATCACCATCGTGTTCTTCGCGCACTTGCTGTTCTGGATGTCCTGGAGTAGCGAGACCAGGTGGTCGCTGCCGTTCGGCTCGCTGGCGTAGCCCGGATGCTCGTTCTCCTCGCCGATCGGCTTGATGAAGCTGACGGGCTTGAGCATGCAGTGGTGGTCCGAGGCCTGCGCCTGCTGGATGAACTCCTCCTCGTCCTTCAGGTGCGCCGCGCGGTTGGCCAGGCCGGCCGGCGTCGCGGTCGAGAAGTTGGCGTAGTAGTTGAACGGCTGGTGGTGGTACTGGAACAGGTTGTCCGGGCACTCCGGCCAGTGCGAGACGCCCGGGTCGACGAACGGATCCGAGCAGCCCGTCGGTGTCGCGGACGGCGCCGCGCCGTTCGTCCAGCCCGGAGCGCCAACGTCGCCGTTCGCGTTCGACCAGCCGCCTGAGTACCAGGCCCAGTCGACGCCCTTGTTGGTCAGCCGGTCGCCGATCGTCGGGTTCGTCTGCGCCGGCAGCTTGGCGCCGAAGAGCCCCGACGGCTGGAACGCCGGCTGCTGCGTGTTGACGCTGTAGTCGCCGCAGGCGAGGCCGGCGACCGTCGTGGCCAGGCCGCACGCCTGCGTCAGCGGGCCGTTGACGAGGCCGGTGTCGGGTGACGTGTAGAGCGCGCCCATGCCAGGCGGCCGGTTCGAGGCCGGCGGCGAGCTCAGGGTCGGGCTGCCGTTCCGGTCGAGCACGGAGTGCGTTGCGTTCGCCGGGCAGGCGTTCGCCGCGTTGCAGACCGGCGGCGCGGCCGCGATCAGCCACTGGTGGTTCAGGAACGAGCCGCCGAACGCGCCCTGGAAGAAGTCGTCCAGGATCGCGTACTTCGGGTGGTGATGCTGGTGCAGGTACTCGTAGACCGGCAGCTGCTTCGTGTCGTACGTGCCCATCACGAGCCCGCCAGCGTCGCTCTGGACTGCGTAGCGGTTCTGGTGCCCGTCGTTCAGCTGGAACTGCTCCTCGTAGAAGCGGTGCACGATGTCGCGTGTGCAGCCGCCCGGCGAGCCCGTGCCTTTCTTCCACCCGTTCGGGCTCGAGAACGCGACCAGCGGGTTCGGCGGGCACGTGGTGTCCGTCGGCGCCAGGTAGTCGTCGATCCGGAACGGCTTGTTCGCGAAGTGGCTCGGGAACGCACCACCCGTCGTGTTGTCGCAGGTGTCGCTCAGCGGTGCCGTCGGGTTCGCGGCGGACTGCGCCTGCAGGTTGAGGTCGTCCATGTACAGGCACTCGAACGGGGCGAACGTCGACGCGCCAGTCTGGCCGATCTGCGTCGTGTGCGCCGGGTCGGCGTAGGACGGGCCGTTCACGCCCTCCCAGCCGCCGTAGAGGTTGTCGAAGCTGTGGTTCTCCTCGTAGATGACCACGATGTGGTCGATCTCTCTCAGATTGTGCGACTCGCCGTGGGACTTGCCGGCCGTCGCCCCGGAGACCGCAGTGAGGGCCAGAACGGCCACCGCCGCAACGAGAAGCGCCAGAAGGCGCTTGGTCATGATGAGGACCTCCTCGATTTTCGTGACTCTCCCCTTGCTCTTGCACGCCGACCTTCGCACGGCCGGGCTATTGAGTCAATCTGGTAACAGCGCGGCGAGCTGCGCCTGCTCGGCCGGCGCGAGCTCGCGCCAGGCGCCGGGCTCGAGCCCTTCGAGCGTGAGGCCCGCGTAGCGGCAGCGGTGGAGATGCGTCACCGGGTGGCCGACGGCGGCCAGCATCCGCTTGACCTGGTGCTTGCGGCCCTCGTGGAGGGTCAGCTCGACGGTCGAAGGCGCAAGGCGGCGCGCCTTTGCCGGGGCGGTCGGGCCGTCGTCGAGCTCCACGCCCTCGCGCAGTCTCTCGAGCGCCTCGTCGGACGGCTCGCCCTCGACCTCGGCCTCGTAGACCTTCTCGATGCCGTATCTGGGATGGGCGAGCCGATGGGCAAGCGGCCCGTCGTTGGTCAACAGGAGGACGCCGGTCGTGTCGGCATCGAGCCGGCCGACAGGCACGACCCTGGCCGGGTGGTCGACGAGCGCGACGACCGTGGGCCGGCCCTGTGGGTCGCGGGCGGTCGTGACGACGCCTGCCGGCTTGTGCAGCAGCACGTACGTGAGCGGCTGGAGCTCGACGCCCTCCCCATCGACCTCGACCCGGTCGCGAGCGGCGACGAACGTGTTGAGCTGCCCGGGCTCGCCGTTGACTCTCACGCGCCCGGCCTTGATCAGCTCGTCGGCGCCACGGCGAGAGGCGACACCGGCGCGCGCGAGGTAGGCATTGAGGCGCATACCCGCCATTATTCGGGGGTCGTGCCGCACTACGTCACCCTGATGCGCTGGACGTCGCAGGGAGTGGCCGGGCTACCGGCCTGGCGTGAGCGCGTCGAGGAGGGCGAACGGGTGATCGAGTCCGCCGGCGGCAAGCTGATCGGCGTCTACGTCACGCTCGGCCGCTACGACGTGGTCGAGATCTTCGAGGCGCCGGACGACGAGCTGGCCGCCGAGATCCTGATGAAGCTCCAGCGCCACGGCGCCGAGCACACCGAGACGCTGCGAGCCTTCACGCGCGAGGAAGCGGAAGAGATCGTACGCAGGCTCTAACCGCCACCCGCCCGAGACGCGCCCGGGCCGGCCACGTTCGGGGTCAGACCCCGGCCAAGTCCATTTCGGCCACTCGCCGCGGCCGAAGGTCCTGCTCCCTCGACATCAGAGCATGCTGAATCTGTGCAAATCGTGGTCGCTGCGCGACCTGTCCGGGGTCAGACCCCGGCCGTGGTCCAAGCGGACGGGGCCAGCTACGCGCCGCGGCGTTCGGCGACGGTCTCGAGCCGGGCGCGGATCTCGCCCATGTCCTCGCCGAGGTCGTCCAACCGCGGAAGCTGCGAGAGCGACTCGAGGCCGAAGACGCGCTCGAACAACGGCGTCGTCTTGTAGCGCACCGCTCCCCCGAGCACCTCGGAATCGCGCCCGGACTCCGCGATCAGGCCGCGCTCGACGAGCCCGGCGACGACGGAGTCGGCCGCCACGCCGCGGATCCGCGCGATCTCCGGCCGGCTGACAGGCCCGAGGTAGGCGACGATCGCGAGCGTCTCGAGCGCCGCGCCCGAAAGGCCGCGCTCGACGGGCCGCTCGACGAGCCGCCCACACGCCTCGGCCGCCTCACGAGAGGCGCGGTACGCCCAGCCGCCCGCGACGTGCTCGAGCACGATCCCGCTGCGCCCTTCTGCGAAGCGCTCGGTCAACAACGACAACGCGGTCTCGATCCGCTCCGGGTCGTCGTTCGCGGCCTCGGCGAGCTCTTCGACCGAGAGCGGCTGCGACGCGACCACGAGCAGCGCTTCGAGCGTGCGCGCGAGCCGGTCGACGGGGCTCGCTGTGATCAGGCGGAGCGGGCGATCTCGTTCCATTCCGGTCTCCTCTCAGCCTCGCGCTCGGCCCGCCGCACCCGAATGGGCGCGAACGACGCCGCCTGCTCCAACGAGATCTCCCCCGATCGCCGCAGCTCGAGCAACGCCAGGAACGCGACGGCCTGCTCGATGCGCGAGAGCCCCTCGACCTCGGCGTCGAGGTCGAACGCGCACCGCGCTCGCAAGACCGCGCGAAAACGCTCGAGGAACTGCGACACCGGCGGAAAGCGCAGCTCAAGGTGCGCGAGCGACACCGCGGGCGGCTCTGCCGCCAGCGCGCGCAGCGCGACAACGAGCCCCTCCGGATCCTGAGGCGCCAGCCGACGCTCGACCCGGGGCGCGAGCGGCGCGGGTCCGAGCCGGAAGTAGCGGTCGCCCTCGCCCTCCAGCCGCTCCGCGAGCCAGGCCGCAGCCTCCTTGGCGCGCCGGTATTCGGCAAGCCGCCGCGCCAGCTCCTCGGCAGCCTCCTCGGGCTCGAGCTCCGACAGCTCCGCCTCCTCGTCCGGGAAGAGCGCGCGCGCCTTGAGCTCCAGCAGCGCGGAGACCAGGACGAGGAACTCGCCGCACGCCTCCAGATCGAGCTCGTCCCGCTCCGCGAGCCGCTCGCAGAAGGCGACGACGATCCCGGCCACGTCGACCTCGGCGAGGTCGATCTCCTCCTTCAAGACCAGCGTCAGGAGCAGGTCGAACGGCCCCTCGAAGGCGTCGAGGTCGAGCTCGAGCTCTCGCACGAACATGCGGCGCAACCTAGCGGGACGGCCGGACGCGGCCCTTTGGGATCGCCATCGCAGGCCCCTCGGGCACTCGCCGTCCAGGTCGGCGCAGCTCCGACTCGCCGCCGCGGATGAACTGCCACCAGACGAAGAAGGCCGTCGAGCAGGCGAAGACGACGATCGAGACCCAGGCGTTCAGACGCAGGCCGGCGAAATGATGCGCCGGATCGATCCGCAGGAGCTCCTCGAAGAAGCGCCCGAACGTGTAGAACGAGACGTAGAGCGAGAAGAGCGCAGGCGGCTTGAAGCGGAAGCGCCGGTCGAGCAGCAGCAAGGCGACGACCCCGATCCCGTCGTAGAGGAACTCGTACAGAAAGGTCGGCTGGAAGGTCGAGTACTGCGTGTAGTTCTCGACGCGGTGCTCGGGGTCGATCTTCAGGCCCCACGGAAGGCTGGTCGGCTTGCCGTAGAGCTCCTGGTTGAACCAGTTGCCGAAGCGGCCGATGCCCTGCGCGAGCAGGAGACCCGGCGCGACCGCATCCATGAAGTCACGTACGCGCGCGCCCGACCGGTGGACGACGAACGCCCCGGCCAGGCAGCCGAGCAGGATCCCACCCCAGACCCCGAGGCCGCCCTCCCAGACGGCGAAGATCCCCTTCCACTTCGGGTTCGTAACCTCGTTCCAGCTCGTGATGTCGTGGTACGCGCGGGCGCCGACGATCCCGAACGCGACTCCCCAGACCGCCACCCGCAGCACGAGGTCCCAGTCGCCCCCGCGCGCGACCCAGCGTACGCCGGTCAGCCACACACACGCCGCGATCGCGACCAGCAGGATCAGGCCGTACATGTGGATCGTCAGCGGCCCGACCGTGATCGTGCCGGTATGCGGCGACGGGATGAAGGCGAGGATCACGGGGCCGACATTCTGCCCGCGGGCCTCTAAGCCTGCCCGGTGGAACCCTTACGGGCTTGCGACGCCTCGACCGGTGAGCCGTCGCACGACGGTGGTTCCGACGAACCAGCCGAGGACTGCGAGGCCGAACGGGACGATGATCGGCCACTCCTGGTTGTTGGCGAAGATGACCTCGGTGAAGAGAACGCCGACTACGAGACCGACGATCACTCCGATGATGCCGCCGAGCACCGTCACGCCCGAGAGCTAAGCACCGAAACGCCGGCCTCGCAAGGCGGGGCCGGCGAGACCGACCGGCAACCTCAGATCAGGATCTCGATCGCCAGCTCGTACGGACAGCCCTGCAGGATCAGCTCGACCGCCCTGTGAAGGTCGATGTCGTGCCGGGCCGCAAGGGAGACCGCGTCGCTCGGGTTGTATCCGGCGCGGATCAGTTCTTCCGCGCGCCAGTGCTCGACCCGTTCGATCTCGGTGTCGTTGACGACTCGAAGCTCCGCAGCAGTCATCGTAGATTCGTATTCGGGAAAACGGCCCGGTTGGTTCTCCCCCTGGTGGGGGATATCAAACGCGGCGAGCGATCGACAGCGCCTGCGCGCGCGTCAGGTTCCCCTCCAGGCGAAGCGTGATGCCATCGCGCACCCAGAGCAGCACGTTTCCGTGGATCAGGACGGTTCGCTCGCGGAAGCCGAGGTCGCGGCCGAGGTAGGTGAGCGTGTGCGGCCCGCCCTCGAGCCAGAGCCCGGGACGGCCGTTCACGCGGACCGACTCGATCGTCGTCTTGCCGACGGCGAGCTTCTTCAGCACGTTTGCGTTGGACAAGCGGAACTGCGACAGGAGGACCGCGTGGCCGTACGCCCGGACGATCACGGTCGCGAGCGAGTCGTCGAGGACGTACACCGGCGGCGTGCCCGAGAGCGGCGGGAGCGCGAGCCGGAAACCGACGAGGCGCTCCGCTTGCGCGCGCGAGAGCTTCCTGCCGAGCCCACCGGCCTGCGCGCGCTCGACCGCGGGCGGGAGCGTCTCGACCCGCTCGACCCTCGCGCCACCGAGATGGAACCAGCGCAGGATTGACGTCCGGGCCCGCGGCACCGCGAGGGCGGCAGCGACCGCGAGCGCGAGAATCGCCAGGGCGAGCGCGGCGGCGCGCCGCCACGGGAACGGCCGGCCGGGATGCTCCTCGAGCCGGGCCAGGACCGCCGGCGCGATGTCGGGGGAGCGCGGAACCGCGAGCTCTCGCCCGAGCATGACCAGCTGCGGCTCGAGCGCGGTCATTGACCTTCCTCCCCGAGCTCCTCGCGGAGCCGCTCGAGCCCGCGCGCGAGGCGTGACTTGACCGTGCCGCGCCGGACGCGAAGCACCGCGGCCGTCTCCTGCTCGGAGAGCTCGAGGAAGTAGCGGCACGTGACCGTGTCGCGCTGGTCGTCCGGGAGCCGCTCGACCGCGGCCAGCAGCCGCTCACGGCGCTCGCCGGCCAGTAGAGCCGCCTCGGGGGACGGGACCGCGTCCCCCGGGCGGTCCTCGGCGGCCACCCGCAGCGCGAGCCGTTCGCGCCGCGCGGCCGAGCGGCGGCGGTTTCGCGACTCGTTGGCGACGATCCGGAGCAGCCACGGCCGAAGCGGCGATCCGCGCCGGAATCGCCCGAGCGCGCGATAGGCCTTCACGAACCCGTCCTGGACGGCCTCCTCGGCGTCCGCCGCGCTCCCGCTCAACAGGTAGGCCGTCCGAAACGCGATCCCCTGGTACATGCGCACGATCGACTCCCAGGCGCGGAGGTCGCCGCGCCGCGCTCGCTCGACGAGCTCCGATTCGTCCAGTGGCCGGTCCACCACCGGTGCTTCTACACCCGAACGCGCGCCGGGGTTCCGTATGGAGATGGTTCGAAATGAGGGCGTTCGTGTCGACCGGTCACTTCAGACGGCGCTGTGCTCGTCGGGCTCGCGGAGCTGTCGCAGGCCGAGCACCTCGGCGTAGAACGCGGCCGCCGCGATCACGTCGTCCGCGTAGAGCACCGTCTCGTAGATGCGCACCGGCCGGAGTGTGACGGAACCCTGACGGGCTCCACGGTGTAGGTACGGCGACCCTCTCGAAAGGAGCTCGACGATGAAACGCCTCGCGCTCGTGCTCGTCGCGGCCGCCGTGTTCGCTCCGGCCGCGATCGCCAAGGGCCCGTCCCGGGCCTCGATCACCGGGCCCGGGCTCGGCAAGCCGCTCTCCTTCACAGGCAACGGGGAGAGCGGAGGGACGGCGCTGGGCTACCTGACGGAGTACACGGGCTTCTTCCCCGCCGTCTTCGGCCAGTCGCCCGACCCGACGCTCGGCGGGCGGCCGGACGGAAAGCTCGGGCCGAGGTTCACGATCCGCTTCGTCGTCCCCGCCGGCTACGGCAAACGCTTCCGGCTCACGCAGGACGTCTACCCGTACGCGCAGGGCGGCGCCGTCACCCACATGGCGGCCGGCCAGCGGATCTTCGGCGTCGAGCGGACGCGCGGCGGCTGGTACCGGGGCGGCCCCGCGCTCAAGGGCGTGCTCGTGCGAGCCGGTCTCCCCCGGACCGTCCCGAGCTCGTCCGGGAGCAACACCGCCGTCAAGCTCGGAGTCGGCGCACCTGTCGCCGCGCTGATCGTCGCGGGGGTCGCGCTCGTGGCGACGCGGCGGATGCCTCGGAGGCGCTCGGAGCCCTAGGCGACCGCGGCCTCGCCGAGGAGTGCCTTCACCTCGGCGAAAAAGTCGGGCTCCGGCTTGACCCGGAACTGCGACCCGAGCTGGAACGTCCGCGGCCCCTCGGACGTGACGAGGTCGACCACGACCGGCGCCTCGCCGGGGAAGTCGCGAACGACCGCGGCGAGCTCGCGGATGATCCCCGCGCGGGCGGCGCGCGCGTCGAGCTTCAAGCGCACCTCGCGCCGCTCGGGCGTCGCCTCGAAAGACGACACCTCCAGCGCGATCAGCTTCGTCTCCCCCTCCTTGTGGTCGACGCGCGCCTTGACGACGAGCACCGCGTCCGTGACGAGTAGCTCCCGCGCGGACGCGTAGACCGAGTTGAAGACGACCACCTCGGCGCTTCCGATCACATCGTCGAGCCGCATGAAGACCATCGGCTCGCCCTTCTTCGTCGTCAGCTGCTTGAGCGCCGAGACGATCCCGGCCACCGTCAGGACCTCGCCGTCGCGCCGCCGCTCGAGCTCGGCCAGAGACGCATCCGTCTTGCGCCGGAGCTGCGCGCGGATCGCCTCCAGCGGGTGCTCGGAGACGTACAGGCCGAGCGTCTCCTTCTCCAGGCGCAGCAGCTCGTTCTTCTCGAACTCCTCGGAGCCGATGGGCGGATGCTCAGGCTTGTCCTCCGCCTCGCCGAACAGCGAGCTCTGACCGATCAGCCGGTCGTTCTGCGCGCGCTGGCCGTGCGAGAGCGCGTGCTCGAGGGCCTCGAGCATCCCGCGCCGCGTTGCGCCGGCCGAGTCGAGCGCGCCGCACTTCACGAGCGACTCGAGCGCGCGCTTGTTCACGACCTGCGGGTCGACCCGCTCGGTGAAGTCCCACAGCGACTCGAAGGTCCCGCCCTCCTCGCGCGCGGCGACGATCGCCCGCGCAGCCGAGTCGCCGACGTTCTTGACCGCGTTCAGGCCGAAGCGGATCCGCCCCTCGACGACCGCGAAGTCGTATTGCGATGCGTTCACGTCCGGCGGCAGCACCTCGATTCCGAGCTCACGGCAAGCCGCGACGTAGAAGGGCACGCGGTCCTTCGTGTTCATCACCGACGAGATCAGCGCCGCCATGTACTCGTGCGGATGGTTCGCCTTGAGCCACGCCGTGCGGTAGGCGATCAGCGCGTAGCCGGCCGAGTGCGCCTTGCCGAACGAGTAGTCCTTCGAGACCTCGATGTCCTTCCAGAGCTGGTTCGCCACCGCCGGCGTGACGTCGTTCGCGGCGCAGCCCTCGAGGAACTTGTCCTTGAGGGACGCCATCAGCGCGTGCACCTTCTTGCCGATCGCCTTGCGCAGGTCGTCGGCCTCGGCGGGCGAGAAGCCGGCGAACTGCTTGGCGATCTCCATGTAGCTCTCCTGGTAGATCGCGATCCCGTACGTGTCGGCGAGGAGGGGCTCGAGCCGCGGGTCGATGTACGTGACCGGCTCCTGGCCGTTCTTGCGGCGAGCGTAGACCGGGATGTACTGCATCGGGCCCGGGCGGTACAGGGCGACCAGCGCGACGAGGTCCTCGAACTCGGTCGGCTTGACCTGCCTGAGCGCCTCGCGCATTCCCGACGACTCGAACTGGAAGACCCCGATCGCGTCGCCCTGGGCGAGCATCTTGAAGGTCTTCGCGTCGTCCATCGGGATCTTCGTGATGTCGAGCTCGCCGCCGACGAGCTCGACGGCCTTGTCGATCACGTCCAGGTTGCGAAGGCCGAGGAAGTCGATCTTCAGCAGGCCGAGCGCCTCGACGTCGTCCATCGCGAACTGGGTCACGACCTCCTGGTCGGCGCCCTTCTGCTGGAGGGGCACGACGTCGGTGAGCGGGCGGTCGGAGATGACGACGCCCGCGGCATGGATCGAGTCCTGGCGGACGAGCCCCTCGAGCGGTCCGGCCAGGTCGACGATCTCGCGCACGAGCGGGTCGGCGTCGTAGGCCGTCTTCAGCTCGGCGCCGGGCTTGAGGCAATCCTCGAGGTAGACCTTCGGGCCCTCGGGGATCAGCTTCGCGATCCGGTCGACGGTGCCGTACGGGACCTCGAGCACGCGGCCGGAGTCGCGAACGGCAGCGCGGGCCATCATCGTCCCGAAGGTGATGATCTGGGCGACGCGGTCGCGCCCGTACTTCTCGGCGACGTAGTTGATCACCCGGTCGCGACCGGCGACCGCGAAGTCGATGTCCATGTCCGGCATCGACTTGCGTCCCGGGTTGAGGAAGCGCTCGAAGAGAAGGCCGAAGCGCATCGGGTCGACGTCGGTGATCTCGAGGCAGTAGGCGGCGAGCGAGCCGGCCGCCGAGCCGCGGCCCGGGCCGACCTGGATTCCGTTTCGCTTCGCGAACGAGACGAAGTCCCAGACGATCAGGAAGTAGTCGGCGAACCCCATCTCCTTGATCGTCTTGAGCTCGAAGCGCATGCGCTCCTGCAGCTCCGGGGTCACCTGTTCGTAGCGCTTTTGCAGGCCTTTTTCGCAGAGCTCGACCAGGAACTCGAAGGCGTCCTTGCCGTCGGGAACCGGGAAGCTCGGCAGCAGGATCTTCCCGAGCTCGAGCTCGACGTTGCAGCGCTCGGCGACCTCGAGCGTTCGGGCCATGGCCTCCTCGAGGCCCGGGAAGTCGAGTGCCATCTCGGCCGGTGTCTTGAAGAAGAACTGGTCGGTGTCGAACCGCCAGTGGTTCGGGTTCTTGAGCGAGTCGCCCGACTGGATGCAGAGCAGCGCCTCATGCGCCTTCGCATCCTCGTGCCGCAGGTAGTGGACGTCACCCGTCGCGACGAGCGGCAGCCCGGCCTCCGCGGCGAGGGTGGTCAAGAGCGGGTTGATCCGCGCCTGGATGTCGAGGCCGGCGTTCTGGATCTCGACGTACGTCGAATCGCGCCCGAAGATCTGCGCGAGCCGGTCGAGCTCCGTGTGCGCGTCGTTGCCCCTGTTTTCCTCGAGCGCCTTGCAGACGCGGCCCGAGAGACACCCGGAGAGCGCGACCAGCCCGCTCGCGTGCTGCTCGAGCAGCTCCCAGTCGACCCGCGGCTTGTAGTAGTAGCCCTCGAGGTAGCCCGCGGAGGCGAGCTTGATCAGATTTCCGTAGCCGGTGTTGTTCTCGGCGAGGAGCGTCAGGTGCGCGTAGCCCTTCTTCTGAGCGTGCCGGTCCTCCGCGACGTAGACCTCGCACCCGAGCAGCGGCTTGACGCCGTGCTTGCCGGTCTCGCGCACGAGCTCCACCGCGCCGGCCAGCGAGCCGTGGTCGGTCAGCGCCACCGCCGGCATTTCGAGCTCGGCCGCCCGGGCCGCCAGACCCGGTATCCGGCAGGCACCGTCGAGGATCGAGTACTCGGAGTGAACGTGTAGGTGAACGAAGCCGGCCTCAGCCACGGGAGGCCTAGTGTAGAACCGCCCCCTGTCGGACTCGCCGCGCGGCCCGAACGATCACCTGCGCCTGCTCGGTCGCCCGGCTATCACCTCATCTCCCGGGCGAGCTCTTCCGCCGCTCGACCCGCCACCCGCTCGTCGCGAGACGCTCGCCGACGCCATCCGCGGGGGCGCCGAGGCACGTCCTCGAGCCGCGGCGCCGGGTGCCCGCTCTCGGTCCGCAACCGCTCGATCAGCTCGCTCGCCGCCTCACGCGTCTCGGGGAACTCCTCGCCTGCTTGCTCGCAGAGCACCGCCGCCAGCGCGTAGACCTGCCTGACCGTCACCTTCATGCCTCCATGGAAGCATCCGTGGAGCCAAGCCGTGTGCCGGAAGTGTGAAATGTCATATCTGATATCGTGAGCACGTGACCGCAGGACAGGCCCTCCGCGACGTTCGCCGCCGCCACGGCCTGACCCAGAGGCAGCTCGCCGCCCGCGCGCGCACCAGCCAGGCCGCGATCTCGAGGATCGAGCGCGACCTCGTCTCGCCGTCGGTCGACACCCTCTCCACGCTCGTCGACCTGATGGGCGAGCGCCTCGAGCTCGTCCCCGAGCCGATCGACTACGGGCACGACCCGACGCTGATCCGGTCGAACCTCGAACACGATCCCGAGCAGCGGATCGAACGACAGGCCTCCTGGTCGCGGGGGCTGAGAGAGCTTCAGCGTGCCGCTCGACGCTGAGGAGCTCTTCGAGCCCGCTCCACTGATCGGCGCCCTCGCAAAAGCCCAGGTCGACTTCGTCGTCATCGGCGGGGTCGCCGGTGGGAGCTACGGCTCTGCGTTCACGACCTTCGATCTGGACGTCGCTTACGCGCGCGATCCGGAAAACCTCGAACGTCTTGCCGCTGCCCTTCAGTCGCTTGGAGCTGTCCTGCGCGGCGCGGCACCCGACCTTCCCTTCCAGCTCGACGCCGAGACTCTTCGGCAAGGGATGAACTTCACGTTCGACACGAAGCTCGGACCGTTCGACATCCTCGGCGAGCCTTCAGGCGCACCGCCTTACGACAAGCTTCGGGCCGACGCAACAATCATCGAGGTCCGTGGCTCCAAGGTCCGAGTCGCCTCCCTAGACCACCTGATCGCGATGAAGGAAGCCGCCGGCCGGACCAAGGACAAGCTGATGGCGACCGAGTACCGCGTCCTCTCGGACGAGCTCCGCGCCCCGCGCTAGGAACCCATCTCGGCCATCGCAGCCTTGCTGCGCTCGGCCATCTGCTCCTCGGTCAGGTCTTCCTTGTGCGTCGCCATCGACCAGACGTGCCCGAACGGGTCGGTGACCGTCCCGAAGCGGTCGCCCCAGAACATGTCCTCCAGGGGCGAGGTCACCGTGGCGCCCGCCTCGGTCGCCTGCTCGAAGGTCGAATCCACGTCGTCGACGTACAGGAAGATCGAGCCGGTCGTGCCGCCGCGCTCGGCGGGTGGCTGCACGCTCGACTGCTCGAACGGGTCGGAGAGCATCAGCTTCGAGTCCCCGATCTGGATCTCGGCGTGCGCGATCTTGCCGTCCGGCCCGGGCATGCGCATGAGCTCCTCGGCGCCGAACGCCTCCTTGTAGAAGTCGATCGCCTTGCCCGCGTCCTCGACGGCGAGGTACGGGGTGATCGAGTGGTACCCCTCTGGAATCGGCTTGACGGCCATCTGCTCTCCCCCTCCTGGTAGCGGTCGCAGCCAGTCTAGGCGACCCCGGAATTCCCTGAGACGGGTGCGCGGGGAACCGCTTCGCGAGCCGATGCCGGACCGAAGCAACCAAGGAGTGCACATGCTTCGCAAGCCGCTGGCCGTCGTTGCAGTGACGGCCTTCCTCCTCGCTGCCGCCGGGCTCGCGCTCGCGCGTGGCGGGGCGCCAAACTCGCTTCAGGCCGCCTCGGCGACGTTCGACGCCGGGACCGTCTCGAAGCTCAAGTCGTCCACCTGCAAGGGAGGCGACGGCTCGTACACGAGGACACGGGCCACCTACACCGGCACCGCCACGAGCGACGACGCTCGCCTGAACGGCAAGCTGACGCTCCGGGCGATGTCGGTCTACAACACCGACACGAACCTCGGTTACGTCATGGGCCGCTACCTCGTCGCGACCGAGAGTGGTCGCACGATGGGCTGGTTCGAGGCCGTGGACACCAACGGCTCGCTCGCCGGCTTCACCAACGGCTTCTCCAAGAATCCGAGTGCGCTCCTGCTGGGCAGCCTCTCGGCGACCTTCGACCCGGCTACCGGCTTCAGCAACGGCCAGCTCGGCACCGGCAGCTCCGACGGAGCCGCCGTGTTCGCCTCAGGGCGCTGCGGCGACACTCCCGCCCCGGGCGGAGACGTCTCCACCCAGTCGATGGGCGGCAAGCACCACAAGAAGGGAAAGCACGGGCGGAGGTAAGAGCTCGCCTAACCGCTTCTGTCCGAGGGCGCCTGACCGGCGCCCTCGGTCTTTTCAACCTGCAACTCCGCCGCGTAGAGCTCGTAGGGCAGGCGCTCGAGCTCCCGCAGGCGCGGGTCGGGGACGGTGAAGAACCGCGGCAGCGCCCGCTCGCGCAGCCAGCCGAGCCGCGAGTCGGTTGCCAGCACCTCGTCGACCGCGCGTCGGTCGCCGCCGAGCGCAACGTGCTCGACGCGCTCACGCCACGGCTCCAGCACGCGATGGGCGGTCTCGGCCGCCACCTCGATCAGGACGCGCGCCTGCTCCTCGCGCCGCCGCCGGAAGCGATTCGCCGACGAGCCGCCCTTCTTGTGCTTTCCCTTGACGAAACGCGTGCCGACCTTCGACGCGACCAGCCGCTCGCCCTCGAGGACTCCGACCGCATAGCCGCCGAGGCGCACGAGCAGCGCAGCGACCAGGTGATCCTCAGCGAGCGCCTCGAAGAGCGGCTCGAGCGCGACGCTCTCGTACGCGCGCGTGTGCGTGAGCCCGAACGCAGGTCGCACCGTGATCGTCTCCGCAGGCGTCTCGATCCGGACGGCGCCGTCGGCATAGACGGTCCGCCGCGGCCCGCCCTCGAGCGGGGCGAGTCGCTTGCGCACGTTCTCGCGTCCGACGTAGCGCGGCATGAGCGCCAGCCTAGGCTGCGACGGTTCTGGAGGAGAAAAGAAGAAGGGCGGCCGTTGAGCCGCCCTTCACGCCTACACCAGCGTCTGGCGGCAGGGGTCTGGCGGCAGGGGTCAGACCCCGGACCGGTCCATTCCGGCCAGTTCTCGTCGTGGACAAGCCAAGGAGCCGCCCGGACAGCAGCAACCGGCCGCGTCCCTTTGCGTCCCGTCCGGGGCCAGACCCCGGACAGGTCCGATGGTTCTGAGGGAGAAAGAAGAAGGGCGGCCCTTGAGCCGCCCTTCACGCCTGCGCGACCTTCCGTCTCTGCGGCCCAGACGTAAGTTCGCGCAAGTCGGATGCTGCCTCGTTTGAGCAATTCTTCCGTCCCCCAAGTGGGGGATTTGCAGGGAAAAGCGTCAGACAGCACAAAGCGGGGCCGCCGCCTGGCCCCGCTTTGAGTATCTCCGTGAGAGGAGAAGCCGCAGATAAATCTGCCGGGCCCCGCCGCATGGGGGCCCTTCGTTTCTCCGAGTGCGCCCCCGCCGCATCGGGGCGCGCTCTCGGTTGCAGGTGGAGTATCGCCCGGCAGGGGTCGCTTGATCCATCACTCATCCATGGTTGACCGCGTTACTTGACTCTCCGGCAAATCAAGTGAGTCGCGGATGCCACACGCCTCCGCAACGAAAGTCGCACAAACAGCCAAGTTTCGCCTAGTTTCAGATAATCTGATGAAGATGAAACGCCTCACGGCCACCGATGCTGCGCGCCGGTTCTCCGAGATGCTCGACGCCGTCGAGGCTCGCGGCGAGACGTTCGTCGTCGTTCGCAATGGCCGTCCTGTTGCCCGAGTCGGCCCTGCTCCCGCCGCTCACGGCTCCGCGGTGAAAGAGGCGCTGCGCGCGCATCCCCGCGACGCTGACTGGGCCGACGAGTTGCGCGCACAACGCGACGCCCTCCGCATCGAGGAGCGACGTTGGAGCGGCTGATCCTCGATACGACGATCCTCGTCGCAGCCGAGCGCGATCGTCTTCCACTCGACGAGTTGATCGGGGACGAGGACGACGTCGCAGTCGCCGCGGTCACGGCTGCTGAGCTCCTCGTCGGCGTCGCGCTTGCGGACGCACGCCGCCGGACGCGCCGCGCAGACTTCGTCGAGGGTGTGCTCGAGATCGTGCCGGTCGAGGTCTACGACCTGTCCGTCGCGCGGGCACACGCAGAGCTGCTTGCGCACACGTACCGGACAGGACAGCCCCGCGGCGCACACGACCTGCTGATCGCCGCAACCGCTCTCGAGCGCACCAGAACAATCGTGACCGCGGAGGCAAAGGGCTTCGACGGCTTACCCGGGGTCTCGGTCAGGGCTCCACGCGAGCGTGGCTAGTCACGCTTCGTCGTCTAGGCCGCTTCCACAAGCCGGCAGAGGGCGTTTGCGAGGCGCATCTGCTCGACCGTCTGGCAGTTGGCGTCGAGCAGCCGCGGGGAGCAGACCAGGTACGCGAGGCACTGGGCTCGCGAGATCGCGACGTTGAGGCGGTTGCGCGAGAACAGGAAGTCGAGGCCGCGCGGAACGTCGTCCGAGCTCGAGCTCCCATCGCGTAGAAGACGACCGGCGCCTGCTGGCCCTGGAACTTGTCGACGGTGCCGACGGCGATCTCGATCGGGTGAGGGATGGATAGTCACCGCGTTCGGCCGGAGGTCGCTGCGACTGGGACGGCACTGCGGAAGGAGACGGCACGAGTTACGGGCCGGACCGAAGTCTCATCGGGCTCACGATCCTGAACGCCCGGCTGCGGCTCGAACAAGACGGGAAGATCGTCCTAACGCTCCCAGAGCAACGCGTCGAGGCGACGGATCTTGGCGACGTACTCGCCGCCGCATAGCGAACCGCTTCTAGCAGGCTGACTCGGCGCGCGCTCGAGACTGACGTACGATCGCCCGCGATGCGGCCGGCGCGGGTGGAGAGGCTTCCTGAGCAGTACTTCGGCTCGCTGCTGGCGCGCGTTTCTGCGGCGGCAGCCGCGGAGGGCGGGCCGCTCGTCGATCTCGGGCGCGGGAATCCGGAGACCGGGCCGCCTCTGCACGTGATCGAGGCGCTTGCGGGCGCCGCGGGCCTCGACACGGCTCACGGGTACTCGCCTTTTCGTGGACTGCCTGAGCTCCGCGCGGCGCTCGCGGAGCGGTACCGCACTCACTACGGCGTTTCGCTCGATCCCGACTCCGAGGTTGCGGTCGTGCCGGGGACGAAGACGGCGATCGTCGAGCTCTCGCTCGTGCTCGCTGACGAGGGGCAGGTGGTCGTGCTCCCCGATCCGTACTACCCGGACTACCCCTCTGGGCCGGCGATGGCCGACGCGCGCACGGCTTACCTCCCGCTCGTTCGCGAGCACGCCTGGGCGCCCGACTTCTCGCAGGCGCCCACCGACGACGTCGCGGCCGTCTACCTCAACTACCCGTCCAACCCGTGCGCGGTCGCGGTGCCGGACGGGGCCTTCGAGGGTGCGATCGAGTACGCGCACGCGACCGGGGCTGCGGTCGTACACGACTTTGCCTACGGCGACCTCGTTTTTGACGGGCGCGAGCCGAAGAGCTTCCTCGCCACCCCGGACGCGAAGGAGGTCGGTGTCGAGATGTTCTCGATGTCCAAGTCCTTCGGCATGGCCGGCTGGCGGGTCGGGTTCGTGGTCGGGAACGCGGAGATCGTCGAGCGGATCAACCTGCTCAACGACCACTGCCGCGTCGGGATCTTCCGGCCGATCCAGGAGGCTTGCATCGCGGCGCTGGCCGGTCCTCAGGACTCGGTCGCCGAGCGGCGCGACACGTATCAGCGCCGACGCGACCGTGTGCGCGAGGTGCTCGGCCACACGGTCTGCGAAGGCACGTTCTACGTCTGGCTCGAGCTTCCGGAGAGCGTCACCTTCGAGAGCCTGCTCGACGAGCACCGCGTCGCGGTCGCCCCGGGCGATGGGTTCGGCTCTCAAGGCGAGGGCTGGGTGCGCCTCTCGCT
Source organism: uncultured Actinomycetes bacterium (assembly GCA_963746635.1). Lineage (GTDB taxonomy): Bacteria > Actinomycetota > Thermoleophilia > Gaiellales > Gaiellaceae > AC-32. The sequence goes on along the minus strand of CAVVBZ010000036.1, from coordinate 30,605 downwards.
CGCGGTCACGGACGAGACCCTCGAGCTCGGGCTCGAGCGGCTAGCAGGCGCGCTCGCACGCTGACCCATACGGAGTAACGTCAACCGCGCAACGGATCAGGCGACCCGAAGGAGGACACTGGAGTGCATGCGCGTGTAACCACCATCAGCGGAGGATCCGCGGATCAGCTCGACAACGGGGTCAGCGACTTCCAGAGCAATGCCGTCCCTACGCTCAAGGAGATGGGTTCCAAAGGCGCCATCCTGCTCGTCGACCGCGAGTCCGGGAACACCATGGCGATCACGCTCTGGCCGGATGAGGCGGCGCTGCGCGCAAGCGAGGAGCGAGCGAACGAGCTTCGACGCGGTGTCACCGAGCAGCTGGGCGTGAGCGAACAGCCGAGCGTCGATCGATACGAGGTCGCGGTCTTCGAGACCTCGTAGTCTCATTGATTGCGCCCACCCGCTCGGTGAGCGGACGGGCGCTGAGATTCGTTCAGACGCGGGCGGTCTCCAGCTCGACGACCGGCGCTTCGTAGAGGTCGACCGACTCGATCGTGAGGCCGATGCCGCTCGTGAGCTGCTTGCGGCGCTCGGCGAGCTCGGTCTCGGCCGCGTCGGCCGTCTCCTCGCTGTCCCAGAGGATGATCGCCTTCGCGCTGCTGGTATCCCTGTGCCAGAGCGCGATGTAGCCGGCGAAGCCGTCGTAGTCGCGCAGCATCGGGAGCACCGTCCCGATGATCGTGCTGATCGCGTTTTCGCGCTTCTCGGGATCCGCGCCCGAGAACGAGATGAGCCGTGCGTACATGACGCCTCCTTGTCTATTCGTGCCGGTCCGTGTCGCTGCGGCGACGACGGCGCTTGAAGGCCATCGCGCCGGCGAGACTCGCGGCTGCGAGTGCGATCAGCGATTTGCTCTGGCGTCGCCGGTCGACTGGGCGGGCCTTCCTCATCCGGCGCTTGATGCGCTTGCTCTGCCAGTAGCTCCAGCCGAGCAGTGCGTTGCGGCGGGTGAAGACGGCCACGCGCGTGTTCTAACAGGTCGGCGCTACGCAGGCGCCGATGCCTTGCGCTTGTTCGGCATGTGGATCGCGCGGCCGAGCGCCAGGAGGCCCGCTTCCTTGATCGCCTCCGAGAGCGTCGGGTGGGCGGCCATCCCGTCGGCGACGGTCTCGACGGTCGCCTCGGCGTCGAGAGCGACCGTGCCCGCCTCGATCAGGTCGGTCACGTGCGGGCCAACCATCACGAGCCCGAGCAGCTCGCCGTAACGGCTCTCGTGGATCGACTTGACCCAGCCGACCGTCTCGTTCTGCATCACCGCACGGGCATTCGCGACCCACGGGAAGACGCCGACCTCGACATCGTCGCCGTGCCGCTCGCGGGCCTCGGCTTCCGTGAGCCCGACGCCGGCGATCTCGGGGTCGGTGTAGATCGGGCGCGGGACGCCACGGTTGTCGACGACGGCGTCGTGGCCCATGGCGTTCTCAGCCGCGACTTCGCCCTCACGGAAGGCGGTGTGCGCGAGCTGCCAGTAGCCGGCGCAGTCGCCGACCGCGTAGATGTGTGGCTGCGTCGTTCGGCGGCGCTCGTCTGCGGCGATTCCGGTGCGCTTGTCGAGCTCGACGCCGATCTGGTCGAGGCCGAGGCCTTCGACGGTCGGCCCGCGCCCGGTCGCGACGAGCATCAGGTCGGCCTCGGTCACCTCCTCGCCGTGGTGGACGCGGAGGCCGCTGCCGGTGTCCTCGACGCGGTCGCAGGTGGTCTCGAGGTGGAGCGTGATGCCGCGCTTGCCGAACTGCTTGGCGAGCTCCTTGGACGCGTCGGCGTCCTCCTGCGGGATCAGCTGCGGCAGCATCTCGACGATCGTCACCTCGGAGCCGAAGCGGTTGAAGATCGACGCGAACTCGCAGCCGATGATCCCGCCGCCGAGGACTGTGAGGCGCTTCGGGACTTCGGTCTGCGCGAGGAGGCCGGTCGAGTCGACGCAGCGGGGTGAGTCGAGGCCGTCGATGGGCGGGCGGAGCGGGTACGAGCCGGTTGCGATGATCGCCTGCTTGAAGGTGACGTCCTCGCCCTCCTCGACCGCGATCGTGTTGGGGCCTGTGAAGCGGCCTGTCCCCTTGACCCACTCGACGCCGTTCGCCTTGAAGAGGCTCGCAACGCCCTGGGTCATCTGCTTGACGACGGCGTTCTTCCAGTCGTTGGAGGCGGCAAAGTCGAGCGTCGGCAGGCCCGTCTGGACGCCGAGCTTCGGGAACGTCTCCTGCGCCTCCTTGAGCGCGAAGGCGGTCTGCACCCAGGCCTTGGTCGGGATGCAGCCGACGCGCAGGCAGGTTCCGCCGAGCTCCGGCTCCTTGTCGATGCAGACGGCCTTGGCACCGAGCTGCGCGGCGCGGATCGCCGCCGTGTAGCCGCCCGGGCCGCCGCCGAGGACGGCAACGTCACATTCCATCGTCTCTGGCTCCTCGCTTGGGTTCGGCCGCGATCCTAGCGGCGGTGGGCGAAGTCACGCTTTTGTCACAGAGGCGTCACACACCGGTGACGGTTTGCTCGTTACGCTCATAGCGGGTGGTGGTTCGGGGTGGCCCCAGAGGCGGAGTGGTCGACGACTCGGCCGGCGGATAGCTCGACGATCTCGTCGACCTGGTCGAGGCCTTCGGGGCGATGGGTGATCAGGAGCACCGACCTGTGCCCGGCGGCGGTGAGGATGTCGTGCATCAGCTCCTCTGCGGTCGGTGGGTCGAGGTGGGCGGTCGGCTCGTCGAGCACCAGCACAGGAGCGTCGGCCAGAAGCGCGCGGGCCAGGGCGAGCCGCTGGCGCTGGCCTCCGGAGAGCTGGCGTCCCTCCTCGCCGACGAGCGTGTCCCAGCCGTCGGGCAGCGTGCCGACCCAGTCCCAGAGCCGGGCGCGCCGGAGCGCCGTCTCGACCTCGCCATCCGCGGCCTCGGGCCGGGCCAGGCGGACGTTCTCGAGGATGCTCGTCGAGAAGAGGTGCGAGTCCTGGCCGGCGACGGCGATCGCGCGCCGCACGTCCTCCTGCCGGTACTCGCGCAGGTCCCGGCCGCCGAGCGTGACCCGCCCCTCCTCCGGATCGAGGAAGCGGAGCAGCAGGTTCGCAACCGTCGTCTTGCCTGCGCCGCTCTCACCCACGAGCGCCGTTCGCCTTCCAGGCTCGAGGCTCAGGCTGACACCGTCCAGGGCCGGCCGCTCGCCCGGGCCGTAACGCGCCCGCACGCCCTCGAGCGCGACCCCGAACGCCGACGGGTGCTCGGCAGGCTCGGCGGGATCGCGAACGACCGGCTCCCGGTCCATCAGCTCGAGGACTCGCCGTCCCGCGGCGAACGTCGCCGTCAGCTCCCGCGCCGCTACAGGCAGCGGCTGGACCGCCTCGAACGAGGCGAGCGCGAGCAGCGCAAGCGCGGCGATCAGGACGCGGTCGAGCTGCCCGCCCGCCTGCGCCGAGACGCAGACGGCGAGCACCCCGGCCACGGTCGCCCCCGCCACGAGCAGGCCGAGACCGTCGCCGAGGCCGCCCGCGAAGGCATCCCGCCGGGCGATTCGCACGAGCGACCGGTCAACGTCCCGCAACCGGCCGAGCCGCTCGTCTTCCTGCCCATAGACGACCAGCTCCGGCCCGGCGCGCAGCAGCTCGACGAGCTCTGCCGAGAGCGCGCCACGCGCCGCAGCCTGCCGTTGCGCCGCCCGCCGGCCGAGCGCCCCGGAGATCGCGGGCACGGCGATCCCGCCAACCAACAGCCCAACCGCGAGCACAAGCCCTGCCCACGGGAGCACAGCGGCCGCCACGGCGACCGAGACAGCTCCCGCCAGGATCGCGACGAGCGGTGGGCCGACCCCGCGCAGGTGCAGGTTCTGGAGCGCGTCGACGTCGGCGACCATTCGCGAGAGCAGGTCGCCCTGCCGGTAGCCCTCGAGCTGAGCGGGCGCGAGGGGCTCGAGCCGCTCGTAGGCGCGCACGCGGACGCGCCCGAGCACGCGGAACGCGAGATCGTGCGAGGCGAGCCGCTCGAGGTAGCGGGCGAGCGGACGCGCGAGGCCGAAGAAGCGAACGAGCACGATCGTCACGGTCAGCGAGAGCACCGCCGGCCGCTCGGCCGCCCGCGAGATCAGGTAGCCGGCCGTCGCCATCAGGCCGACGCCGAAGACCACGGTCAGCGCGCCGAGCACGACGGCGAGCGCGACTCGTGACCGCGGCGCATCGCCGAGGGCGAGCAGCCGGCGCAAGGTCGCGGTCACGACGTGCCACCCGCGAGCGCGACGACCCGGTCGGCGCGCCGCGCCAGCTCGGGCCGGTGCGCCAGCACGAGCACGGTGCGACCCGCGCGCAGCCGGTCGATCGCAGCGGCCACAACCTCCGCGCTCGCCGGGTCGAGGTCGGCGGTCGGCTCGTCCAGGATCACGAGCGGCGCGTCGCGCAGGAATGCGCGGGCGAGCGCAAGCCGGCGCCTCTCGCCGGCCGAGAGTGGCCGGCCGCCGTCACCGACGACCGTCTCGTAGCCCTCGGGGAGCGCACCGACGAACTCGTCGGCGCCGGCCAGCTCGGCGGCCTCTCGCACGCGCTCGTCCGAGGCCGAGGAATCGCCGAGCCGGATGTTCTCGGCGACGGTCGCCGCGCAGCAGCGACGTCCGCTGCGGAACCCACGCGACGCGCTGTCGCCAGGTGGCCGTGTCGCACGAGGCGAGATCGACGCCGTCCACGCTGATTCGCCCGGCCGTGGGCTCGACCAGGCGGAGCAGCAGCGCGGCGACCGTGCTCTTCCCCGAGCCGCTCTCGCCGACGAGCGCAACCGTCTCGCCGGGCGCCAGCTCGAGCGAGAGGCCGTCGAGCACGAGACCCGAGCGGGCCGGATACGAGAACGAGACGCCTTCCAGCCGCACGGGAACGGCGGCCGGGCTCGGCGCCACACCCGTACCGCCCGGGCCGCTCTCGGCCGGGGCGTCGAGCAACGAGAAGATCCGCTCCGCGACCGCGACCCCGTCCGCGCTCGAGTGGTACTCCGCGCCGAGCCGTCGGACCGGCAGGTAGAGCTCGGGAGCGAGCACGAGCACGGTCAGCCCGGCCTGGCAGCCCGATGCCCCCGTCCACGAGGCGCACGCCCACGGTCACCGCAACGAGCGCCACGCCGATCGTCGCCGCCAGCTCCAGCACCGACCCGGAAAGGAAGCTCGCCCGCAGGGTGCTCATCGTCGCCCGCCGGTAGCGCTCGCTGACCTCGGCGATCGAGGCCGCCTGCTCGCGGCCGCGGTTGAAGGCCCGCAGGGTCGACAGCCCGCGCACGACGTCGAGGAAGTGCGCCGAGAGGAGGCGAAGCGCCAGCCAGCGCTCGCGCGTGCGGTGCTCGGTGTAGCGGCCGATCAGCCACATGAAGACCGGGACGAGCGGCAGTGTCAGCAGCATGACCAGCGCGGACTCGACGTCGATCCAGGCGACCCAGGCCAGGACGATCAAGCGGCACGACGCAGGCGAGCACGACCTGCGGCAGATAGCGCGCGAAGTACGACTCGAGCGCGTCGATGCCCTGCACAGCCGCGGCGGCGATCTCGCCTGCCTCGACCCCGTCCACGGCCGCGGGCTGGGCGCGCAACCGCCGCTCGACGAGCGCAAGCCGAAGCTCGGACAGAACCGTCGAGGCCGCGCGGCGTCCTGCGACCTCGAACCCCCACGCGAGGACGCCTCGTCCCGCGAAGGCCAGCGCGAGCAAGGCGATCTCGGGCCAGACGTCGCCGAGCGAGGCGCCGTTGAACGCGCGGGCGACGATCCAGGCGAGCAAGGACGCCTGCACGAGGACGAGCACCGCGGTCGCGAGGCCGATCGCCGTGTCGAGGCCGAGCAGCGTTCGCGCCGGCCGCGCGTGCCGCAGGAGTCGCGGGTCGAGGGCGAGCACCCTCTCTCAGCCGGTCGGCGAGTCGCCCGTCTTCGGAGCCAGCGCCTCGACGGGGGATTTCGGCGGCTCCCCGCCGCCGACCCTCGCCCGGAAGACGTGGTACGTCCACCCCTGGTAGAGGAGGATGATCGGCGACGCAGATCAACGCAACGACGCTCATCACCGCGAGCGTGTAGTGCTGCGACGACGCGCCGTCGACGGTCAGGCTGTTCGCGAAGTCGGTGCTCGACACCATCACGCGCGGGTAGAGGCTGGTGAAGATCGTCGCGACCAGGAGCACCGCGCCGAGGGCGGTCATCGCGAACGCCCAGGCGCTGCGCCGCTTGAAGACGAAGACGACCGCAAGCACGAGGGCAACGATCGCAAGCGCCGCGGGCAGAATCGGTGGGAAGACGTCCTTGTCGTTGCGGTCGACGGCGACCTTCACGGTCCACGCGAGGAAGCCCACCTGCCACGACTGCGGCCGCGACCGAGAGTGTCCGCGCCGTCGTCTTGGCCCGCTCGCAGAGGTCGCCGGTCGTGCGGAGCGTGAGAAAGGTCGCGCCGTGGAAGGCGAAGAGCAGCACCACGGCAACCCCGGCCAGGAGCGTGTACACGTTGAACAGGTCCCAGAACGTGCCGGAGAAGTCGCCGCTCGAGTTGATCGGCACGCCGTAGAGCAGGTTCGCAAACGCGACTCCCCAGATCAGCGACGCGCCGAAGCTGCCGATCGCGTTGCACCAGAGCCAGACCGTCCGCCAGCGCGGGCTCTCGCTCTTCGAGCGCCACTCGAACGAGAGCACGCGGATGATCAGGAAGAAGAGGAGCAGCAGCAGGGCGATGTAGAAGCCCGAGAACATCGTCGCGTACCAGGCCGGGAAGGCCGCGAACGTCGCGCCGCCCGCGACCACGAGCCAGACCTCGTTGCCGTCCCAGACCGGGCCGATCGTGCGGAACATGTAGCCGCGCTCGCGCTCGTTCCGCGGCAGGAACGGCAGCAGCATGCCGACGCCGAAGTCGAAGCCCTCGAGCAGGAAGTACCCGCCCCAGAGGACGCCGATCAGCACGAACCAGAAGTTCTGCAGGTTCATCAGTACGCGACCGCCGGAGGTGATTCCGGCGCCCCCTCCTCGGGCTCCGCGTCTGAGGGATCGACGTTTGCGTAGTGCCGCATCAGCCCGATGTCCAGCACGAGGAGCCCGACGTAGAGCACCACGAACGTGGTCAGGCTGATCGCGAGCCACGTCGTGCTGACGGACGGCGAGTTCGCGTCTGCGGTCTTGAGCAGGCCCTGCACGATCCACGGCTGGCGCCCGAGCTCGGTCAGCAGCCAGCCGAACGTCGCCGCCACGAACGGGAGGAACGAGCCCGCCACCGCGAGCCAGAGGAACCAGCGCCACTTCTCGAGCCGCTTGCGCCAGTAGAGCAGCGCGCCGGTGGCCGCGATCAGGAAGACGAGCGTGCCCGAGTACGCCATCCCGCGCATCGACCAGTAGATCGACTCGACCGGCGGCAGGTAGCTCTGTCCCCGACCGTACTTCCGCTGGTACTGCTGGTTCAGCTCGTTCAGTCCGACGACCTGGCCGTTGAGCGAGCCGGTCGCGAGGAACGAGAGCATCTTCGGGATCTCGATCGAGAACGACGGCGTCTGGTCGCTTTCGGTGAACCCGCCGATCTGGAAGAGCGAGAAGGCGCAGGGCTGGCAGGTGTCCCACTGTGCCTCGCTGGCCGAGATCTTCATCGGCTGCAGCTCGGTGACGAGGATGCCGAAGTGGCTGCCGAACCAGAGGTTCACGGCCGACACCGGGACGCAGAACGATCAGAGCCAGCTTCGCCGCGGGCTTGAAGGTCTCCACGTTCCGGCCCCGGGCGAAGTGCCAGCAGCAGACGCCGAAGACGACCGCGGCCCCGGCCGTCAGCCCGGCGAAGATCGTGTGCCCGAACGCGTACAGCGCCCAGTCGCTCGAGAGCAGCGCCCAGACGCTCGTCAGCACGGCCTGTCCGTTCTCGACCTTGTAGCCGACCGGGTCCTGCATGAACGAGTTGGCGACGAGGATGAAGTAAGCCGACATCCAGCTCGCGAGCACGGCGATCCACAGCGTCGCCAGGTGCAGGCGCCGCGAGAGCCGGTTCCAGCCGAAGATCCAGAGGCCGAGGAAGGTCGACTCGAGGAAGAAGGCGGCGAGGCCCTCGATCGCGAGCGGCGCGCCGAACACGTTGCCGACGTACTTGCGAGTACACCGACCAGTTCATCCCGAACTGGAACTCCTGGACGAGGCCGGTGGCGACGCCGATCGCGAAGTTGATCAGGAAGAGCGTCCCGAAGAACCGTCGTCAGGCGGTACCAGCGCTCGTCGCCGGTGCGGTGCCACTTCGTCTGCATCACCGCGACGAGCGGCCCGAGGCCGAGCGTGAGCGGGACGAAGAGGAAGTGGTAGATCGAGGTCGTCGCGAACTGCGCGCGCGCCAGGTTGACGGTGGTGTTGGCGAGAGGAATCATGTCGCCGGCGACGCCGCCAAGCGTAACCCCTGCCCGGGTGCGATGCCCCAGGCGCCGGTAGTTGAGTCGCCCGGCTCGAGGCGGAGCAGCGCCTCGCCGGTACGGAACGCGTTCGGCGGGCAGGTCATGGGCTCGACGGCCAGGCTGCCGCGGCTCACGTCGGGGAGCGGATCGCCCGTGAAGAGCTGGAGGTACGGGTAGGCGCCGTCGACCCAGACGGTCACCTTGCGCTCGGTCTCGGGGTCCTCGAGGTGGACGCGGGCGAGGCCGTCGGCGTCGCGCTCGAGGTCGGTGAACGCGTGGTCGAGCACGGTTGCGCCGATCGGCCTCGGTCGGCGGAAGTCGTGCTCGGTGCCGTCGACGGGCGAGGAGCCGGTCGGGAGGCCGCGGTCGTCCGATCGCAGCACGGTTCGCGCGGGAACCTGGAGGACGGCCGTGTCGACGCGTCGCGGTTCCGACGGTGACGTACGGGTGCGCGCCGGCGCCGTACGGGCAGGCGGCCGAGCCGACGTTCGTCGCCGTCGTCTCGACGCGCAGGCCGTCCGCGGACAGCCGGTACTCGACGCGAAGGTCGAGCGAGAACGGGTACCCGGGCTGCGGGCGGAGCGCGTGCTCCATCACCACGCGTGCGGGCTCACGCTCGGCCGCAGCCCAGCGCTCGTGGCGAACGAGGCCGTGGATCGCGTTCCCGCGCTCGGGCTCGGTCAGCGGCAGCTGGTGGCGGTGTCCGTCGAACTCGTAGCTGCCGTCCTCGAGCCGGTTCGGCCAGGGAATCAGCACCTGCCCGCGGCCAGAGAGGCAGCCTCGTCAGCGCCGTATCCGTCGAGGACGTCGTGACCTCCGCTCGAGTAGGCGCGCAGCCCACCGCCGATCTCGTCGACGAAGACGCGCTGCTCCCCGAGCGCGATCTCGATCTGCTCGGCCGTCAAAGCCGCTCGAGCAGGTGGTCGCCGACGCGGAGCGCGTTGGCCATCGCCGTCAGCGCCGGGTTCACGGCGCCGATGCTCGGGAAGAAGCTCGTGTCGACGACGTACAGGTTGTCGAGCTCGTGCGCCTTGCAGTTGACGTCGAGCACGGACGCGTCGGGATCGGTGCCGAAGCGGCAGGTGCCCGCCTGGTGCGCGCAGCCGGCGACCGGGATCTCGGTCTTCATGTACGCGAACCGGGAGAGCAGGTGCTCGTGCATGCCCAGGTGGCCGAGCAGCGACTTGAGCTTGGCGTACAGCCGCTTCTGCGGCTCGGCGTTGCTCGGCGTGTAGGCCAGCCGGATGTTGCCGTCGCCGTCGAGGGTGACCCGGTTGTCGGGCTTCGGGAGATCCTCGGTCGAGAGCCAGAAGTCGACAGCGTGCAGAGCCATCTTCTCGAGCGTCCACGAGGGCGCGAGCTTGGTCTCGCGCGGCTTCTCGCCGCGGAACATCGGCGCCTGCGACTTGCCGATCATCTGGATGTTGCCGAGCGGGAAGTCGAAGTCGTCCGCGCCGAAGTAGAAGTCGTTCAGCCCGAGCGTCTTCTGGAAGACCGTCGGGTTCTCCTCGCGCGAGAGCGCGAGCACGGCCTGGCTCGCGTGGAAGGTGTAGTTGCGGCCGACCTGGTCGGAGCCGTTCGCGAGGCCGTTCGGGTGCCGGTCGTTCGCCGAGGCGAGCAGCAGCTTCGCGCTGTTGGCCGCGCCGCACGAGACGACGACGACGTCCGCGGCGAGCGTCTCGGTCGCCCCGTCTCGCTCGACGACGACCTCGGTCGACCTCGTTGCCGGCGCTCGCTCGTCTCGAGCCGGACCGCCCTCGCGTTCGTCAGCAGCGTGACGTTCTCGTGCTCGAGCGCCGGCCGCACGCCGAACACCTCGGCGTCCGACTTCCCGTGCACCGCGCAGGGGAAGCCGTCGCAGTTCATGCAGCGGACGCAGGCGCTGTAGGGCATGTTCGACTCGACGAGCCTGATCCCGCACGGCGCGTGGAACGGGTGGTGGCCGGCGGCCGCGAGGTCGTCGGCGAGCTGCTGGATCCGCGGCTCGTGCGAGACCGCCGGGAACGGGTACGGCCCGCTCGCGGGCGGCTCGGTCGGATCCTCGCCGCGCGCGCCGTGCACCTCGTAGAGCTGCTCGGCCTGCGTGTAGTACGGCTCGAGCTCGTCGTAGGAGATCGGCCAGGCGGGCGAGATCCCGTCGTGGTGGCGGAGCTCGCCGAAGTCCTCCTCGCGCAGGCGGTAGAGCGCCGCGCCGTACAGCTTGGTCGCGCCGCCGACGAAGTAGTGGACCTGCGGCTGGAACGGCTTGCCATCCCCGTCGACCCACGTGTCCGGCGAGATGTAGCGGTTGTCGACGAAGACGTCCTGCGACAGCCAGTTCTGCGGCTCGCGCGGCAGCCAGTCGCCTCGCTCGAGCAGGAGGATCCGCTTGCCGGACGGCGCCAGGTGGCGGGCGAGCGTCCCGCCGCCGGCGCCCAGACCCGATGATGATCACGTCGTAATCGCTCATCGCTAGTACTCGGCCATCATCTCGGGGACGATGATCCGCGCCGCGGCCTCGATCAACGCCAGGTGCGAGAACGCCTGCGGGAAGTTGCCCAGGTGGCGACCGGTGGCCGCGTCGAACTCCTCGGCGAAGAGACCGAGCGGCGAGGCGATCCGCAGCAGGCGCTCCATCAGGTCACGCGCCTGCTGGATCTCGCCGACGACCGCGAGCGCGGAGACGAGCCAGAAGGAGCAGATCAGGAACGTGCCCTCCTTCCCCGAGAGACCGTCGTCGGTCTCTCCAGTGCGGTAGCGGAGGACGAAGCCGTCCTCGGTCAGGTCATTCGCGATTGCATCGACAGAGCTGCGCAACACCTTGTCGTCGTCGGGCAAGAAACCGAAGATCGCCGCCAGCAGCGTCGAGGCGTCGAGAGAGTCGGTGTCGTAGTGCTGGCGGAGGACCCCGTCGCGGACGCCGTGCTCGAGGATGTCCGAGTGGATCTCCTCCGCGGTCGCGGCCCAGGTTTCGTGCTGGGCGGGATCTCCGCGCAGCTCGGCCAGCTTGGCCGCGCGGTCGAGGGCGACCCAGCACATGAGCTTCGAGGACACGTAGTGCTGAGGCTTGCCTCGCGCCTCCCAGATGCCCTGGTCTGGCGAGCGCCAGATACCCGTGGCGCACTCGGCCTGGGACTGGACGAGCGGCCAGAGCCGCCGCGGCAGGCGCTCGCTGTGACGGGTGTGGATCAGGATCGAGTCCAGCACGGCGCCGAAGACGTCGTTCTGCCGCTGGTCGAAGGCGCCGTTTCCGATCCGGACAGGACGGGCGCCCGCATAGCCCGAGAGGTTGTCCAGCGTCGACTCGGTCAGGTCGCGGCGGCCGTCGATCCCGTACATGATCTGGAGGGAGCCGTCCTCGGTCGGCTCGAGGTCGGCGACGAACTCCATGAACTCGTCGGCTTCCCAGTTGAGGTTGAGGAAGTGGAGCGCCTGGAGCGTAAAGGTCGTGTCGCGCATCCACGTGTAGCGGTAGTCCCAGTTGCGCTCGCCGCCGGGGGTCTCGGGTAGCGACGTCGTGAGCGCCGCCACCGTCGATCCGGTCGGCATGTACGTGAGGCCCTTGATCGCGAGAGCCGAGCGCTGGATGGGGTCGCGCAGACGATGATCGGGGATCCGGGCGGTGCTCAACCAGGCCCGCCAGAAACGCGTCGTGGCGGCGATCCTCGCGGCGGCGTCGTCGACGTCCTTTGGCACGGCGAGGCCCTCGGCCCAGGACAGGGCGCAGTAGGCGCGGTCGCCCGCCTCGAGCACGTGCCGCGCACGCACCCGGTCACCCTCGATGCCGAGCGCGAGGTCTGTCTGTAACCGGAACGTCTGCTCGGCCCCGTTCGCATCGGCGCTGTGCCGGTCATCGTCGGCCATCGTCCATTCCGCCTGAGCGCGGCCGTAGTCGAACGCCGGCTCGCAGACGAGCTCGACCTCGACGCGCCCCTCGAGGCACTCGACCGTGCGCACCAGCATGTGATCGGCGTCGTCGTCGGCGGGCGGGCGCGTGTGCGGCGTGACCTTGTCCTCGTGATTCCAGGGCCCCATCGTCAGTGCGTCGCGGACCAGGATCCAGCCCGAGGGCGTCTTCCACGTCGTCAAGAGGACGTTCGTCCCCGGCTCGTACACGCGCGCGGTCGGGTGGCTGATCCCGAACGGCGCGAAGCGGAAGAAGCCCGCCTCCCGGTCGAGCAGGCTGCCGAACACGCTCGGCGAGTCGAAGGACGGGATGCAGAGCCAGTCGATCGCGCCGTCTGCGGCGACGAGCGCGCCGGTGTGGCAGTTCGAGAGAAACGCGTAGTCGGCGATCGGCGGGAACGGCGACGGCGCCGCCGCGCTTTGCGACTGGGGCTCGTCCTTGCTGGTAACCGCGCTCATCGGGTCGCTCCTTCCTTGATGGAAACCTCGCTCATGACGCGATCCAGGGCCCGTGCCAGCGCCCGTGTCCCTCGACGAGCTGCTCGCCTCCCTCGGGCCCCCACGTCCCCGGCTCGTACAGCTGTACGGGCGGCGGCGCGTCGAGCAGCGGCTGCAAGACGCGCCAGGTCTCCTCGACGCCGTCCTGGCGCGTGAAGCGCGTGCTGTCGCCGACCATCGCTGCGTGCAGCAGCACCTCGTAGGGCGTCGGCCCCTCGCCGCCCTCCTCCGAGAACTCCATATCGAGCTCGATCGGCGCCGCCCCGCCCGCATCCGCGCGGTGCGCGGCGACCACGATCCGGATCCCCGTCGTCGGGTCGAGCTTGACCACGAGCTGGTTGGGCTCGCTCAGGTGATCGAGCACATGGAACCCGAGGCGAGGCGGCTGCTTGAAGACGAGCCGGAGCTCGGTCTGCGTCACCGGCAGGCGCTTGCCCGTCCGGATGAAGAAGGGCACGCCCGCCCAGCGCCAGTTCTCGATCTCGAGCCGCAGAGCCGCGTAGGTCTCGGTGGTCGAGTCCGGGGCGACCCCGTCGATGTCGAGGTAGCCCGCGTACTGGCCGCGGACATAGTGGGCGGGATCGGCCTCGACCACGGCGCGGAAGAGCGCGACCTGGGAATCCTTGATCGTGGCCGGGTCGCCGCGCGAGGGCGCTTCCATCGCGCAGGCGGCGACGACCTGCATCAGGTGGTTGACGACGACGTCGCGCAGCGCGCCGACCGGGTCGTAGAAATGGCCGCGATCCTCGACTCCGAAGTCCTCGGCCATCGTGATCTGCACGGACGCGAGGTAGTTCCGGCTCCACAGCGGCTCGAGCATCGAGTTCGCGAACCGCAGGTGCAGGATCTCCTCGAGGCCCATCTTCCCGAGGTAGTGGTCGATGCGGTAGAGCTGCGACTCGTCGATGTACTGGTGCAGCTCCTCGGCGAGCGCGGTCGCGGACGCGAGGTCGTGGCCGAACGGCTTCTCCACGACGACGCGCCCGTTCTTCGTCAGGCCCGCCTCGGAGAGGCCCTTCACGACCATGCCGAAGAGCGACGGCGGGATCTCGAGGTAGAAGACCGGCGTGGCCGCGCCCTCGATCGCCTTGCCGACCTCCTTGTAGGTCGCGCCGTCGGCGAAGTCGCCCTGGATGTAGGAAAGCCGGGCCGCGAAGCGCTTGAAGATCTCCTCGTCGAGCGTCTCGCCGGTTGCGACGATCGACTCCCGCGCGCGCTCGATCAGCTGGTCGACCGTCCAGTCGTCGACGGCCACGCCGACGATCGGGCAGTCGAGCAGCCCGCGCCGCTCCAGCCGGTAGAGCGACCGGAACGTCATCACCTTCGCCAGGTCGCCCGTGATCCCGAAGACGACGAAGACGTCGGCCGGCCTCTGCTCGCTCATCTCTTCCTCCCTCGTGACCGCTTCTTCTCCACCTCGACCCGTCCCCGCCCGAAGGCATCGACCCGCCCCCAGCGGCCCGGGGATGTCCAGCAGCTCGAGCCGGCCGATGTCGCGCGGCAGCGCCGGATCGATGACCAGGTGCTCGCCGTGCGGCTCGAGCCCGAGCATCGTCCGGAGCAGCAGCAACGGCGCCCCCGTCGACCAGGCCTGGGGGCTGCACGCGGTCGGGTACTGGACCGGGTACTTCGTCACGGGCCGGTCGTAGCCGCCGAACGCCTCCGGCAGCCGCCCGTCGAAGAACTCGGCGGCGTCGAGGATGCCCGACGCGATCTGCGCCGCTTCGTCCTTGAACCCGTAGCGCCGCAGGCCCCAGGCGATGAACGAGTTGTCGAAGGGCCAGACGGTGCCGACGTGGTAGCCGATCGGGTTGTAGCGCCCCTCGCCCTCGGCCAGCGTCCGCACGCCCCAGCCCGAGAAGAGCCTCGGCCCGAGCAGGTGTCTCCGCGACCGCCTTTGCCTTCGACTTGTCGACGATCCCGCTCCAGAGCAGGTGGCCGTTGTTCGAGGTCAGGGAGTCGACCTGGTTGCCCTTCGTGTCGAGCGCGAGCGCGAAGTAGCCGCCGTCCTCGACCCAGAAGTCGCGGTTGAAGCGGCGCTTGAGGTCGGCGGCCTCGCGCTCAAGCCGGTCGGCGAGGTCGGCGTCCTTCCAGACGAGCCGCGCCAGGCGTGCGCCGCGCACCTTGGCGTCGTAGGCGTAGCCCTGGAGCTCGCAGGTCGCGCGCGGGAACCCGGGCAGCCGTCCGTCGCGGTAGGAGATCGAGTCCCACGAGTCCTTCCAGCACTGGTTCTCGAGCCCGGTCTCCTCGTTGCGGCGCTGGTACCAGACGTAGCCGTTGCCCTCCAGGTCGGCGTACTCGTCGATCCAGCTCAGCGCGGCGCGCGCCTCGCGCTCGAGCGAGCGCACGAGCCTGCGGTCTCCCGTCCAGCGCTCGTACTCGTCGAGGAGCACGACGTAGAGAGGCGTCGCGTCCGCGCAGCCGTAGTACGGCGAGTGCGGCCGCTCCTCGAACGCGGTCATCTCCCCGTAGCGCAGCTCGTGCAGGATCCGGCCGGGGTCCTCGTCGCGGAAGTCGTCCAGGCGCGTGCCCTGCCAGTCGCCGAGCGCCTCGAGAGTCGTCGCCGCTAGCTCCGATGTGAACGGCAGCGCCTGCAGGCTGGTGAAGATGCTGTCTCGGCCGAACATGGTCATGAACCACGGCAGGCCCGCGGCGGGCAGGCTGCGCCCTCCGGCAATCGGCGGCGAATAGCGGAGTGCAGCGAGGTCGACGAGGCTGCGCCGGTAGGTGTTTCCGAGCGCCTCCCAGTCGCATTCCAGCCGGGGCGCCTCGTTCAGCCACCGCTCCAAGTCAACCTTCATGCTCGGTCGCGCCCGCTTCTGCCCCCGCTCGTACTTCGGCCGGATGAACCGCCCGCCCGCTCCAGCCGCCGCGGTCACGACGTCCAGGTCGGTCGTCCAGCTCTCGTGCGGCTTGATCCGAACCCTGAACGACAGGCCGGTTTCGTCGATCGTCGCCGGCTTCGTCGCCGAGATCACCGTCATGCGCGTGAACGTCTTGCGCACGTAGCTGAGCGTCAGCCGCCTCCTCTCGACCCGCGCGGCATACCTGCCCTTCTTCTTGAGCGCGTCCTTGACCTCGAACAGGTCGGCGAAGTCGCAGCCGGCCTCGACGCGAACGGTCAGATCGACGGGCTTGTCGTCGTGGTTGAGGATCGTCAGCTCCTCGTGGAAGCCGTCGCCCACGGCGCGCTCACGGATCACCGAGAGCTTCGCGTCGACGTACACCGTCCCGGTGCCGGGCACCAGGAAGAAGCGTGTCTCGAAGTACTGCAGGTCATCGACCGAGAGTGGGTTGAGCCGCTCGCCGTTCACGGTCAGCACCCACTTCGAGAGAAACCGCGTGTCGAAGGAGAAGAGGCCGGTCGGGTCGGTCAGCGAGGCCTCGATGTCGCCGCGCGAGTCGCTGACGACGAAGGTGTTCCCGTCGAGGATCTTGACGAGGCCGTCGCTCACCGGGACCTCCTCTTCGGCGGGCTCGGAAAGAGCCGTTGGAAGAGCGCGAGCAGCTGCACCCGACCCTCGATGCCTATCTCGCCGCGCAGGATCGCAGCCATCGCGTTCTGCCGTCCGCTCGCGAGCTTGTCGAAGAGCGCCCTGTCGGTGCGAACGACCACGTCCGCCTTGGCCGCTTTGCGAGACACGGTGACATCACCCCTCTCCACGGTGACCAGCCAGCGGTCGGTTCGTTTCCGCTCGTCGAGCTCGAAGCGCAGCGTGCCGGATGCCTTCTCCAGCAGCGGCTCGTGTCCGCGTCGGCTCAGATTGTCGAAGAACTCGGTCGTCGTATCCGCCATCGCTCCTCCTACTCGTCTGATCTGACGATGATCCGGCCGGGACGCTGGTGACTGATGGCGGCGCCTGACCAGTCGATGATCGCCTTCGCGCGGTCTTCGTTGGTCGGCAGGAGCGCGAGGTGGACGGAGCCCCAGGCGGCCTGCGCGGCCTTGCCCTTCATCGTCTTGCCGCCAAGCATCTGGACGACCGCGGCGCCGCGGCCGATCGTCGCCATCGTGCCCTTGTCCTTGTACGTGAACGGTTTCGTCTTCTTGCCCGCGACGCGATGAGCGATCGTCTCGCCCGCGTGCTCGCCCGACTGGAGCGCCACAGACCCGAGCTGCGGGAGCACCTGCTCGGTCTTCGCGTCCGTGATCGCCGCGATGTCGCCGACCGCGTAGACGTCCGGGTGACCCGGGACGGTGAGGTCGGCGTCGACGCCGATCCGGTTGCCGCGCTCGAGGTCGAGCCCGAGCGACTGGACCAGCTCGTTTCCCTGCAGGCCGGCGCCCCAGACGAGCGTGTGCGCCTTCAGCTCCTCGCCGGACTTCAGCGTCACCCGCGTAGGCGAGACCGCCTGGACGGCCTCGCCGGTGACGACCTCGACCGACCGTTTCTCGAGCGCGTCGACCGTGTACGAGCGGATGTCGTCCTTGAACATCGGGAAGAGCTCCGGCCCGGCCTCGACGAGCACGACGCGCGCCTTCTCCTGCGGCAGGCCCGGGTAGTCGGAGGCAAAGGCCGCTCGGTAGAGCTCGGCCAGCGCGCCCGCCGTCTCCACCCCGGTCGGGCCCCCGCCGACGACCACGACGCTCAGCGCGCCGTCGTCGACGAGGGCCGGATCCCTGTCGGCTGTCTCCCAGCGCTCGAGCACGTGCTCCTTGAGCCGAACGGCGTCGGGCAGCGTGTACATCGGGAAGGCGTGCTCGGCCGCGCCTTCGGTCCCGAAGAAGTTGACCTCCGCGCCGAGCCCGAGGACGAGGTAGTCGTAGGCGATCGGCTCGAGCTTGTCGAAGTCGACGGTGTGCGCGGCGAGGTCCACCGCGGTCACCGCGGCCTGGTGGATCGTCGCGTTGTCCTGGTCGTGGACGAGGTCGCGCAGCGAGTGACCGACGGCGCTCGTCTCGAGCAGGCCCGTCGCGAGCTGGTAGAGGAGCGGCTGGAACGTGTGGTAGTCGTGCCGGTCGACGAGCACGACCTCGACGTCCGACTTCTTCAGCTTCCGGGCCGCGCCGACGCCCGCAAAGCCCCCGCCGAGAACGAGAACTTTCGGTCTCTGGTTGCTTCCGTTCGATCGACCTGGCAAGGCGGCTCCCCCCGACGTGCGCCTACTCTAGCCCTCTCGGATGCGGGGCGCGTCAGACCAGCTCGGCCCGCATCGCGAAGGCGCTGTCGTCCTCCCGCACGCGTTCGAAGCCGTGCCGCTCGTAGAGGTGGATCGCCGGATTGTCCTTCTCGACGCTGAGGCTAATCGCAGCGAAGCCCTCGGTTCGAGCGCGCGAGAGCAGCGCCTCGAGCAGCTCCGCGCCGAGCCCCGAGCCGCGCTTGCTCGGCACGACCGCGATCGAAAGCTCAGGCGTCTCCTCGTCCATGAACCCGTAGCCCGCGTTGTCAGCCTTGAAGAGCCGGTACCAGGCGGCGCCGACCGGCTGGAAGTCCTGGATCGCAACCAGTGCCGTGTCACCCGGCCGGCCCCAGCGCTCGACGTAGCGCTGCACGGGAGGCTCGCCCGACTCCGGCACCGTCGTCGCTCGCCAGTAGTACGCGTGCCGGAGCATGTCCTTCAGGAACGGGACGTCCTGCGGGCCGGCCTGCCGAATCACAGCATCAGGCCCGGCTCCTCCAAATAGGCCTTCACCGTCCGGAGGAAATCGGATGCGACCGCGCCGTCGAGCGCGCGATGGTCGCAGGTCAGGGTCATCGTCATCAGGGGCCGCACGACGACCTCGCCGTCGCGGGCGACCGGCCGCTCCTCGACCGCGCCGACCGCGAGGATGGCCGCCTGCGGCGGGTTCAGGACGGCGACGAACTGCTCGACGCCGAACATGCCGAGGTTCGAGATCGTGAACGTGCCGTCCTCGAGGTCTTCCTGTCTGAGCTTCCCGGCCCGGGCGCGTGTCACGAGATCGGCGCGGGCAGCCGCGAGCTCCGCGATCATCCGGCGCTCGGCCGCCGGGATGACCGGGACGACGAGGCCGTCCGGGATCGCCACCGCGATGCCGACGTTCGCGCTCGGATGGCGCTCGATCGCCTCGCCAGTGAAGCGGGCGTTGACCGGGCGGTGGCGCATGAGCGCGGCCGCGCAGGCCTTGGTCAGGATGTCGGTCAGCGTCGGCTTCGGCCCGCCGTCGCCGGCCAGCTCGGCCAGGCGCACGCGCAGCTCCTGGGCGCGGGTCATGTCTGCCGACATCGAGATCTGGAACGCCGGCGCCTCCCAGGCCTCGGTCAGGCGCCGTGCGACCGTGCGGCGCAACGACGAGAGCGGCTCGACCTCGACCTGGCCGGACGGAGCAGGCGCGGCAGGCGGCGCGAGGCTGGGCTGCGCCACGGCCCGCTCGACGTCTTCGGCAACGATCCGCCCCTCGGGCCCGGTGCCGGAGAGCGCGGCGAGTTCGATCCCGCGCTCGCGCGCGATCCGGCGAGCGAGCGGCGAGGCCTTGACGCGACCGCCGTCGTGCTGGGCGGCCTGCGGCCTGATCTCCGCGACGACCTCCGCCGCGGAAACGGGCTCGGGCTCCATGGCCGGCGCGGCCGCGCGCTCCTCGATCGCCGGAGCCTCCTCCCCCTCCTCGCCGATCACCGCGATCGTGTCGCCGACCGGAACCTCGCCCTCGCTGACCGCGATCTTCAAGAGCACGCCCGAGAAGTCGGCCTCGACCTCCTGCGTCACCTTGTCGGTGTCGAGCTCGTAGAGCGGCTCGCCCTTCTCGACCCGCTCGCCCTCGTGCTTGAGCCACTTGACGATCGTGCCCGACTCCATCCCCTGCCCGAGCCGCGGAAGCTTGACCTCGTCAGCCATGTCGCCTCCAGCCAGGTCCCGGGGTCTGTCCCCCTGACATGGCCAAAACGGACGCGTCAGGCCGCACGGCCGACCGTCCTCCGGATCGCCTCGAGCACGTCCGCTGCATGCGGGACCACGTAGTCCTCCATCACGGGAGCGAACGGAATCGGCGCGAACCGCGAGCCCACGCGTTCGACCGGCGCGTCGAGCCAGTCGAAGGCCTGCAGCTGCACGACCGCCGCGACCTCGGCCCCGAACCCCATCCGCGTCACCGCCTCGTGCGCGACCACGCAGCGGTTCGTCTTCTTGACCGACGCCACGAGCGCGTCCTCGTCGAGCGGCTGCAGCGTGCGCGGGTCGAAGATCTCCACCGAGATCCCCTCGGCCTCCGCCTCGCCGGCCGCCGTCAGCGCCTCGTGCACGAGGCGGCCGGTCGCGACCACCGTCACGTCCGAGCCCTCGCGGTGCACCCGGCCCCGCCCGATCGGGATCGGCTCGAGGTCGTCCGGAACCTCCTCCTTGATCCCGTAGAGGGTGCGGTGCTCGAAGAACATCACCGGGTTGTCGTCGTAGATCGCCGACCAGAGCAGGCCGCGAACGTCCGTCGGCGTCGAGGCGAAGACGACCTTCAAACCGGGCACGTGGACAAACCAGCTCTCCAACTGCTGCGCGTGCTGCGCGCCCGGCGACCAGCCCGCCCCGCCCTGCGTCCGAATCGTCAACGGCACCTTCAGCTGGCCGCCCGACATCGAGCGGTGCTTGGCCGCCTGGTTGACGATCTGCTCCATGGCCAGCGTCGTGAAGTCCTCGTACATGACCTCGACCACCGGCCGCATCCCCTGCATCGCCGCTCCGATCCCCGCGCCGACGAGCGCCATCTCCGAGATCGGCGTGTTGCGCACGCGCTCGGGCCCGAACTCGTCGAGCATCCCCGCGGTGACGCCCATCGAGCCGCCCATCTCGGCGATGTCCTCGCCCATGATGAAGACGTCCACGTCGCGCCGCATCGCCTCGGAGAGCGCGTCGCGCACCGCCTCGCGGTAGCTGAGCTCAGGCATAGACGAACTTCAGGGCATCCTCGGGCTTCGGGTCGGTGCCGTTCTTCGCGGACTCGACGGCGGCCTCGACGAGCTCGTGCGCCTCGCGGTCGAGCGCCTCGTAGTCCTCGTCCGAGATCCCGGAGCTCTCGCGCAGCTTCTGGATCGGGTCCTGCGTCTCGACGGCCTCGCGGAACTCTTCCTTGTCGCGGTAGATCTGCGGGTCGCCCACGTAGTGGCCCACGAGCCGGTAGGTGTTGGCGAGCAGGAAGACAGGGCCCTTGCCGTCGCGCGCGTGCTTGAGCGCACGGCCTGCGGCACGGTGAACCGCCTCGACGTCCTGCCCGTCGACCGTGATCGAGTGCATCCCGTAGGCGACGGCGCGCTTGCTCAGATCCTCGATCGGAAGCTGCTGGCTGGCCGGCGTCGACTCGGCCCAGTGGTTGTTCTCGCAGACGAACACCGCCGGGACCTTCCAGAGCTGCGCGAGATTGAGCGACTCGTGGAATGTGCCGATGTTGGTCGCCCCGTCGCCGAAGAACGCGACCGAGACGCGCGACTCCCCGCGGAGCTTGAAGGCGAGCGCCGCGCCAGTGATCGCCGGGAGCCCTCCCCCCACGACCGCGTTCGCGCCGAGGTTGCCGCGCTCGACGTCGTAGAGGTGCATCGAGCCCCCGTACCCGTGCGAGCAGCCCTCGAGCTTCCCGTACAGCTCCGCCATGACGGCGTTCGGATGGGTCCCGCGCGCGAGCGTGTGCCCGTGCGCGCGGTGTGTCGAGGCGAAGACGTCACCGTCGTCGAGCGCCTGGCAGACGCCGACCGCGACCGCTTCCTGGCCGATCGCGACATGGAGGAAGCCGGGCAGCTCCCCGGCGCGAAACTGCTCCTCGACCTTCTCCTCGAAGCGCCTGATCAGGAGCATCTCGCGCAGAAAGGTGCGCACGCGCTCCTCGCTGAGCGCGGCTTTGCGCTCGACCTTCGCCACGGGTACGAGTTTATGCTCAGCCCCATGGGCCTCGTCGGCCAGTGGCAGGCGATCGAGCACGACCTGCCGGAAGGCTGGGACGAGACGCATCTGCGGCTGACGCTCGCCGACGGAGGCGATTCCGAGCGGGCGGCCGCGCTGCTCGGCCCCGCAAAACCTGGAAGACGCGCAGAGGTGATCTCGTTCTCGGTCGCGCGCACTGACTGGCCCTCGCCGGAGGTCGTGACGCGGCTGCTCACGCTCCTGGACCGAGAGCGGATCCAGGGCGACCTCGACCTCGTCACGTCCACCGAGGCCCAGCTCGCAGCCGTGGTCGAGCCGGAGACATTCCTGGCCGGGTGGGAGCACGAGCTGGCCGCGCTGCCCCAGGACTGGAGCGACCTCTACGCGGAGGTCGAGCTCGACTCGAGCGACTACCTCGACCGCGGCGCGTTGCTGCTGGCGCCGCTCAACCCCAGCCGCTACGGCGACAAACCCGGATTCCGCTTCCGCGCCGCTCGCCGGTTCGGCTACGGCGCCTCCGGCGCGATGGCGCAGCGCTGTCTCGAACGGCTGGACGAGGAGGGCATTCGCGGCGCGATCCGCGTGCTCTGGGCGCTCTCCGACACGCGGCCCGTCCAGACGCAGGGCCCCGTCTGGTACAGCGGCGGCCGCTGCGTCTGACGCCTAATCAGCCGAGGGCGGCGCGCAACTCGACGGCGACGGCGCGTGCGTCGCGGATCGAGCGGGTGATCACGAGGCAGGTGTCGTCGCCGGCGAGCGTGCCGACAATCTTCGGGTGCTCGAGCTGATCCACGGCACGGGCGATCGCTGGCGCGGACCCGAGCTCCGACTGGATCACGACGATGTTCTGCGCCGCGGTCGCGTGCAACCCGAATTGCCCGAGGACCCCGGCCAGCGCCTGGCGAGGATCGGTTCGCCGCTCGCGGCCGGGTAGCACGTAGCGCGGCCGGCCCAGCGCATCCGTCGTCTTCTCGAGCCGCAGCTCGCGAATGTCGCGCGAGATCGTCGCCTGCGTGACCTTGCAGCCCGCGCGGGCCAGCGCCGCGGCCAGCTCCTGCTGGCTGCCGATGCGCTTGCGCGAGACGACGCTGGCGATCAGCCGCTGCCGTTCCGGCTTCGGGAGCGGACGCACCCGGGGCTCCATCGAGTTACAGTAACTTGCAGGTTTGGCCACGTCATCGCCCCAAACCGAGACAAGCGCGCTCCAGAGGATCCTCTGGAGCGTCCTCACCGCGATTCTCGGCGCGATCGCCACGATCGCGGCACGGCGCACGGCACAGACGATCTGGAAGCTGACCACCGGCGAGCAGCCGCCGAAGAAGAAATGACCGACGGAGACCTGATCGTCGAGCGCGGAGCCGAGAGCCTCGAGCACCTCGCCAGGCGCGCAGAGGCGCGTCAGGACGGCGTCGGCGAGCTCGTGGCCGAGGAGCTCGACGCGAGCGCCCGGTTCGTCCGTAAGCTGAAGCCGAGCCTGATCATGGCCAGGATCCGCGACAGGAAGAAGGCCCGGCCAGGAGCGCGCCGTCGAAAGGGCAGCGGTCCCGCGCCGATCCTGATCGTGGGCGGGGCGCTGATCGTGGGCATGCTGGCGGCGAGACTGATCGACGCGACCACAGACGATGGAGACTGAGCACCCGAACCAGGTCGACCCCACCGGGCAGCGCGTGACGCCGCCGCCGACGGCGACCGCCGAGGCCGAGCACGCGGTGAAAAACGGGCAGCCGGGTCTCGGCACAGCCGCCAAGAACTTCGCGGACCGCCTGAGCGCGCTCGTCCGGCTCGAGATCGAGCTGGCGCAACTCGAGATCAACCGCAAGGTCTCGCTGATCGCAAAGGGCCTGATCATGGCGGGGATCGCGGCCCTCCTCCTGCTCTACATGATCGGGTTCGGACTGGCCGCGGCCGCCGCCGGGATCGCGACGCAACTGCCCGTCTGGGCCTCGCTCCTGATCGTCACGGGCGTGCTGCTGCTGGCCGTCGTCATCCTCGGTCTGCTCGCGAAGCGTGCGATCACAAAGGGCGCGCCGCCGCTGCCGGAGCAGGCGATCCGCGAGGCGAAGCTGACGACGGAGGCGCTGAAAGGCGATGCCCATCCAGAGGCCCAGAAGGTCGAAGAAATCGTGAAGACGGATGCCAACTGACAACGGCCGGACGGCGGAGCAGGTCCGCCACGAGATCGAGACCGAGCGCGAGCGGCTCGCGGTCGCGGTGGACGACCTCCGCACGGGCATCGACGAGGCCACGGACATCAACGCCAAGCTGAAGAGCAAGCTGCCGGTGGCGACGGTGGCCGCCCTCGGGACGGGCTTCGTCCTCGCGGGAGGGATCAGGGCGACGCTGAAGGTGCTGCTGCGCTACCGCGAGAGCAGGCAGAAGACCGGCCCGTTCTCGTTCCTCTCGCGCGACTGAGCTCTACGGAGTCGGCGTCGGGGGCGCCGCGATGACCTTGAACGCCCGCTTCAGCTTCTTCGACGCGTCCGAGCGGTAGGAGCCCTTGCCGATGTTGAACTTCACCGTCCAGGTGACGCTCGCGAGGCCGCGGACGCCGGTCTTCTTGTTGACGCCCGGGCCGACTAGGTGGAAGTTGTCCTTCTTGGTGGCGTCCTTGACGACGACCCTGTAGGTCCCGGCGACGAGCGACTTGACGGCCACGCCGCCCTTCTTGAGCGAGATCGTCTTCCCGGGACCCACCTTCGCCGTCAGCTTCGGAGGCGGCGGCGGCGCCGGACCGGCCCGGAAGCTGCCCTTCATCTGGCCTGGGTGGGCGTCGCAGTGGTACTTGTAGACCCCGTTCGTGAGCGTCACGTTCCAGGTGACAGGTTTGTTGTCAAATTCTGAGGCCATGTCGATCCCCGGACCGGTCAGATGGAAGTTGTGCTCCTGGCTCGGAGACAGGTTGTTGATTGTTATCGCGTAATCGCCGGGATCGAGCTGGGTGACACGCTTCCCGTTCGCGTCCTTGAGCGAGATCGTGAAGCCTGGCCCGACCGTGCCCGTGAGGGCCGTGGCCTTCGTCGCAGGCCGAGCCGAGCCGGCCAGGAGCATGGTGGCCAGCAGGAGCAAAACGACGATCGAGAGACGGCTTTTGTTCACGGTCGATTCCCCCTTGATCAGCGCGATCACAGTACCAGTACGACCGCGACGCCGATCCGGATTTCCGCACACGCGCGCATGGGCTTAGACTCACGGCCGTGCTCCGCCGAAACGAGAAGGTCGAGCTGATCAAGCGGGTGCCGCTGTTCGGTGCGTGCTCGAAACGGGAGCTCGAGGAGATCGCCCGAATCGCGGACGAGATCGACCTGCGGGAGGGCAAGGAGATGACCCGGGAAGGATCGCGCGGGCGCGAGTTCTTCGTCCTGCTCGAGGGCGAGGCCGACGTGACCAAGGACGGCCGCAGCATCAACCGGCTCGGGCCGGGAGACTTCTTCGGCGAGGTCGCCCTCGTCTCCGACTCGCCGCGCACCGCGACCGTCACGGCGGCCTCGCCGGTGCGAACGCTGGTGATCACGGCCGGATCGTTCAAGCGCCTGCTCAACGAGCAGCCGGAGATCCAGCGCAAGGTGCTGGTCGAGCTCGCCGAGCGCCTGGCGCCGGAGTCTCTCTAGGAAACTCCTCAGGCTCGAAGCTCGGCGCCGAAGCGCTCGCCTAGAGCCTTGACGATCTTCTCGCGCAATGCTGCCGCGTCTTCGTCGGTCAGCGTCCGCTCCGGGGACTGGAAGCTGACGGCGAACGCGATCGACTTGCGACCCTCGCCGACCTGCTCCCCACGGTAGACGTCGAATGGGCGCATCTCCAGCAACTCGGCGCCAGCCGCCTCCCGCGCGGCGTCCACCAGCTCGCCGGCGGTCACCTCTTCGGCAACGACGAAGGCGAGATCCTCGCGCACGGGCGGGAAGCCGACCACATCCTGGAACTTGACCTGGTCCGGGGTCGCCGCCAGTAGCTGTTCGAGATCGAGCTCGAACACGCCCCAGCTCCCCTCGAGCAGTTGTGGATGGAGCTCGCCGACGAGCCCGGCGCCGACCGTGGCCGCCTTTCGAGGGTGCAGCAGGTCGTCGGTGGCTTGCTCGAAGCGCGGCTCGGCCCTGAGCGCCACGTAGAGCGACTCGACGACCCCCTTCGCTCGGCTCCAGCCGCCCTCGACGATCCCAGCCACGCGACGGCGCTCGTCCGGGAGGCCGTCCGCCGGGAGGTAGACGCGCGCGACCTCGAAGAGCCCGATCCCGCGAGCACCGAGCTCGAGGTTGTGCTGAGCGGCCCTCACGAGGCTCGGGAGCAGGCGGGTGCGCAGGACCGCGAGCTCCAGCGAGATCGGCTCGGGCAGCCGCAGGGCCTGCGGATCGAGATCATCCTCCCGCAGCGAGGAGGTGTACGTCTCGACGAGCCCGAGGCCGACGAGCGTGTCCTCGACCTTGCGCCGCAGCCGCTGGAGCGGCGTCAGCGCCCCGAACATCGCGCGCCGCTGCGGGAGCGTGAACGGCACCTCGTCGAGGCGGAAGCGGGCGACCTCCTCGACCACGTCGATCTCGCGCGTGACGTCGCGCGCGCGCCAGGTCGGAACCGCCACGTCGCCGTCGCGCTGCTCGAAGCCGACCCTGCCGAGCAAGGCCAGCTGCTCCTCGGGCGGAGTCGCGAGGCCGATCACCTCGTCCGCGCGCTCGGTCCGGTATCGGACGATCGGTCGCTCCGGCAGCTCGCCGTGGACGTCGGCGTGGCCGGCGAGGTGCGCGCCGGAGGTCTCTACGATCAGCCTCGCCGCGAGCTTCGCCGCCGGCTCGGCCAGGTACGGGTCGACGCCCTTCTCCCAGCGGTTCAGGCCCTCGGTGCGCAGTCGCAGACGCTCCGAGCTGCGGAAGGTTCCCGTCGGCTCGAAGTTCGCGGCCTCGAGCAGCACGTCCGACGTCCCCTCGCCGATCTCAGTCTCCTCGCCGCCCATGATCCCGGCGAGGGCGACCGAGCGCTCAGCGTCGGCGATCATCAGGTCGGACGGCTCCAGCCTTCGGTCGACGCCGTCGAGGGTGCGGAGCTCCTCGCCCGGGCGTGCGCGACGCACGACGATCTTCCCGCCGCTGAGCTTCGCGAAGTCGAAGGCGTGGAGCGGGTTCCCGAGCGCGAGCATGACGTAGTTGGTCACGTCGACGACGTTCGAGATCGGCCGCATCCCTGCCGCGAGCAACCGCGCCTTGAGCCAGAGTGGCGAAGGACCGATCGAGACCTCGCGGAAGAGCCGGCCGATATAGCGGGGGCAGCCTTCGAGGTCGCAGCGTGTCCTGGTTCAATGCGAACTTCGATGCAGGCCGGTCATAGTACGCCCGCATTGCTTCCGCCTCCGTGCGCCCCTGTGCGTACTCCGGATTTGCCGCCGGCGCATAGTATCCACCGAACACGATGAAGTCGGTCTTGGTGTTCCACCGTGTGGCGTTGTCCCACCCCGATGCGTGGGCCCGGTGGCAGGTCAGGCAAGTCACCTGCGATGTCGTTCCGTCGGGGCCGGCCAGCAGGGAATCATCGGACCGGGCATTGATCTTGAGCGCCCCGTAGACCGTGGTCCCCTCTTCGAAGGGCACGAGGGAGAGATAGGACGCGCTCGAAAGACCCGTCAGATCGCCCGTCCTGAGCATAGGCATTATAGGTATCGGCGATCGCTGCGCCAAGAAGTCCGGTAATGCCAACGGGATGCACCACGCCCGGTCCTGAGCCGGGCGAAACGACCGTGTGCATCGTGACCGCGTAATCAGCGTGGCAGTTCATGCACCACTCCGACATGCCCGCGCCATAGGCAACGCGTGTCTGGGTGGCTGATTCCGTCCTGTTATAGTCGTCCGGTGCGACCGCGGCCGGCGGATCGTTCACGAAGGAAAAGCCGACGACGAGCGCTGTCGGCAGATAGCCCTTTCCTCCCAGCATCCGGTAGACGCCGACGGAGCTGGCGGCATCGGGATCGGGACTGGAAGTCAGGGAGCCCGATCCCCTGATGGGCCGAAAACTCTTGGTTATCGATCCGTCGCTGTTCCTCCGGTAGGTCCCATGGGGGTCGTGGCAGCTGATGCAGGACAGGCCGTCCGCAGGATAGGTTCCGCCCGGGGCCAAGGCATGGGTGCTGTCGGCATCATACAGGAAGTCGGCTGCCACGTGTTGTGCCCGTGACGTTCCCCCTGGCTGTATGCCATGGGCAGCGAGGGGCCTGGCGTCCAGGAGTACGTCTTCTTGAGCCAGCCGAAATCCCCGCCGGGCGTGAGCTGCTTGGGAGGCGCGCCGAGCGGAAGTTCATTGGCCGGTGTGCTTATGTGATAGGTCGTCGGGCTGCTGTCGCCCGAGCGTTGGTGGCAATACAGGCAGGTCGAGCTGGCATCCTGTTCCCGCAGGAGAGAGGGGCCGCCGGGCGAAACGATGTCGGTGCCGTGCAGGGAGTGGCATCCGACGCACATGCCGGCGCCGCCGTCGTGGAAGGCGTACGAGACGGTTGCCATCCCGACAAGAAGGGCCGTTGTCAAGAGGACCCCGTTGACAAGCATCATACTTTTCATCTCTTTACCGCATTCATCCCGAATTCAGCGGGCCGATGCTGTTCCCGCGTATTCCGCAGACGGGGGCAAATCTTATGACTATATGATTACATGAAGACGGAACGCATTGCAATAAAATAAACGAGAGAATGACGCCGTCCTTGACAGAGGACGAGCGTTTTGTAAATGGCTGATTGCTCCAGCCCTTCTAGAGATCAAGCTATATCATGCCACAACGCGGTGCGAATTAGTCTTTTGCGTGGCACTTGTTGCAGAGCGAACGCTGATAGGTCGAATAGCCGGGGAGATCCGTAGCCTTCTTGTTGTACCCAGCAGCAGTCTCAGCCACGGTGCGGCCCTGGGCATACTTGCCCTGTGACGACTGGCCCGTTGCATCGGTGCCCGGGAATATGCCGTCAACCCAGACGAACTCATTGCCGGTCATGTTCGACCGGGTCATGAAATCCCAGCCGGAGGCGTGCGCACGGTGGCAGGAAAGGCACATAACCTTGCTCGACGTGGACGCATCACGCATCGAGTTGGTAGCATCCGACTTAAGCGTGGCAAGATCCGTCACATTGTCATTCGCATAGGGAGCATACGTATCGAATTCGGGGTTGCCGGTGATACCGCTGCCCACATAAGCATTGTAGGAGGCAGCAAGGGTCGAGCTGAATCCCTGGTTGGTCGGGTGCGTATGCTTCGCGCTCGTTGCGGAAAGCATGTCAGGATGACAGGTCGCGCACCAGTCGGACACGCCGGCACCAAAGGACATCTGCGTCCGGCCGCTGGTTCCCTCATCCTTGTTGTAGGTTGCGGCAACAACAGCATTGAAGTTTGCGGAGAAGGTCGTGCCGCCGTCGCCTGCCCCGGAATACTGTCCGCGAAGGAGGCGATACATACCGACCGCCTGGCCTGCCGCCGGGGCCGTGCTGTTGGTGTAGGAACCAGAGCCGATGATCGGGGCGCCCGTGGTCGTAACAGACCCGTCGTTCATCCTTCTCATCTGGCCATGCTGGTCATGGCAGCTGTTGCAGGAAAACACGGTTGCATCCATCGTGCCGCCGCCGGGAGGGGTGGCGTTATCGGGATCTGCTGTGTAATCAGTCAGGTCGAGAGCCACGACGTTGTGGCCATGCCCTGCACCCTGAGAAGTCTCAACCGCGGCACCAGCGCGGGGGACCCAGGTGTATTCCTTCAGGAGCCAGCCGAAGTCGCCGCCCGGGGTCTTGTTGAGCGGGGGAACGCCGACGCCCATGTTGGCCTGGGGCGTAAGAATATGGTAGCTGCCTGCCGTCGAAGCGCCGTGGCAGGAAATGTTGGCGCAGGTCGAAGTGACGTCCTGAGCCATCAGAAGAGCTGACGTGCTCTGTGCATCGTGAATATTATGGCAGCCCATGCATTCTGCAACACCGCCGCTATGGAAGGCAAAGCTGGTCGTGCCGAGGCCGAAGATCACGACGGCCGCGGCAACGAGAAGCACACTGATCTTTACGATTTTCATTACAATCCTCCAAATTAAATTTTTGGTTGTTTCTCCGGCAACCCGGCCGTCCCGTTTCCCGGGACCCGTAGGCTTTGTGTCCCCACTTTGCAATGGGTTTACTTTTATCGGAGGACTGTCTGTGCCGGCTGAGCCGGCTTCCTTACTACTTCTTTGGTTCTTGTTGCGTAACTCTCGCTTCTTTAACTTCTTACTTCTTACTGCCACTTTTATTTCTTATACGTTCGCGGCATTCACCTCTCTTTCTGGCCCCCGTAAGGCCTTGGTCTTATGGCGGTCAGTTGTAAGCGACCCTGAAGACGCTGACCCCTTTATTTCGCGCCTGATTCACAAAAAGCTTGTCCCTGATGACCTCAATACTCATGGGGACGTTAATGTTGTCCGGTCCGTTTCCGCGGTGACCGAATTGCATCTGAAAATTGAGGTCCTTGTCAAATATCATGACCACGCTCTTCAGGATATCGGCCACGTAAATGAATCCTTTGTCATCCGATGCGATGGCGCCTGCAAGATTGAATTTTCCCGGGGTGTTCCCTGCGCCGCCGAAGGCCTCGATCTTGTGGTCGCGGGACATCCTGAACGCCAGAAAGAGGGTCGGTACGGTGAAAAGCATATTCCCGTCGCTGTCCACGTTGAAACCGCCCATATCGTTCTGTATGCCGGGTTTCTCGTCCGCTGCCAGGTGCGCGCCGATGTCATATCCGTCTACGAATGCACCGTTGGAATCCGTGACCACGACCTGCCGTCCCGTAAGGTCGGCCAGATAGATATACCCTTTCCGGGAAACGATGCGCTGCGGCCGGAGCGAGAATTTCGGCGGACCCCTTTGAGCTCGAAGGTCTCTTTCAGTTCACCCCGGTAATTGCAGCGCAGCACCGAAACCTTGTCCCTGTTTGAGGTAAGAAGGAGTATCCGTCCATCCTGTTCAGGGGCCACATCCAAGATGTGGCCGAGCGCAGCGTCGTGGCCGAACTGATAGATCTCCATGCCGACGGAATTGAACACACTGACGGAACCTTGAT
>CAVVBZ010000035.1:0-40000 GCA_963746635.1 uncultured Actinomycetes bacterium | reverse complement strand
CGTCGACGAAGACGCTCCGGTCGCGTCTGTTGCTGGCTGTGGCCGAGGTGACGTCGGTCAGGATCGGAAGCCCGAGTGTCACCCAGAGGACCGACACGAGGGGGAGCGCAAGCAGCATCGGAAGCGCGCGGGAGCGTGAACGCCGCAGAGCGCGCGCCGAAGGAAGCCGCCGTGGTAGTTCGACGTAGGTTTGCCGCATGTTTTCGTCCGCAGTGCCCGTGAGGGCCGAAGTGCTCTGACCATCGGCCACGCGGCATCTGCGCGCTTCCCCCAAACGAGTATCGCGCCGCTATAGGCTCAGCTCGTGGCGACCACAGACGACCGCTCGGAGACGACCGCCGGGAAGCTCGAGCAACTCGCGAGCGTGCGCGAGGAGGCACGGCACGCCGGAAGTGAGAAGGCGGTCACGCGCCAGCGCGATCAGGGCAAGCTCCTCGCGCGCGAGCGGGCCGAGAAGCTGCTCGACCCGGGCTCCTTCGTCGAGCTCGACCGCTACGTCCGCCATCGCGAGGTCGAGTTCGACATGCGCGACCGGCGGCCGTACGGGGACGCGGTCGTCACCGGCTACGGGACGATCATCGGACGCAAGGTCTTCGTCTTCTCGCAGGACTTCACCGTCTTCGGTGGCAGCCTCTCCGAGGTCTTCGCCGAGAAGGTCTGCAAGGTGATGGACATGGCCGCCCGCTTCGGCTGCCCCGTCGTCGGCATCAACGACTCGGGCGGCGCGCGCATCCAGGAGGGCGTCGTCTCGCTCGCGGGCTATGCGGAGATCTTCTGGCGGAACGTCCAGTGCTCAGGCGTGATCCCGCAGCTGAGCCTGGTCATGGGCCCCTGCGCCGGCGGCGCCGTCTACTCGCCCGCGATGACCGACTTCGTCCTGATGGTCGAGGGCAGCTCGTACATGTTCATCACAGGCCCCGACGTCGTGAAAACGGTGACCGGGGAAGAGGTGACCTTCGAAGAGCTCGGCGGCGCGGCCACGCACGCGGCCAAGTCAGGCGTCGCGCATCTGATCTCGCCGAGCGAGCAAGCGTGCCTCGAGGACGCGCGCTACCTGTTCTCGTTCCTGCCACAGAACAACGTCGACCCGCCTCCATACGCGGAGCCCTCCGATCCCGCCAACCGGGAGGACGCCGAGCTCGACACGCTGATCCCGGACGACCCGGCCAAGCCCTACGACATGAAGGAGGTCGTGAGGCACGTGGTCGACGACGGTGAGTTCCTCGAGGTGCACGAGCGCTGGGCCGAGAACCTGGTCTGCGGGTTCGCGCGCCTGAACGGCTACCCGGTCGGCGTGGTCGGGAACCAGCCGCGGTCGCTCGCCGGTGTGCTCGACATCGACTCCTCGGCGAAGGGCGCCCGCTTCGTCCGGACGTGCGACGCGTTCAACATCCCGCTCGTCACGTTCGTGGACGTCCCGGGGTTCCTGCCGGGCACGGCGCAGGAGTGGGGCGGGATCATCCGGCACGGGGCGAAGCTGCTCTACGCGTACGCCGAGGCGACGGTGCCGAAGCTCGCGGTGATCACCCGCAAGGCCTACGGCGGCGCGTACGACGTCATGAGCTCCAAGCACATCCGCGCCGACTTCAACTTCGCGTGGCCGACGGCCGAGGTGGCGGTGATGGGCCCCGAAGGCGCGGTCAACATCGTCTTCCGCCACGAGCTCGAGGGCGCAGCCGACGCGGAGGCTCAGCGCGCCGAGCTGATCGCCCACTACCGTGAGCGGTTCGCGAACCCGTACGTCGCCGCGGAGCGAGGCTACGTCGACGACGTGATCGAGCCGCGGCGAACCCGGCCGGTGCTCGCGAACGCGCTCGAGACCGCGCTGACGAAGCGCGAGCGCCGCCCGCCGCGGAAGCACGGCAACATTCCCCTCTGAGCCCGCGCGGCCCGGCGTCACGGCCCCTGTTTAAGGCGCACCCAGCCTCCTCCCCGAGGCGAGCGTATCGCTGAAAGCCGCGCGCGTGGGTGACGCGACTGTGCCGAATATGTGACAACCAACGGGGTTGTTCGCGGGGCGGGCGCCGCCGCAGCAGCCCGCCCCGCGCTCAGGACGCCAGCGCAGCCGCCGGCTCTGCCGTCGGCGTGGCGTCGAGCCCCAGTTCCTCGGCCAACGCGGTGACGATGTCAGGGTCGAACTGCGTCCCCGCGCAGCGGTCGAGCTCCGCGATGGCCTCATCCGGCGCCACCCGCCGCCGGTAGACGCGCTCGGAGGTCATCGCGTCGTAGGCGTCCGCGACGAAGATGATCCGTGCCCCGAGCGGGATCTCGTGACCGGGAAGGCCGTCCGGATAGCCGCTCCCGTCCCAGCGCTCGTGGTGGTGCAGAACCCACTCGGCAACCGGGTCGACTCCGAGGCTCTCGAGCATCCGGAAGCCGATCTGCGGGTGCCGCTCCAGCACGATCCGCTCGGGCTCGGTCAGCGGGCCAGGCTTTCGGAGGATCTCCTCGGGGATCGCAAGCTTGCCGAGGTCGTGCAGGCTCGCTGCCAACCGCGTCAGCTCCACGTCCTGCTCGTCCAGCCCGAGCCTGCGCGCGGTGCGGGCGGCGAGCTCCGCCACGCGCTGGGAATGACTTCCCGTGTAGACGTCGCGTGCGTCTACAGCGCGGGCGAGGCTCGCGGCCGCACGGAAGCGCGCCGCCCTGTCGGGCCCCCCCGCGAGGCGCTTCAACTCGGCAAGCTCGATCACGTCCGGCCGGTACGCACGGACGCGGTTCTTGCCGTACTCCTTTGCCCAGTAGAGGGCGCTGTCGGCGAGGCGGATCAGCTCGTCGCGCTCGGACGCGTGCTGCGGCGAGATCGCGACGCCGGCGCTCACGGTCACCGGACCGACGTGCTCGAGCTTCAGCGCGGCGATCCGCTCGACGACGGACGCAGCCGCGGTCATCGCCGCGGACTCGTCGAAGCCGGGGAGCAGGAGCGCGAACTCGTCACCCCCGAGGCGGAACGCCTCGCCCGTCTGGCGCAGGCGGGCGGCGAGCTGCGAGAGGACCCGGTCGCCGGCCGGATGACCGAAGCGGTCGTTGATCCGCTTGAAGTCGTCGACGTCGACGAAGCAGAGCGTCAGCGGCAGTTGCCGCTCGTGCGCCGCTTCGAGCTCTCGCTCGAGGCGCTCGTGGAAGTGGCGGTGGTTGCCGAGGCCTGTCAGCGGGTCGGTCAGAGCCAGTCTCATCGCGCGGAGGGCCCGGACGATCGCGCGCTGGTAGAGCTGGATCGCGAGCAGCGGGCCGACGAGGGCCACCGAGAGGAACGGCGAGCGCTGCCAGAGCACGACCAGCATCAGCGCTGCCGAGGCCATCAGCGAGAAGGGGACGATCGTCCAGCGGACGTTCGTGCGCACCAGGGCGAAGAAGGACCGATGCGAGCTGACGGCGATCACGGCCGTGATCAGGATGAGGTTGACGGAGTACTGGGCCGAGGCTGCTGCGCCGACTCGCGCCAGCACGCCGCTCGCTCCGGTCTCGCCGTCGAGGGGGGCCGAGAGAGCTCCTGCCGCTGTCGCTGCGAGCGCAAGCACCGAGACGTTGTATGCGACCCGGATCCCGGGCCGGTGCTCGACCAGCTGCGTGATTGCCGGCGCGAGAACGACCACGAGCAGGCCGGCGGCCCAGCCGAAGAGAACGATCGAGGCGACGCCGAATACGAACGAGAGTGAGACCCCGCCCGTGTCTGCGCCTTCGATCGGGACCGGGAAGCGGTCCGCCAGAGTCGACGCGGCCGAGCAGTGCCGCGAGCCCGAGCATCGTCGTCGTCATGTGCGGCGTGATCGCGAACGAGACGGCGGCGGCGATCGTGACCCCGAAGCCCGCCACGCACACCGGCACGACGACCGCGAGAAGTCGTGGCGGGGGAGCGGCGGCTTTCGTCACTACTCCCCTACCAGTACAGGTTTCGCAGAGTGTCGCCGAGGTCGCCGAGGTCGAGCTCGGCGCCAAGAACGGCGATCACGATCAGTGCGATGACGGCTCCGATAACAACGAGCCGAGGACGCCACTGAAGCATCGTCCACCTCCCCACAACGCGAAACATGACGCCGCCGATTGTCGAATCCCTGCAAACGCGCGACAATCCCCCGGAAGGGGGACTTGGTCGCCGGGGTCTAGGCCAGACCCGCTTCAGACAGCGGTCTGCGTGCCCAGGCGAACGTCTGCCTGTACCAGCCGGTGAGCGGAACGACGGCGACTCCCTGGCCGGACGAGTGGATCATCCAGCCGCCGCCGAGGTAGATGCCGGTATGGCCGACCGTGCCCGGCTTCGAGCTCGGGCCGTTCGGGCCGAAGAACGGGATGTCGCCCGGTGCGAGCTTCGCGAACGGGATCCGCTTCGAGCGCGGCACCTCGCCGCTCATCTGGTACGTCGTGCGGCCCTTGATCGTCGCGCTCAGGGCAGCGCCGCCCGGGTAGGTCTGGAGCTTGTAGACCCGCCAGACGAAGCCCGAGCAGTCGAACCCGCCGCGGGCCTTGACGCCGAACGGCGCCTCGGCCTTCTCGCTCGTGCCGCCCCAGACGTAGGGGAAGCCGACGAAGCGGACGGCGGTGTTCAGGACCCGCTTCTGCCAGGCGGTCAGCTCAGGGAGCACGAAGGTCGCGGCCGCGTCCTCCACGTACTGCTGCTCCCAACCGCCGAAGCGCAGGATCTTCGCGACCGAGTACGCGGTCTCGGCGCGCGTGGCCGGATCGCTCGGCCGCAGCTCGAGGTCGTCGACCTTGGCCGGGTGGTTCGTGCGCAGGCCGAGGAGTCGCGCAACGGTCTCGGTGCCGAAACGGGCGGGAACGGCAAGGCCGGCGTCGCGCGCCATCGTGAGGAAGGTGTCGGCTGCGTCGGAGAGCGCCAGCGTCCTGACGAGGCGCGTGTCCAGCTGAGCGATCGTCACGCGTGCCGTCGGGTTCGTCACCGCTTTCGCGGGCTGTTTCGTCAGTCCGGCCACGAGCGTGGTCAGCTCGCCCAGCGTGAGCGAGTCGTTCGGGCGGAAGGCGGTGACGCTCTTGGCCATCAGCCCGTGGGCGACGACGACCTTGATCTCGGCCTGCGCCCAGGATCTCGACGAGGAGGTCGTCTGTGTGCGCGAGGCGTCGCCGCCTGTGTCGCCGCCTGCGTTCGACGCGAGCGCGGACGGCACGACCAGCAGGGCGCAGCAGGCGGCAAGGGCGATGAGGCGGCTCATCCCCGTTCGTATCGTCCTCGTGCGTACGCGGCTTTAGTCGCCTACTCTGCGGGCTGTGGAGGCCCAGATCACGCCGGATCCGACACCTGAGGAGCGCGCTGCGATCCTCGCCGCTCTCGAGCGTATGCTCGCCGGCGACGATGGCCCGGCCGCCTACCGCAGCGCATGGCGGGAGCAGGCGGTCAGGGCGAATCTCGACAACGACGCGGTCGAGACAGGCGAGTAGTCGCCCGGCTACCGCGCGACCGCGCGGCCGCGCAGGAGATCGGGGGCGATCCTCGCGTAGTCGAGCCCAGAGGCCCAGGTCAGCACGAGCGCTACGAGCAGCGCCCACCAGGCCACGCTGTCGCCCCACGCCCCGGCGGCCGCAAAACCGCCGATCGCCGCGGCGACCGCCTGCGACCAGGTTTTCAGCTTCCCGAGATCGCGCGCCTCCATCACGACACCGCGCTCGAGCGCTGCAAGCCGAAGGCCGGAGACGAGGAACTCCCGCGCGACGATCGCGGCGACCATCCAGCCGGGAAAGACGCCCTCGCCGACGAGCACGATCAGAACCGACATCACGAGCAACTTGTCGGCGACGGGGTCGAGCAGTGAGCCGAAAGGTGAGGAGTGGCCGTGCTTGCGGGCGATGCGGCCGTCGAAGAAGTCCGTGGTCATCGCCGCGATGAACACCGCCGTCGCCCACCAGTCGTGGTTCGGGAAATCCCAGACGTAGAGCAGGACGACAACGGGAACCGCGGCCACCCGGGCGAGCGTGAGCTGGTCGGCGAGGCCCATGGGCAGGGAGAATACGGGCCGTGAAGCTGTTCTCGAAGATCCTGGTGGCAAACCGCGGCGAGATCGCCGTCCGCATCTTCCGGTCGCTGTGCGAGCTCGGAATCGGCACGATCGCCGTCTATTCGAATGCTGACCGCGGCTCGCTCCACGTCGCGGCGGCCGACGAGGCGTATCTGATCGGCCCAGGCCCGGCCGCGGAGAGCTATCTCGATCCCGAGCGGATCCTCGAGGCGGCGGCTCGGGCCGGGGCCGAGGCGATTCACCCGGGATACGGGTTCCTCGCCGAGAACGCCTCTTTCGCCCGTGCCGTATCGCGCGCGGGCCTGGTCTGGATCGGCCCGCCCGGGGACGCGATCGAGACGATGGGCTCGAAGACCGCCGCCCGGGAGCAGATGCGCGCGGCCGGGGTTCCCATCGTCCCAGGGACGACCGAGCCCATCACGTCGGCCGACGAGGTTGTCCGCATCGGCGAGGAGCTCGGCTGGCCGCTCGCGATCAAGGCCGCCGCCGGGGGCGGGGGCAAGGGCTTCAAGGTGGTCGAGGGCCCTGAAGAGGCCGAGCGTGCCCTGGAGTCCGCTCGCCGCGAAGGGGAGGCGTACTTCTCCGACCCGTCGGTGTACGTCGAGAAGTACCTCGAGGATCCACGCCACGTCGAGGTGCAGGTGCTCGCCGACGCGCACGGCAACGTGATCCACCTCGGCGAGCGCGACTGCACGATCCAGCGCCGTCACCAGAAGCTCGTCGAGGAGACGCCCTCGCCCGCGGTCGGCGACGAGCTCCGTGACCGGATCGGCGAGATCGCGGTCGAGGCGGCTCGCGCCGTCCGCTACCGCAGCGCGGGTACCGTCGAGGGCCTGCTCTCGCGCGAGGGCGAGTACTTCTTCCTCGAGATGAACACGCGGATCCAGGTCGAGCACACGGTCACCGAGGTCGCGACGGGCCTCGACCTCGTCCGCGAGCAGGTTCTGATCGCGGCGGGAGAGCCGCTATGGCTGCGCCAGGAGGACGTCCGGCTCACCGGCCACGCGATCGAGTGCCGGATCAACGCCGAGGATCCGTCCAACGGCTTCCTGCCCAGCCCGGGGCGGATCACGAGCTACCGTGAGCCGGCCGGGCCGGGCGTGAGAGTCGATTCGGGGGTCGCCGCGGGCTCGGAGGTCCCGGGCTCTACGACCCGCTGATCGCGAAGCTGATCGTGCACGGGGTCGACCGCGAGCACGCGCGCAGGCGGATGCTCCGCGCGCTCGGCGAGTACGAGATCGGCGGGATCACGACGCTGCTCGGCTTTCACCGCGCGCTGCTCGACCGCCCTTGCTTCGTCTCCGGGGAAACGTGCCATGGCGTGATCGAGTCGGCGGAGCTGGCAAGAGAAGCGGAACAGTTGTCTCATATGACAACGAACATACCTGGCAGCGTCGGACGGCAACCTCAGAGAGCACGCCTCGACGATCGAGCTCGACGGCAGGCGCTTCGAGGTCAGGGCACTCGTGCCGGAGCCGCCTCACGTCGAGCTCGCCCGCCGCCGCCACCAGCGCGTTGCCGAGGGCACGCTCGGCGCCGCCAAGGACGCGGTCGTCACGCCGATGCAGGGAACCGTGCTCACCGTCGAGGTCGCCGATGGCGACGACGTCCAGGCGGGCCAGGTGATCTGCGTCGTCGCGGCGATGAAGATGGAGAACGAGATCACGGCGCCGAGAGCAGGGACGGTGACAGAGCTGTCCGTCGCACCGGGCGAGGCAGTCAAGACCGGCCAGGTCATCTGCGTCGTCGCGCAGGACACGACCTGAGCGCGCGCCGCGTCGGCCGCTAGAGCTGTCGCTGGTAGACCCGGAACGTCCAGGTCGCAAAGGCCGCAGTCGCCACGCTCAACCCGGCGAGCATCGCCAGGTGAGTCCCGACCGAGCTCCAGTCCGTCCCGGGCAAGACGACTCCCCGCGAGGCAACGACGCCCCAGTTGACCGGGTTGAACTTCCCGAGCTGCTGCATCCAGGACGGCATCTGCCTGAACGCGATCAGCGTCGACGAGAGGAAGAAGAGCGGCAGCCCGATGAAGTTGGCGATCGCGATCATGGTCGCCTCCTTCCGGGTCAGCAGCGCGAGGCCCTGCGAGATCCCGGCGAACGCGCTGTTCATCAGCATCGCCGCGAGCAGCACGACTCCCCAGCCGACCACTCCCGCGTGGACGCGCACGCCGAGCCCGAGCGCCACGACGAGGATCACGATGCCCTGGATCAGCGCCGTGAGAGCCGAGCGCACGATCTGCGAGACGACGAGCGAGACGCGGCTGACCGGCGTCGCGAGGAAGCGCGGGATCACATCGCGGTCGAGGTCGCTGACCATCGCCATCCCGCTCCAGGTCGCACCGAAGAACGCATTCATGATCACGATCGCCGGCGCGAGGAACTCGATGTACGACGTCGTCCCGAAGCCGCCGCCCGGGAGGTGCGTGACGCGCTTGAAGAGCTGGCCGTAGAGAAGCAGCCAGATCATCGGCTGGACGAGCAGGAGCACGATCCAGATCGGCTCCCGCATCAGGTTGCGTGCCTGGCGCCCGACCATGAACCAGGTGTGGACGACGGCCTTCACTGGTCCTCCTCCAGCCCGCCTGCCTCGTCCTCGGCCCGGAAGTCGCGCCCCGTGTAGTGGAGGTAGACGTCGTCGAGTGACGGGCGGTGCATCGTCACCGCCTCGACGCCGATTCCGTTCGCGTCGAGCGCGGCCAGGATCGGCGGCACCGCGCGGGCGCCGTCGCGGACCTGGCTGCGGAGCAGCTGCCCGTCGGCGCTGACCTCGCGCACCTCCTCGAGCGCGCGCAGGACGGCAAGGGCGTCTTCGACGGCGCCGTTCGAGAGCTCGACCACCACGGCCTCGCCCTGCATGCCGCCCTTCAGCTCCTCGGCCGTGCCCTCGATGACCACGCGCCCCCGGCTCACGATCGCGAGCCGGTCGGTGAGGACGTCCGCCTCCTCGAGGTAGTGCGTGGTGAGCAGGATCGTCAGCAGCTCCTCGCGCGCGAGCACGGCGAGCTCGTCCCACATCGCCGCGCGCGCCTCGGGGTCGAGGCCCGTCGTCGGCTCGTCGAGAAACAGCACCTGTGGGCCGTGGACGAGCCCGAGGCCCACGTCGAGGCGTCGCTTCATCCCGCCCGAGTAGCCGCGCACGACGCGGTCGGCCGCGTCCGCGAGGCCGAGCTGCTCGAGCAGGTGCTGCACGCGATCGCGCAGCCTCCTGCCGGACATCCCCTGCACCCGGCCCTGGAGCATCAGGTTCTCGCGTCCGGTCGCGTCGCGGTCGACGCCGGAGCTCTGCGGGACGTAGCCGATCGAGTGCCGCACGGCGTTGGGCTCGCGCACCACGTCGTGGCCCGCGACCTGCGCGCTGCCGCCGTCGGGGGTGGTCAGCGTCGTCAGCACCTTGACGGTCGTCGACTTGCCGGCGCCGTTCGGGCCGAGCAGTCCGAAGACCTCTCCGGCGCGAACGCGGAAGGAGACGCCGTCGAGCGCCTGCACGTCCTTGTACCGCTTCTCGAGCCCGCTCGACGACGATCGCGTCCACGGGCGCTGAGACTACCTCGCTAGACTCGCGCGCCGATGGACCTCTACGAGCACCAGGGCAAGGAGCTCTTCGCCCGCTTCGGGATTCCCGTCTCGGACGGCAGGCTCGCGACGACTCCGGCCGAAGCGCGCACGGCCGCGGAGGAGATCGGTGGTCCAGGTCGTCGTCAAGGCGCAGGTGCTGACCGGCGGTCGCGGCAAGGCCGGCGGGATCGAGCTGGCCGACGACCCGGACGCGCGCCGAGCAGCAGCGCCGAGCAGATCCTCGGCCTCGACATCAACGGCCACGTCGTGCGCAAGCTCTGGATCGAGCGCGCCTCGGAGATCGCCAAGGAGTACTACCTCTCGGTCACCTTCGACCGCGGCGAGAAGAAGACGCTCTTCATGCTCACGACCGAGGGCGGGATCGAGATCGAGGAGGTCGCGGCCAAGAAGCCCGAGGCGCTCGCGCGGCTTGCACGTGAGCCCGCTCGAGGGGTTCCAGCCCTACCAGGCCCGCCGCCTGATCTACGGCGCCGGGATCGACGACCCGGACGAGCAGAAGCAGATCGCGGCGATCGTCGAGAAGCTCTACCGCTGCTTCGTCGAGACCGACGCGATGCTCTGCGAGATCAACCCGCTGATCGTGACGCCGGACGGCGAGGTGCGCGCGCTCGACTCGAAGTTCACGGTCGACGACAACGCGCTCTACAAGCACCCGGAGATCGCCGAGATGCGCGACCCGGGTGCGTACCCGCCCGAGGAGCGGGCTGCCCGCGAGAAGGGCGTCACCTACGTCAAGCTCGACGGCGACGTCGGCATCCTCGGGAACGGCGCCGGGCTCGTCATGTCCACCCTCGACGTGATCGCGCTCGTCGGCGGCCGGCCCGCGAACTTCTGCGACCTCGGCGGCGGCGGCGACGCGGAGGGCGTCGTGGACGCGCTCGAGGTGATCACCGCCGACCCGCAGGTGCGCTCGATCCTGTTCAACATCTTCGCCGGGATCACCCGCTGCGACGAGGTGGCGCGCGGGATCCTGCAGGCGCTCTCGCGGATCACGATCGAGCACCCGATCGTCGTCCGCTTCGACGGCACGAACGCCGAGGAGGGGCGGGAGATCCTCGCCGACGCCGCGCCGCCGAACCTGAGCGTGGAGCCGACGATGCTCGACGCCGCGCGCCGCGCGGTCGAGCTGGCGGAGATCGCATGAGTTCTGAGGTCTGGTCCGAACGTGCGGAGGCCTACCGCGAGAGCGAGGCGCACCGGCAGGGCCGCGACCTCGAGCTGTTCGCGGAGTGGGCGGCGGGCATGACCGTGCTCGACGTCGCGAGCGGCGGCGGTCATGTCGCCGGCGCCTGCGCGAAGCCGGCTGCGAGGTCGTCACGTGCGACCCGGCGCCGGGAATGCGGCCGGACGTGATCTGCCGCGCGGAGGACCTACCGTTCGCCGACGCGCAGCTTCGACGCCGTCGCGTGCCGCGTCGCCGCCCACCACTTCGAGGATCCGGCCGCCGCGGTGCGCGAGTTCGCGCGCGTGAGCAGTGAGCTGGTGCTCGTCGCCGACAACCTCTATCTCGGCGACGACGGGCGAGGAGGCCGACCGCCTGCGCGACCCGACGCACGTGCGCAACTACTCCGAGGACGAATGGCGGGAGCTCTTCGCCGGGGCCGGGCTCGAGGTCGAGGTCTTCGAGCGCGAGGAGAAGCGGCTCGAGCTCGAGCCGTGGCTGGAGCGGGCGGGCTGCGTCGGCGAGGAGGCCGCGCGTGTCCGAGAGCTGCTCGCGGACCGGATCGAGGACGGTCGCACCTCAGCGCTCGACCGCGGCATCTTCAAGGCGAGGAAGGCGCGCTAGTGGCGATCGTCGTCGACAGGGACACGCGGCTCGTCGTCCAGGGGCTGACCGGGCGGGAGGGCCGCTTCCACGGTCTCCGCAACCGCGACTACGGAACCGACGTCGTCGCCGGGGTCACCCCCGGCAAGGGCGGCCAGAACGTCGAAGGCGTGCCCGTCTTCGACACGGTCGCCGAGGCGGTCGCGCGAGACGGGCGCGAACACGACGATGGTCTTCGTGCCCGCCCCGTTCGCGGGCGACGCGATCTACGAGGCGGTCGACGCCGGCATCGAGCACCGTGATCTGCATCGCCGAGGGGCTTCCCGCGCACGACATGCTCCGGATCTACAACGTCATCCGCCCGCGCGGGATCACGATGCTCGGCCCGAACTGCCCGGGCGCGCTCTCGCCGGGCAAGGCGAACGTCGGGATCATCCCGGCCGAGATCTTCCGCGAGGGCGCGGTCGGCGTCGTCTCGCGCTCGGGGACGCTGACCTACCAGATCGGCCACGAGCTGACCCAGCGCGGGCTCGGCAACTCGACGATCGTCGGCATCGGCGGCGACCCGGTCGTCGGCTCGTCGTTCATCGACATCCTCGAGCGCTTCGAGGCCGACGACGAGACCGAGCTGATCGTGCTCGTCGGCGAGATCGGCGGCGACGAGGAGGAGAAGGCGGCCGCGTTCATCGAGGCGAACGTGACCAAGCCGGTGATCGCCTACATCGCAGGCTTCACGGCGCCGCCCGGCAAGACGATGGGGCACGCGGGCGCGATCATCTCCGGCTCGTCCGGCACCGCGCAGGCGAAGAAGGAAGCCCTCGAGCAACGCGGCGTCCAGGTCGGCACGACGCCGACCGAGGTGGCCGATCTCGCCGTGGCGGTCGCCGGCGCCGCCTGAGCGACCTCAGCGAACCTTGATCGTGGCGCAGGCCG
The DNA here is from genome assembly GCA_963746635.1 of uncultured Actinomycetes bacterium. Lineage (GTDB taxonomy): Bacteria > Actinomycetota > Thermoleophilia > Gaiellales > Gaiellaceae > AC-32. Next base: position 27,758 of record CAVVBZ010000035.1, on the reverse strand, counting down.
GCGTGCTGTGGTTGCCGGCCGCGTCGGTCGCGCTGACGCAGTAGCGGTACTTGCCTGCCTTCCTGGGCGCGCGCCAGAGGACCCAGTAGGCGATCTGGTTGCCGGTCGTCCGGAGCGGGCGGTTGTAGACCTTCAGCGTCTTCGTCTTGCGAAGGACGGAGATCTGCTCGGCGGTCTGGCCGCGGTCGTCCGAGACGGTGTAGCGGAGCTTGAGCAGCCGCTTGCGGCGGCCGTGGGCCGAGAACGCACGCGTCTTGGGCGCCTGCGTGTCGGGGATCGAGGCCGGTGGGGGCGGAGGAGGCGGTGGCGGTGGCGGGGGTGCCGGAGGGGCCGGAACCGTCGGCCGCAAGCGCGGCCTGCGACGTCGATCCGACCGTAGCCGTAGTGCGCGTCCCACGTGCAGCCCGCGCAGGTCACGAAGGGGTCGGAGCCGTATGTGACGCCGCCGACCTTGTCGGAGGTCTCGGCGAGGATCTGGCGGATCGCCGCGACGGACGCGGTCGGGTGCTCGCCGACGAGGAGAGCCGCGAGCCCGGTCACGTAGGGCGAGGCCATCGAGGTTCCGTCCAGGTAGGCGTAGGAGTTGCCGGGGTAGGTCGAGAGGATCGAGACGCCGGGCGCAGAGACGAAGACGTTCGGTGCGCCGTAGTTGGAGAACGACGCGGGGTTGTCGCTCTGGTCGGTGGCGGCGACGCCGGTCGTCCCGGGACAGGAGGCCGGGTAGCTGGCCGTCGACGTGTTCGAGTTGCCGGCCGCCGCGACCACCACGACGTGGTAGGTGTTGATCGCGGTTGCGATGGCGCTGCACATCGTCTGGGAGTAACCGGGGGCGCCGAGGCTCAGATTGATCACCCGAGCGCCGTGCTGCGCCGCCCAGGTGATGCCGTCGGCGACGTCGGCGTCGGTGGCGATCAGCCCGTAGGTGGGGTCGTCCTGGAAGACGCGTACGGCGACGATCGGGGACGAGAACGAGAGGCCGGCGATCCCGAGGCTGTTGTTCGCTGCGGCAGCGGCGATCCCGGCCACGTGCGTGCCGTGCCCCGCGATGTCGACGGGGTTGCCGACAACGCAGCCGCCGACGCAGGTGGCTCCGGCGGCGGTCAGGTTCGGCGCGAGGTCCTCGTGGCTCGCCTCGACGCCTGTGTCGACGATGCCGACGGTCGCGCCGGGCGATGGCGAGTAGCTCCCGGGAAAGAGATTCCAGCCGGCGAGGGCCGAGATCGTCGGCAGCGCCCACTGGAGGCCGTAATGAGAATCGTCCGGCGCGTTGAGCGCGAACGGGCGGCGAAAGCCGTTCGGCTCCGCATAGAGAACGTCGCGACGCGCGCGGTAGGCGGCGAGCGCCTCGCTCTCGGTCTCGCCCGGTCCGATACGCACGACCTCGACCCGTCCTCTTGTCTGGCGCACGACGTCATCGCCCACCGCCGCGACCTTCGCTCGGGAGCCGGCGGGATCGGCGAACCGGACCAGGATTGTCCGCGCGGCCGAAGCCGGAGGCGTGAGCACCAGGGCAGCCAGGAGGGCGAGCGCGATCCGCACAGTCGTGTATTCGGCAGGGGCCGCGGCCTCCTCTAGACTCGATCGCGTGACGATCTCTTTCGCGCGCGGGATTCCGGCCCCGGAGTGCCTTCCCGTCGAGGCGCTGGCCGACTGCGCGCGGGAGGCGATTCGCAGCGACGGCCACACGATCCTCTCGTACGGCAGCACGCTCGGCTACGCGCCGTTGCGGGAGTGGATCGCCGACCGCCACGGGGTCGAACCGGGGCGCGTCCTCGTCACCAACGGCTCGCTGCAGGCGTTCCATTTCGTGCTCTCGTCGCTCGGCGAGGGCCGGGTGATCGTCGAGCGGCCGACCTACGACCGGCCGCGCGGAATCCTCGTCGACGGAGGGTCGTGAGCTCGACGAGGTCGGTGTCGACGACCGACGGACTGGACGTCGACGAGCTGGAGCACGTGTGCTCGAACGGGAGCCCGCCTGCTCTGCTCTACACGATCCCGACCTTTCAGAATCCGACCGGTGTGACGCTCTCGGGGGAGCGGCGGCAGCGGCTCGCGCGCTTCGCCCGCGAGCGGTCGCTGCCGGTGCTCGAGGACGACCCGTACGGCCTCGTCCGCTTCGACGGCGAGTCGCTACCGAGCCTGTTCGAGCTCGAGGGCGGCGAGCACCGTCATGTACAGCTCGTCGTTCTCGAAGACGGTCGCGCCCGGGCTGCGCGTCGGCTACGTGATCGTCCCGAATGCGCTTGCGGCCGAGCTCGAGCCGCTCGTCGCCTCGACGTACATCACGCCGGCGCTCGTAGCGCAGGCGACGCTCTGCGAGTTCCTTCGTCGAGGGCTGTTCGACCGAACCTCGAGCGCGTCTGCGCGGCCTTCTCCGGCTGCGGCGCGACGCGATGCTCGAGGCCCTCGAGCAGGAGCTGGGCGGGCGCGCGTCCTGGAGCCGATCCGGAGGGCGGCTACTTCCTCTGGCTCGAGCTCCCGGAGGACGTCGACGCGAGTGAGCTGCTGGTGCGGGCGCGCGAGTCCGGTGTCACGTTCGTTCCCGGGGTGGACTTCGGCGGCGCCCCGAATACGGCGCGACTGGCGTTCAGCTTCGTCTCGCCGGACGAGATCGTAGAGGGCGTGCGCCGGCTCGGGCAGCTAGTGGCGGCGGCGCCTGCGGCGGTAGAGCTGGGATAGGAGCACCCCGCCGAGGAGCCCGATCGCAAGGCTGATCAGGATCACCCAGGTCAGCGAGATCTGCGTCTTGGCGAAGACGAAGTCGACATCGACCTGCTCGTTGTTCTGGAGCACGAACGCGATCGCGTACGCGATTCCCGCAAGCAGGAGCAGGAGCTTGAGGTAGAGGCTCGACTCGCGCACCGGCTTCTCTTCGCGCGGCGGTTCGTCGTGCGGCCGCTCGTCCGGCAGGCTCTCGGCCGGCGCGTGCTCCTCGTCAGTGCCGTCGTTCAGCTCGTGCATCGCCTTACCCTAAAGCGTGCTCTCGCACGGGCAAGCTCTCGGCCGGCTGAGGGGCCCTAGGCTGCTGCTACGGAGTGGCCCGTGAGCGGGCGCGGCATGAGACGAGGCTGGCGCGGCGGGACGAGCGAGCCGCGGCTGTGAAGCCGAAAGGTCGGGCACGGCTCTTCGAGGGTGAGCGCACACAACCCTGCGCGGTGGAAGTAGCAATCCTTGCAGGTTGGTTTGGTCTTCTTGCTCATCTTCTTGCCCGCTCCCTCTTCACCGCTCCCTAAGACAAGGCAGGACTATAGGTGTCCCGCGATCAGTTGCAAGGCTTGCCTGTGGAGAAAACACTGCAATTTCCGGCGGTTTCAGGCCAGCCGAAAACTGCCTGTTCTTCACGCTTTCGGGCCCAGGGTTGCCAACGCGCGCAACGCCTGTGGAAGGTTTTCCACAGGGATGATGCGGAGCCCGTCGGCGTACCGTCTCGCCTCCTGCGCGTTCTCCCCGGCAGGCACAAGGAAGACGTCCACACCCGCGCGGCGAGCACCGAGCGTCTTTTGCTTGACGCCGCCGATCGGAAGCACCTGACCGTTGAGCGCGAGCTCCCCGGTCGCAGCGACCTTGTGCCCGTGGGTGACATCGCGGCCGAGCTCCTGGAGGATGTCGAGTGCGAAGGCGAGCCCGGCTGAGGGGCCGACGATCGCCCCGGTGTCGATCTTGACGTTGATCGGAAGCGTGACCTCGAGATCGTCCAGCGCCGTCACGCCGATGATCGCGCGCTTGGAGTCGCTGGGGTCGGCGGCCGTCGTGATCGTCGTCCTGGCGGACCTTCCCGTCGCGGCGGAAGCGGATCGTCACCCGATCGCCCGGGTGCTTGTGTGCGAGCAGCGCGCGCAGCTCGAGCGATCGTCTTCACCGGTTCACCGTTGACCGAGACGATCACGTCCCCCGGGCTGATCACCTTCGCCGCCGGGCGCGCCATGCTCGACGACCAGCACGGTCACGCCCTGGCTCTGTGCGCGCACCTTGTAGCCGAGCATCTTGAGCGCGACGTACGGCGCGATCTTCTGTGAGTCCGACATCTCCTGCTGCCCGAGCCGCCGATCGAGCGAGGAAGGGATCTTCGGCGCGGGAACGAGCGACGAGCCACTCGCCCGCGTCCAGGGGAGAAGACGCTCGATCAGCCGGGCCGGTCGCTCGCGAACGTCGACGAAGTAGATCGGCCCCTTGCCGTCGGGATGGGCGCTCACCCTTGATGTGAACGACAGGGGCAACCGGGTGGGCAGGATCGACGAGCTCGAGCTGGTAGCCGTCGGCCGGCGCGATCCAGAGCGCGAGCACCGCCGACGACGATCAGAAGCAGGCCGAGCCCGGCGATCCGCGAGGGCGAAAGCCATTTCGACCGTGCTCGTGGTGGGGAGGTCTCCGGCTCGGCGCCGGTCAAAGGAGCCCTCGGGTCAACCCGCCGTCCACCGGGATCACGGTACCCGTGACGTAGCTGGCGGCGTCCGAGGCGAGGAAGCATGCGACGTGCGCGACCTCCTGCGGCGCTCCGAAGCGCTGGAGCGGGATCTGCTCGAGGTCTGCTGTTCTCGGTTTTCCGGCGAACGCTTCGGCGAGACGTTCGGTCTCGATCTCGCCCGGCGCGATCGAGTTGACGGTGATCTTCTTCGGGCCGACCTCGCGGGCGAGCGTCTTCGCCCAGCCGATCACGCCCGGGCGGACCGCGTTCGAGAGCGCGAGGCCGTCGATCGGCTCCCGCACCGAGCTCGACGCGATGTTGATCACGCGACCGTGGCCGCTGCGCTCGAGCTGGGGGAGGCAGAGCGCCGTCAGGCGGATCGCCGACAGGAGGAGAAGCTCGATCGTCTGCTCGACCTGCTCGTCCGTCAGGCCGACGGCGGCCGTGCGCGGCGGTCCGCCGCTGTTGTTGACGAGGATGTCGAGCCCGCCGAACGCTTCGAGCGTCCGGTCGACGAGGCGAGTGAGATCGGCCGGATTCGTGACGTCGCCACGGACGGGGAGGGCGCCGACTCGCTCCGCCTCACGCTCGAGCAACTCTCGCCGCCGCGCGAACATCGCCACGTTCACACCTTCGGCGGCCAGCGCCTCGGCGATCGCGAGCCCCATGCCGGCGGATGCGCCACAGACGATCGCCGTGCGGCCGTCTAGCCCGAGCTCCATGTCCTCCTCGTCACTCTCATCGCCCGTAATAGGTTCACGCGCGCATCCCCACCCGGGTGGGGATGAATGTCCACCCGCCGCCCGCTGAGAGCGTACCGCCCGCTGTGTGCCGTGTCCGTGCCGTGCTCGTGGCGGCTTCGTGCCGATTCGTCCACATCGCTACGCGGTGCTGCCGAGCACGCCGACAACCTCGCGCACGGCAGCGGCCGAAGCGTCGAGCGCCGAGCGCTCGTCGTCGCTCAGGTCGAGCTCGACGATCTGCTCGATTCCGCCGGCGCCGAGCTTCACGGGCACGCCCATGTAGAGCCCGTCGATCCCGTACTCGCCCTCGAGGTACGTGGTGCACGGCAGGACGCGGTGCTCGTCGAGCATGACCGCGTCGACCATCTGCGCGGCCGCCGCGCCGGGCGCGTACCAGGCCGAGGTGCCGAGCAGCTCGACGATCTCGCCGCCGCCCTTGGCGGTGCGCTCGACCATTGCAGCGATCCGCTCTTCCGAAACGAGCTTGCGCAGCGGGATTCCGCCGACCGTCGTCGCGGAGACGACCGGCACCATCTGGTCGCCGTGCCCGCCGAGCACCATCGCGGTCACGTCCTTCACCGACGATCCCGTCTCCCAGGCGATGAACGTCGAGAAGCGGGCCGTGTCGAGAATTCCCGCCATCCCGAAGACTCGCTCCTTCGGCCAGGCCGACACGCTCTTGGCGACGTGACACATCGCGTCGAGCGGGTTCGAGACGACGATCAGCACAGCCGAGGGCGACTGCGACGACGACCTGCTCGGTGACCGATCCGACGATCTTCTCGTTCGTCGTGACGAGGTCGTCACGGCTCATGCCTGGCTTGCGAGGGACGCCGGCCGTGATCACCACGACGTCCGAGCCGGCGGTGTCCGCGTAGCCGTTCGAGCCGAGCACGTTTGGCTCGTACCCGAGGACGGCGCCCATCTGGTTGACGTCCAGCGCCTTGCCCTGAGGCAGGTTCTCCACGATGTCGACGAGGACGACGTCGGCGTAGTCGCGCGTCGCGAGCACCTGCGCGCACGTGGCGCCGACGTTGCCGGCGCCCACGACGGTCACCTTGCGACGGCTCATACCCGCGCCCCCATCGCGTCGATGATCGCGTCCGCGACCTCGCTGGTGCCGACCGCGGTCGGGTCGTCGCGCGTCGGCTTCATGTCGTAGGTGACGCTGTCCGCCCTCGCTGATCACCCCGGCGATCGCCTCCTCGAGCCGGTCAGCGGCCTCCCGCTCGTCGAGGTGTCGGAGCATCAGCATCCCGGAGAGCATCATCGCCATCGGGTTGACCTTGTTCTGGCCCGCGTACTTGGGCGCCGAGCCGTGTGTCGGCTCGAAGACGGCGGCGTGCGTGCCGAAGTTGGCGCCGGGCGCGAGGCCGAGCCCGCCGATCAGCCCTGCGGCGAGGTCCGAGACGATGTCGCCGTAGAGGTTCGGGAGCAGGAGCACGTCGTACTCCTCCGGCCGCTGCACGAGCTGCATGCAGAGGTTGTCGACGATCCGGTCCTCGAACTCGAGGTCGGTGTTCTCCTCGGCGACCTCGCGCGCGACCCGGAGGAAGAGGCCGTCCGAGAACTTCATGATGTTCGCCTTGTGCACGGCCGTCACCTTGCGGCGGCCGTTCCGCCGCGCGTGGTCGAACGCGAACTCGGCGATCCGGCGCGTGCCGTCGATCGAGAGCGGCTTGATCGAGATGCCCGAGCCCGGCGGGACGAGGCCGCCTCGGGCCTCGACCCAGTTCGCCAGCTCGATCGCCTCCGCCGAGCCCTCCTCGTACTCGATTCCGGCGTACAGGTCCTCGGTCGCCTCGCGGACGATGATCAGGTCGACGTTCTCGTAGCGCGAGCGGACGCCCTCGTAGCTCTTGCACGGGCGCACCTGCCCGTAGAGGTCGAGCGTCTTGCGCAGCGTGACGTTGACGGAGCGGAAGCCGCCGCCGACCGGGGTCGTGATCGGCCCCTTGAGAGCCACTCCGGTGCGAACGATCGAGTCGAGGACGTGGTCGGGCAGCGGGTTTCCGGCGAACCGGTCCATCACGTCGGCGCCGGCGTCCTGGACGTCCCAGTCGAACTCGACGCCGGTTGCCTCGAGCACCCGGCGCGTGGCCTCGGTCAACTCGGGCCCGGTGCCGTCGCCGGGGATCAGCGTTACCTCATGAGCCACGGCGCCTGACTCTAGCGGAGGTCTATACATTTCCCGCCGTGAACGATTTCAAGCCTGGGCTCGAGGGGGTCGTCGCCGTCCAGACGGAGATCGCCGAGCCGGACCGCGAGGGTGGCTCGCTCCGCTACCGGGGGATCGACATCGAGGAGCTCGTCGGCAAGGTTCCCTACGAGAAGGTCTGGGGCCTGCTCGTCGACGACGACATCAACTCGGCCATGCCGGATCCGGAGCCGTACGAGCCCGTGGCCCTCACCGGGAACGCGCCGTCCGACCTGCAGGCGGAGACCGCGCGACTCTCCGGCGTGTGGAAGCTCGGCAAGCTGAACGAGATCTCGGACGAGCAGGCCCGCGAGGACCTCGGGCGCCTCTCCGCGCAGATGATGTCGATCGTCGCGCGCTCCGCGCGGGTCGCGGACGGCCACGCGGAGCCGGTTCCGGACGACGTGGTCGCGCAGGGCGAGACGGCGGCCGAGAAGTTCCTGCTGCGCTGGCGCGGCGAGGCCGACCCGCGGCACGCGACCGCGATCGACACGTACTGGATCTGCACCGCCGAGCACGGCCTCAACGCCTCGACCTTCACCGCGCGGATCGTCGCCTCGACCGGCGCCGACTGCGGCGCGTCGCTCTCGTCGGCCGTGGGCGCGCTCTCGGGGCCGCTGCACGGCGGCGCGCCCGGCGTACGTGATGCCGATGCTCGAGGAGGTCGCGGCGTCCGGCGACGCGGAGAAGTACGTCGACGACCTGCTGGACAGCGGCGGTCGGATCATGGGTTTCGGTCATCGCATCTACCGTGCCGAGGACCCGCGCTCGCGGATCCTGAAGCGGACAGCGCAGGAGCTCGACTCGCCGAACGTCGACGTCGCCGAGGAGCTCGAGCGCGTCGCGCTCGTGGCGCTGCAGGCGCGGCACCCGGAGCGAGTGCTGGCGACGAACGTCGAGTACTACTCGGCGATCGTGCTCGACGTCGCCGAGATCCCGCCCGCGCTGGCGCCGGCGATGTTCGCGTGCTCGCGCGTTGCGGGCTGGTCGGCGCACATCCTCGAGCAGAAGCGCACCGGGCGGCTCTTCCGGCCCTCCGCCCAGTACGTCGGTCCGGCGGAGCGATCGCTCGCATCGGTGTGACCCTCGCCGAGGCAGCCGCTCTCGCGGACGAGCTGGCGAAGCAGGGGAAGGAGCGCGAGCTCGCCGACCTCGCGCCGCGACTGGGACGACGACCTCGAGCTGGCAGCGCGCTCGGACGACTACCGGGAGCGGGCCGTCGCCTACCGCGCGATCGGGCAGCTCCGGTTTCGCCAGAAGGCCGAGCTGCTGCGGCGGGGGCTCGAGGACGAGAGCCCGGCCTGTCGCGGCTCGGCGCTGCTCTCGCTGGAGCTTCTCTCGCGCGATGCCCCGCGCGAGGTCAACGCGGTGCGGCCGCTCCTGCACACGCTCGCCAACGCCGACGACAACGCGGCCGTCCGGCGGCTGGCGATCCTCTGCCTGCGCAACGGCTCGCCGCAGCGCGACACGATCGTCCTCCTCCAGGGGATCGCCGAGGAGGACGGACTGGACCGCGACCTGCGCGAGACCGCCTCGAAGGTCGCCACGGCGCTTCAGAAGCGCGCGAACGTCGGCGCTAGCGGCGTTGCGCGTGCGGGTGGCTGCGGAAGTAGACGTCGCGGCGGCGGCGGTCGCTGACGTGCGTGTAGAGCTCGGTCGTTCCGAGGTCGGCGTGGCCGAGCATCTCCTGCACGCTGCGCAGGTCGGCGCCGCCCTCGAGCAGGTGGGTGGCGAACGAGTGGCGGAGCAGGTGCGGGTGTACGCGCTCGGGCTCGAGCCCCGCGCGCTCGGCCAGGCGGCGAAGGATCAGGAACGCGCCGGCGCGCGTGAGCGGCACCGCCCTGTGCGTTGAGGAACAGCTCCGGGCGATGGCGGCGGTCGAGAAACGGGCGGCCGTGCGCGAGGTAGCGGCGGAGAGCGTCGGTCGCGTGGCGGCCGACCGGCACGACCCGCTCCTTGTTCCCCTTGCCGATGCAGCGCACGAGGCGCCGCTCGAGGTCGACGTCGGTCTTGCCGAGCCCGACCGCCTCGCTCACCCGTAGCCCGGCGCCGTAGAGGAGCTCGACGAGCGCCCGGTCGCGCAGCGAGCGCGGGGTCGTTCCGGGGGCTGCCTCGATCAGGCGCTGGGCCTCTGCGGGCGAGAGCGTGCGCGGCAGGCGCCGACGGCGCCGCGGAAGCTCGAGCGCGGCCGCCGGGCTGTCGGTGCGGACGCCGAGCAGGATCAGGTGGCGGAAGAACGAGCGCACGGCCGCAACCCGCCGCGCGATCGTCGCGGGCGAGAGGCCGGCCGCCCGCAGCTCCGCGAGCCAGCGCTCGAGGTCGTCGCCGGTCGCGCTCGAGGGCGGTCCGCCGAGCCAGTCCCCGAGCGCGCGTAGGTCGCGGCGGTAGGCGTCCACGGTCTTCTCGGCCCGCTGGGAGGCGAGCAGCGCGAGAAACCCCTCGACCTCGGGATCGGGGGCAGCCTGAGCGGGCCGTGGCTTGGCCATCGGACGTTCTTCGTTCGCCCCGAAGCCGCAGAGGCCTGCCGATTTCCGACCCGCGACGCCTGACTTAGTAACAGTCTGTTGCTAAGTGAGGATCCCGCGGCTAGCCGAGGTCCGGTGGGGGGATGACCGTGCCCTCCTCGATCCAGGAGCGGAGCTGGGGCTCGAAGCTCTCGAGCGATCCGTGGCTGTTGATGCCCTCTGCCATCTCGTCCGAGATCGGGCCGAACGCGCTGAACTCGTGGCGGAGAACCGTCTTCTCGCCCGCGTCCTCGAACTCGTACAAGTGGGCCAGCGTGATCCCCTGACCGAGCATGTGGCTCGTCTGCGAGTAGCCGGCGGGCGGGTCCCACCAGCCGATCGTCCCGTACAGCTTGCCGGTGCCGTCGCCCCAGTCCTCGTAGATCTGGCCGCCGACGCGGCGGTCGTTGACGATGCGCCTGCAACCGCTTGCCGCCGTAGCTGATCTGGAACCACTTGTCGCTTTCGAGGAACGCCTCGAACACCTCCTCGCGCGGGCGGGTGAAGCTCAGCTCGTTGGTGAACGCGATGTGCCGAATCGGGTGCATCACTCCTCCTTCTCCTTCGGTGCGGATGCCTGCAGGTGACGCTCGAAGGCCAGCAGCTGCGAGGCGGTCGCCTGCTGGAAGCTGTTCAGCCACCGCTCGAGCTCGCGCTGGATCGGGACGGCGTTGAGCTCGTTCCAGCGCTCGCGGCCTTCTCGTCGGACGAGCACCACGCCGGCCCGCTCCAGCACCGCGAGGTGCTGCATGACCGCGTAGCGCGAGAGCTGCGGCAGCACCTCGCACAGCGCGGTCGTCGTCATCGGGCCGGCGCGGAGCGCGTCGAGCAGAGCCCGCCGGTGGGGCGAACCGAGTGCCTTCCACACCTGGGCGTCGTCCATTACGTGATAAAAATATCACATAATGTGAAGCGTGTCAGGACCGCGGATGCGCCTTGTCGTACACCTTGCGGAGACGCCTCGCGTCGACGTGGCTGTACATCTGCGTCGTCGACAGCGAGCTGTGGCCGAGCAGCTCCTGGATCGTGCGGAGGTCGGCCCCGCCCTCGAGCAGGTGGGTCGCGAAGGCGTGCCGCAGGCGATGCGGGTGGGGGAGGAGCCGGCGGAGCGTGCTCGTGTCGAGCCGGCGGCCGCGCGCTGAGAGGAAGAGCGCGTTCTCGGCGCCGCGGGCCAGCTGCGGGCGCGCGCCCCGGAGGTAGAGCGCGAGCCGGTGCGAGGCCTCCTCGCCGAGCGGGACGACGCGCTCCTTGCCGCCCTTGCCGCGGACGTGGACGAGCTCCTGCTCGAAGTCGACGTCGGCCAGGTCGAGGTCGACAGCCTCCTGCGAGCGCAGGCCGGCCGAGTAGACGAGCTCGACGAGCGCGCGGTTGCGGATCGCGAGCGGCGTCGTCGCCCTCGAGCGCGTCGAGCTCGACGTCGACCTCCGACGGGCGCGGCGCGTCCGGGAGTCGCCGGGGTCGCCGCGGGGCGAACGAGGCGTCCGGGACGCGCTCGGCGCCGAGAGCGTGCCGCAGGAAGGCGCGCACCGCGGCGAGCTTGCGCCCGATCGTGGCCGGCGCGAGCTTGCGAGGCCGCGCGCGTCCGAGCTCGGCCGCGTAGTCCGCGAGCGCCCGCACGTCGATGTCCTCCAGCCGCGTCCCGCGCCGCTCGAGCCAGCGGGCGAACTCCTCCACGTCCACGCGGTAGGCGCGCCGCGTCGACTCGGAGAGCGCCGGGCTCTCGAGAAACCGCGTCGATCTCGTCTCACTGCGACGGATTCGCCGCCGCGGAGTGCTATCCCTCTAGGAGACGGCTGCGACGATCTCGTCGCTCAGGCTCGAGAAGCCGCGCAGGAACTCGGCGCGCTCGGCCTTGAAGCGCTCGACCAGCGCGCGGTACTCGTCGCCGCGGCCCTGCTCCTCGTAGAGCCGCCGCGGCTGGAGGATCTCGTGCTCGTCGATCCCCGGCACCGCGGAGGCGACGAGGTAGCCGAAGTCCGGGTCGCGCTCCCACTCGATCGTGTCCTCGGCGATTCCCTTCACGATCGCAGAGGAGTGCTTGATCCGCACCTTGAGCGAGCGCTCGTCGTCTTCGGGGCCGCCGACGCGTCCCGGTGTTCATCACGTAGACCTCGAGCGGGTGCTCTGCGAGCAGCTCGAGGAAGCGGTTGCCCTGGAGGTCGTGCGGCATCGGGAAGAACGGGTTCGTGCCGGGCACGCGCAGGAACTTGCCGGCCTCGTCGGCGCCGCCGGCGCTCGTGCCGGTCGTCTCGCCGAGCATGAAGAAGGCCGCTGCCTGCGGCCCTTCGAGCTTCGCGACGGCCGGGACGATGTTCTCGTTCTTGTTCAGGACGAGGAGGAAGTGCGCCTCCTCGATCTCGTCGGCGGACGCGGCCTCGATCACCGAGAACGGGAAGGTCGCGCGGCCGTTCGAGGTGTAGTTCGTGTCGTAGAAGTCCGCCTCGTCGCCGTGCTGCGAGACGTTCTCGAGGTACGAGTCGGGCTGCGTCACGGCGCCGTAGATGGTCGGCTCGTCGTCCGGGTTGAGGCCGAACGTCTTCGCGAAGCAGCCGTTCTCGGTCGCGTAGACGCGTCCGTTCGGCATCCACGCGACGAAATCGTCCTGCACCGGCAACGAGCCGTTCTGGCGCGTGAAGGTGGTCGTCGTCTTGCCCGTGCCCGAGAGCCCGACGATCAGGCCCGATCGCGCTTGCCGCGCTCGGTCGGGATGATCTTGCAGCCCGCGTGCAGCGGGATCCCGCCGCGGTCGTAGACGAGCTTGTTCCACATCCGCAGGCCGCCCTTCTTCGACTCGCCGAAGTAGTCCGAGTTCAGGACGCGGGTGACGCCCTGCTCGAGGTCGACGGCGATCAGGCGGTCGTCGGGGAAGCCCTCGGCCTTCAGGTTCGGCGTGTAGATGACGGTCAGCTCGGGCTCGATCTCCTGTCCGGCGGGCGAGAAGTAGAGCTGTTGCTGCATGCCGGCGATGTTGGCGTTGGCGGCCTCGATGTAGAGGCGGGCCGGCGTGCGGAACTCGGGGTCGTTCCCGATGTAGCCGTCGATCACGACCATCTCCTGCTGCGCGATGTACTCGTTCTGGAGCGCGGCCCAGCGCTCGCCTTCCTCGCGCGAGATCGCCTGGTTCTGACCGTCGGGCTCGTCGGTGACGATGAACGTCGAGCCCTTCGAGCGGTTGACGACCTCCGTCTGGACGTTCAGGCTCCCGTAGCGCGTCCAGCGCGCATTCGGCCATGCGGGCCGCGAGCTCCTTGAGCTCCTGCGACGTCGGGTTGACGATGACGGCCGCCGCGTCGGGCAGCCGAAACAGCATCTTGGCCATCTCTAAGCAGCATACCCAGGACTCCGAGCTTCTACTTGACCTGCACAATGGGCGGTTATGAGGCGCGTGAAACAGCAGCGGCTCTGGCTGGTATTGCTGCTCGGCGCGGTGGTCGTGGCGCTCTTTCCCTGGACCGCGTACCTGGGCACGACGCTGCCGGAGCGCCACCTGGCCCGACACTGGGACCTGGCCTGGGTGGGCTTCGACCTCTTCCTGGCGGTCGTGCTCGCGCTGACGGTGCTCGCTCTCGCGGCCGGCTCTCCGTTGTTGCCGCTTCTCGCCGCGGTCGGCGGCACCGCGCTTCTCTGCGACGCATGGTTCGATGTCATGACCTCGCACCCCGGCCGTGAGCAGACGTTGGCGCTGCTCGAGGCGTGCGTGGTCGAGTTGCCGCTCGCCGCGCTCTGCTTCTGGATCTCCTTCTCGGCGGCTAGCGGCGGCGAGGCTTCGGCAACTGGCCCTCGGCCCACAGCGCAGCGAGCCCAACGCGCGGGAGGCCCGTCAGGCTCTCGTACATCACGTAGCGAGGCTCCCAGCCCGGGAAGAACTTCGCGTTGAAGCGGTAGAGACGCTCGATCTGGAAGAACGCGTCCGCGGCGAGGAGCAGGCGGCCCGCAAGGCGTTCTGCAGGTCGCCGCGGCTCGTGAATGAGGCGCGCGAACGCGGCGAAGTTGAGCGAGACCTCCTCCACGCCGCTGTCCCGGAGCAGCTCGAGCCCGCGCGCGACGAGGAACTCCGTCAGCCCGTTCGGCGTGTCGTGGTCGCGCCGCATCAGCGACAGGGAGACCGCTGCGCGGCCGTAGCTCGGCACGAAGTGCAGAAAGCCGCGGATGCGGTCGCCCGCGTCGCGCCCGACGACGACGACGCTGTCCCCGTGGTCGTCCCGCCGAGGCTCGCCGAGCGACATCGCGAAGCCGCGCTCGTCCTTGCCCCGCCGCCAGCCCCGGCTGATGGCGTACAGCTCGGCCAGCTCGCTCTCGGAGAGCTCCGAGAGCTTCTGCAGGCGCGCCGTGTAGCCGTGCTTCTCCAGGCGCGAGACCGACTGCCGGACCTTGCGAATCGGGCGCCCCTCGAGCGAGAACCTCGACGTCTCGCACAACGGCCTCGTCGCCGATGTACAGCGCCCGGAGCCCGAGGTCCTGCCACAGCGGCAGGAGGCGGTCGCTCACGCCGACGGCGGCGACGCGCAGGCCGCGTTCAGAGGCAAACGCACTGAGCGTCAGCAGCAGCCCTGGCAGTGCGTCGTCGGGCCCGACCGGATCGCCGGACACGAGCACGACACCCGCCTCCACGCGGTAGCCGAGAAACGCGCGGCGGTCGGGGCCGAAGATGTAGTGCTGGTCGCGGCGGAGCTTGAAGTAGGCGAGCGTGTCCGAACCGTGGCTGCGCACGAGCTCCCCGGCGGCCCGCCGGCCGTCCGCATCCGGAAGCGATCGCGGCGCCGCAAGAGGACGGAAGAGGAGGTAGGCGCACCAGATGAGCGCCACCAGCCCGGTGACGCCGATCGCCTCGTCGAGGTGGGCCAGCTCGTCCCGGAACTGCACCGGGCCCGGCTGCCAGAGGAAGGCGTCGCCGGTCTCGCGCGCGACCAGGATGAGCCCCGCATGCTCGTGCGCGGCAATCCACACCGCGAGGCCGCAGAGGAGCACGACCGCACCTGCCAGGAGGGGAGCGCGCCGGAGTGCGGCTCGGAGCGTGTCCGGGTCGTGGCGCACGCAGAACGAGCCGCGGCCGAGCCACAGCACGGTCGCGGCGGCGACGCTGCCGCCGGCGGCTTCGAGGTCGAGGCCCTTGAGCAGGTCGAGCGCGGTCAGTGCGGCGAGGAGCCCGATCGCAAGTCGCAGCGCGGCCTGCCGCCGGCGCCAGAGGTACGGCGCGGTGACGAGTAGCAGCAGCGAGGTCGGAACCGCCGCCGCGTGCGAGAGCTTCAGCGTCTCGAGCGGCTCGACGTGGAGCAGCAGGTGGTTCCGCCAGCCGATGTTCGGCCTGACCGCTGCGGCGAGGTTGACGAAGCCGGCGAGCACGGCGGTGAGCGCGGCGAGCTTCGGCAGCGGGTCGGCAGGGCGAACCGCCCGCAGCGAGAGGGGCACCGCATGCAGGCCGAGGCGCCACGCAGCCGTGTCTCGTTTCGAGGGCACCAGATCTCGCCAGTCCTTGGCGACGAGTAGCACGCCGGTGACCGCGACGGCGGCGGTCCCGAAGCCGTCTCCCGCCTCGTGCGCGAGCGCGGCTAGTCCGAGCGCGAAGAGAATCGCCACGCCGAGGTGCCATTCGTGGATGCGGGCGCCGAGCACGTAGACCCTCGGCCCCAACCGGTGACGCTCGATCTTCAGCACGACCCTCTCGCTCACGATAGCGCGGGCTCAGGAGCGCGGTCGGGCTCGCTCGTCACCGGCCGGGGGCGAGCCGCGATCCGATAGCGTCCGTACGCAGTGGAAGCGATGCACGACGTGCTCGTCGTCGGGGCCGGCTGCGCGGGAATGCGCGCGGCCATCGAAGCGCACGACGCGGGCGCCGATGTCGCCCTGATCTCCAAGATCCACCCGGTTCGCAGCCACTCGGGCGCGGCCGAAGGCGGCATCAACGCGGCGCTCGGCAACGCGTCCGAGGACGATCCGGAGAAGCACTCGTTCGACACCGTCAAGGGATCCGACTACCTCGGCGACCAGGACGCGATCGAGATCCTCTGCAACGAGGCGCCCGACGACGTCTACCAGCTCGAGAACTGGGGGGCCGTCTTTTCCCGCACCGACGACGGGCGGATCGCGCAGCGTCCGTTCGGCGCGGCCGGGGAGCCCCGCACGGCCTACGCGGCCGACATCACCGGCCACGTGCTCGTGCACGTGCTCTACGAGCAGGTGATGAAGCGCGACCTGAAGGTCTACGACGAGTTCTTCGTCTGGAAGCTGGCGGAGCACGAGGATCGCTGCCAGGGAGTGATCGCGTGGAACCTGCTCGACGGCGGCCTGGCCTCGATCGGCGCGAAGACGGTGATCCTGGCGACGGGCGGCGCGGGCCGGCTCTATACGGGGACGACCAACGCCTACGCGTGCACGGGCGACGGGATGGCGCAGGCGCTCCGCGTCGGCGTCGCGCTCGAGGACATGGAGATGATGCAGTTCCACCCGACCACGCTCGCGCCCACGGGAGTGCTGATCACCGAGGGCTGTCGCGGCGAGGGCGCCTACCTGCTCAACTCGGAGGGCAAGCGCTTTCTCGAGCGCTACGCGCCGAACGCGATGGAGCTCGCGTCGCGCGACGTGATCTCGCGCGCCGAGCAGACGGAGATCGACGAGGGCCGCGGAGTGGACGGCAACGTCCTGCTCGACCTGCGCCATCTCGGCGCCGAGAAGATCCTGGAGCGCCTGCACGGGACCCGCGAGCTGTCGATGGTCTTCGCAGGCGTCGACCCGATCTACGAGCCGATCCCCGTCCGGCCGGGCGCCCACTACCACATGGGCGGCGTCGATACCGACGTCTGGGGGCGGACGTCGCTGGAAGGGCTCTATGCCGCCGGCGAGTGCGCGTGCGTCTCCGTTCACGGCGCGAACCGGCTCGGCGGCAACGCGCTGATGGAGACGATCACGTTCGGCAAGCGAGCCGGCGCCCACGCAGCTGATTACGCGCTCTCGCACGCGGCTGTCGAGGTGCCTCCTGCGCTCGAGACCGACACCGAGCGCGAGCTGCGCGAGCTGCTCGACCGCACCGACGGCGAGCGGCCCTGGTCGATCCGGAACGAGCTCGCCGAGACGATGCACGTGAACTTCGGCGTCTTCAGGCGCGACGACCAGATGCGCAAGCAGGGCGAGATCGTCGCCTCGCTGCGGGAGCGCTTCGAGCGCGTCGTGGTCGAGGACAAGGGCCAGGTGTTCAACAACGACCTCACCCAGGCGCTCGAGCTCGGGTTCCTGCTCGAGCTCGCCGACTGCATGATCGTGGCCGGGATCGAGCGGAAGGAGAGCCGCGGCGCCCACGCACGACCGCACGACTTCCCGGACCGCGACGACGAGAACTTCCTGCGCCACACGATCGTCACCTGGCAGGACGGCGCGCCGAGGCTGAACTGGAAGCCGGTGACCATGACAAAGTGGAAGCCGATGGAGAGGACGTACTAGATGGACGTCGCGCTCAAGATCTGGCGGTTCGACCCGGAGACCGGCGAGAAGGCGCTGCGCGAGTACGAGGTCGACGCGCCCGAATGGGCCTGTCTGCTCGACGTGCTCGACCTGATCAAGGACAAGCACGACGGCACGCTCGCCTATCGCAAGAGCTGCCGGATGATGATCTGCGGCTCCTGCGGGATGCGCATGGACGGTCGCGCGGTGCTCGCGTGCAAGGAGCGGATGAAGCCGATCGCTGACGCCGGGCACGTGCCGGTGATCTCGGCGATGGGGAACATGCCGGTGCTCAAGGACCTCGTCGTCGACATGGCGCCCTTCTGGGGCAAGATCCGCGCGGTCAAGCCCTGGCTCGACCCCGGCTACGAGGAGGTCGCCGAGAAGGAGCGGATCATCTCGCAGCAGCAGATGAACGCAATCCACAAAGAAGCCCTTTGCATCATGTGTGGCTGCTGCGTCTCGGAGTGCAACTCGATGGAGTCCGACCCGGAGTTCCTCGGGCCGGCCGCGCTCGCGAAGGGGTTCCGCTTCGTCGGCGACGCGCGTGACCAGGCGGACATCGAGCGGCTGAACGAGCTCAACGAGGAACACGGGATCTGGGACTGCACGCGCTGCTACTTCTGCAATGAGCGCTGCCCGAAGGGCGTCGACCCGCGCGACGCGATCGCCAAGCTCGGCGCCGAGTCGGTCAAGCAGGGGATCGACCACGACATGGGCGCGAAGCACGCCAAGTGGTTCGTGCGCTCGGCCGAGACGACCGGCTGGCTGCGCGAGACCGAGCTCGTCCCCAAGACGCAGGGGCTCCTCGAGGCGATCAAGCAGACCGGGTTCGCGCTCAAGCTCGCCAGGCGCGGGAAGGTGCCGTTCCTGCCGCACGTCGCCAAGGACGTGAAGGAGGCCCGCGAGCTGCGGGAGCTGGTCAACGAGCAGGGTCGCCAGGGAGCGCTCGGGATTGTCCAGGGCGAGCACGCCCTCAGCCGGATCGAGTTCCAGCAGGAAGCGGAAGAGCGCGAGGGAGAGAAGTGAGGCGGGTCGCGTACTACACGGGGTGCCTCGCGGCGCTGTCGGCGAAGGAGCTGAACAGCTCGACGAAGGCGCTCGCTCCCAAGGTGGGGCTCGAGCTCGTGGAGCTGGAGTCGGTCACGTGCTGCGGGGCCGGCGACATCCACGAGGCCGAGCCGGACTACTACCTCCATCTGAACGCGCGGATCCTGGCGTACGCCGAGGAGACCGGCTGCGACACGCTCTTGACGATCTGCAACGTCTGCACGCTCAACCTGCGGCAGGCGAACTTCCAGCTGCAGAACGACCCCGACCTGCTGGCGCGCGTGAACGTGAACCTCGAGACTGTCGGCGCGCCGTCGTACTCGGGCGCCGTCGAGGTCAAGCACCTGCTCTGGCTGATTGCCGAGGGCGACGGCTACGAACGCCTGAAGGAGGTCGCGCACAAGGGCCTGAAGGGCCTCCGCGTGGCGCCGTTCTACGGCTGTCAGATCCTGCGGCCCTCGAAGATCCTCGGCTTCGAGGACCCGGACAAGCCGTGGTCGCTCGAGGCGATCATCGAGGCCTGCGGCGGCGAGCCGATCGACTATCCGGCGAAGATCAAGTGCTGCGGGTTCCCGATCATCCAGGCGCGCGAGGACGTCGCGCTCGCCGAGCTGATCCAGCCGATCGAACAGGCGACGGAGGCCGGCGCCGACGCGATGGTCACGCCGTGCCCGCTCTGCCACCTCTCGCTCGATGCATGGCAGCTAAAGCTGCGGCAGCAGACCGGGAAGGACTTCGCGATGCCGATCCTGCACCTCTCGCAGCTGATCGGGGTCGCCGCGGGGCTCGAGGAGTCGGAGCTGAAGTTCAAGCGCCACGTCGTCTCGGTCGCGCCGGTCGTCGAGAAGCTCGAGGCGTAGCCCTGAGGGGCATCCGGCTCGCAGGAGCCGCCGCGGCGGCCGGGCTCGCGTGGGGCCATTTCGAGGCGGGCTGGGTCCAGCTCCAGACGCTGGCGTGTCCGCTTCCGGGGCTTGCGCCCGAGCTCGGCGGCCTGCGGATCGCACACCTCTCGGACCTCCACCTCGGCGTTCC
Source organism: uncultured Actinomycetes bacterium (assembly GCA_963746635.1). Classification (GTDB taxonomy): domain Bacteria; phylum Actinomycetota; class Thermoleophilia; order Gaiellales; family Gaiellaceae; genus AC-32. Next base: position 8,393 of record CAVVBZ010000035.1, on the reverse strand, counting down.
CTTCCCGCGGGCGCGTGGCCGTGGAGCGCGCGGTCGACTGGGTCGAGGAGCGGCAGCCCGACCTGACGCTGATCAGCGGCGACCTCCTCTCGCGGCGCTCCGGCGAGCCGGAGCTCCGTGCGCTGCTCGCGCGGATGCCGAACTGCTTCGCCGTGCTCGGGAACCACGACTTCGCGCTCACGCGCGACCCGTTCTCGCACCCGGCCGACGTCGTCGACCTCGAGCCGGCGACGCTCCTGACGGACGACGCGCGCACGATCGAGCTGCGCGGAAAGCGCGTGCAGATCGTCGGCGTCGACCCGCGGTCCTATCGCCGCCGGCTGTCGCGGCCCGAGGCGCTGGTCGATCCCGAGGCCGACCTCCGGATCCTGCTCTGCCACTTCCCCGAGGTGATCGACCGGATCCCCGCGGGCGCGTTCGACCTCGTTCTCGCGGGCCATTTGCACGGGGGCCAGATCTGCGTGCCGTGGCCGGGTGGACGACTGCGGCTGGCGCACATCCGCTGGACGTACATCCGCGGCCTCTACAGCCGGCCGTCCGGGACGCTGCACCTTTCGGCCGGCCTCGGCACGACGTTCGTCCCCTTCCGCTTCCTCGCCCGCCCTGAGGCGACCGAGCTGATCCTAGAATCGGCGTGATGGAGGGCACCGCGAGCGTCGCCTCCGACGTTCTTGCCAGCTATGCGGCCGACGCGGCCCTCGAGGTCGACGGCGTTCGAGGGCTGGTCGAGAAACGGATGCCTCGCCACGGTGCGGTGCGGATCGAAGAGGGCGACGGCCGGGCGATCGTCGAGCTGCACCTGGAGCTCGAGTGGGGCGCATCGGCCGAGTCCGTCGGCCGCGAGGTCCAGAAACGGGTCGCCGACTACCTCCAGCGGATGGCAGGCGCGCGCCCTGAAGCCGTGAACGTCATCGTCGATGCGATCGGCCCTCCGTGAAGACTCGGCTGACCGGGCTTACAGGAGCGACGCTGGAGCAGGTCGCGCCGGTCTGCCACGAGTGCGTGTGGTGGCAGTCCCGAGTCGGCGGGCGAAGCGTCGACAAGACCCGCTGGATCGAGAAGGCCGAGACCGAGTTCGGCGCCTGGGGAACCGTGTACTACGACGACGACGGGCGCGTGCTCGGGTCGATGCAGTACGGGGCCGCGCGGCTTTTCCCGCGCGCAGCGGAGCTTCCGGCCGGACCGCCCTCGGACGACGCCGTGATCGTCACCTGCGCCTATCTGATCGACCGCACGAGCCCATGGGTGCTGCAGTCGCTCTTCCTCGCCGCGATCGGAGAGTCGAAGGGCAAGGGCGCCGCGGCGCTCGAGGCCTTCGCGTACCGCTACCGCGAGGGCGAGTCCGACTACGAGCGCTTCCTCGTCCACCGCACGGTGTTCCCGCACGATTTCCTGGCCGACTTCGGCTTCCAGACCGTGCGTGCCGAGGGGCCGGTCGAGCTCGCGCGCCTCGAGCTCGGCGGGCTCGTGCCCGTGGTCGAAAGCAGGCGTGTGAAGGCCTGGCGCGCGCTCAAGGACGCGTTCCTGCCGGAGCCGCTCCCGGCTCCACGTGGCCCAAGCCCATGAGGCGCCGCTTGCGGTGCCGCCCTCAGGCCGGGCGGGCTTCGCCCGCGCGTCCGTCTGAACTGACCGGTCGAGCCGAGGCGCGTTAGGCGCGGTCGCTAATAGGAAGTCGCCCAGGCGGCGCGGATCGCCGAGGGGGTCGTGACGAGGAGGCGAACCGGGTGGCCGGTCGCGAGCTTCAGGCGGGGCAAGAGCTTCTCGTCGGTGGGGTCGATCACCGCGACCGAGACGTCGCCGTCGGGGTGAAGGCGCAGCGGGATCGCCCGCAGCCGTTGGGCTTCTTCGCGCGGCAGCAGCGAAACGGCCCGTGGGTCGACCGAGGTGACGCCGATGTCGACGAAGTCCACGTTCGCCTGATCTGCGAGAGCCCGGGCGATGTCGTTCTCGAAGCAGATGCGCAGCCGCACGAGCGCCTCGCCGAGCAGCTCGCCGTCCTCGCGATCGGTGAGCGCGCGGTCGAGCTCCTCGTTCGTGAGCAGGCCCTTGCGCAGCAGCAGAGCGCCGAGCCGCGAGCGAGGCTCGTTCTCGAAAAAGGTGTGGTCAAGACGTGCGGGCCGCATCCCACCCGCCTTATCGGGATTTCGCGGCTTGTACTTGAGAACATAGGCCGACCGTCATCGGCTGAGAACAGGAGGCCCGAGTTGATCGATCACGTGACAGCGAACGTCAGCGACCTCGGACAGGCGAAGAGCTTCTACGAGAAGGTGCTCGCGCCGCTCGGCTACTCGCTGCAGGCGGACTTCGAAGACATGGCGGCCGGCTTCGGCACCGGTGAAGGGATCCCCGGCTTCTGGATCAGCTCGAGCTCCGAGCGGGGCGCCACGCACGTCGCGTTCAGCGCGGCCGACAGAGCAGCCGTTGATGCGTTCTACGAGGCCGCGGTCGCAGCCGGCGGCAAGGACAACGGTGCGCCCGGTGTGCGCGAGCACTACCACGAGAACTACTACGCAGCGTTCGTACACGACGCCGACGGCAACAACATCGAGGCGGTGTGCCACCGGCCTGAATGACGCTCTGACGCTGCGCTCAGGCGGCGACTGCGCGGCTCGAGAGGACGAGCTCGGCGATCTGAATCCCGTTCAGGGCTGCGCCCTTGCGCAGGTTGTCGCAGGCCAGGAAGAGCGCCAGGCCGTTCTCGGCGCCGGGGTCGCGGCGAATGCGGCCGACGAGCACCTCGTCGCCGCCCGCAGCCTGGCCGGGAGTGGGGAACTCCTCGACCCGCACGGACGGCGCTGCGGCCAGCAGCTCTCGTGCCTGCTCCGGCGTGAGCGGCTCCTCCGTCTCGAGCCAGACCGATTCGGCATGGCCGACAGGTACCGGCACGCGCACGCACGTCGCGCTCAGCGGCAGTTCCGGCAGCTCGAGGATTTTGCGCGTCTCCTCGCGGAGCTTCGTCTCCTCGTCGAACTCCTCGCCGTCGTAGTCCCAATCCATCGCCAGGTCGTGCTCGGCCTGCGGCTCGTCGAGCAACCGCTGGACGCGCTGGGCGCCGGCGCCCGAGGCCGACTGATAGGTCGCAACGCGCACCGCGCGGAGGCCGGCCGCATCGTGCAGCGGCTTCAGCACGAGCGCGAGCGGGATCGCGCAGCAGTTCGGGTTCGCCAGGATCCCCGTGTGCTCGAGCGCGCGGTCGCCGTTCACCTCGGGGACGACGAGCGGGATCCCGTCCTCGAGCCGGAACGCGGCCGACTTGTCGACGCAGACCGCGCCGCCCCGCACGGCGTGCGGCACGAGCTCCAGGCTCGCGCGGGTGCCGACGGAGAACAGGCAGAGGTCGAGGTCGCCGGCCGAGAGCGCCTCGGGGGTCGCCTCCTCGACGACGCGCCCGTCCGTGAGCCGCGTGCCGGCCGAGCGCGCGGAGGCGAAGGCCCTCACCGAGGAGAAACCGCGCTCGGCGAGCAGCTCCAGTGCGACCGCGCCGACCGCGCCGGTCGCGCCGATGACGCCGATCGCGCTCCTATGCATGCGCCCGCTCTGCCTCCGGCGCATCGAGCTCGAAGGCGCGGTGCAGCACCACGACCGCTGTCTCGACCTCGTCGCTACGGATGTGGCAGGAGATCTTGATCGGCGAGGTGGTGACGACCTCGGGCTCGATGCCCGCGTCGGCGAGTGTCGCGAACGCCTTTGCGGCCACACCCGGGTGGCTCTTCATGCCCGCGCCGATCACGCTCACCTTGCCGAGGTCGTCCCGTGCGCTCCAGGTAGCACCGAGATCGTCCAGCACGGCGGTCGCAGCGATGTGATCCTCGGCGGGAGCGGAGAAGACGATCTCGGGCCCCGTGCGGACGATCGTGTCCACGTTCACGCCCGCGTCCGCGAGCGCCGAGAACAGCCGCGCAGGCGTCGTGCCCTCGACGCGGTACAGGGTCTCCTCGAGCGTGTGCGTGACTCCGGAGATCAGCGCCTTCTCGAGCATCCGTTCGTCCTCCTCGCGAATCCAGGTGCCGTCCGCCGTCGAGAACGTCGAACGGACGTGCAGCTTGACGGAGTGGTTGCGCGCGACCTCGACCGAGCGTACCTGGAGCACCTTCGCGCCGGAGGCCGCCAGCTCGAGCATCTCCTCGTAGCTGACCGCGTGCAGCTTGCGCGCCTCGGGCACGAGCCGCGGGTCGGCCGTGAAGACGCCCTCCACGTCGGTGTAGATCTCGCAGACCTCGGCGCCGAGCGCGGCCGCGAGCGCGACGGCGGTCGTGTCGGAGCCGCCGCGGCCAAGCGTCGTGATGTCGAAGTCGGTCGAGACGCCCTGGAAGCCGGCGACGAGGACGATCTTGTCCTGGTCGAGGGCCTCGTGGATCCGGCGGGCGCGGACGTCGACGATCTTCGCGCGGCCGTGGACCGTGTCAGTCACGATCCCCGCCTGCGAACCCGTGAGCGAGATCGCCTCCGCGCCGAGGTCGTAGATCGCCATCGCGGCGAGCGCGCACGAGATCCGCTCGCCCACCGAGATCAGCATGTCGAGCTCGCGCGGCTTGGGTTGCGGTGACACCTCGTGAGCGAGGCGGACGAGGTCGTCGGTCGAGTCGCCCATCGCCGAGAGCACGGCCACGACGCGGTTGCCGGCCGCGCGGGCGGCGACGAGCCGGCGGGCGACGTCCTTGATCTTGTCCGGGTCGGCGACGGAGGTGCCGCCGAACTTCATCACCAGCGTGCCGAGTCGCGGCTCCGCGCCCTCGACGGCTGGAAGCGCCTCGAATTCGGTGGTGGTCACGGCAGGAAGTCTAGGGAAGGGGCTTGCGGCTCTACATTTCGCGGCGGCCCGAGAGCGCCCTGCCGAGCGTGACCTCGTCCGCGTATTCGAGGTCGGCGCCAACCGGCAGCCCGCTCGCCAGGCGGGTCACGCGCACTCGGCCGCGCAGGCGGTCGGCCAGGTAGGCGGCGGTCGCCTCGCCGGTCATGTTCGGGTTCGTCGCGAGCACGACCTCCTGGACGCCGTTTCGCTCGACGCGGCCGAGCAGTTCGTCGATCCGCAGGTGCTCGGGATCGATCCCGTCCAGCGGCGAGAGCGCGCCGCCGAGCACGTGGTAGAGACCCCGGTACTCGTGCGTGCGCTCGACCGAGATCAGGTCGGCCGGCTGCTCGACGACGCAGACGGTCGTGTGGTCGCGGCGCGCGTCGCGGCAGATCTCGCAGGTCTCCTCCTCGGTCAGGTTCCCGCATTCGCGGCAGAAGCGGACGCGCTCCTTGACCTCGGCGATCGCAGCGGCGAGCGCGAGTGCCTCGTCCTTGGGCACGCGCAGGATGTGAAACGCGAGCCGCTGGGCCGTCCGCTGGCCGACGCTCGGAAGACGCGTCAGCTGCGCGACGAGGTTGTCGACGGACGGGCTGAACATGGCTGGATTGTGCCTGTCGGTTCCGGTCGTCAGTCCTCGGGGTAGCGCGCGAGCAGCTGCTCGGCCAACTCCTCCTCGACGTGCTCCCTTGCGATGCTGAGACAGCGCACCGCTGTTAGCGCGCTGACCCGGCCCCCGCGCTTCCCTCCGCGCGCGATCGCCCGCTCGCCGACGACGTCTCCAGGCCCGCGCTCGAGCCGTGCGGTAGGCGCCTGGACGGCCACCCGGCCTTCGAGGATCAGGTAGAGGCCGGAGGCCGGCATGTCGTACTCGATCAGGACGTGACCCGCCGGGAACTCGGCCTCGGTGGCGACGCCGGCGAGGCGGCTCAGAGTCTCGTCAGACATGTCGGCAAACGCGGGTGCGGCTCGCAGCGCTTCGTAGACCTCGGTCATCTCAGAGCCCAGGCAGGCCGAGGCCGTGGAGGCCGCCGAGCGCGGGGCCGAGCTTCGACTCGACGAGGCTCTGCGCGGAGCGGAGAGCCTCGTTCACCGCCGCGACGACCATGTCCGCGAGCAGCTCGGGGTCGCTCGGGTCGATTGCCTTGGGATCGATCTTGATCTCGCGGATCTCGCCGCTGCCGGTCGCGATGACGGTCACCATCCCGCCGCCGGCCGTGGCCTGCACAGTCTCGTCCTTGAGCTCCTCCTGAGCCTGCTCCATCTGAGCCTGCATCTGTTGGAGCTGCTCGAGCATCTTGTTCATGTCCATCCCACTCATTGCTCTGGCTCTTTCACCTCCTGCGCGTCGAAGGTTCCCTTCACCATCTCGATGAAATCCTGTTCGCTGGGCGGTTCCTCCGGCTCGGCCTCGCTCTCGCCGCCGTTCTCTCCGACCTCGAACGCGAGGGCAAGGTGGCGGCCGGTCACTTCGTAGAGCGCCTCCTCCAGCAGGGTCGCGTTCTTCGGCTCCTCGGCAAGCTGCCGGTGGAACGAGGCCTCGCGGGGGAACTCGACCGTCAGCGTGTCGCCGGCGAGCCCCTTCGGGTGCGCCTCGCGGAGAACCGAGGCCGTCGGGATCGACTTCTCCTCGACCGCCGGCAGGATCGTCCGCTGCCACGCCTCCTGCAGCTGCTCGAGCTCCAGCGACGGAGGCCCGGTCGGCTCCGGCTGCGAGTGGGCCTCTCGGTCGTCGGAGGGACGTGTCTCCTCCGGCCGCGGCCCGGGGACTGTCCCCGGGTCATGGCCGGAATGGACACCGCGCTCGAGCTGCTCGAGCCGGTAGGCCGTGGACTCGCGCGACAGGTCGCTCGCCGGCCGCGTCACCTTCACGAACGCCAGCTCGAGCGGCAGGCGCGGGTCGCCGCCCTGGCGCAGATCCTCCACCGCGACAGCGAGCAGGTCGCAGAGTCGCAGCACCGTCGCCTCGCCGAGCTGGTTCGCCTGCTCGCGCAGACGGTCACGCGTCTCCTCGGTCACAGGCAGCGACGCGGGCACCTCCCCGAGGTGCTGGACGAGCATCAGGTGGCGCAGGTGCTCGAGCAGGTCGGTGACGAGCCGCGCGAGATCCTGTCCTTGCTCCGAGAGCTCCTCGATGAAGGTCAGCGCGCCGGCCGTGTCGCGGTCGACGACGAGGTCGCAGAGACGGAAGAGCGCCTCCTCCTCGACCGCGCCGAGCAGCTGCAGGACCGACTGCACCGTGACCTGTTTCTCGGTCGCTGCGGCGAGCTGGTCGAGCGTGGAAACCGCGTCCCGGTACGAGCCGCGCGCGGCGCGGGCGATCAGCGACAGGGCGGCGTCCGGCGCCTCGATCTCTTCGCCGTCGGCGATCCGCCGCAGCAGCTGCACCAGCTCCGGGAGACGCGGCCGCGAGAACGCGAACGTCTGGCAGCGCGACCGGACCGTGGGCAGCATCTTCGAGAGGTCGGTCGTGCAGAAGACGAAGACGAGATGGGGCGGAGGCTCCTCGATCAGCTTCAGGAGCGCGTTGAAGGCGGCGTCCGTGAGCTGGTGCGCCTCGTCGAGGATGTAGACCTTGTAGCGCCCCTCGACCGGCTGCAGCACGACGCGCTCGCGGATCTCGCGGATGTCGTCGATCCCGCGCTGCGAGGCCGCGTCCATCTCGACCACGTCGAGCGAGGTGCCCTCCGCGATTGTGCGGCACGCGTTGCAGGTCTTGTCCGGTGTCGGCGTGGGCCCCTGCTCGCAGTTCAGCGCCTTCGCCAGGATGCGAGCGAGCGAGGTCTTGCCGGTCCCGCGCGGGCCTGCGAACAGGTACGCCTGCCGGATCTGCCCGTGCGTGATCGCGTTCTGCAGGGTCCGCACCACCGCCTCCTGCCCGACCACCTCGGCGAAGTCCTGAGGGCGGTACTTGCGATACAGGGCGGCCACCCGGCGAGCTTATCGAAGCGGCGCGATCATCCCGGGCCGGGCACACCGCGCGCCTGGGAGGGATTGCTTAGCGCTGCTTCCTTCCGGATCTGACGCGGTTCACAAGCTCCCACCGCACGGAGCCCGGCCCGAGGCCGAAGATGGTAACAACGGGTCTTGTGCGTTTAGACTCTAGGAAGTGGCTGTCGCAGACGTGATGGCGTTCCGGGCGGTGACCGTCTCGCCGGACGACCCTGTCCAGCTTGCGATCGCGCGAATGCTCGAGGAAACCGTCGGCTCGGTCGCCGTCTGCGAAGGCGAACGCCTGGTCGGCATTTTCACCGAGCGCGACGTGCTGCGCCTGGCAGGCGAGGGGCCAGACTTTGCCGAGGTAAAGGTCGGCGACGTCATGACCCGACAGCTCGTCACGCTCGCGCCCGACGACGACATCCTCGACGCGGCCCGCCTGATGGGCGAGCGCAAGATCCGCCACCTGCCGGTCGTCGAGGGCGAGAACCTGCTCGGGGTGGTCGGCATCCGCGAGGTCGTCCGCGCGCTGGTCGAGCGCCTGTGGCGAACGCACGACGCCGAGGCCAGGGACCGCGCGCGGGAGCTCCTCGAGCGCGAAACCACACCGGTATCCTCAGACTCCCCGGGCGCGTAGCTCAGCGGGAGAGCGCCCGCTTCACAC
>CAVVBZ010000034.1:0-20144 GCA_963746635.1 uncultured Actinomycetes bacterium | reverse complement strand
CCGGGTGGCTCTTCATGCCCGCGCCGATCACGCTCACCTTGCCGAGGTCGTCCCGCGCGCTCCAGGTAGCACCGAGATCGTCGAGCACGGCGGTCGCAGCGACGTGATCCTCGGCGGGCGCCGAGAAGACGATCTCGGGCCCGGTGCGGACGATCGTGTCCACGTTCACGCCCGCGTCCGCGAGCGCCGCGAACAGCCGCGCAGGCGTCGTGCCCTCGACGCGGTACAGCGTCTCCTCGAGCGTGTGCGTGACTCCGGAGATCATCGCCTTCTCGAGCATCCGTTCGTCCTCCTCGCGAATCCAGGTGCCGTCCGCCGTCGAGAACGTCGAGCGGACGTGCAGCTTGACGTAGTGGTTGCGCGCGACCTCGACCGAGCGTACCTGCAGCACCTTCGCGCCCGAGGCGGCCAGCTCGAGCATCTCCTCGTAGCTGACCGCGTGCAGCTTGCGCGCCTCGGGCACGAGCCGCGGGTCGGCCGTGAAGACGCCCTCGACGTCGGTGTAGATCTCGCAGACCTCGGCGCCGAGCGCGGCCGCGAGCGCGACGGCGGTCGTGTCGGAGCCGCCGCGGCCGAGCGTCGTGATGTCGAAGTCGGTCGAGACGCCCTGGAAGCCGGCGACGAGCACGATCTTGTCCTGGTCGAGCGCCTCGTGGATCCGGCGCGGCGCGGACGTCGACGATCTTCGCGCGGCCGTGGACCGTGTCGGTCACGATCCCGGCCTGCGAGCCCGTGAGCGAGATCGCCTCGGCGCCGAGGTCGTGGATCGCCATCGCGGCGAGCGCGCACGAGATCCGCTCGCCGACCGAGATCAGCATGTCGAGCTCGCGCGGCTTCGGGCTGCGGCGAGACCTCGTGGGCGAGGCGGACCAGGTCGTCGGTCGAGTCGCCCATCGCCGAGAGCACGGCCACGACGCGGTTGCCGGCCGCCGCGGGCGGCGACGAGCCGGCGCGCGACGTCCTTGATCTTGTCCGGGTCGGCGACGGAGGTGCCGCCGAACTTCATCACCAGCGTCCCGAGTCGCGGCTCCGCGCCCTCGACGGCTGGAAGCGCCTCGAATTCGGTGGTGGTCACGGCGGAAGTCTAGGGAAGGGGCTTGCGGCTCTACATTTCGCGGCGGCCCGAGAGCGCCCTGCCGAGCGTGACCTCGTCCGCGTACTCGAGGTCGGCGCCGACCGGGAGCCCGCTCGCGAGGCGGGTCACGCGCACGCGGCCGCGCAGGCGGTCGGCCAGGTAGGCGGCGGTCGCCTCGCCGGTCATGTTCGGGTTCGTCGCGAGCACGACCTCCTGGACGCCGTTTCGCTCGACGCGGCCGAGCAGCTCGTCGATCCGCAGGTGCTCGGGCTCGACGCCGTCGAGCGGCGAGAGCGCGCCGCCGAGCACGTGGTAGAGGCCGCGGTACTCGTGCGTGCGCTCGACCGAGATCAGGTCGGCCGGCTGCTCGACGACGCAGACGATCGTGTGGTCGCGGCGCGCGTCGCGGCAGATCTCGCAGGTCTCCTCCTCGGTCAGGTTCCCGCACTCGCGGCAGAAGCGGACGCGCTCCTTGACCTCGGCGATCGCCGCCGCGAGCGCGAGCGCCTCGTCCTTCGGGCACGCGCAGGATGTGGAACGCGAGCCGCTGCGCCGTCCGCTGGCCGACGCTCGGGAGCCGCGTCAGCTGCGCGACGAGGTTGTCGACGGACGGGCTGAACATGGCTGGATTGTGCCTGTCGGTTCCGGCCGTCAGTCCTCGGGGTAGCGCGCGAGCAGCTGCTCGGCCAACTCCTCCTCGACGTGCTCCCGTGCGATGCGAGGCAGCGCACCGCTGTGATCGCGCTGACCCGGCCGCCGCGCTTCCCGCCGCGCGCGATCGCCCGCTCGCCGACGACGTCTCCGGGCCCGCGCTCGAGCCGTGCGGTAGGCGCCTGGACGGCCACCCGGCCCTCGAGGATCAGGTAGAGGCCGGCGGCCGGCGTGTCGTACTCGATCAGGACGTGCCCGGCCGGGAACTCGGCCTCGGTGGCGACGCCGGCGAGGCGGCTCAGCGTCTCGTCGGACATCTCGGCGAACGCGGGAGCGGCTCGCAGCGCTTCGTAGACCTCGGTCATCTCAGAGCCCGGGGAGGCCGAGGCCGTGGAGGCCGCCGAGCGCGGGGCCGAGCTTCGACTCGACGAGGCTCTGCGCGGAGCGGAGCGCCTCGTTCACCGCCGCGACGACCATGTCCGCGAGCAGCTCCGGGTCGTCCGGGTCGATCGCCTTCGGGATCGATCTTGATCTCGCGGATCTCGCCGGCGCCGGTCGCGATGACCGTGACCATCCCGCCGCCGGCCGTCGCCTGGACCGTCTCGTCCTTGAGCTCCTCCTGCGCCTGCTCCATCTGCGCCTGCATCTGCTGGAGCTGCTCGAGCATCTTGTTCATGTCCATCCCACTCATTGCTCTGGCTCCTTCACCTCCTGCGCGTCGAGGGTTCCCTTCATCAGCTCGACGAAATCCTCCTCGCTGGCCGGCTCCTCCGGCTCGGCCTCGCTCTCGCCGCCGTTCTCGCCGACCTCGAACGCGAGCGCGAGGTGGCGGCCGGTCACCTCGTAGAGCGCCTCGGCGAGCAGCGTCGCGTTCTTCGGCTCCTCGGCGAGCTGGCGGTGGAACGAGGCCGCGCGGGGGAACTCGACCGTCAGCGTGTCGCCGGCGAGCCCCTTCGGGTGCGCCTCGCGGAGAACCGAGGCCGTCGGGATCGACTTCTCCTCGACCGCCGGCAGGATCGTCCGCTGCCAGGCCTCCTGCAGCTGCTCGAGCTCCAGCGACGGCGGCCCGGTCGGCTCCGGCTGCGGGTGGGCCTCCGGTCGTCGGCGGACGTGGCTCCTCCGGCCGCGGCCCGGGGACTGTCCCCGGGTCATGGCCGGAATGGACACCGCGCTCGAGCTGCTCGAGCCGGTAGGCCGTCGACTCGCGCGACAGGTCGGCTCGCCGGCCGCGTCACCTTCACGAGCGCGAGCTCGAGCGGCAGCCGCGGGTCGCCGCCCTGGCGCAGGTCCTCGACCGCGACCGCGAGCAGGTCGCAGAGCCGCAGCACCGTCGCCTCGCCGAGCTGGTTCGCCTGCTCGCGCAGCCGCTCGCGCGTCTCCTCGGTCACCGGCAGCGACTCGGGCACCTCGCCCGAGGTGCTGGACGAGCATCAGGTGGCGCAGGTGCTCGAGCAGGTCGGTGACGAGCCGGCCGAGGTCCTGGCCCTGCTCCGAGAGCTCCTCGACGAACGTCAGCGCGCCGGCCGTGTCGCGGTCGACGACGAGGTCGCAGAGCCGGAAGAGCGCCTCCTCCTCGACGGCGCCGAGCAGCTGCAGGACCGCCTGCACCGTGACCTGCTTCTCGGTCGCCGCCGCGAGCTGGTCGAGCGTCGAGACGGCGTCGCGGTACGAGCCGCGCGCGGCGCGGGCGATCAGCGACAGCGCCGCGTCCGGCGCCTCGATCCCCTCGCCGTCGGCGACGCGCCGCAGCAGCTGCACGAGCTCCGGCAGGCGCGGCCGCGAGAACGACGAACGTCTGGCAGCGCGACCGGACCGTCGGCAGCACCTTCGAGAGGTCGGTCGTGCAGAAGACGAAGACGAGGTGGGGCGGAGGCTCCTCGATCAGCTTCAGCAGCGCGTTCCAGGCGGCGTCCGTGAGCTGGTGCGCCTCGTCGAGGATGTAGACCTTGTAGCGGCCCTCGACCGGCTGCAGCACGACGCGCTCGCGGATCTCGCGGATGTCGTCGATCCCGCGCTGCGAGGCCGCGTCCATCTCGACCACGTCGAGCGAGGTGCCCTCGGCGATCGCGCGGCACGCGTGGCAGGTCTTGTCCGGCGTCGGCGTCGGCCCCTGCTCGCAGTTCAGCGCCTTGGCGAGGATGCGCGCCAGCGAGGTCTTGCCGGTGCCGCGCGGGCCGGCGAACAGGTACGCCTGGCGGATCTGCCCGTGCGTGATCGCGTTCTGCAGCGTCCGCACGACCGCCTCCTGCCCGACCACCTCGTCGAAGTCCTGAGGGCGGTACTTGCGGTACAGGGCGGCCACCCGGCGAGCTTATCGAAGCGGCGCGATCATCCCGGGCCGGGCGCACCGCGCGCCTGGGAGGGATTGCTTAGCGCTGCTTCCTTCCGGATCTGACGCGGTTCACAAGCTCCCACCGCACGGGGCCCGGCCCGAGGCCGACGATGGTAACAACGGGTCTTGTGCGTTTAGACTCTAGGAAGTGGCTGTCGCAGACGTGATGGCGTTCCGGGTGGTGACCGTCTCGCCGGACGACCCTGTCCAGCTCGCGATCGCGCGGATGCTCGAGGAGACCGTCGGCTCGGTCGCCGTCTGCGAAGGCGAGCGCCTGGTCGGCATCTTCACCGAGCGCGACGTGCTGCGCCTCGCGGGCGAGGGGCCAGACTTCGCCGAGGTCAAGGTCGGCGACGTCATGACCCGACAGCTCGTCACGCTCGCGCCCGACGACGACATCCTCGACGCGGCCCGCCTGATGGGCGAGCGCAAGATCCGCCACCTGCCCGTCGCTCGAGGGCGAGAACCTGCTCGGGATGGTCGGCATCCGCGAGGTCGTCCGCGCGCTGGTCGAGCGCCTGTGGCGCACGCACGACGCCGAGGCCCGGGACCGCGCCCGCGAGCTCCTCGACCGCGAAACCACACCGGTATCCTCAGACTCCCCGGGCGCGTAGCTCAGCGGGAGAGCGCCCGCTTCACACGCGGGAGGTCGCTGGTTCGATCCCAGCCGCGCCCATGAGAAACCCGCCGCAAAGGGCGGGTTTCTCTCGGAGCGGAGTTTGCAGTTCGTGCAGGATGGTCGCCTTTGGAACCAGTTTTGGAACCGACTAGCCGCTCATCGCCTCCCAGATCCGCTCGTCCGCCTGCTCGCCGTTGAAGCGCTGGATGTAGATCTCGGTCGTCGAGGTCTTCTTGTGGCCCATCGCGTCCGCGATCTGGCGGGCGCTCAGGCCCTTCGAGGCGAGGCGGGAGCCGTAGGCGTGGCGCAGGTCGTGCAGGGTGACGTCCTCGAGGCCGGCCGGATCAGAGTGGTCGAGCTCGGGTTCGAGGTTGTGGAGAACTAGAGGCTTGACGTGAGATTCGCCCGCAGCGGGGAGGCTCAGACGCGGACGACGATGCTTCGAGCCACCTTGTCGTGTAGTGCCTGTTTTCGCTTGTCCCACAGCGGCCAAAGGCAGTCGAGAAGCAGGCCAAAGCCGAAGAGGCTCCAGAGGAACACCCCAGTGAGCCAGCGTCCAAGGGCACGCCCGTAGCCGATCCGTCCGTGGGCCTCCTCGTCGCGCACGGCGATTCCAAGAGCGCGTTTCCCGAGTGTTTGCCCGCGCTTGCCGCCGTGAAAGCCGACGAAGTACGCGCCGAAGAGGATGATCACGGCGGGCCAGAAGAGGAAGTAGAGCCAACCCTCGGTACCGGACGGGGCGTGATCGACGACGACGGTGATGGCGATGACGAAACCGGTGTAGTCCAGTACGAAGGCGAGAAAACGTCTTCCCCACGACGCGTATAGGAAGGAAGGAACGACCTCTCCTACAGAGGGCTGAATTGGCGTCGTGGTTATCCGCGGCCTGCCTGCTTGGGAGGAGAGTAGTACCTCGCGAGAACCAATGCGTTTGAGTTTCACATCGAGCCTCTAGCTCCAAGGGCGCCCCCGCCCGGCTTGGCATCAAGCGCCGCGGCGTTCGGCTCGCCGCCCGGCCCTCTTGATCTTTGCTCGCCTTAGGTCGAGACTCACGGCCTACGTGTCGTTGAGGCGTTTTGCGCCACCAGGGAGGAGTGCCACTGCCCGTCCTGGCAACGATCAGGAGGTGCCGCCATGCCGATGATGACTCTCCAGGAAGCGATCGATTACGCGGTCGCTCCGAGGGCTCCAGTCCCCTACGGCATCGAGGTATGGGGGATGCTTTCCATGCACGACGACGGCGGGGCGGTGCTGTTAGGTCAGCCGGGGTTTCCGAACTTCACTTTCCGTACGAATGTTCCACTGCTCGGGGGACCGCAACGCATCGGTTCGCCGACGACCCCAGTGCCGGGATTCTCCACGCGAGGCCAGGGCGGCATGAGCCTCGACGTAGGCCTCGACAGCAGCGCAACTTTGACTTCGACCCTCATTGATTTTTCCGTACGACGAGATCCGGGTCACCGCTTTTGGAGATTTCTGGGCTTCGGTCCCACTGTTTACATGGAGATCGAGACACTCTCAGCAGCAGGTGCAGTGACTGGCGGGGTCTCGCTCAAGGCGGATGAGAACGGGACGCTGGTACGGGCCGTGGGTCCCAGTGTGCGAGATCCGAACCTCCAAGCGTCCTACACATTCACGATCGTGGTCCAGCCAAGAATCGGGTAGCACGGCTAGTGGGGAGGGAGGAAGATCGGATGGTCTTTCCTGTTCAAGCTCGAGACGGTCGAGGGCGTGCCCGCCGAGCCCTTGGGCGGGTGATGGCGGCAGCACTGCTCACAGCGCTCTTGGTGCTGGCCCTATCAGCCGCGCACGCAGACGCGCGGTCGGCAATCACGAAGACGCAGGCGTACCAGCAGGCGCGGCACTGCCTTCTTGCAAGCGGCAAGGTCCGCTCTGTCGGGCGCAGACGCGACGGCGGCGGCTACGTCTTCTTCCGCGGCTACGCCCACTACGTCTACTGGACATACCACCTCGACAACTTGAAACAGGTGGGCAGGGTCGGGCTGCACATGGGCAAGCTGCCTGCTCGCAAGCGCAATCTGTTGCGTCGCTGCACCTTCGTCCCCTAGAAGGGCGGCACTTTCGGCTCGCCACCCGGCCTGAACTTCACCTACAGAAAGTGAACTAGCCTCACCGGTGGCGCCTGCAACGGCATCACCTACCGCTTCCTCGCGTGCGACGAGCACGCGACGGCGCTTGGGAACTCGCTAGACGAGAAAGTCGCACCGCCACAGCCAGAGAGATACCGCCAGGAACGCCTTCTTTGCCGAGGGGCTCAGCTGTCTTGATTGCCTCCATTACGGCCTCTATTTCGTTGGCGCGATGATCGACTCGGGGGTCTTCAACCCGCGGGCCGACCCCCGAGAAGTCACTGCCGGGATCGTGGTTCAGCATTACCTAGACCGGTTTGGAACCGAGCAACTGACGGAGTCCCTGCAGACCGTCAACTCGAGCGATGAGATGCAGGCGTGGCGCGAGGTCAGGAACATTCTCGTCCATCGTGCTGCTCCAGGGCGAGAGTTCTTCGAGGGATGTCCTCGCTCACATGAGGCCGACTGGCTTGGCGAGCACCTTTCGGGGGACGTCATCCGCGCACGGCGTTCCTGGCTCGCGGATACGGTCGTGAGCCTCCTAGCGCGCGCGGTTGGCTTCGTCCAGCAACACGTCGTTTGACGGACAGGGGAGACAGGTCACAGCGAGTGGAACCAAACTGGAACCCGCACCTAGTTTCGGCTGGCCGCGGGCATGAGCGGAGAGCGGCTCTGTAGGCGGTTTTCCGCGGCTAGGCGCAACCAGCCGCCCACCCCGGCGCATCCTTCACACGCGGGAGGTCGCTGGTTCGATCCCAGCCGCGCCCACTTTGCTCCTTGAGCCGCGGCCCGGGCTCACCCCTGGATGATGCTGTGGACCTCCGCGATCTGAGGCTCGCCGGGGTCGACGCCGAGGTCGGTCATGATCGGCATCATTGTCTGCCCGAAGGCGTCGAACGACTCCTGCGAGTCCCAGACGTCGAACACGTGCAGGTTGTCCGGCCCTGCGGAGAACGCAACGTGGTAGAGCCGGCCCGCCGGGGCGCCCTGCCCCGCTTCCTCGAGCTGCCGGACTCCGTCTTCGTACTGCGCCTTGCTCATCGAGGGGATTGGGAAGTAGACGCCGATGGCCATCAAAGCCTCTCTTTCGTCGAAGGCGAACTCGGCGAGTCTATTCCTCGCGAAAACTAGGGGCGCTAGACGGCACGAAGGCGCTCCTTCAGGCGCCAGTAACGGCCCGCCATGCGCCAGGCCCGCGTTGCCTGAATCTCCGCGGCGAGCGCTTCGGCCTTCGCCATCGCCTGCTTGACGGCAAGGGCGTCCTCGCGCTCCAGGGCGGCCGTAGCCTCGACCTCGGCCAGGCGCTGACGTAGCTCTCCCTCCTTGGTCCGCAGCTCACGGGCCTGGAGCTCCCACGTCCACTGAAGCTTCGTCAGGCGGGCGAGCTCGTCCAGCGACGGAGGGCGCTGCGCGCTGGCGAGTGGGCCTCCAGCGCAGCCAGCAGCGCGAGGACGTGGTCACGGGCGTTGTGATGCTGGAGGACGAGGTCTCGATTCGCGATACCCATGGCGGGGTGGTACTCGGCGAGGTCGTTCGCCAGCTCCGCGGGGCCGATCACGCGGTCCGTAGCGAGCCCCGCGAAGTTGTCTGCCTCCAGCTCGGGGTAGATGCTCGGCGTGACCCAGCCGTCGCCGCCAAAGACGTCGTAGACGTAGACCGCGCGGCCGCACGCCATCGCCTCGAGCGTGGCCCGGCTCTTGGCGACGACGATGTCGGCCCCGGCAAGCGCGGTCGCGACGTCGTAGCTCGGCCGGGAGCCGTTGGCACCGACCCGCTCCACCTCGATGCCGTGCTCGCCCCAAACCGACCGCACCCAGTCGAAGCGGTAGCCGTAGTTGCCGAGCATGACCGCCCGGCGCGGCGGGTTCCGGATGCCTCCGACCGGTGTCCGCAGATCGACGTCGACCGAGATCCGGAGGCGGACGACCGGCGCGTTGATGGCGCAGCCCTCCGCGAGTCGTGCGTAGCGGTCGCTGAGGCCGATCACGAGATCGACCACTCCCTCGCGCAGAGGCGGGAGCTGGAAGTCGAAGACGTCGCCGCAGATCCGGAAGGCGTGCAGTGCCCGCGGGTAGCGCGCGGCCAGGTCGTAGGCCACGAGCATGTCCTGCGAGAGCAGGACGTCGCACTCCCCCGGAAGCTTCGACGGCTCGGACTCGACCTCCAGGCCGCGGCTGCGCGCGTACTCCGCGTAAGGCCCGAGCTCCGGCGAGTAGATCACCGCCTCGTGGCCGAGCCGCTGGAGGTGCTCGGCCAGTGTCACGAGATGCACCTCCGTGCCTCCGACCTCGGCCATCAGACGGTTGCCGAGGACGAAGCGCACGACGGTGGATTCTAGGCTCGAACGAGCGGCGCGACTTGCTCGCCGAAGCGGCGGATCCGCTCGTCGAGACCGCTCTCGTCGTAGTCGAGGTTGACCACGAAGCCGTTGCAGCCGGCCGCGACGTACTCGGCCAGACGCTCCGCGACAAACTCGGGCGGGCCTGCGATCGCGTAGCGGCCGCGCTCGTCGGCTCCGGTCTCGGGCTCGTCGGCGAGGTGGACGCCGATCCGCAGGATCACGCGGCCGTCGGGACGGCGCTCGCGGAAGTCGGACGCCATCGTCCGCAGCTCATCGGGCGGCAGGGCGACCGGGTGCCAGACGCCGGTCTTGGCCGCGCGGCGAAGCGTCGCCTTCGAGACGCCGGCGATCCAGAGCTCCGGCCCGCCCGGCCGTACGAGCGCAGGTGCGAGCCAGCCGTCGACCGAGAGCAGCGTTCCCTCGTAGCGAACCCGGCCGGGCATCTGCGCGAACACGGAGGCGGCGAGGTCGAGCCACTCGTCGAGGAGCTTGCCCCGCTGCTCGAACGACGCCTGCAGGGTCTCGAACTCGCCTTCCATCCAGCCCGCGGCGACCGCGGTCACGATCCGTCCGCCGGAGAGGAGGTCCAGTGTCGTCAGCTGCTTGAGGGCGACGAGCGGCTGGCGCTGCGGGACGATGAGCGCGGAGACGCCGAGCTCGAGCCGCTCGGTGCGGCCCGCGAGGAACCCGAGCGAGACGAGCGGCTCCGCGATCGAGCCGTAGACCGGCGCGTGCTCCGCGGGGACGATCAGGTGGTCGGTGACCCAGCCGGAGTCGAAGCCCGCCTCTTCCGCGGCCACTGCAGCGGAGGCGAGCCGCTCGGCTCGGAGGCCGTCGCCGTAGTTCGGAAGGATCAGGCCGAGGTGGAGTCCCATCGTCGCCGGAGCGAAAGGCTACTCGCTACGGCATGGCCGGCCGGGAAGCCCCGGCCGGCCATGTGTCGTGGCTAGAAGGAGCCGGAGACGATCAGGATGCCGCTTGCAGTTCGCACCTTCACGGCGGTGCCGGTGCCCACGTTGGGAACGGCCTGGCCGCGCTCCGTGTTGCGGTTGATGTGCGCGGCGCCGAGGCGGGTGACCTTGGCGGCGCCGAGCTTCTTGCCTGCGACGTAGAACACGACGCGCCTCCCGGCGAGACGGCGAATGTGCTGGACCTCGGCCTCGAGCTCCCGCTCGTTGCCCTTCGCCTTGAACTTCGCCGAGCCCTTGGCCGCGGGGAACGCCCTTGCCGGCTTGAGTGACACTCGCGTGCCGTCAGCGGCAAGCACTGCCGGGACCGAGACCGCCAGTAGGAGCGCGGCAGCCACCAGAACTGGGGTGATGCGCTTCATCTCGGAACCTCCCATCTCTTCTGAGACCCTCGTGTCCTCAGGCTAGGGAGGCCGCGCCCAACCCCGGGCCAAGCCAAGGCAAGGCTTTGGCAGGCGTTCGGTTAAGGCTTGGGAGACGGGGCCGCAATGCCTGCGGCCCCGTCTCCTACCGAGCTACTTGCGTGCGTAGTAGATGAACTGCAGGAACAGCCCCGGCGTGAACGGGGACGGGTCGCGCATATCCGTCCACGTTGCGTTCGCGTGGCCGTCGGTTCCGTACGCGAGCCCGATGTAGTCGCCGTGGAAGACGGCGCAGAGCTCACACCCGTCGACGCCGGCCTGGAAGAACTCGGACTGCGTCGGGTTGGACGGCACCGTGTTCACGATCGTCTTGGAGAACGAGCCCGGATGGCCTTGCGCCAGCGCCGTGTTGTAGGTCGGCCCGTTCCAGTTGCCGCGATCGTGGTAGAGGACGCCGACCTTGCCGTTGACCGGGTTGACGTCGGCCCACGGGAACCACTGGTCGCCCTTGCCCTTGTCCACCTGTGACGGGTACGTCCAGCTCCTGCCCGCGTCGGACGACCGAACGATGAAGACGTCCGAGTTGGTGACCGGGTTGTCGCTGTCATGGACGCCGTTTCGGTTGTCCGAGAAGACGAGGTACAGCTTGTCGTTCTCCTTCGGGCTCGCGACGATGTTGCCGGCGCCCCAGACACGCACCTGGTAGCCGGTCAGCGTCTGTCGGCCGTCGACATTGATCGGGTAGTCGCGCGCCCCGTCCTCCATGCCCGTGACGAAGCTCGGCTTCGACCAGTCGTCACCGCCGTTCTTCGACTTGACGAGGAGGTACTGGTCGTCGAACTCGTTCGGCGACTCCCAGAGCGACTGGTTCTGGCTGTTCATGAACGCCACGTAGACGGTCCCGTCGGTGCCCGTCGTGATGACCGAGGCCTGGGACTCGTCGCATTGACCTCGCTTGCCCTCCGTTTGGAAGGTGCAGAGGTCTCGGTTCGAGCCCGAGATCTCCTGCGGCTTCGACCAGTGCTTGCCGCCGTCGTCGCTATGGCTCTCCATGATCGGCGACTCGACGTACTCGCCGAAGTTCGAGACAAACGCGGTCCAGGTCACGTACGTCCGCCCGTAGTAGTCGGACCGCGGGTTGTTGTCGGTCGCGATCCACTCCTTGTCGTTGAAGACCTGGAGACTGCTGGAGTCGCAGCCCTGGCCGAAGCCGACGACCCTGGGCTTGTCCCAGCTCAATCCGCCGTCCTTGGAGGGTGAGACCACGACATCGCCGTCGCAGGCCTCGCCGGCGTCGTTGAACGTGTAGTTCAGCGACGAGTGCAGGGCGACGTGGTGCTTGACGTCGATCGCCGTGACCGGATCGCTGCCCGTCCGGGTGTCGTCCTCGGTCGACATGTTCCCCGTCGACCAGGTCGCGCCCGCGTCAAACGACGTGTAGTACTGGTCGCAACACGAGCCGTAGTCGTTCGAGCTCGAGATCATGTGCCGCGGGTTCGACCTGTCGACGACGATGTTCGGTTCGTTGTTCGGGAAGGGATCGTCGCAGTCGAGGTTGGTGTTGAGCCCGCCGGAGAGTGCAGTGCACTCGAAGGCCCAGTTGTTCTTCGCGCCCGGCGGCACCGTGCGGGCGAAGGGCTGCTTCTCCTTGCCGTCACCGCCCGGAGGCTCCGCGCGAACGCTCGTCGCGAGGAACAGGCCGATCGCCGCTGTCGCCAGGAGCAGCAGCGCAAATCGTGCTTTCGTCATCTCTCCCCCTTCGATTGAACTTTCTGTATCCGAACGTACTAGAGCGCGCCGAGCGAGTCCACCAAGGTCGTGTTTGGGGGCGGACAGCGAGTAGGGTCACGCGCGGCACGTTCCCCGGCCACGCCTGCCATCGTGCGGAAACGCTGCCACCCCCGAGATGCGGATCGCCATCGTCAGCGAGCACTACTACCCCGAGCTGGGCGGGATCACAGAGCACGCGTACGGGCAAGCAACCGAGCTGGCTCGTCGAGGTCACGAGGTGACGGTGATCACGCCGACGGGGTTCCCATCGCCGACGGCGGTCGACCAGGCTCCGCCGAGGGAGGAGCTCTTCGAGGTCGCGCGGGTCGGCACCGGGGTTCCCATCTACATCAACGGCTCGGAGGCGCGGCTCTCCGTCGCGCCCTTCCTCGTCTCGGCGCTCGACAAGCTCTTCGCCAGGCGGCGCTTCGACGTTGTCCACGTCCACAACCCGTTCGGCTTCGCGCTGCCGATCGCCTCGGTGCTGCGCTCGAAGGCGCCGGTAACGGTCGGCACGATTCACAGTGTCGTGCCCGAGGGCTACAGGCCGCTGCGGCTCTTTCAGCGTCCGCTCCGGATTGTCTTCGGGCGACTCGACGCGAGGATCGCGGTCTCCGAGGCCGTGATCGACTCGGTGCAGCGCTACTTTCCCGGCCTGGACTTCGAGGTGATTCCCAACGGCGTCGACACGAGCTTCTTCGCGCCCGAGGCCGAGCCGCTGCCCCACCTGCGGAACGGCAAGCGGACCATCCTCTTCATCGGCCGCTTCGATCCGCGCAACGGGCTCAGGCACATGCTCGGAGCGTTCCGCCTTCTTCGCGAGCGGCGCGACGACGTTCGGCTCGTCATCGTGGGCGACGGGCCGTTGCGCGGCGTCTACCGGCGACTCGTGCCGCACGAGCTCCGCGACGACGTCCTGTTCGCGGGAAGGGTCGATCGGCTCCGGCCGCGCTACCTTGCCAGCGCCGACATCCTCTGCGCGCCGTGCCAGCTGGCCTCGTTCGGGATGGTCGTGCTCGAGGGCATGAGCTCGGGTGTCCCTGTGGTTGCGAGCCGCAACTCCGGATTTCAGAGGCTGCTCGAGAGCGGCCAGCAGGGCCTCCTGATCGACCCTCCCGACGGGGAGCGCGAGTTCGCTGCCGCGTTGGACCTCCTCCTCGACGACGCGGAGCTTGCCCGGCGCATGGGAACGGCCGGGCGTCGGCGCGCGCTCCGGATGTACTCCTGGCCGGTGGTGATCGATCGCGTCGAAGAGCTGTACGACCGGCTGCTCGCCACAAGGACCGGGGGCGCGCGACCGATCGCCCCAGCGGTGGCGCGGCGGTGAGCAAACGCGCGACGTGGCTCGCCTGCGGGCTCGTCGCCCTCGTGCCGGCCGCAGCGGGTTTCGCGCTCGACCGGCTCCTCGGAACGTCAGTCGCCTTCGCGCTCGCAGGCTGCGTGCTCGGTGCGCTGTACCTGGTGGGGACGTTCTCCGCGACCTCGCCGCTGTTCGGGCGAGTCGCGCGAGCCTCCTCGCAGCCCGGACGGATGGCGCTGACGTTCGACGACGGGCCCGACCCGCGCTTCACGCCCGAGATCAGCCGGCTGCTGGCCGAACGGGGCCACCAAGCGACGTTCTTCGTCCTCGGCTCGCACGCGAGGCGCCACCCTGGGCTGCTGAACCAGGTCGTCGCGGACGGGCACGAGCTCGCGAGCCACGGCTTCGACCACAGCCTCCTCGCCTTCAGCCTGCCGGCCGAGGTGCGCGCGCAACTCCTCGCAACCGAGGAGGCGATCTCGGCGGCGACGGGGCTGCGGCCGACGCCGCTGTTCCGGCCTCCGCACGGGGTTCGCAGCCCGTGGCTCGGTCGCACTGCCGGCGCTCTCGGTTACCGCCTCTGCGCCTGGCAGGGGCACGTCTTCGACACGGCCAACCCGGGCGTTTCCCGGATTGTCGAGCGCGCGAGCCGGCACCTCCTGCCGGGGGCGACGCTGCTCCTGCACGACGGCGACGGCTCGGGCCGGGGAGACGACCGCAGCCAGACGCTCGAGGCGTTGCCGGCGATCCTCGTAGAGGCGGAACGTCGAGGCCTGCGGTCGGTTGTGCTCAGCGCGCTGCTCGAGCAGCCGGTCGAGCCAGCCGCCGAGCGGGCGTCGGCCCGCTAAGCCTCTTCGGCTTCGGGCTCTCGGGTGAACACGGCGAGTGAGAGCCCCTCGCGGGCGAGAAAGAGGAGGCCCAGCCCGAGCCCGACCGAGACCTCGATCGCCTGAAGGCCCACGCCGAATGCGATCGCGTGGCCGTAGTCGATCCCGTACGCGGCCAGCGGAACGGCGATAGTCGCCTGGAGCAGGCCGACATTGCCGGGCCAGACCGGGAAGAGGATGGCCAGGTTGACGAGGACCAACACGAGAGCAGCCGCTGAGATGGGCAGCCCGAGACCGAAGGCGCGCATCGTGGCGAAGACCGCCAGCAGCTGGGCGAGCCAGGCAAGAGTCTGGTAGAGCGTCGCGCTCGCGGCGGGAAGGGGCGTCCGAAGAATGCCGAGCCCTTCGCGCGCCATCGCTCCGAGTCGCCGGATGCTTCCGCCGGCCTGGAACAGCGGACGCTCGTGGCGCCGCGCGCTCACGAAGCCGAGTACGAGCAACGCGACGCCGGCCGCGGCAAAGAGGAGCAGGCTCTCCAACGCCCAGTGCGGCATCGGGACGAACACGAGCACGTACAGGATCAGCGCGAGGCTCGGCAGGAGGTCCAGCAGACGGTAGGCGACGACCGTGCCCGTGAGCGTTGCCCAGATGCCCTTCCGGCCAGGGAGCCGGCGGGCAAGGACAGCGACCCGTGCCACCTCACCTGCGCGCCCTGGCAGCACGATGTTGCCGAACAGCCCGACGCAGAACGAGGACAGGACGTCTCGGTATCGCGGATGGGGAGGCGCCATCGCCTGTTTGATGACGGTGTCCCAGGCGACGGAGCCTGCCGCGGCCGAGAGGAGGTTGAAGAGGATCGCCGCGACGACCCAGGTCCAGCGCATGCGCGCGAAGGACGTCTGGAACGAATCGTCGAGCGTCTCCCGGTGCAGGACTAGGAGGGCGATCGCCACCCCGGCGGCGAGGAGCACAAGGAGCGCCCGGAGTCGGGGGACTCCTAGTGCGAGCTGGCGACCGAACACGGTCCGAGAGTCTGACAGGCCGGCCTGACCGGAATCGTGGGTCGGTCTGCTCGTCAGCGGTCGCTTGGCGGCTGCGCCGTTCGCGTGGGAGCGAGGTCGCGGACGAGGGGCTGCTCACGGCGGGTGGACGGAACCACGTCCTCGACGAGAGCCGCGATCTCCTCGAGCCGCTCGATCGCGTCGCGCTTTCGCTGCTCGAGCATTCGCACCTCTGCGCGCAGCTGATCCTGGCGGCGGCGGACGTCATCCTCGACCTGGCGCACCATCTCCTCGGCCGCCTCGCGCATCGTTGTCGACTGGCGCTCGGCGTCGGCGACGAGCTCTCGCGCCTCCGTCTTCGGCCTGCCGTCGGTGCTGTCGTCGAGTAGGCGTCGACGGCCATGCGCATGTCGCGCGCGTACTCCTCCGCCTCGTCGCGGCTGTGCGGGCGTCCTCGGTCAGCTCGTTCTTCAGCGCTCTCGCCTCGATCGCCGCAAGGCGCTCGAGCTCTGACGCCTCGTCGCCGCGCCTCGGCACGGATCTGCTCGGCCGTCTGCTCGGCGGCTTCGAGGATTCCGGCGACTCGCTCGCCGAGAGCCGCGTACCCGGACGGCTCGGCCGCGCGCTCGGTCGTGACCTGGTTGGTGCCGCTCTCGTCCACCGCTTGCGCTCCTTCTCCCGGGAGGGGAGGAACCTAGTGGATCGGGGCGGGCCCGGCAAGGATCTGCCGCCGCCCCGGGCAGGCTGCCGACCGGGTTCGAACCGGTCGGCTCAGAGTGAATCTGGGGAGAAGCTCAGCTCGCCGAAGCGATGCGCTGGCTCAAGTTCGCAACCGGGAAGTTCCGGAGCTTGCGCTTGAGGACTAGCGTAGTCATGGCCGCCTTTCGTCCGCAGTTGATACGCCGAGGTTAAGGTCGGCCGAAACGACCTCTCGCCCTATCCCTCGAAGGTGTCCATCCGGCCCGGCTTCTACGTTTCCGTCATGCGCTCGGACGTGCCGGGAAAGGCATTCGCGGAGTTCGTCGGCGCGTTTGCGCTGATCTTCGCGGGCGCCGGCGCGATCATCGCCACGCAGGGCCACAACCTCGTCGCGATCGCGCTCGCGCACGGTCTTGCGATCGGCGTGATGGCCTCGGCGGTCGGGCACATCTCGGGCGGGCACTTCAACCCGGCGATCACGTTCGGGTTCCTCGTCACGCGGAAGATCAAGCCCGCCCTCGCGTGCGTCTACTGGGCGGCGCAGTTCGCGGGCGCCGTCGTCGCGGCGCTGCTCCTGAGCTGGCTGCTGCCGCAGGCCGAGGTCAACGCCGTGCAGCTCGGCGTCCCGGCGCTCGGGCCCGGCATCAGCAGCGGTCAGGGGATCGTGATCGAGGGCATCCTCACGTTCTTCCTCGTCTGGGTCGTCTTCGCGTGCGCGGCCGACCCGAAGGGTGCCTTCAAGCTGATCGCCGGCCTCGCGATCGGCTTCACGATCTCGCTCGACATCTTCGTCGGCGGCCCCTTCACCGGCGCGGCGATGAACCCGGCCCGCGCGTTCGGGCCGGAGCTCGTGCAGAACGCGTGGAGCAACTGGTGGGTCTGGTACATCGGCCCGCTGGTCGGCGGCGCGCTCGCGGCGCTCGTCTACGAGTTGCTCTACCTGCGCACGCGCGGCCGCGCAGACCGCCGCTAGATCCGTCCGCGCACCGTGGTAGGTTGCCGCGGTGCTCGTCGCGGCGCTGACATCGTACGCCAAGCTCGGGCTCGGGCTGACGGCGGCGGTCTTCGTCGCGTTCTCGCTGATCGTCGCGCTGGTCATCCCGCGCCGCCGGCCCGACTTTCCCGGCAAGCGCCTGACGGCCTTCCTCGTCGTGTGCGTGCGTCCTCTTCGTCGCGATGCTCTCGGCCGTGCTGATCTTCGGCGGCAAGGAGAAGGCCGAGACCGAGGCCGCGAGGGAGAAGATCGCCGTCGGCGAGAGCGACTACTCGATGGAGGTGCCGAAGAACGAACCTCCCGCCCGGCCTCTACACGCTCGAGGTGACGAACTACGGCCAGATCCCGCACAACCTGACCGTCCAGGGGCCGGGCGGAACGAAGAGGGCACGCGCGACATCGAGCCCGGGCGAGAGCGCGAGCCTCCCGATCGAGCTCAGGCGCGGCAACTACATCCTCTTCAGCTCGCTCCCCGGCCAGCAGCAGCGGGCGTCACCGAGACCGTCAACGTCGACTGAGCCAGAGGGCCCGGTCGCCCGGGCCCTGGTTCGAACCAGCGGAGAGGGCGGGATTTGAACCCGCGACGGACCTTTCAGCCCGTACGCGATTTCCAGTCGCGCTCCTTAGACCGCTCGGACACCTCTCCAGGCGGGAGCCAGGGTATCGCGCCCTGGCGAGGGAGGGCTCACGGGGGAACCGGAGGTTCCCCCGTGCCGAGGCGGAGGGGGAGGGATTTGAACCCTCGTCGGACCTAACGGCCCGAAACGGTTTTCGAGACCGCCGCATTCGACCGCTCTGCCACCCCTCCGGCGGTCGGAGACAGAGTACCGCCGCGAGCGCCTCCTCGGTTGGTAGCGCGTGAGGCGGAGACCAGGAGGGATGCGAACGCCTCGAGGCAGGGATCCTCCCCACCTAACGCCTTAGCAGGGCGCCGCCTTCAGCCACTCGGCCACTTCTCCGAACCGGGACAGGATAGCCGACTCCCTCCGCGGGCCCCCTCCCGCGGAGGCTGGCCCCGATCACCCTTCCGGGGCATGGCCGCAAGGGCGTTTCGGCACATGCTGAGCCTGCCGGCTCTCCCCTCTCAGATCCCGGCACTGGCGTAGCTCGCTTCAGCGGCAACGAGGCGAGCTTCGTCGTATCTGGGGCCGTTTTCTCGATACTTGCGCGGATGAAGATCGGCCGCCGCGAGGTCGCGATCACGAACCCGGACAAGGTGTTCTTCCCCGAGCCCGGGCTGACGAAGGGCGACGTGGTCGGCTACTACCTCGACGTCGCGGACTGCGCGCTCAACCACATCCGGCGGCGGCTCTTCCACATGAAGCGCTACCCGAACGGCGTCGACGGCGAGTTCTTCCACCAGAAGCGCGTGCCGCCGCACCCGGACTTCGTCGGCGAGCAGTTCGTGCAGTTCCCGAGCGGGCACTCGACGGTCTTCGCGGTCGTCGACAACCCCGCCGCGCTCGCCTGGGTGGTCAACCTCGGCTGCATCGAGCTGCACACCTGGCACTCGCGCGTGGACGACATCGAGCGGCCCGACTACCTGCTGATCGACCTCGACCCGAGCGAGGGGAACCCGTGGGAGTACGTCCGCGAGATCGCGCTCGTCGTGAAGGACGTGATGGACGAGCTCGGGCTGGCGTCCTACCCGAAGACCTCGGGCGCGACCGGCATGCACATCCTCGCGCCGATCAAGCCCGAGCTCCCGTTCCCGGAGGTGCGGCGCTTCGCGAAGGCGCTCGCGCAGGAGGTCGAGCGGCGGGTCGACGACCAGGACGTCGCGACGACGACCTGGAAGGTCGCGGACCGGAGCGGCGTCTTCGTCGACTTCGGCCAGAACGCGCGCGACCGGACGATCGCGTGCGCGTACTCGATCCGGCCGACACCGGACGCGCGCGTCTCGGCGCCGCTGCGCTGGAACGAGGTGGCGCGCTGCGACCCGTCGAGGTTCACGGTCAAGACCATGCGGAAGCGGATCGACAAGGTCGGCGACCTGACCGCGGGGATGTGGCGGCGCAAGTCGAGCCTGATCCCGCGCTTCGAGCAGCTTCGACCTCGACCCGCCGACCCGGACCGCGTCGAGGCGCGCAAGCGCTCCCGGCGCTGGGTCAGCGACCAGCGAGGAGCTTCGGAACGGTCAGGTCGCTCGCGCGGCGCGGGGGCCTGACCTCGCGCCAGGTGCAGTCGTCCGGGTCCTTGTCCGGGCGGAAGCGGATGAACTTCGTCCCGTGCCGGAAGCGGTTGCGCTCGAGCTTGTCGTAGCGCACCTCGCAGACGAGCTTCGGGCGCACGGGGTTCCAGTCGAGCTCCTTGCCGCGCGACCAGCGGCTCTGGCCGCCGGGGATCCGCTTGTCGCTGACCATGCTCTTCTGGCGGAGCTTCGGCAGCGTCTCCTCGAGCTCGCGCCGGACCGCAGCCGGGAACCCGGAGCAGTGGCCGACGAAGTCGAGCTCGCCCTCGTCGTCGTAGAGCCCGAGCAGGAGCGTCGAGATCCGGCCCTCCGCCTTCTCGCTCCAGCGGAAGCCGACGATCACGCAGTCGGCCGTCCGGTACGGCTTGACCTTGGCCACGCCGTCGCGCGAGCCGGGGAGGTAGGGGAGGCCGAGGCGCTTCGCGATCACGCCGTCGAGGCCGGCCTTGTCGACGCGCGGCAGCCACTTCTCGGCCTTCTTGCGGTCGCGCGTGGCCGGCGAGAGCTGGAAGCGCTTCGCCTTGCGCTCGAGCTCGCGGCGGCGCTTCTCGAGCGGCAGCTCGTGGACCGGCGAGCCCTTCCAGACGAGCAGGTCGAACGCGATGTACTCGGCCGGGATCTCCGCCGAGAGCTTCCGGATCCTGCTCTCCGCCGGGTGGAGCCTGAGCTGGAGCGCGTCGAAGTCGAGGCGCCCCTTCTGGACGATCACGATCTCGCCGTCGAGCGCCGAGTCGGGAGGCAGGAGCGCGCCCGTCTCCTCGAGCTCCGGGAAGTAGCGCAGGAGCGGCCGCGCCGTTGCGGCTCCAGAGGCGCAGGCCGCCGCCGAGGTTCTCGAGCACGCCGCGGAACCCGTCCCACTTGGGCTCGTACTGCCAGCCGTCGCCGCTGCGGCAGCTCGTCGACGAGCTCGGCCTCCATCGGCGG
>CAVVBZ010000033.1:0-45678 GCA_963746635.1 uncultured Actinomycetes bacterium | reverse complement strand
GAGAGACCGTCGGCGGGCGCGCGGCGCTGCTCTACATCATGACCGGGCGCACGTTCGACGGCCGCAAGGCCGCGGAGCTGGGACTCGTCAACTGGAGCGTCCCGCGTCGAGCGCCTGCGCGGCGAGGTCGAGTCACTCGCGCGCGAGCTGCTCGAGAAGAACCCGGTCGTGCTCCGCGCCGCCAAGCTCGGCTTCAAGCACGCGCAGACGATGAGCTGGGACACGGCCGAGGACTACCTCTACGCGAAGCTCGAGCAGTCGCAGTTCCTCGACAGGGAGAGCGGCCGCGAGCAGGGTCTCGCGCAGTTCCTCGACGACAAGTCGATCCGGCCCGGGCTCGAGACCTACAAGCGCAGCTAACGCTCACCGGTCGTTTCGGGGTGGCAGAGCGCTCCTGCGAAGCACCTTGAGCGACGGCGCTCGGTCAGCGCGGGAGTTCTCGCTTCGCCGAGCCGCCAGAACTCGCGGTCGGTCAGGACGAGGAGTGCGCTCGGCTCAGAGGTTGTGACGGTCGCCGTCCGCGGCGCGCCGGTGATCAGCGCGATCTCGCCGAAGAAGTCGCCGGCGCCGAGCGTCGCGACCTGCGCGCCGTCCTTCGTCGACCTCGACCCCACCGGAAGCGATGGCGACGAGCTCGTTGGTGCTCCTGCCCTGCGCTGACGAGCTCCATCCCCGCGGGCACGTCGATCAGGTCGGCCCAGCTCGCGATCGCCTCCAGCTCGTCGCCGCTGCACTGAGAGAAGAGCGGGACCGACTGGATCAGCTCGTACTTCTCGTCGCCGCGCGCCATCGGGCGATCTTGGAACGGCCACGTCGGCAAAGCCGCCATGGCCTCTCATGGTCGGCGTCGCAAGCGAGCGCCTCAGACGGCTCCATCGATCGCGTCGATGTTCGCCGCGTCGTGGTCGTAGATCCACGCCACCGCCGCGACCGACCAGTCGGTTGACCCGGCCGCCATCTCGTCGTCCCGCTCCTGCTGCGCCGGCCCGTCGGGAAGGTGAAAGCGGGTTTTGTTGGTCGTCGACATCGCCTGCAGCCTCGACGCGCGGGGCCGGCGCAGTGCCTCGTAGCGCTCGCAGCCGGCTCGGGACGTCCGTGCCGTCGTCAGCGAGACAGGCGGCCAGCGTGGCCCCGTCCTCGATCGCCTGCGCCGCGCCCTGGGCCATGAACGGCAGCATCGGGTGGCACGCGTCGCCGAGGAGCGTCACCCGCCCGACGGTCCAGCCTGGAGCGGGCGCGCGGTCGAACAGCGCCCAGACGAACGTCTCGTCGACCGCTCCCAGGATCGTCCGCACCTGCGGGTGCCAGCCGTCGAACGCCGCGAGTGCGTCCCCGACGTCGCCCCGATCGGTCCACGACTCGCGCGTCCAGCTGTCCTGCTCGACGACCGCGACGAAGTTGACCAGGCGCCGGCGCCGGACGAAGTAGTGCACGAAGTGGCGGCCCGGGCCCATCCAGACCTGCGCAGTGACCTCGAGATCGAGGTCAGCCAGTCGCCGGCCGGAATCAGCCCGCGGTAGGCCACGCAGCCCGTGAATCGCGCCTCCTCCGGCCCGAACAGGCGCCCGCACCGCGAGTGGATCCCGTCGGCCCCGACCAGCGACGTCGGCTCACGCGGCGCCGTCGACGAACCGCGCCTCGACGTGATCACCGTGATCGACCACCCCGTCGAGGCGTCGACCGACGTGGACGCGCTCGGCGGGCACCGCGTCGCAGAAGCGTGGCGAGCAGGTCGGCGCGATGGATCTGGTACTGCGGAAATCCGAACGCCGCTACGACCGGATCGGCCAGCGGCGAACGGAGCAGCGTTCGGCCGTCTTCCCAACGCCGCTGGTGCCACGCGAGCGGTCGCACGCCCATCGCAGCCAGCTCGTCCGCGAGGCCGAGGCCGTGGAGCACCCGCGACGCGTTCGGGCTGACCTGGATCCCGGCCCCGACCTCGCTGACCGTGCCCGCCTGCTCGTAGACGTGCACGTCGAAGCCGGCGCGGTAGAGCGACAGCGCCGCGGTCAGCCCACCGATCCCGCCGCCGACGATCGCAATCGAGACGTCGATCTGCGTCACCGGGCGCGAACTGTAGGCCGTATGCTCGCGCTACCGCTCGCTGAAGCTGGAGGTGATCGCGTGACCGTTACTCTTCCGCCCGATCTGTCCGAGCAAGCGCTCTCGAGCGCGCTCGACGAGTTCGTCGCCGCCGTCGGCTCGGAGCACGTGCTGACCTCCGAGGCGGACCTGCTCGAGTTCCGGGATCCCTTCTGGCACCGGGACTGGGACGACTACGAGGCCTCGGCCGTCGTCCAGCCCGAGACCGTCGAGGAGGTCCAGGAGATCGTCCGGATCGCCAACGAGCACAAGGTGCCGATCTGGGTCTCGGGCGTCGGCAAGAACAACGGCTACGGCGGCTCCTCCCCGAGGGTGCGCGGCTCGGTCGTCGTCAACCTCCGCCGGATGAACCGCGTGCTCGAGATCAACGAGGAGTCGGCCTACGCCGTCATCGAGCCGGGGGTCCGCTGGTTCGACCTCCATGACGCGATTCAGGCGAGCGGGCACAAGTTGATGCTGTCCGTCCCCGACCTCGGCTGGGGCAGCGTCGTCGGGAACACGCTCGACCATGGGATCACGTACCTCCCCTACGGCATCGACCAGGGAATGCAGTGCGGGATGGAGGTCGTGCTGCCGAACGGCGAGCTCATGCGGACGGGCGGCGGCGGGATCCCGAACGGCAAGGCCGCGTACGTCTACAAGCGCGGGCTCGGGCCGACTGCCGACCAGCTCTTCATGCAGTCGAACTACGGGATCGTCACGAAGATGGGCGTCTGGCTCCTGCCGACGCCGGAGTGCTTCATGCCCTGCTGGCTGAAGGTCTGGCGCGAGAGCGACCTGGCAGCCGTCGTCGACACGCTGCGCGAGCTGATGCTCGACGAGACAATCCGGATGGTCCCGCAGATCCTGAACACGCTCCTGCTCGGTGCCGTCTTCTCGAGCCGCTCGCAGTGGTACGACGGAGACGAGCCGCTCCCGGACGAGGTGATCGACAGGGTCGCCAAGGAGCTCGACATCGGCCGCTGGATCATGCGCTTCACGCTCCTCGGCGACGAGGCGGTCGTCGACCACAAGTTCAAGAAGGTCAAGGCGGCGTTCGAGAAGATCCAGGGCGCCGAGGTCACGGGCACGAAGTACGGCGGGAACGAGCTCGAGACGATCGAGCACCCCGTCGAGCGGGTGCAGGCGGGGCTCCCGAACCTCGACATGAACGCGCAGACCGCCTGGTACGGAGGCGAGAACGGCGGTCACGTCGGCTTCTCGCCTGTCGCGCCGCTTACGGGCAAGGACGCGGTCGAGCTTTGCGGGCTGCTCCGCAACGGGATCGAGCAGAAAGCGAATCTCGACTACATGGTCGCGCTGATCGCGATCAACCCGCGGAGCTTCGTCCACATCACGCTGGTCATCTTCGACACGACAAACGAAGCACAGACGCGCAGCGCCTACGACGCGTGCAAGGTGCTCGTGAAAGAGGCGGGCGCGGCCGGGTACGGCGAGTACCGTGCGCACCTCGACTTCATGGACATCGCCGCCGAGCAGTACAGCTTCAACAACCACGCGTACAGGCGGTTCACCGAGACGATCAAGGACGCGCTCGACCCGAACGGGATCCTGATGCCGGGAAGGCACGGCATCTGGCCGAAGTCGATGCGGCCCGAGCGCTGAGCGGCGACCCACAGGCCGTCCCGTTCGAGACCGAGCTCTGGGACTGGCAGCCGGCCGAGCGACGCCTGACCGAGCACCTCGGCCGGGAGTGCCTGCTACTGGAGAGCTCGACGCGGCAACCGTCGCCGGCGTCGAGCTCCTGGACGGGACGATCGAGGTCGACCTCGCAGTCGGGCCGGACCGCGGGTTCTACGGAGTGGTCTGGCGCGTTGCAGGACGACGAGAACTTCGAGTCGTTCTTCGTCCGGCCACACCAGGCGGGCAACCCGGACGCGATCCAGTACACGCCCGTGTTCAACGACATCTCGAGCTGGCAGCTCTACCACGGCGAGGGCTTCTGGGCGCCGATCCCGTTTCCGATCGACGAGTGGTTTCGCATCCGGGTCGTGTTCTCGGGCACGCGGGCGGAGGTCTACGTCGCCGATCTGGAGAAGCCGGCGCTCGAGATCCGCGAGCTGAAGAGGCCGCCCGAGGCGGGAAAGATCGGGGTCTTCGTCGGCGGCCCGCCGACTCCATCTCGCGAACTTCGCCTACGACACCCGGAGCGTTGCGCTGGGAGAGCCGTCGCCCGTCGAGGCGCTCGAAGGGATCGTCCCGAGCTGGGACGTCTCCGACGCGTTCCGCGAGGACGAGATCGCCGAGGCGCTCGACGGCCGCACGTGGACGCGCCTGCCGAGCGAGCCGTCGGGCCTCGCGGATCTCTCCCGGATCAACGGGATCCGCGACGGCAGGAACACCGTCTTCGCCCGGGCCACTATTCGGTCGGCGGCGGCTCAGACGAAGGAGCTCGCGTTCGGCTTCAGCGACCGGGCCGCCGTGTTCCTCAACGGCCGGCAGCTGTACCGCGGCGACGACTCGTACAGGTCACGCGACTACCGCTTCCTCGGCAGCATCGGCTACTACGACACGCTCGTTCTCCCCCTGCTGGAGGGAGAGAACGAGCTGGTCGTGGCCGTCTCCGAGGACTTCGGCGGCTGGGGAGTCCAGGCCCGCTTCACGGAACCCGCGGGCCTCCAGCTCTAGGCCGCTTCCTCGAGCGCAGGCTCGCCGATCGCCGCCTCCGTCTGCTTCAGGTCGCGGCCCCGGACCATGAAGATCGAGACGAGGACGCCGGCGAAGGCGATCGCCGCTCCTGCCCAGAAGGCGTTCACGAACCCGTCCGTGAGCGCGACGGGCATCTTGGTGCCGGTGGCGACGGCGTTGTCGGTCGTCGTGACCGCGATCGTCGAGAGGATCGCGATGCCGACTGCGCCGCCGATCTGCTGTGACGTGTTGATCAGGCCGGAGGCGAGGCCCGCTTCCTGCGGCTTCGTCCCGGCGAGGGCGGCAATCGTGATCGGGACGAAGGCGAACGGAATCGCCAGCCCGAGGATCAGGAAGCCCGGGAAGAGATCGGCCCAGTAGGAGCCGTCGACGGACACCTGCGTGAAGTAGAGCAGCCCGGCGGTGAGCAGGCTCATGCCGAAGATGAGCGCGGGTTTCACCCCCACCCGGTTCACGGCGGCAGCCGCGACGTTCGCCCAGATGACAGCCGTACCGGCCACGGCCAGGTAGCCGACACCGGTCTTGAGCGGCGAGAACCCGAGCACGAGCTGCATGTAGAGCGTCAGCATCAGGAACATCGAGAAGAGCGCGGTGCCCATGATGAAGCCGGCCACGTTCGCCGCCGTCAGCGTCTGGAGCTTGAAGATGGAGAAGGGAACGAGCGGCTGCCGCTGTCGCTGCTCCCAGAGCGCGAAGGCCCCGAGAAGAACCGCCGAGACTGCGAAGACTCCGATCGTCCTGGCCGAGCTCCACCCCCACGAGTGTCCCTGGGTGATTCCGAGCACGAGCAGGACGAGCCCCGAGGTCACGAGCACGGCGCCCGGGACGTCGTGGCTCTGCCCCTCCGCGTCCTTGCTCTCGCGCAGCAGGACCGGCGAGACGGCAAGCGCGGCGATGCCGACCGGGACGTTGACGAAGAAGATCCACTGCCACGAGAGGAGATCCGTGAGGACCCCGCCCATGAGGACGCCGGCGGCGGCGCCGACGCCGCCCACCGCGCCCCAGGCGCCGAGGGCGATGTTGCGCTCGCGGCCCTCGGTGAACGACCTGGTCAGGATCGAGAGCGCGGAAGGCGTGATCGTCGCCGCCCCGAGACCCTGGAGAGCGCGCGCGCCGATGAGCGACGCCTCGCTCCAGGCCAGGCCACAGAGAAGAGAGCCCACCGAGAAGATGACGAGGCCGGCCATGAACACGCGCTTGCGCCCGAGGATGTCGGCCAGGCGACCGCCGAGCAGCATGAAGCCGCCGAAGACGAGTGCGTAGGCGCTGATCACCCACTGCAGGTTCTCCTGCGAGAAGCCGAGGTCTTTCTGGATCGACGGAAGGGCGACGTTGACGACTGCGATGTCGAGCACGACGACGAACTGCGTGACGCACAGGAGCGCCAGTGCGAACCATTTGAGTCGTTCCGAAGCCACCATCTACACCACGTCCTTCCGTCTCCCGGTTTTTGAAGACTGCCAGGTTAGCAGACGAAACTTCCGATCTGCAAGTTTGTACTTCCAATTGGCAAGTAGACGCGCTACACTGCACACATGCGCAAGCGCTACGACCAGTACTGCCCCGTCTCCCACGCCCTCTGTCTCGTCGGCGAGCGGTGGAGCCTACTGGTCGTGCTCGAGTTGATGCACGGGCCGAAGCGCTACACCGATCTCACGAGCCGCCTCCCCGGGATCGGGACGAACATCCTCGCGTCGCGGCTCCGCGACCTCGAGTCACACGGGATCGTCGAGAAGCGAACGCTGCCGCCGCCCGCCGCCTCGCGTGTCTACGAGCTGACGGAGTACGGGCAGGCCCTACGGCCGGTCATCCGCGAGCTCGCCCTCTGGGGCGCGCGCTCGCTCGGCCCGCCGACCGACGAGGACGAGCTGTTCCCGGGCTGGCTCGAGAATGCGCTCGAGACGGTGTTGGCGCCGCTGGCGCCGCCCGGCCGCTTCGAGTTCCGGATCGGCGAGGAGGTCGTGTCGCTCGTGGACGGCGAGGCACAGGCGGGCCCGGTCGACGACCCCGACGTCGTCGTCGAGGGCGACCCGCAAGGCATCTACCACATGTTCGTCGACCGGCGAATCGACGGCATGAAGGTCAAGGGCGACCGGGCCCTGCTCGAGGAGCTCATCGCCGCCGCGCCAACGCGCGTCGAGACGACGGTTGCCTAGGCGTTCGGCGGGATCCGCTCCGGATAGCGTGGAAGGCCGTCGTCCGGGATCGGCTCCCAGGGCGCCGCGTACGCCACGAACTGCCGATAGCTCGGCCTGATGCCCGGATCCTCGTCGAGCGTCCCCAGCCGGACGCTGAGCAGGTCGGGGTCGTCCGGGCTGCGGCTCCAGAGCGCCGACCCGCAGGCCGAGCAGAAGACCTTGGGCGCCCCGCTGGGCGGCTCCCAGGTCGAGACCAGCTCCTCGCCGGCGACGATCCGCAACGAGCCGGGCACGGTCCGCGCATTCGCCGAGCTGGCCGTCCCGGTCCGGCGCTGGCAGCGCGTGCAGTGGCAGTAGCTCGCCGAGACGAGCGGCTCGGTCACCTCATAGCGAACGCCGCCGCAGACGCAGCCGCCCGTCAGCGGAAGGTCAGCCGTGGCGCTCGGCTCCCGTCGGCTCGAGCGTGTCGTGCACGTGCTCGCTCAGCTTGCGGTCGGGCCTCGCGATCAGGAAGTAGACCGCTCCGACGACCGCGATGACCACCATCACCGACAGCGTGATCCAGTCGAGGTTGAAGAGCCCTCGGCCGCTGGAGAGGCCGGTCGGCACGACGACGTTCAGCAGCATCAGCCCGAGGTAGGCCGCGGCGATGATCGTCACCGTCCAGCCCCACTTCCCGAGCCTGAACGCGCCCTCGGGCACCCAGCCGCGGGTCCGCGCGATGATCGCAGCGAGGACGGCGAGCAGGAACGAGAGGTAGATGCCGCTGACGCCGAACGAGACGAGCGAGTAGAGCGCGGTCGTGTGCGCCGGATACGTGATGAACCAGATATTGACGTTCTTCGACGGCTGGTAGTAGACGAGCATCACGAACAGCACCGAGACCAGCGCGCCGGTGATCAGCGCGTTCACAGGCGTCTTGAACCTCGAGTGCACCTTCGAGAGGAACCCGGATCCCGGAAGGGCGCCGTCCCTCCCGAACGAGAACGCCAGCCGGCTGCCCGCGCCCTGGACCGCGCTCCCGCACGAGAAGAACGCGAAGATGATCAGCACGAGCAGGAAGTCCTGCATCCCGCTCGAGAGCTGGGCGAGGATTGCCGGGACGCCGCCGCCGTCGAACGTCGCCTTGATCGGCTCGTGCTTCGGCATCGCGAGCAGGAGCGCGGCGGTGAGGATGAACGACGCGACGCCTCCCCAGATCAGCGCCCAGCGCATCGCCTTCGGAATCTTCGTGCCGGCGTCCTTCGTCTCTTCGGCGATGTCTCCGCAGGACTCGAAGCCGTAGAAGATGTAGACGGGCGCGAGGACTGCGATCAGCGCGGCCGAGAGCCAGCTCCCGCCGAATCCGACGCCGTAGACGTTCGTCGATGCGTGCGTGGCGCCCTGTGTCGAGAACAGGAAGCCGAGGCTGTGGTGGAACCCGTGGATCGCGAGGATGATCGCGATGCCGAGCGTCCCGAGGATCTCGACGCCGACGCCGAACTTCGCGACCCAGCCCATCACGTTGGCCCCCGTGATGTTGAGCGTCGTCTGGATCGCGAGAAGGGTGAGGGTGATGATGAGGATCGTCGTGTGGCTCGTCGGATCCCAGTTCGTCCCGAACCAGTTGTGGGCGAGCGTGGTGATGTACGGAATCGACCCCGTGTCCACCGCCGCCACCGTCACGAGCAGCGCGATCCCGTAGAACCAGCCGACGAACCATCCGTAGGCCGGCCCGACCGAGAACTTGCTGTACTGGTAGAGCGCGCCCGCGACCGGGTAGTGGCTTGCGAACTCGCCGAAGACGAGCGCAACGAAGAGCATCCCGATCAGCGGGATGAACGTCAGCCAGATGTACGCGGGGCCTGCGAGGGCCACTCCCAGGATGAAGAGGGAGTAGATGCCGACCATCGGCGACAGGTAGGTGAACCCGACCGCGAAGTTCTCGAAGAAGCCGAGAACTCTGTTGAGCTGCGGCTTGTAGCCGAGGTTCTCGAGCCGCGCGTCGTCCCCCGCCGGAATCGCTACGTCTGGGGCAGCCGTCTCGGGCATCTCTTCTCCTCCTGTCCAGGGCCAGTCGGTAGGGCGGGCTATCTAAGACCTCTTCGCCCCGCGATGTCAAGATCGCCCTGATGGAACGCGAAGATCCCGGTCCTGATCGTCGGCGGCAGCCTGGTAGGGCTCTCGACCGCCCTCTTCCTCGCAGACAACGGCGATCTCGCCGGTTGTCGTGGAGCGGCATCCGGGCCCGGCCATCCATCCCCGCGCCGCGCTCTTCTTCCAGCGGACGGTCGAGCTCTGGCGAAGCGTCGGCCTCGAGAAGGAGATCCTGACCGCCTCATCGCTCGAGTTCGAGCAGAACGGCGCAGTGATGTCCGTCGAGAGCCTCGGCGGCAGAGGAGGTCGAGTGGTTCTTCCGCCACGTCAACGAGGGTGTCGAGGAGCTCAGCCCCTCCCCACGCCTGTTCGTCACGCAGATCGGACTCGAGCCGATCCTGCGCCGGCGAGCCGAGGAGCTCGGCGCCGACGTCCGCTACTCGTGCGAGACCGTCTCCGTGCAGGACGACGGCGACGGCGCGACAGCGACGATCAGGCATCGCGACAGCGGTGACGAGGAGACCGTGCGCGCGCCCTATGTCGTTGCCGCCGACGGCGCCCACAGCCCGATCCGCGAGCGCCTCGGGATTCCGATGCGCGGCCACGGCAGCTTCTCGAACAGCATCACGATCTACTTCCGCGCCGACGTGAAGCCGCTGCTGCGCGAGCGGAACCTGAGCGTGATCTACGTCTTCGGGCCGCGGCTGCAGGGGTTCTTCCGCTTCTCGAAAGCCGGCGACGCGGGCTTCCTCGTCGTCAACAAGGCGATCGACGAGCACGGCGAGCTCTCGGCCGACATCTGGGGAGATACCGGCGAGGCCAAGTGCGTCGAGTTCGTGCGCGAGGCGCTCGGCGACGCCGAGATCGACGTCGAGGTCGAGAACGTGCAGCGCTGGAACGCGAGCGCCGAGTGGGCCGAGAGCTTCCAGCAAGGGCAGGATCTTCCTGGCCGGCGACTCGGGCCACGTCATGCCGCCGACCGGAGGCTACGGCGGCAACGTGGGCGTCCAGGACGCGCACAACCTGGCCTGGAAGCTCGCCTACGTCGTCAAGGGCGAGGCCGGGCCCGATCTACTTGCGTCCTACGACGCCGAGCGCCGACCGATCGCAGAGGAGACCGTCGAGCAGGCGTACGCGCGCTACGTGCTCCGGCTCGCGCCCGAGCTCGGCAAGGAGAACCTGCACGCGATGGCCGACGACGCGGCGATCGACCTCGGCTACCGGTACCGGTCGAACGCGGTCATCTCCGGCGGAGGCGCGGAGGACGGTCTGTTCGTCGACCCGCGCGAGCCGACCGCCGTGCCCGGGGTGCGAGCGCCCACGTCGCGCTCGAGAGCGGATCGACGCTCGACCTCTTCGGCCGCTCGTTCGTGCTGCTCACCGCGGACGAGGGCTGGCAGGCGCGGCCGGCGGGCTGGACATCCAGGCGCACCTGATCCGTTCGCCCGGCTTCGCCGAGGTCTACGGGCCGGGCGCCGTGCTCGTCCGGCCGGACGGCTTCGTCTGCTGGCGCAGCGACGACGCGGCCGAGGACGGCGTGCTGGCGAACGTGCTAGGCCGCCTGCTCGCTCGCTAGAACCTCCTCGAGCATGGGCGATCGCGCTCGCACCTCGGCGAGCACGACCGGATCGAGGTCGGCTATCGCCAGCCCCTCCTCGCTCGGGCCTGCGTCCGCGATGAGTCGGCCCTCGGGGTCGTAGATCGCGCTGTGGCCGCACAGGCGCCGGCCGTCGGCCTCGCCCAGGTGGTTCGAGAGGGCGACGTAGATCGTGTTCTCGAACGCGCGCGCCGCGTGAACGACCGAGCGCTCACGGTGCGAGCTCGGGCAGAGATATCCGTGGGCGCCGTCGAGCGCGGCTGCGCGCGCGTGCTCGGGGAAGGTGGCGTCGTAGCAGATCCCAAGCGCCAGCCTCCAGCCTCCGAGCTCGAAGCTGCAGCCCTCGTGGCCGGGCCGAAACAGTGCGCGCTCCTCCCGGTCGAGGTGCTGCTTGTCGTACCGCGCCAGAACCTCGCCGTTTTTGTCGATGACGAGCGCCGAGATCGTGCGTCCGCCGGCGTTTTCGATCGAGCCGCTGACGACCGCGGCGATCGAGCCGCCACGGCAGGCGTCGCGAACCGGATCGAGGCGCGCGTCGTCCGCGCTCAGGTCGCAACGACCCGGCTCGTCGCGCAGGAGCGTCAGGTCGTAGCAGCACAGGAAGAGCTCGGGAAAGACGACGAGCCCGGCGGCGCGCGCGCTCGCCTCGCCGACCAGGCGCACGGCCGTCGCCACGTTCTGCTCGATCTCCCCGGCACCGCGACGGCCTGCGCGGAGGCCAGTCGGAGAGGGCTGTCGGAAGCGCCGTCAGAAGGAGAGCGACCTCCCGCGGAGACCGCGGGCGGGCCGGCAGGTCCGGGACGTTCTCCTTGAGCCAGGCGGCTGCGGCCTCGTTCGACTGCTGCGCGCCCGACTCGTCGTCGAAGACGCTGATGCTGACGGTGTCTCCGCCGGCGGCGACCAGGTAGTAGGCGCGGAAGCCGGGAATGCCGCCGACCATGACCTGACCTCTCGCCCGCTGTCAGCTGCCCGGCAAGCTCGGTATTTCCCTCATAACGGCGGACACTTGCGTACACGACGTCTCCTTTCGCTTCGGGAACCGCGGGCATTATCGCCGTGTTCGCGAGAAGGGATCCGAAAGCCGGCGTAGAAGCACGCCGATTCCATGGACGACCGAAACATCGCTGGAGAACTCGCCCTACTCGCGACGGACGTCGATTCGCTCGCGAAGTCCCTGGTTCAGGTCCGGGCCGAGCTGGCCCGCGAAGCCGAGCGTCGCAACCGTGCGGAGACCAAGGCGGAAGAGCTCCGCAGCGAGCTCGGGCACGCTCGACGACGGGCGCAGACCGCCGAGCGCGAGCTCGGGAAGATCACGGCCGGGATCGAGGCGACGACGCACACGGCTCTCGTGACTCAGCACGAGCTGGAGACGCGACTCGAACAGGCCCAGCACGTGAACGAGCAGCTTCGGAAGGAGGTTCACCGGAAGGAGCGCGAGCGCAGGACGCTCGAGCTGAACCTGCGCGACGTGATGGAGAACCTGCGGAACGCCGCCCAGGAAGCCCAGGGCTCGGCCGTCGTGACTCCTCCGATCGCGCAGTCCGATGAGCCGACGCTCGTCCCCACGCGACCCGGTGACATCGGCTGGTAGGCGCCCGAAAGCGGAATCCGCTCAGGCGCGGAACTCGCGCGGGCCGGTGCCTGGCCGCCCTCCGGGACCCCGCCGCCGACGGCCGCTTCGCGCGGACAACCGCCTGTTCGAGGAGATGAGCGAACGAGCCCGCGTCGCCGAGTGCGACACCCTCATCGCTCGGGCCAGCAAGCTCAGCTCATAGAACCACGGCTTGGCGAGACAATGGAAAGGCCCTGTTTCCAGGGCCTGAGGCGATGGAGCTAGCCGGGCTCGAACCGGCGACCTCCTGGGTGCGATCCAGGCGCTCTCCCAACTGAGCTATAGCCCCGCGGGCGCCGTATTGCTAGCTAGGCGTTTCGCTTGACCAGGGTGACGCCGTCGCGCACCGTGAGCAGCACCGCGGTCACGCGCGGGTCGCTCGCGAGGCGGTCGTTCAGCTCCTTGATCGCCCGCGTGTTCTCCGAGCCGTCGTCCTCGTCGAGAACGCTTCCGCTCCAGAGGGTGTTGTCGAACGCCATCAGGCCCCGCGGGGCCAGGCGCGGCAGAAGCGTCTCGAAGTAGTTGCCGTAGTTCTGCTTGTCCGCGTCGATGAAGACGAAGTCGAACTCGCCTCCGAGCCGCTCGATCGTCTCCATCGCCGGCCCGGGGTGAACGGTGATCCGGTCTGCGTACGGGCTCTGAGCGATGTAGCGGCGCGCGACCTCCGCGTGCTCCTCGTCGGCCTCGCAGGTGTGGATGTGCCCGCCCTCGGCGAGACCCGCGGCCATCGAGAGCGCCGAGTAGCCGCTGAACGTGCCGAGCTCGAGCACGCGCTTCGCCCCGAGCCCGTACACCAGCAGCTCGAGGAAGCGGCCCTCGATCGTCCCGGCCAGCATCTGCGGGGACGACCAGCGTCGCCTCCGTCTCCTGCGCAAGCTCCGTGAGCAGCTCGGACGGCGGCGTCGTGTGCGCCTCCGCGTACTCCTCGATCCGGTCGGGAACGATCACGCCCCCGTCGGCTGCTTGCGCGGTGCTTCCTGCAGCGTCCCGGCCCGGATCCGCTCGGCCATGTCCTTCGACTGCTCGCGGTAGATCGAGCCGTCCTCGAACTCGATCCACGGGTAGGACTTCTGGCCCGTCATCCGCTCGGTCTCGTCGCGCTTCCACCGTGACCAGGACATCGGCACGACCTCGTAGTTCGTCCCGGCCTCGTCGAGCGCCTTCTGCACCCGCCAGCAGGGATGGCCGCCGAACTTGACCCACATCAGCGTGCAGCGGTGGAGCTTGATCGCCACAGGGACGAGCTTAGCGCTCCACCCGCGAGCCGCCGACGATGGCATCCCTGCCGTCGTCGAAGCGGACCCAGGCCTTGCCGTTGCCGTCGTAGTCGGGCGACCAGACGATCAGCGTCGCGTCCTCGCCGCCCACCCGCACGCGCTCGGTGCTCTCGGGCTCCACCCCGCGCCAGACGCGGATGAACGGATTCTCCTCCCGCTCGCGCCCGATCGTCGTCTCGTCGGT
This sequence comes from uncultured Actinomycetes bacterium, assembly GCA_963746635.1. Lineage (GTDB taxonomy): Bacteria > Actinomycetota > Thermoleophilia > Gaiellales > Gaiellaceae > AC-32. The sequence goes on along the minus strand of CAVVBZ010000033.1, from coordinate 32,042 downwards.
GTGGCCCGGGAGGACGCGAATCTCGTCCGGCAGCAACATCAGCACGTCCATCACCGAGTGCCGGATCTGATCGAGGTCTCCCCCGCCGACCGCGTCCTTGAAGAGGACGTCGCCGGAGCAGCACAGCTCGTCATTGACGACGAACGCGAGGTGGTCGTCCTTGTGCCCCGGCGTGGGTAAAGCCTCGATCGAGAGACCGCCCGTGAGCAGGTCACCCTTGACGACCGGGCAACCGTAGCGGGACTGGATCTCGGCGTCGCCGGCGATGTGGTCGTGGTCGGCGTGGGTCGTGAGCAGGTGCGTGACCCTGACGCCGTGGCGGTCGGCCGCATCGAAGAGCGGCTCGAGCGGCGCGCCCGAGTCGACGAAGACCGCCGTCCCGCCCGCCATGTCCGCGATCAGGTACGCGTTCGAGAGCCATTCCGGGTGCATGCTTCGCTCGACGATCACGGCCCGCTAGGCTAGACGTTCCGCACCGAGAGGAGGACGGATGGCCGGTCTCATGTCACGAGCGTCGGCGATCGTGAAGGCGAAGATCTCGAAGCTGCTCGACCGCGCCGAGGACCCGGCGGAGACGCTCGACTACTCGTACGAGCGCCAGCTCGAGCTGCTTCAGAACGTCAAGCGCGGGATCGCCGACGTGGTCACGGCCAAGAAGCGGCTGGAGCTCCAGGAGACGCAGCTCGCAGCAGAGCGTGGTCAAGCTCGACGGGCAGGCCCGGCAGGCGCTAGCGGCCAACCGCGAGGATCTCGCCCGCCAGGCGCTCGAGCGCAAGTCCGGGCTCCAGCAGCAGCTCCAGAGACCTCGACCAGCAGGCGAAGCAGCTCGAGGAGCAGCAGGCGAAGCTCGAGGCCAGCGAGAAGGCGCTCTCGGCCAAGGTCGAGGCCTTCCGGACGCAGAAGGAGACGATCAAGGCCCAGTACTCCGCCGCCGAGGCGCAGGTGAAGATCGGCGAGGCGGCGACCGGGATCGGCGAGGAGATGGCCGACACGGGGCTCGCGATCCAGCGCGCGAAGGACAAGACGGAGCAGATGCAGGCGCGCGCCGTCGGCGATCGACGAGCTGACCACCTCCGGTGCGCTCGAGGACTTCACGTCGGACCAGACGGAGCTCGACCGCCAGCTCGGCGCGCTCGCCTCACAGTCAGCAGGTGGACGACGAGCTGGCCGCGATGAAGGCGGAGGTCGGCTCCGGCGAGCCGCAGAAGGAGCTCAAGCAGTGATCGTGAGGCTGATGACCGAGGGCCGGTTCGAGGTCGACGACGAGGTCGCGAAGGGCCTGAACGACATCGACGACCAGGCGGGCGCGGCGGTCGAGCGCGGCGACGAGGCAGCAGCTCGCCGAGCTGCTGCGCCGGATGGCCGAGGCGGTGCGAACCAACGGCGTCCGCGTTCCCGACGAGGACACCTCGGCCTCGGACGCGATCATCCCGCCCGACGACCTCTCGCTCGAAGAGGCGCGCCGCCTGTTCGAGGACGAGGGCCTGATCCCGGACCTGCCCGCGCCCTAGCTCCTAGACAGGCGCGTCGAACAGCCCGAACCAGCGGGTCAGGTCCTGCTCGACGGGAAGCTCCTTCTCCAGCTTGGCCTTCAGCTCCAGCTCCTCCGCGTTGTCGCGCTCCTGGCCGTCGCCGGTCGGGACGAACGGCCAGAACGCGCCCGGCTTGAAGCCGTAGATCCAGTAACACCCGCTTCTCCTTGAAGTTCCCTTCGAACGGGAACAGCGCGGCGAGCAGCTGCGAGCCGAAGCCGCGTCGCCTCGAACTCGGACGCGATCACGTGGACGGTCGTGACCAGATCCTCGAAGTCCGGGTCGCGCACGACGAGCCACTCGAAGTCCAGCTCGTCGGTCTTGTGCTCGACCTTCGAGCCGGACTCCTTCGCGACCGCGTCGAGCAGCTCCTGGAGGTCGTTCTCGGCCCGCACGAACGACTCGGCCGAGAGCGACTTGAAGCACACGCCCGCCGCGCCGGTCGGCTTCAGGTCGAGCTCGGACTGGAGCGTGATCCGGGCGGTCGAGAGCGCGAAGAGCCGGTCACGGTGGCCGGTTCCTTGAGCTTGCTCCGCCCGAAGAGGACGTCTCTGAGGCCCAACGCTCGTAGACCCGACTATGAAACCGGGCGACCCATCTCCCGGGCGATCTCGGACAGGGCTGCGAGGCGCTTCTCGAGCGGCGGGTGATCCATGAAGAGCTCCGAGACGCCCTTCTTGACGCTCGCCGGGATGATGAAGAACGCGTTCATGCCCTCGACCTCGCGCAGGTCCTTCTGCGGGATCAGCGTCATCTGGCTCGAGATCTTCTGGAGCGCGCTCATCAGGTACTCGGGAGCGCCGGTGATCAGCGCGGAGCCGCGGTCGGCCGCGTACTCGCGGTAGCGCGAGAGCGTGCGGATCAGGATCCAGCTGATCGCAGTACGTCACGATCGAGACGACGACGACGATCAGCCAGACGGGAACCGTGTTGTTGTTGTCGCGGTTCGAGCCTCCGAACATGCCGCTGTAGAAGCCGATGCGGGTCATCAGCGCGGCCAACATCGCGAAGAACGACGCGAGGGTCATGACCAGCACGTCGCGGTTGGCGATGTGCGTGAGCTCGTGCGCGAGGACGCCCTCGATCTCCTTCTCGTCGAGCCGGTCCCAGAGGCCGGTCGTGACGGCGACGACCGCGCGCTTCTGGTTGCGGCCGGTCGCGAAGGCGTTCGGGACGGGGGTGTCGACGATCGCGACGCGCGGCTTTTGCAGGTCGGCCATCGCGCACAGGCGCTCGATCATCGCGTGCAGCTGAGGAGCCTCTTCGGCGCTGACCACCTTCGCGCCCGACGCGCGCAGGGCGAGCTTGTCGGAGCTGAAGTACTGGAAGAGCGCCATGCCGCCGATGATCACGAGCCCGAAGATCGAGCCCGACGTTGAAGACGAGAAACAGAATGACTGCGAAGAGGACGTAGAGCAGCCCGAGCAGGACGCTCGTCATGAGCATCCGCAGCGTCAGTCCAGCGTCTCGTCCGTAAGCCTTGCGTTTCATCGAGAATCGCCCTCCTTGAAGGCGAGAAGGTTCATCGGAAGTGTAGCCCTGGCGGTCGGACTCGCCGCCGCGCTGCGCGGGAACCGCAGCCGCAGCGACCGCGAGCGCGGCGGCGGTGATCGTCGCTCCGGCCTCTTCGCCCGTGTTCACCTCGCCGAAGGCGGCTCACGGCCTCGTCGTCGCGGGCGGAGGAGCGACGTCAGCCGGCGCGGTGCTCTGGCGTCGTTGCTTCGCGGGAAGATGGGCAACGCGTCGGTTGGCGGCGGCATCCCGAGCGGCAGACCGCAGATCGGGCTCTCGGCGCGCCCGGCGCGCACGACCTTCTACGTCGCCCTGCCGCCGCCGGGCAGGCACCACAACGTCGTTCGCTATCCGATCGCGGTCGTCGGGCCCGGCTACCACGGGCTGCTCACCTCGACCTCGACGCACCTCGACGGGCTGATCGCGATCGGCGACGTCGCGCCTTCCGCGCTCGCCCTCGACGGAGGCAAGCGGCCGCGCATCCGATCGCGCTCCGTCGAGCGCCCCGCTCGAGCATCTCCGGTGGCTCGACCACCGGCTCGACCGCGCGCATGCGTCCCGCACCGGGGCGCTGCTCGTCCTCGTCGGCCTGCTCGCCGTGTTCGGCCTGCTCGCTCTCGCATCCCGCTCGGCTGCGCTCGGCCGCGCCGCGTTCCTCTCCACTCCCGCCTGCCTCGTCGTCGCGGTCGTCGCTCAGCGCGGCCGGACGTGACGAGGCCGTGGCAGGTCGTCTCCGCTCTGGCGCTTGCTCGGGGAGCGCTTGCGCTCGCCGGCGGCATCCTGCTGCGCCCGCGCCTTCGGCTCGCGTCGGGCTCGCCGCGCTGTCTTCGCGTTCGTTTTCGTCGTCATGTGGGCTCGGCCCGAGTGGAACAGCCTCGCTGCGATCGGACCACGACCCGACGGCGGCGGTCGCTTCTACGGCGTGAACAATCAGGTCGAGACGATGCTGCTCGCGCCTGCGCTCGTGCTCGGGGCGCTCGTCGGCGTTCGCGCTCTCCCGGTCGTCGCCCTGTTCGTGGCGGCTGGGATAGCCGCGAGCCCGGTCGGTGCCGACGGCGGCGGGCTCGTCTCCTACCTCGCGGGATTCGTGGTGCTCGCGCTCCGGCTCCGGAGACACCGGCCGAGCCTCGCCCGCGTCGCCGTCGCGACCGGCAATCGCCGCCGCCGCCGCGCTTGCGCTTGTCGCGATCGACTGCCGCAACCGGTGGCTCGAGCCACGTCACGAAGGCGGTCGGCGGCGGCCCGGGCACGGTGGCCGGAGACCTCGGCCACCGCCTGCATCTCTCTGCCGTGTCGGTCGCCTCTACCTGGTACTCGACGCTTCTGTTCGCGCTGAGTGTGTCGGCGCTCGTCTGGCTCGCTTTCCGTCGCCCCCGCGTGGCCGTGCTCGACGCGTTTCTCATTGCGCTCGCGGTCTCGCTGCTCGTGAACGACACGCCGGTCGACATCGCCGGGCTGGGCGCGCTCTCTGCGCTGGTGCTCTGGATCTGGCTCGGACGAAGCGGCGAGCGCCTCGGCCCGCTCGATTAGACTCGCCACGATGCGCCGCCTTGCGCCGCTTCTTCGGGGTCACGCTTCTGCTCGCCGGGTGCGGCGGCGCCAAGACGGTCTCGCCGACGGCCCAGACCGTGATCGGAAAGCCACCGGCCACGACGACGGCTGCCACCGGGCCTGCCGGAAACGCGACGGCAGGCGCCGCGCTCTTCAAGTCCAAGGGCTGCGACGGCTGCCACACGTTCACGCCGGCCGGCTCGAGCGCGACCACCGGCCCCGACCTGGACAAGCTCGCACAGCTCGCGCAGAAGGCGAACCAGGGCTCGGAGGCAGCCTTCACGCACGAGTCGATCGCCGAACCCGAGCGCCTACGTCGAGTCGGGGTACCAGAACATCATGCCCAACTTCGGACAGCTGCTCTCCCAGCAGCAGATCGCCGACCTGGTCGCCTACCTGACGAAGGGTTGATCGACCTCAGAGCCGCGCGGGCCGACCCGGAGGGCTATCGCAGCCGCTCTCGCCCGCAAGGGAGCCGCCGAGGCCTTCGACGAGCTGCTCGCCGCTGACGAGCGCTGGCGCGAGCTCGAGACGCAGGCGAGCGACCTGCGGGCGCAGACGAAGACGAAGGGCAAGCCCTCGCCCGAGCGAGCTCGAGCAGCTGAAGGAGCTCAAGGCGCAGCTTCAGCAGGTCGAGTCAGAGCACGCGGAGGCGGCGCAGAAGCGGGACGAGCTGCTCGACCGCGTCCCGAACCCGCCCGACCCCTCGGTCCCCGACGGGATGACCGAGGACGACGCGACCGAGCTCAGACGCGTCGGCGAGCCGCCGACATTCGACTTCGAGCCGCGCGACCACCTCGACCTCTCGGCCCCGCACGGCTGGATCGACCTCGAGCGCGCGGCGCGAGTCTCCGGCTCCCGGTTCGCCTACCGCGTGGGCGAGGCGGCGCTGGTCGAGCTCGCGCTCTACCGCTTCGCCCTCGACCGCGTCGTCGCGAGAGGCTTCGTCCCGATCCTGCCGCCGATCCTCGTCCGGGAGGAGGCCATGTACGGCACGGGCTTCTTCCCGACGGAGGAGATGAACATCTACAAGGTCGAGCGCGACGAGCTCTTCCTCACCGGGACCTCGGAGGTCGGCCTGGCCAGCTTCCACATGGGCGAGGAGCTCGACTCGCTGCCGCGCCGGTACGCGGGCTACTCGACCAACTTCCGCCGCGAGTCGGGCGCCGCCGGCAAGGACACCCGCGGGATGTTCCGCGTGCACCAGTTCGACAAGGTCGAGATGTTCGTCTTCTGCGAGCCGGAGCGCTCGGCCGAGGAGCACGACGCGGTGCTCGCGATCGAGGAGGAGCTCGTCCAGGAGCTCGGCGTCCCCTACCGGGTCGTCAACGTCGCGGCAGGCGATCTCGGTGCGTCGGCGACGAAGAAGTACGACATCGAAGCCTGGTTCCCGGGACAGCAGCGCTATCGAGAGATCTCGTCGACGTCGAACACGACCGACTACCAGGCGCGACGGCTCGGCGTCCGCTTCCGGCGCGAAGGCAAGCTCGAGCCTGTGCACACGCTGAACGGGACGGCGATGACGGCGCGCTGGCTGATCGCGCTCCTCGAGAACTTCCAGGACGAGGCGGGCACGGTCGCGGTGCCGGAGGTGCTGACGAAGTTCGGCGCGCCGAGCCGTCTCGGCGGCGAGTAGTTCCTCCTGAGCCGAAAACAGGCGTCCCCCCGATGCGGCCGTCGCGCCGGCAAGCGACGTTCTCGGCGTGAATCGCGGCACGCTGATATTCGCTGTCTGTCTGGTCGCCGGTGCCCTCTTTGCGGGCTCCACGCCTGCGGCCGCCCCGCGCTCGCCGCTCGTAGGCCACGAGTGGGCGCAGCTGCCGACGACCCGGAAGGTCGTCGCGCTCACATTCGACTGCGGCGGTGACGCAGCAGGCGTTCCCGCCATTCTCGCCACGCTGAAGCAGGAACACGTCGCAGCGACGTTCTTCCTCACGGGCCGTTGGGCGGAGGCCTATCCGGCGCAGTCGCGCTCGATCGGCGCGGGCTTCCCGATCGGGAACCACACCTACGACCATCCGGACCTGACGAAGCTCTCCAATGCTGCCGTGCGCAAGGAGATCCGCGACGCCGAGCAGACGCTGGCACGGGTTGCGGGGATCGAGACGCGGCCGCTGTTCCGTTTCCCCTACGGCGCGCGCGATCCGCGCACGCTCGGAGTCGCCGGCTCGCTCGGCTACGGGAGCGTCTACTGGACGGTTGACACGCTCGGCTGGAAGGGCAACGACGCAGGCTCGGCCTCGGACATCGTGAACCGCGTGCTGGATCGCCTGCGGCCCGGAGAGATCGTGCTGATGCACGTCGGCGCCGCAACCGACGGTTCGACGCTCGACGCAGACGCGCTGCCCTTGCTCATCGCCGCCGTTCGGCAGCGGGGGTACGGCTTTGCTTCGGTGGTCGACTCGGCCGCCACGTACACGCAGATCGTCGACGACGGCACACGCGGCCGCTTCTCGGCGTCTGCCGCCTGGCGACGGAGCGCCTACGCGCCGCTGCACGTGGGCACGGGCTATCGCTACGCCCGGCCCGACAAGCTCGCCGATCCCGCGCGCTTCAAGGTGCGGACGCCGACGCGCGCCCGCTACCTCGTCTACGCGCGGTGGCCCGCCGCGAGCGGCTACAACCCCGCGACGCCGTTCGTCATCGTCTCTACGTCCGGCACACGCCGCATCCGGGTCGACCAGGGCCGCGCTGGCGGCGTTTGGACGTACCTCGGCTACTACATGCTCGCCCCCGGCAACCGGTATGCGGTCAGGGTCGAGCGCGCTTCCACGGCCGCGGGCTACGTGATCGCCGACGCTGTGAAGATCGTCAGGCGCTGACGAGACCTCCTGCGACAATGGCGGGACCGGCGGGGTGCCAGAGCGGACGAATGGGGCGGTCTTGAAAACCGCTGGCGCCGGAAACGGCGCCCGTGGGTTCGAATCCCACCCCCGCCGCTTGGTTGAACGAAAACCAGCCAGTTTGCAGGATTTTCGTGGCAAAAAGACGAGCCGAATGCCTGGGACGCTTCCCACGACCCGGGATACAGGTGAGCCGGGGACGACAGCGTGACGCCAGGCCAACCCTGCGGAGGGGGAGCCTTTGCCTTATCCCCGGCTCGATAGTTAGTCGTCCCTCACGCGAAAGAGTTAGAGAGTCGAGCCGCACCCGCCGCGTTTCGCTCAGCCCACGAACTTGATTCGGTAGACGCGGATGCCCTTCGTGCAGCGGATCTGGGAGCCGTCTGGGCCCCATGAGGGCGTGCACCGGTACCCGCCAGGAGTACGGAACGTGGTCTTGCCCGTCCACTTGTAGCGGCGCTGCTCCCCTGCGGCTGCCTCACAGGTGAGGTTTCGCACCGAGGTGACATAGACCGGCCCGTTCTTGTAGACCTGGGTCTTGCACTGTACGACGATGCCGGTCGGCGCCGCGTGCGCTGCCAGCTGCGTTCCAGGAGCGAAGATCTTGAGCGAGCTCGAGACGATCTTCACGCCGTCCGCTCCAGCTGACGTCGTGATGGTGACGCCCAGGATCAGGCTCTTCTTCCGCCGGAGAAGGTTGAAGACGCTGGGCCTGAGTCGGACGCGCACGATGGTTTGCCGGTTCGGTAGCAGCCTGAACGACTTCTGTCCTGCAGCACGCGCGCCGACGCTGAGGAAGACCGAGCCCAAGCAACGCTTCTGGACATTCCCGGTGCAGCGAAGCGCCAGCGGGACGAAACCCTTCGCCGTCACCGTGACGGGCTTGCGGCTCGCGAGCGAGACGCGCATCGGCTTCTGCACCGGCTGCGTCGTGAAGGTCATGTCGTCTCCATATGCCGTCGCCCCGGCATGGGCCGCGACCACCCGGTAGTGGTAGACCGTCTTCGCGGCCAGGCCCTTGAGCTCGAACGTCACGGACTTGTCGACGACCCCCGCGCCGACGTCTATCGCCGTGGTTCGCAACCCGTACTTCGCCGTCTTCCCGTACTCCAGGTACGCCGTCGTAGCGGCCCCATGCGGGTTCACGACGCCACCGATGGTGGCGGCGTGGTCGCCTACGGGGTTCGCGACGCCGGTCTTCGCCGTCGGCGCAGGCGGTGGCGGCGAGCTCGTGGTGAACGTCTTGTCGCTGCCGTACCCGGTTGCGTGTGTTGCGTCGTGCGTCGCGACGACCCGGTAGTGATACGTCGTGCTCGGGGAAAGCCCCGTCACGTTGAACGACAGCTGGTGATTGGCACTGTCGACGGGCAGCGTCTGTGAGGCCGTCTGCGTTCCGTACGACGTGGACGTTCCGTACTCGACGTAGGCCCTAGTGGCCTCTCCCTTCGGATTGACGGTGGCGCCGACGGTGGCCTGGCCGGCCCCGATCGCGGACGGGTCACCGGTCGTCGCGATCGGAGGATTCGCAGCGTCGTCGTCGATGATGTCCCCGGCGCCGAGCCCAAAGCCGATCGCCGCGTTGGAGGCGTTGACCAGTCTCAGGAAGAAGTGGCGAACCAGGTCCTGCTGAACCGTGTTGGGGATGACCGAGACGCTCATCGTGGCCGTGGATTGGCCGGCAGGAATCGTGATCCCCGGGCTGAGGGGGCCGGAGCACGTGGCGTTGGTGGCCCCACTGCACTTCGCCACGTAGTCCTGGCCTGACCTGACCGGCACGTGCGGGGGATTGTTACTGACCCCGTCGTCGGTCGTGAACTGCACAGTCGTCGTCGTGCCGCTCATGATCCGCTTCTCGAAGCATGCGTCGAACGTACTGGAGTCGGCGACATTGCAGAGCGCGACCGTGAAGGTCAGCGGAGCCGGGTCGAACGCCAGCTGCCCGGCAAGCGCCGAGCCCGCCGAAGAGAGGCCCGTGAGCGTGTTGCCGCTGATTCCGGAGAAGACGTACGGTCCGTCCGGAGCAGCCGAGGTCGAGCCAGGGCTGCTGAGGTAGAACGAGTTTCCTGCACCCACGAACCCACTCGCGTCGGTGAGCGTCAGGCTCCCGCCCGCACCCCACGTCTGGGTGCTGGCGACCGTCGAGCCGCTGTTGCCCTCGAGGACTGCACTGTTGTTGATCGTGACCACCGGCTGCGGGTCGTTGTCGACGATCGTTCCGGTCGCCGTGCCACGGCCGATCGCCGCGCCGGTCGGGTTGGAGAGGGTGACCGTGAACGTCTCGTTGTTCTCGTAGAGCGTGTCGTTGACGGTCGGCACGTTGATCCGGCAGGCCGTGGTGCCCGGCCCGCACTGTCCCGCCGGGATCGTCAGCGTTCCCGGCGTCTTCGTGTAGTCGCCGGGCTCTTTCGCGGTTCCGTCGACCGTCGTGTAGTCCACGGTCACGGTGTGCGCGCTCACCGCGGACAGGGTGACGACGAAGCTCGCCGTCTGGCCCTCGGTGACACTCGCGGCGTCAGCAATGGTGATCGAGGGCACGACGACCGTTATCTGGCTCGGACTAGAGGTCGCGCCACGGTCGTCCGTTACCGTCAGCTTCGCCGTGTAGGACCCTGCGCTCGGGTACGTGTGTGGGATGTTTGGCCCCGGAGCGCCCAACGTCTTCCCGGAGTTCGTGCCGTCCCCGAAGTCCAATGTCCACGAAGCGATCGAGCCGTCCGGATCTTTGCTCTGCGATCCGTCGAACGAGACCTGCAGCAAGCCCGAGCTCGCTGGGTTCTCCTTCAGCGTCGCCGTCGGCGGCTGGTTGGTGAAGAACGTGTGATCAGTCAGATCGCACTTCGTGCCATAGGCGTTCGCCGCGCAGAGGGTGTAGTGGAAGGTGACCCCCGGCTGGAGCCCGCTGAGGGTCGCGGAGACGATCACCGGAGACCTCCCGGAGCCGGTGCTCAATGATGCCGACACCGAAGCGCAGCCTGTCGTCCAGGCGGGCGGAGAGCAGCCGGTCCCGTACCTGAAGACGGCCGAGCTGTCGGCGCCGTTCGGGTTGACCGTCCCTGGGAGGGTCGCGCCGCTCGTCGTGACGCCGGTCGCGTCGCCCGCGACGACCGTCGGCGCATCGGGCGTGACGAAGGACTGATCGGTGCCGCACGTCGTGCCGCCAGGCGGCGCGGGCGCGTTGGTGGCGCACAGCCTGTAGTGGTACGTCGTTACCGGCGCAAGACCGCTGAGCATCTTCGAGACCGACTGAGGAGTGGCTCCCGGGCTGGCGGTGCCGCTCACGTTGTTTCCGTACGCGGTCGTCTGGCCCCAGGAGAACGTGTAGTCCGCGCCGCTGTCCGGGTCGTTGGGAGTGATCGTCCCGTTGAGTGTCGCGCCCGTGTTCGTCACCCCTGTGGCCGGATCGGTTGTGACGACGGGCGGGTTGGTCGCCACCGCTCCGGAGAGCGCCGGGAAGACGATCAGGGCCGCGGCGGCGGCGAGTGCGCCGAACGCGGCGTTCGTCCGACGACCAGGGAGCCGCCTTCCGACGCTTGTGTCACCGACCCGCAACCCGATCCCCTCCGACATCGACCCTGGCGCGCCAGACACGCGCACTGCGGCGAGTATAGGTCAGTTTCCCGCAAATTACGACGTTTTTGCGTGAGAAACCGGGGGCCGGCGCCGGCTATCCGAGGTCGCCGGTCCAGTGGTACGCGCTCTCGCCGACGCCGATCTGCGTGAAGTCCGGGCTCGTCAGCAGGGCCCAGTGCCCGGGACTGCCCTTGAACATGTCGAACGCCGTCTGCGCCGAGGCGGGCGGCTTGCGCACGAGCGTGACCTCTCCCTCGTAGACCCCCGTGTACCCGGCGTCCGACATGCGCACAAAGGGGTCGCTTCCGTTGCAGCCGGTGTGCGAGAGCCCGAGGTTCAAGGCCGAGTCCTGCCAGTAGGAGTGACTGTCGGCAGCAAGGCTCAGCTGCGAGTTGACGGTCAGGGGCTGGAGACCGAGCGACCCCCGCGCCTGGTTGACGAGGTTCACGAACTGCTGCTCGTCGCCGCTGATCTCGGGGTGCACGGGCCTGAGGTACTGGTACGGCGGCGCCGCGCAACTCTTGCCCGGAGGCGGCGGCGGTGGTGGTGGCGGTGGCGAGCCCGGCGCCGATAGTGGAACGACCTTCCAGCTGTAGTGCGTGCGCGTGCTCTTGTGGCGGCGCCCGTAGGCGATCAGCACGAAGGTGTAGCGGCCGGGGACGAGCTTGCTCCACGTCTTGGGTGAGCGACAGCGCCTGAGCTTCGCGCGCGCGCGCGCGATGGAGGACGCTTTGTCCCCTGTCCCCGGAAGTGCCTGCCAGCGCAGGCGGCAGCGCGTGCGACGCGTCCCGGGGCGGGCGGTCCACCTAAAGGTGGCCGTCGTCCCCGAGGTGACGAGAGGTGGAGTCGCCGTGAGCTTGACTCCGGGTCGGGCGGCCGCGGCCGAAGAGAGCAGTAGCGCCAATCCGGCTGTTCCGACGGCGGCGAGGACGAGGACGTGTCGGCGCACCGGCACCCGACCTTAGCGCATCGGGCGGGTGGGATTCCCTCGACCGAGGGATATCGAACAGGTGAACCTGGCTCAATGCTTCGTACTCAGGGGAGACGAGGGGAAGGGTTACCAGCGGCAGTGGCAATACGCGCGAGAGTCCAGGAGTCCCATGCTGCGCAGAGGGTGGGAGGCGCCGTCGTGCTCCTCGACGAGCATCCGATCTGGCTCGACGCGCTAGAGGAAATCCTCTCATCGAAGGCCATCCGGGTGATCGGGAGAACGACGTCGCCGGAAGCGGCGCTGAAGCTGGTGGATTCGGAGAAGCCGGACGCCCTGCTCGCTTCGCTGGAATTGTGGAGCTCGGAGATGGATGGCGTCGAGTGCCTTCGTCGCGCACGTGAGCTAGCCCCGGGCCTGCGGATCATCGCGTTCTCGACCCATCGCGATCCGCTCCATCTCAACGCGGCCGTGACGGCTGGGGCGGACACCTATCTGCCGAAGACGGCACGTGCCTCCGAGGTCGCAGAGATCGTCCAGGACTGCCTTGTGGGAGAGAAGCGACAGCCTCGCGCGCGGGAGGCAAGCGGGAGCGTCGGGCCGAAGCAGCCTGCCCTGACGGCGCGCGAGTTGGAGATTGTCCAGCTCGTCGCGCACGGTTGCACCAACGCACAGATCGCGGAGCGCCTCTGCGTCACGAAGTGGACGGTGAAGTTCCACCTCGTCAACGCGTACCGGAAGCTCGGTGTGTCGAGCCGCACACAGGCGGCGCGGTACGTGTTCGAGCACGGGCTCTCGGGCCTCCCTGTCGAACGCTCGTCGTAGTCTGAGGCGTCCTACAGGAGAAACGCGTGCCGCCCGGCGCCGGGGACGAGCGCTCCTCGCGGATCTCGCACGAACGCAGGGAAGATACCTGCCCCTTTGGTCAGGCATCATTTGTTGCAAATTGCCCCGAAAGGGTGTAGAACCGCGCTACTCGCCACGGCCATCGCCGAGAAAGGAGGCAGCGGGCGTCACGAGAGCTGGTGAGAGGAACGAGCTGAAAAAGCAACGAGCTAAAAACTGCGGAGGGGGAGCAAAATGACAGATAAGAAAGGTCTCACGAGACTCCGGTTGAGTCTTGCGACCTTCGTGCTGCTGCTGATTTCCGCCGGGCTGCTGGCGGCCTCGGCGGCAGCGTCAGGCGGGCTTCCGGCCAACAGTCCGGTATTCAACCCGCAAGAGACCAACGTCCCGTACCTGGCCTGGCGTGGCGAAGAAGTGCGCCTGGTCAAGTGCGGTCACGAGCTGGACGACATCACCGGAGCTCCGACGTTGCAGACAGACGGCGGCTTCTTCTGGGGCGTGGACGTGAGCATGCAGATCTTCGCGTACAGCGGCCCGCAGGAGAACTCGTTCGACGGACCCAAGGCTGTCCAGAACTCGGCCTCGATCTTCTTCGACCGGAACACGGGGAGGCCCTGCATCAGGGCGGACTTCATCTCCAACAAGGCCGGCATTACGGTCATCAAGCTGACCATCAGCAAGAAGGGCGTAATCCTGGCCCAGCACGACTTCATGGTCGGGTGGATGGCGATCGCCTCGGCAAGAATGACCAACGCCGGCTCGGTCACCGAGAACGCGGGCGCACAGCCCGGCAACTCGGCAAACGTTCAGGTGACGGGCTCGATCCCGCTGAACACCGAGTTCCAGGCGGACTTTGGCCTGCCGGCCACGCTGGCCATGCCGAACGACTGGGCACGGTGGGCCGGCGCGATGGCCACGACCGACCAGAACCTGGGAGGCGTGAACGCGCTCCCGGCGTCGTCGTACTGGGACATCCACGACTCGTCCGGCCCCGGTGGGGACGGCGGGAACCCCGACATCCACGTCGCGGGCTTCTGCTCACCCAAGACACCGTCGACCACGATCGACCAGGTCGACAACTGCAACGGGCCTGGGCAGGACCAGCCGTGGTTCGGCAAGCCGTTCTCGCGGATCTTCGGCGACAGCGGCACCGGTGTCGGTCCGTTCGACCCGAGCTACTCCGACACGCTGCTCAGCGACGGCAACCTGAACTCGTTCGACGCACCCATGCCTGCGTTGAAGATCGTCTTCAACAGCAGCGGCGGCATGGGCGGCTTCGTCGACTTCGATCCGGAGGGTGGGGCGGGCCTCAACGCGAAGTTGTGCGTGTACAACCGGCTCGCGCCGGCTGCCTGCCCGTTCAAGTTCGGTGTCACGAACTGGACCGCACAACCTGTACGCGCCGTACTACGTCACCAACATCCCGGCGACCTCGCGTGATCCGTGGGGTGCCGCGTCCGGGACGGACGGACCGGTCTACACCGATCAGACCGGCCAGCCCAACAACTTCGCGGGCTACGGATGGTACGGCGAGTATCCGTACTGGGCGATCGCGCAGACCCTCGTCCAGAACGAGAGCCAGGACACGAAGTGCCTGCTCACGACGCAGGGCTACAAGCCGATCTACCGGCAGACGAACGGGTTCCCGACCAGCATCGTCGAGTTCACAGACGAGCACGGCGAGGCCCGGGCCCAGTGGCAGCCGGGGTTGGACAACGACAACTTCGGCACCACGGTCGGCTTCGTGGACGACAACACCGGCTGTGACCTCGAGGGAGTCAACCTCGGAGCGCAGACGATCACCGCTTCGGCTCGCTACCCGTTCCAGCACGTCGCCAACGACGTCACGGTGACGGGGACGATCACGAAGAACATCAACAACCTGTTCCGGAAGACGGTCTCCTGCGTCCGCAAGAACAACGTCTCCAGCGCCGTCGCCTACATCTGCACGGCGACCGCTCAGGACATCGCGGGCAACGGTGACGTCTTCAACGGGGAGCAGGTGTGCTTCAGCCGTGAGCCGGACAACGTCTGGTACAACGTCGGCGGGAGTTCCTCGCACCCGAACGGGTACTGCGTACCGCTCGGCGGCGGAACCGGAACGAAGGCTGCTTCGGTGTCCGTCGAGACGCCGGGGACGCTGATCGGTAGCCTGATCGACGTTCAGGCGTACTTCGCAGGGGAGAAACTCCTGCGCGACACCTGCATTGTCTCCGGGGCGGCCAGCAGCACTCCTGGGCCGTGCGTACCCGGCGGCGGTGGCGGTGGCGGCGGCGGTGGCGGCGGCGGCGGCAGCCCCAAGACACCGCCGGCCGGGCAGAAGGGCGCCACCAAGGCCTCCGTGGTCTCGGTGCAGATCGTCATGACGGCGAATGGCCGCGTGCTGATGGTGAAGGTCCGCTCGACCAACCCGACGGCGAGGATCCGGGTTCGCCTGATCAACGCCAAGGGTCACGTCATCACGAACGCCCTCCGGGCGGTCAAGACGAACAAGCGCGTCAAGGTCAAGAACCTGCGCATCACCAAGCGGGTCAAGACCGTGCGCGTGGGGGTAGTGAGCTGAACTAGCTCGTTACCGCACAACGCGTAACTCGAGGGGCCCGCGAGAGCGGGCCCCTCGCTTCTTCCGCCGCGAGCGCGACAGACACGCTTGGCTTGACCGTGTGAAGGAGTGATCGATGTCGGGCGCTCCTGAAACAAGAAGGAGGCGTCGTCACCCGGAAGAGGAATGCCGGAGAGCGGCAGGTTCCGAACTGCGAGCACCTCCGCGTCAGGTCGAGCCGGGCTGCTTCGTGGGTATTGGAGCGGCCGGGACGTAGCGACGAGCCTCCCGACGTGGCCGAACCCAGGCTCCGCGAGACCGGCGCGCGGACCGGCGCGCACCCGGAGCCGAGAGCCTTCCAACGGCTTACTCAAGCCGTACGGCGTAAGAACAGAAAACCGCTGGCGCCGGAAACGGCGCCCGTGGGTTCGAATCCCACCCCCGCCGCTCGACTTCGTCACATGCACATCCAACCGCCGTCGACAACGAGATTGAGGCCGTTGATCGTTCTCGAGCAGCAAGCGCAAGGTCGTGCTGTTTCGTCGGGATCCGGGCGGCCGCTAACCCGTAGAGTCGCGCAATGAGCAAGTGGCTGCCCCTGGTGATCCTGGCTTCGGCCCAGTTCATCATGGTGCTCGACTCGAGCGTGATGAACGTCTCGATCTCGCAGATCGTCGAAGACCTGAACACGACAGTCACCGGCGTGCAGAGCGCCATCACGCTGTACACCCTCGTGATGGCGGCGTTCATGCTCGTCGGCGCGAAGCTCGGCGACATCCTGGGCCGTGACCGGGCCTTCGGCCTCGGCCTGGCCGTGTACGGGCTCGGCTCGCTGATCACGTCGCTCAGCCCGAACCTCACGGTGCTGTTGCTCGGCTGGTCGTGCATCGAGGGACTCGGCGCGGTGCTCGTGATCCCGGCGATCGCCGCGCTGACCGCGGCGAACTACGAGGGCAAGGAGCGCGCGTTCGCCTACGGCATGATCGGTGGCGCCGCCGGCGCGGCCATCGCCGCCGGCCCGCTGATCGGCGGCTATGTGACGACGACCTGGAGCTGGCGCTACGTCTTCGTCGGCGAGGTCGTGGTGGTGATCGCGGTGCTCATCGTCCACCGGCGGATGAAGCGCGCGCCCAAGCCCGAACAGCCGCCGAAGCTGGACTACGGCGGAGCGGCGCTCTCGGCGACTGCGCTCGGCCTGATCGTGTTCGGGATCCTGAAGAGCAGCACGTGGGGCTGGATCAGGCCGATCGACGCGCCGACGATCAACGGGCACGAGATCACGCCGCTCGGATTCTCCCTGGTGCCGTTCCTGATCGTCGGCGGCTTCGTCGTCCTCGGCTGCTTCCTGTCATGGGAGGAGCGCCGTGAGCGGCAAGGCAAGAGCACGCTCCTCAACCGCGCGCTGGTGAAGATCGAGACGCTGCGCGCCGGGCTCTCCTCGCTGTGCGCACAGCAGCTGATCGTGATGGGCACGTTCTTCGTGCTGCCGGTGTACCTCCAGGTCGTGCTCGGCTTCGACGCCTTCGAGACGGGAAAGCGGCTCTTCCCGATGTCGATCTCGATGCTGGCTGCTGCGCTCACCGGGCCGAAGGTGGCCGTGCGGTTCGGGCCGCGGGCCGTCGTCCAGGTCGGCCTCGGGGCGATGGCGATCGCCGCGCTCGTGCTCGTCGGGACGATCGATGTGACTCTGAACGGAACGGCCTTCGCCGTGGCGCTCGTCTTCTTCGGGATCGGCGCGGGGCTCCTCATGTCGCAGCTCGGCAACGTGATCATGTCCTCGGCCCCGCCGGAGGAGACGAACGAGGCCGGGGGACTGCAGGGGACGGCGCAGAACCTCGGCGCGTCCCTCGGCACCGCGCTGATCGGCTCCGTCCTCCTGCTCGGGCTGCTGAACGGGTTTAACTCGCGGATCCAGGAGAACCAGGCGGTGCCGTCGGAGACGAAGACGCAGATCGCGGCCGCCACGGAGAACGGCATCCCGATCGTCACGACCGAACAGGCGCACCAGGCGCTGCTCGACGCCGGTGCGACTCCGGCCGAGGCGACCGCGGTCACGGCCGACTACGCTGACGCGCAGCTCGACGCGTTGAAGACATCAATGCTCGCGGTCGCGCTCCTCGCGGTGCTCTCGTTCTGGTTCACGCGGCGGTTACCAGGAAAGCCCAAGGAGGCCGTCTAGTCGGCCAGTGTGAGGAGAACGAGCGGTGACCCCTAAGGGCCGCCGCTCGATGGTTCGGCTGAGTGTTCCGCGGTGCCTATCTCAGGCTTAGCCGAGCGCCTTCGCCTTGATCTGGTCGAACTCGGCCTGCGAGATCGCGCCGCTGTCGAGGAGCCCCTTTGCCCTCTCGATCTCGGCTGCGGGTCCACCGCTGCCTGCGACGTCCTTGATGTAGGCGTCCGTCTGCGCCTGGGCGGTCTGCATCTGCCTCTCGTTGCGCTCGGCCATGCCGTCGTGCTCCATGAGCAAGTAGATGAAGACACCGAGGAAGGGCAGGATGATCACGAAGATGCACCAGAGCACCTTCGCTCCGCCGCCGATGTCGCGCCGGCGGAAGACATCGGCGAACACGGTGATCAGGAGCCAGAACCAGATCACCCAGGCGAAGATGATCAGCATCTCCCACAGCACCGTCCCAAACGTCCAGTCCGCTAGCACCTGGCCACGCTCCTTCCGTCTTGCCTCTGGGGTCGAGAGTCAGGCGACTCTAACACCGCCCACGCCCCACGTAGGGCTGAAACCGTGGCGAGAAGGGCGGTCACGGCTCGCTGAGACCCCTATTCAGGTTCCCCTTTCCGGGGGATCTCCGCGGGGCCGATTCACGAGAAACTATGGCGAATGCGGCACCTCTTCGCGGCTGCAGACCCCGCGCGGGCGCTGGACGCCGATCTTGGCGCGCCTGCCGACCCACGGTCCGAAGGGCTCGTCCAGTCGTACCGCCAGCTGGCGGACGTCTTCCACGACATCCTCTCCGAGCAGAGCCTCGACAACCTGCTCGAGCGGATCGCCGACACGCTCGCAGAGCTGATCCCCCACGACACGCTCTCGATCTACCAGGCAGACGACGCGCAGACGGTTCTGACCCCCGTGTTCGCGCGCGACAAGTGGGCGAACGAGATCATGGACAGCCGCTCGAACTTCGGCGAGGGCATCACCGGCTGGGCGGCTCTCCACCGCGAGCCGGTGCGTGCGAATCAGGCGCATCTCGACCCGCGCACGAAGGTCGTGCCCGGAACGCCAAGCGACGAGGCCGAGGCGCTGATCACTGTGCCGCTGATCGCCCGCGATGTCGTGAAGGGCGTGCTCAACATCTACCGCCTCGGCGAGGACGCGAACTTCAGCGACGACGAGTTCGAGATCGCCACGCGCTTCGCCGACGCGGCCGCGCTCGCGCTCGACAACGCGCAGATTCGCGCACGGCTCGAGTACCAGGCGCAGACGGACTCGCTCACGGGCCTCTACAACCACCGCTACTTCCACGACCGCCTGCGTGCGGAGCTGACGCGCGCGAGCCGGACCCGCGACTCGGTCGCGGTGCTGATGCTCGACATCGACGACTTCAAGCGCGTCAACGACATGTACGGCCACGGCACCGGCGACCAGGTGCTGAGGGATCTCGCCGACCTCCTGCGCGGCGGCCTCAGGGGCTCCGACGTCGTCTGCCGGCTCGGCGGCGAGGAGTTCGGCGTGATCATGTCCTCCTGCGACGCGGGCGACGCCCTCAACCTCGCCAGGCGCCTCACTGACGCGCTCGCCGCGGCAGAGTTTGGCGCCGCGGGTGAGATCACCATCTCGGTCGGGATCTCGCAGGGCCCGCAGCACGCGATGAATCCGCGCGAGCTCGTGGCGTGCGCCGAGGCCGCGATGATGACCTCGAAGGCGCGTGGCAAGAACCAGATCGTGCTCTTCGACGAGGAGGCGAACGAGCGGCCCGAGGGCGCGTCGGTCGCCGGGCGCGACGTTCGCTCGATCGCCCACCTGAAGATGCTCCAGGGCCTCGCAGGCAAGCTCAACCGGCTCAACGACGTGCGTCAGATCGGCGAGGTGATCGCCGACGAGCTCCGGCTCCTGATCGACTACCACAACTGCCGCGTGATGGTGATCGAGGACGACGAGATCGTCCCGATCGCGTTCCGCGGCGACCTCGTCTCGCGCGACGGCGAGCGGGTCGACTTCCCGCGCAGCAAGATCGGCGAGGGGATCACCGGCCGCGCCGCCTCGACCGCAGAGCCCCAGCTCGTCGCGAACACGCTCGAGTGCGAGTTCGCGGTGATCATCCCCGGCACTCATGCGATCGAGGAGTCGCTGGTCGCCGTCCCCCTCTGCTACGGGACGCGCGTGATCGGCGTGGTCGTGATCTCGAAGCTCGGCGTCGACCAGTTCGACGAGGACGACGTCCGCCTGCTCGAGGTGCTCGCCGGGCACGCTTCGGTTGCGCTCGAGAACGCCCGTCTCTACGAGGCGCAGCGGCGCGAGGCGGATCACCTCAAGGCGTTGCTCGAGTTCACCGGCGCGATCTCCGAAGCGGCGACGCCCGAGCAGATCGGCCAGGAGACGGTTCGCGCGGCCTCACGGCTGCTTGCGAAGCATTGCGCTCACTGGCGGCCGGACAAGAGCGGCGACTTCCGGATCGTCGCGCATTCGAGCTACGACGAGACCGAGGAGCTCAGCCCGATGCTCGACGTCGCGTTGGACGGCGCGGCCGTCCGTAAGCTGATCGGCAAGCGAACGGTGCCTTTCCTGCTCAGCGCCGCCGAGGCCGAGCGCGCCGTTCCGCCGCCCGCCGGCCTCCGCTGGCCGGAGCTGGCGGTGGCGCCGCTCTGGAGCGAGGGCTCGATGGACGGGTTCATCGCCGTGCACAACCCGTCGGAGGGCGAGCACTCGAGCGAAGAGGTTCTCCGGTTGCTGGGCGGCATCTCCTATCAGTCCTCCGTCGCGTTCGAGCGCGCGCTGAGCTTCGAGAGCCTCGAGGACACATTCGTCTCGACGGTCGAAGCACTCGCGAACGCACTCGAGGCCAACGACGAGTACACGTCGTCCCACACGCGCTGGATAACCGACATGGCACTCAAGGTCGGTGGCGAGCTCGGGTTCGACGCCACCGCGCTGAAGCGGCTCGAGCTCGGAGCGCTCTTCCACGACATCGGCAAGATCGGCATCCCGACGAGCATCCTGCTCAAGCCGGGGCCGCTCTCACCGGAGGAGCGCAAGATCATCGAGTCCCACCCCGAGCTCGGCGAGCGCATCCTCGAGCCGATCGACCGGCTGGCCGAGGTGCGGACGATCGTCCGGAACTGCCACGAGCGCTGGGACGGACACGGCTACCCCGACGGCCTCGCCGGAGAGGACATCCCGATCGAGTCGCGGATCATCTTCGTCTGCGATGCGTTCCACGCGATGACCACCGACCGGCCCTACCGCAAGCGACTGCCGATCGACGAGGCCTGCAAGCGCCTGCGCGAGGCGGCCGGAACGCAGTTCGATCCGGCCGTGGTAGAGGTGTTTCTCGCCCTTCCGTGGGAAGCGCCGCACCCGAGCGAGTCCGCCGACGAGCGGCTCGCTTCCTAGGTCCGGGCTCCGCACATCCCCCAAAATCGGGTCTCGATCCCTTCAGGAGGCCGTCCGCGCATCCGATGTACCCTGTGTGCTGGCGGCGACGAGCAGAAGTGACTTCGTGCGTAAACGGTTGCTGGTCTTCCTCTGCGCCTTCGGGTGCGTCCTGGGTCTCGCGGGGCCGGCAGCGGCTTCCCAGCTGATCGCCCGCAACGCATCCAACATCCGGCTCGAGGTCAACTCGCACAGGACGGCGCTGATCACTTACAGCACTAACGGCAGGGTCACGCACTTGCTTGCCTCGGGGGCGATCAACGCGCGCTTCCGGCCGACTCGGCAGGGTCTCCCCCAGGTCAAGTTCAAGCTCGACTACTCGGGCGGCTGGAAGCACCGGCAGCTCATCTGGAAGCACTTCAAGAACACGTGCCAGCAGTACGACGGCCCCGAGCTCGCGTGGTTCGTCACCGCGTGCAAGGCACAGGACGGCTCGTACTGGGCGTTGCAGAGCTGGCAGACGGCGCTGCCCGACCTCGGCTTCGCGCCCTGGCTGAGGACACAGAAGCAGTGGTGGCTGCACCTCTCGCACTGGAGCGGACCGCTGGCCGTCGTCGACGTCTACCAGGACTGGGTCTACTCGAAGCGCTTCAAGGAGCTCTTCGGGCAGCTCACGTACAAGGGCGTGGGCGTGCGCGGCTACGGGACGACCCACTACGGCAACCCGACGGACGGCTACGGCCGGCTCGTCTACGTCGACACGCACAAGTCGATGTACGGGCCTGGGTGGAGACGAGAGAACTCGTTCGTCGCGAGCGGGCCTCCGGGGCTCTTCTGTTACGGGTTCTACAAGCACGACCCGCTGATCAACGGCTTCGCGCATCCGCGGGGAACCACGCACAGGAAGCGTGGTCCGGGGATCGGCGACATGTATCGCGTCACGGCAGTCGGGCCCGGCGTGACGCCGGATGTGATGTGGCAGGACCAGGCGCTCCACTCCTACAACGGGTACAACCAGAGCGACGTCTCGCTCGAGCAACAGATGAACGTCAAGCTGGACCAGATCCGGGCCGGGTGGCACAAGTGCCTCCACCACTAGCTCGCGCCTAGCAAAGAGCCTGGCGTTCGTATGATCGCGGCGTGGTCGACGGCGACGATCTGCGCTCGGTCATGGCCGGCTTCCCGGCCGGAGTCGCAGTCGTCACGGTCGACGTCCACGGTCAGCGTGTCGGCCTGACGGTCGCCTCGCTCGTCTCGCTCTCGCTCGAGCCGCCGCTCGTCGGCGTTGCCGTCCGTCGCGACGCCGCACTGAACGAGCTGCTGCGTGAGGCAGGCGAGTTCGCGGTGAGCCTGCTCGCGGCCGGCCAGGAGGGTCTCGCCCAGCACTTCGCCCGAGGAGTTCCCCCGATCGCGCTCTGGGAGAACATCGCGCTCCGGGAGACCGACGGCCCGCCCGAGATCTCGGGTGCCGCCGGCTGGCTGCGCTGCCGGACGACCGACGTCCACGAGACGGGCGACCACACCTTCTTCGTGGGCGCGGTCGAGAGCGCCGAAGCCGGAGCCGCCGAGCGCCCGCTCGTCTTCCACCGCCAGGGCTACACGTCCCTGTGATCGACGGCGTCGTCTTCGACCTCGACGGCATCCTGCTCGACTCCGAGCAGGTCTGGGACGGCGTGCGCGAGCAGCTCGTCCTCGAGCGCGGCGGCCGCTGGCACGACCAGGCGCAGCGGGACATGATGGGCATGAGCTCGCCCGAGTGGTCGCGTTATTTGCACGAGCGACTGGGCCTGCGTGAGCCGCCCGAGGAGATCTCGGCCGAGGTCGTCCGCCGGCTCGAGGAGCTCTACCGCGAGCGGCTTCCGGCACTTCCGGGAGCCCGCGAGGCCGTCGAGCGACTGGCGGCGCGCTGGCCGCTCGCGCTCGCGTCCTCGTCGAACCGTGAGCTGATCGACCTGACACTCGAGCTGCTCGGCGTCGCGGAGCTCTTCGGGGCGACGGTCTCGTCCGAGGAGGTCGCGCGCGGCAAGCCCGCGCCGGATGTCTACCTCGAGGCCGCACGGCGTCTCGGCGTCGAGCCCGCGCGGGCGGTTGCCGTCGAGGACTCGCACAACGGAATCCGCTCTGCGAAGGCGGCCGGGATGCGCGTGCTCGCCATCCCAAACCGACACTTCCCGCCCGGGCCGAGCGCGCTCGCCGAGGCCGACGTCGTGTTCGACTCGCTCGCCGACCTCACGGTCGAGGCGGTCGAGCCGAGCTAGCGCTTTCCGACCTTCGGACCCTTTCCGATCGTCATCCGGACCTTCGAGCCATTCGGGAGCTTCGTGCGCGGCTTCGGCGCCTGGGCAAGGACGATGCCCTTCAGCTTCCGGGTCGAGGTCACGTACGCGAGCTTCCCGACCTTGCAGTGGGCTCTGACGATCTGCGCCCTCGCCGTGGCTAGCGACTTGCCCACCACCTTCGGCACGACGCACTTCGGCGGGCGGCTCGGTGGTGCTGGTGGCGGCGGTGGCGGAGGTGGTGGCGGTGGTGGTGGTGGGTGGTGGTGGTGGTGGTGACACGGAGACGTCGGTGAAGCAGACCGCGACGCTGCTGAGTGACGGAGTTACGGTGCTGTCAGTCGTGGAGAGGACTGCTCTGTACTTGAGATAGCGGAACCCGTCGAACCGGCTGAGATCGGCGCCGCTCGTCGTGAAGAAGGTCCCGGCGGTGCCGTCGGGACCCACGAAGGTGAAAGGGCCCTCGATGCTGTTACTCCCTGCCACCTGAAACTTCACGGCCGTCCCCGCAGGAGCAGCCGCCGCGAACGACAGCGTCGTCCATTCAGGACTGTTCCCCGAAGCCGGGTTGGCGTCCTTGAGCGAGGAGACGAACGTGCCTGACGACGCGAAGCCCGGGTTGATGTGGACGACGAAGTTGAGATCGCGTCCGCCGGCCGTCGTGTCCGCGGTCCACGTCGAGCCGCTGTCGCTCGACGTCACCCGTTGGCCGGTCGCGTACGGGTTGAAGTCGCTGAAGCTGCCGCCCGAGCAGCTGCACGTGTACGCGGCCGTTCCGCTCGCAAAGGCGGATGCAAGTCGGAAAACCAGCGCATATCGCGTGCCCGCGGTCAGCGTGACGGGGCTCGAGAAGGTAATTGTCTTCGGTCCGCCTGCGCCCCCATCGTTGAAGCCGGGCAGCGTTGCCGAGGCCAGGTCCGCACCCGTCGGCACCGGCGTCGCGCCTGTCGTTGCCCGGATGGAAAGCGTGACATTCGGGCTATTTGCAGTGCACGACGCACAGAAGAGCTCGACGTCGACGCGCCTGAGCTGCCCGGTCACCGTCGGCGTGACCGTCTGACCCGCCCAGCTTGTGTTCGAGAAGCCGAAGCCGGTCGGGTTGACGCTCGTGTTCCTGGCGTCTGTGTTGTCGGGGCTCTCCAGCACAACGCTGCCCGGGCTCGTGGTCAGGCTGCAGCCGCTCGGGACGCCACGCTGGAACCCGTCCTGTGTGTTGTCCGTGAAGCACCCGCTCTGAGATGAGGCGGAGAGCGCGAAGTCGCGAGTGGTCGTCCCGCCGTCTGGGACGGTGACGGTTGCAGCGGAGGCGGAGTCGAACCCGGCCTTGCTCACGCTGAGGGAGGGATACGGTCCCGAAGGAACCGTGAACGAGTAGTGGCCGCTCCCATCCGTTGTGGTCATGCGAGCGCCAAGCCGGACAGCGGCGCCGGCGATGGTGCTCGAGCCGTCCGTCACGGTCCCGAAGAGCGTTCCGTTGCCGACGGTGGTGCAGCCCGGGAATCGGAACGAACCGATGCGTGTGTGGTGGTTGAGCCCATTCGCCTGGAAGTACTCGCCCGTCATCCAGAATGAGCAACCG
This sequence comes from uncultured Actinomycetes bacterium, assembly GCA_963746635.1. Lineage (GTDB taxonomy): Bacteria > Actinomycetota > Thermoleophilia > Gaiellales > Gaiellaceae > AC-32. The sequence goes on along the minus strand of CAVVBZ010000033.1, from coordinate 7,318 downwards.
TTCGGGATCGAGCGCCATGCCGCTGTAGTCGCCCCAGCGGATGCAGGTGGAGCTGCCGCAGTTGCCGGCCTGCGAGCCCGTCCCGTCGATCAGCGTCTGCTCCGTCTGGCTGAACGTGTTGACCGGGTCTCCTGCGAGCCGCCCCGCGTACTTGATTTGCGGGTTCGTCGTCGCGTTCGACTTCGTGTACCCGACGGCCATGTCGCCGGCGCGGTCGACGGCGAGCGCAGGGCATGAAGCGATAGAAGGTGTTCGCGCCGTCGGGGTCGAAGCGTCGCGCCCTGGGCCACGGTTGCGGCGATCGTGCCGCCGGTGACGTTCGCCTGGTACCAGCGCACCGTGGCGTTGCCGCCGGTCGGAGCATTGCAGTTGGAGTTGGTCGCGCTGGCACCCCGTTGCACGGTGTGGCTCACCCAGAGCGACTCGCTGCCGCCGATGGTTCGTGTACTGGGCCTGGGCCATCGCCCGGATCTGCGAGCACGTCGGCTGCATTGGCCGGGCGTGGACGCGTGCGCGGGACGTCGCGTTCGGCCAGCAGTTCGGCGCGAGCTGCGTGGTCGGGCCGGTGAACGTCGACGTCGAGATCTTGTCCCAGTCGACGTGCAGCTTGTAGATCGACAAGCGCGTTCAGGAACTGCTCCGTCGAGACGAAGTACTCGGGCGTGCCGGCAGGCGGCGTGCCAGCCTGGAGCCGCGCGTTCGCGGGCAGGAGCGTGAAGTCGGTCGTGTCTCCGGCGAAGTCGACGACCTCCGGACTCGGTGCGCCGTCGTACATCTGCTGCTTGTTCAGCGCCCAGACGTGGTAGCCGAAGTACGACCCGCCCGCCGAGTAGCCGAACATGTTCGCCGACATGTAGATGCCGTCCGGCCAGACGCCGAACTTCGGGTAGTCGGCGAGGCCGCCCGGGGCCTCGATCGAGTAGTAGTTCCAGCCGCCGTTCACCGGGTCGCCGGTCTTCGAGACCGCGAAGCACTCGAAGACGTGCTGCGGGTTGACGTTGCCGCTGCTGTCGAGCTTGAAGGCGAAGTCTGTGATGAACCAGCGGTCCTCGAAACTGTCGTAGAGAACGACCGGATCGCCGAAGTTGTCCGTGTCGCAGAGGTTCCCGAAGTTTCCCTGGCTCATGAACGCGTCGAAGGTGAAGGCAGCGACGCGGTTGCCGGTCGACTTGTCGTAGATGCCGATCGAGGTGTTGATCGTCTGCATGTAGTACGTCGGGCCGACGTCTCCGTTGGTGTCAGGCGGGTGGCCCGCGCCCCAACTGGCGAAGTCGAGACCTTCGAAGCTGGCGTCCGGGGACGGTGCAGGTGCAGCGACCTCCGCGAGCCCGCTCGGACGCGCAATTCCGTGTGGGCTCGCCGGCGCCGTGGCAGGACTCTCCTCAGATTCCACGATCCCCGGAGGTGCATGCTCGGGGCGCTCGCGCCTGACGACCGTGCTCTTGAGCTTCCGGACGTCGAACACTGCTGCGTGTGCGGCCTTCAGGTGCAGCACCGAGGGATGGAACCGACTGGGCTTTGGCACCGTTCCGGGTCGCGCCGCAACCGCTCTCGTCGGTGCCGCGCTCACGCTCCCGCCCGGTGCCAGCCGTCCTGCCGCCCCCGCGGCCACAGCGCTGATCGGAGCGGGATGCGACCGCCGTTCCAGGCTTCCGGCCAGCGCCACAACGGCTGCGGTGAGCAGCAGGAGCGCCACGACGGCTCCCGTGCGGCCGCACCTCCGACAGGCACGTCCAAGCAGGCGGCGCCAGGAGCCAGGACCAGTCGTCATCTCTCCCTCCGCCTCCTTCGCCGCCGTCTATCCGGATATACGCCACACGGGCGTCGGCGTCAATCGTGACGTCCGATGAGGACGCAGGCATTGTGTCCGCCGAGGCCCATCGCGTTCGAGAGCGCCACCTCGACCTGGGTCTCGCGCGCCTCGTTTGGCACGTAGTCGAGATCGCAGACCGGATCGGGGTTCCGGTAGTTGATCGTCGGCGGGAGCACGCCCTCGTGGACGGCGCGCACGCACATCATCGCCTCGATCGCGCCCGCCGCCCCGAAGCAGTGGCCCATCACCGACTTCGTCGACGAGACCGCCAGCTTGTAGGCGTGCTCGCCGAAGACGTCCTTGATCGCCTTCGTCTCGGCCGCGTCGCCGAGCGGCGTCGAGGTCCCGTGCGCGTTGATGTAGCCGACCTGCTCCGGCTCGACGCCTGCGCGCTCGAGGGCGGCGCGCATCATGTGGGCGACTCCGACCGCCTCGGGCTCGGGCGCGGCCATGTGGTACGCGTCGTTGGAGGCGCCGTAGCCGAGCACCTCGGCGTAGATCTTCGCGCCGCGCGCGCGTGCCGCCTCGAGCTCCTCGAGCACGAGCACGCACGCGCCCTCGCCCATGACGAAGCCGGCGCGGGTCGCGTCGAAGGGCCGCGACGCGCGCGGCGGGTCCTCCTCCTCGACGGCCAGGCCGCGCATGTTGCAGAAACCGGCCAGGATCAGCGGGTGTATGGCGGCCTCGGTGCCGCCGGCGAGGATCGCGTCGGCGTCCCCGCGACGGATCGTCTCGGCGCCCTCCCCCACCGCGTGCGAGCCGGTCGCGCAGGCGGAGACCGGCGCGTAGTTCGGACCGCGGATCCCGAGCGAGATCGCGAGCTGGCCGCTGGCCGAGTCGACGAGGACGCTGGGGATGAAGTACGGCGAGACGCGGTCGGCGCCGCGCTCGCGGAGCACGTCGGCCTGTTCGACGATCCCGATCAGCCCGCCGATCGCCGAGCCGAAGACGATCCCGACCCGCATCGGGTCGTAGCCGTTCAGGCCCGCGTCGGCGACAGCCTCCTTCGCGGCGCCGAGCGCGAGCTGGACGTTGCGGTCGAGCCGGCGCAGCTCCTTCGGCGGCGCGAGGCCCTCCGGGATCGAAGTCCTTGACCTCGGCGGCGATCGCGGACCGGGAACCCGTCAGCGTCGAAGGAGCGGATGAAGTCGATCCCGCTCTCGCCGGCCACGGCCGCGCGCCAGGTCTCCGGGGCGGTGTTCCCGACCGGCGTGATCGCTCCCAGCCCGGTGACGGCGACGCGGCGCATGGCGAGAGCTTAGAGCCGCGAGAGGCATCGCTTGCTCCTTACGATCGCTCCCGCGATGACGACAGGCGCTCACGAGGTCGTACTCGTTCGCCACGGCGAGACGGAGTGGTCGCGAGCCGGCAAGCACACCGGGCGCACCGACGTCCCTCTCACCGAACGCGGGCAGCAGCAGGCGCGAGCCGTTGGAGACGCCCTGAAAGAGCGCCGATTCGCGCTTGTCCTAACCAGTCCCCTGGCCCGAGCGCTCGAGACGTGCCGCCTCGCCGGCTTCGGCGGCACTGCCCTGGAACGGGAAGACCTGCGAGAGTGGGACTACGGCGCCTACGAAGGCCGTACGACCGCCGAGATCCGCGAACGACCGACCGGGCTGGAGCCTCTGGCGCGACGGTGCTCCCGACGGCGAGACGGCAGCCCAGGTCGGCGAACGAGCCGATCGCGTGATCGCCGAGGCTCGGTCCCTCGACCACGACGTCATCCTCTTCGCGCACGGGCATCTGCTCCGCGTCCTCACGGCTCGGTGGCTGGGCCTGGAACCGAGCGCCGGAAAGCTATTCGCACTCGACCCGGCGACGATCAGCATCCTCGGCTACGAGCGGGAGACGCCCGTCATCCGGTTATGGAACGAAGGGGCGGCGAGGTGACGTAGCTCTCAGGAGCGCCCGCGGCTGACCCTGAGGTTGACCTTCGCGCCCTTCTTCAGGCTCTTGCCGGCCCGCGGGCTCTCTCCGACCACCGTGTTCTTCTTCTTGCGGGACGCGACCCGCTTCACCCTGCCGAGCCGGCAGTGGGCGTGCACGATCCTGCGTTTTGCCCTCGCAAGCAGCTTCCCGCGCACGTACGGCACAACGCAGCGGACCCGCGGCGGAGATGCTCCGAATCGGATCACGCGGACCGGCGTACGTCGGCTGGTCTTCGTCCCGTCGCCGAGTTGGCCGAAGGGGTTGTCGCCCCAACACTCGACGGCGCCCGCGCTCGTGAGCACGCACGTGTGGATGCCCCGGCTGCGATCGCCTTCGCTGTCGGGGCCGCCGACGAGCGAAGCCCTGAGCGCGGGGAGCCGCTCGCGAGTCGCGAGCCCTGAGAGGGGGTGGCCACGGCGCCCGAGCATACGACCACGGCGGACGCACCGAGCAGGCAGAGAATGCGAGCGAGAAGCGAAGTGGCCCCAGGCATCGTCGTTCGAGCTCTCTCGGAGAAAGGGTTCTGCTCGGCGGCTCGGTAGTGCAGCTCCTTGCTCCTGGAAGCGGGTGTCGGAGCGTCCGCACTCAGGGTAGCGTTGGATTCCCGATGCCTCCCAAGAGCCTTCCCTTCCCGCCGATGGAGGCCGAGCTCGTCGACGAGCTGCCGAGCGGTGACGGCTGGCAGTACGAGCCGAAGTGGGACGGGTTCCGCGGCGTGCTCGAGAACCTCGGCGGCGGCCTGCGGCTCTGGAGCCGCAACGCGCGGCCGCTGCTGCGCTACTTCCCGGAGCTCGAGGCCGTCGGGCGCGCTCCTGCCGCCCGACTCGGCGCTCGACGGCGAGATCGTGATCGTCCAGAAGGGCCGGCTCGACTTCGACGCGCTGCAGCTCAGGCTCCACCCGGCGGAGAGCAGGATCAGGAAGCTCTCCGCGGAGATCCCGGCCGAGTACATCGCCTTCGACCTGCTCGTCTGGAAGGGCTCGCCGGTGCACGAGCTGCCGCTCGAGAAGCGCCGCCAGCGAGCTCGAGCGCAAGGCGAAGCGGTTCCAGCTCTCGCCGGCCACGCGCGACCGCAAGCAGGCCGAGAAGTGGCTGCCGCGCGTCGAGAAGGCCGGGCTCGACGGCGTGATCGCGAAGCGCCTCGGCCTCCCCTACCTCCCCGGCTCGCGCGACGGCGTGGTCAAGGTGAAGCCGTACCGGACGGCCGACTGCGTGATCGTCGGCTTCCGCTGGAGCGAGAAGGCGGAGGGCCGGATCTCGACGCTCCTGCTCGGGCTCTACGGGGACGACGGCGAGCTCGACTTCGTCGGCCACTGCTCCGGGTTCCCGGCTGCGGTGAGCGCGAGCTCGAGGAGAAGCTCCCGAAGCTACGCCAGAAGAGCATGGTCAGCGACAAGCGGATTCCCGGCGGCCAGAGCCGCTGGTCGCGCGGCAAGGAGCTCGACTGGAACCCCGTCCGCCCGAAGCTCGTCTGCGAAGTGCGCTACGACAAGGTCGAGCGCAACCGCTTCCGGCACGGGACCAAGTTCATCCGCTTCCGCCCGGACAAGGACCCGGACGCCTGCACGTGGCGCGAGGTCAGGCCCCCGCGCCGCGCGAGCGACCTGACCGTTCCGAAACTCTTCGCTGGTCGCTGACCCACCGCCGCGCGCGCCTGCGCGCCTCGACGCGGCCCGGATCGGCCGGATCGAGGTCGAGGTGCTCGAACCGCGGGATCAGGCCGACCTTCCGCCGCCACATGCCCGCGGTGAGGTCGCCGACCTTGTCGAGCCGCTTCCGCATGGTCTTGACGGTGAACCTCGACGGGACGCAGCGCGCCACCTCGTCCCAGCACAGCGGCGCCGAGACGCGCGCGTCGGGTGTCGGGCGGATCGAGTAGGCGCACGCGATCGTCCGGTCGCGCGCGTTCTGCCCGAAGTCGACGAAGACGCCGCTTCGATCGGCCACCTTCCAGGTCGTCGTCGCGATGTCCTGGTCGTCGATCCGCCGCTCGACCTCCTGGGCGAGCGCCTTGGCAAAACGTCGAACCTCCGGGAACGGGAGCTCGGGTTTGATCGGCGCGAGGATGTGCATGCCGGTCGCGCCGGAGGTCTTCGGGAAGGACGCCAGCCCGAGCTCGTCCATCACCTCCTTGACGACGAGCGCGATCTCACGAACGAACTCCCACGGGTTCCCTTCGCTCGGGTCGAGGTCGATCAGCAGGTAGTCGGGCCGCTCGATGTCGTCCACACGCGAGTGCCAGGTGTGAAGCTCGATACAGCCGAGGTTGACCACCCAGGCGAGCGCGGCGGCATTGTCGACGACCGCGAAGACCGTCGAGTGCCCGCTCGGAAACTGCACGAACTGCTCGCCGACGAAGTCCGGGTGCGGCGGCACGCGCTTCTGGTGGAAAAACTCGCCGTCGACGCCGTTCGGGTAGCGCTTCATGTGGAAGGGCCGCCGCCGGATGTGGTTGAGAGCGCAGTCCGCGACGTCGAGGTAGTAGTCGACCACGTCGCCCTTCGTCAGGCCCGGCGCCGGGAAGAAGACCTTGTCCCGGTTCGTGATCGCGACCTCTCGACGGCCGATCTTCATCCGCGCAAGTATCGAGAAAACGACCCCAGAGACGACGAAGCTCGCCTCGTTGCCGCTGAAGCGAGCTACGCCAGTGCCGGGATCTGAGAGGGGAGAGCCGGCACGCTGGCAGCATGTGCCGAAACCCCTTCGCAGCCATGCCCCGGAAGGGTGATCGCACGACCGGAAACACAAGGCGGAGAAGGAGGGAATCGAACCCTCGAGGCAGGGATTCTCCCCACCTAACGCCTTAGCAGGGCGCCGCCTTCAGCCACTCGGCCACTTCTCCGGACCGGGACAGGATAGCCGACTGTCCGGCAGCCTCCTTCACGGCGCCGGCGCTGAGCGCGCCATGAACCGAGAAGGCGTTTGGAGCGCGATACCCTGTCTACGCACATCGCTGGAGGGGTGGCAGAGCGGTCGAATGCGGCGGTCTCGAAAACCGTTCGGGCCGTCAGGTCCGACGAGGGTTCAAATCCCTCCCCTCCGCCTCGGCTCGGGGGAACCCCAGTTCCCCCGTCAGCCCTCACTGCGCCAGAGGCGCGGTACCCTGGCTCCCGCCTGGAGAGGTGTCCGAGCGGTCTAAGGAGCGCGACTGGAAATCGCGTACGGGCTGAAAGGTCCGTCGCAGGTTCAAATCCCGCCCTCTCCGTCGTGACACAGGGCCCGGGCGACCGGGCCCTCGCTCAGGAGACGTTGACGGTCGCGGTGACGCCCTGCTGCTGCTGGCCGCAACGGCTGTCGAGGACGTAGCTGCCGTGCCTGAGTCGATCACGAGGCTCGCGCTCTCGCCCGGTGGGATGTCGCGCGTTCCCTTCGTCCCGCCCGGCCCTCGCACGGTCAGGTTGTGCGGGAGTCTGGCCGTAGTTCGTCACTTCGAGCGTGTGAGGCCCGGGGAGACCTTGTACTGGCCTGGAAGCCGCTTCCTTCGGCAGCTCGATCGTGTAGTCGGACTCGCCGACGGCGATCTTCTCCCTGGCGGCCTCGGTCTCGGCCTTCGTCTTGCCGCCGAAGATCAGGACG
>CAVVBZ010000032.1:0-13763 GCA_963746635.1 uncultured Actinomycetes bacterium | reverse complement strand
TTCGGTGGGGGCACGACGTCGGGGATCGTCTTCTTCTACGTCTTCCTGACCGGCCTGCTGATGGCCCAGTACACGATCACGGGCTACGACGCCTCGGCGCACATGAGCGAGGAGACGCGCAAAGCCTCGATCGGCGCCGCGTGGGGCATGGTCATGTCGGTCGTGGTCTCGGTGATCTTCGGGTTCATCCTGCTCGTCGCCGTGACGTTTGTGGTCCCCAGTGACAAGGGCGCGGCTGCGGCCGGGACCTACGTCATCACCTACATCTGGACGGTGTCGATGAGCAAGAACTGGGCCGAGGTCCTGCTCTTCATCGCTGTGCTGGCGCAGGTCTTCTGCACGATCGCCTCGACGACGTCGGCCTCACGAATGATGTTCGCCTTTTCCCGCGACGGGGCCGTGCCCGGCCATCAGCTCTGGAAGCGGGTCTCGAAGGCCGACCGCATCCCGATCTACACGGTCTGGGCGATTGTCGTGCTCGCGTTCTTGACCCCGCTGCCGGCCTGGTGGTTCGGCTACACGGGCTACGCGGCGTCGACGGCGGTCGCGGTCATCGGCCTGTACATCGCGTTCATGCTGCCGATCATCCTGCGGCTCAAGGCAGGCGAGAAGTTCGAGCGGGGAGCGTGGCACCTCGCCGGCCACTACAAGTGGATCGACTGGATCGCGATCCTGTGGATCGTGTTCATCTGCATCGTGTTCATGCTTCCTTTTAGCTACTACGGCGTGCCGTGGCACACGGGGTTCGACTGGAACCTCGTCAACTACACGCCGATCATGGTCGGCGCGGCGTTCCTGCTCTTCGGAGGTTGGTACGTGCTCTCGGCCAAGAAGTGGTTCAAGGGCCCTGTCCGCCAGGGCACCGAGGAGGAGCTCGATCGGATCGAGCGCGAGTTCGGCGAGGGCGAGACGCCCGCACCGGCTCCGGCCGCTCCGTAACGAAGGCTCAGCCCCTGAGCCGCTCTCCGGCAGGATCGAAGAGCGGCTCGGGGGCGACCTCGCCGTCGATCCACTCTCCGAAGATCTCGACCTCGACCGGCTGCCCCGGTTGGGCGCTCGCGGCCGGGACGTACGCGTAGGCGATCGAGCGCTCGACCGTGTAGCCGTAGCCGCCGCTGGTGACGCGGCCGACGAGCTTGCCGTCGATGCGCACCGGCTCGGAGCCGAGCGCGACCGAGCGTGGATCCGAGAGCACGAGGCAGGCGAGGCGGCGCTCCGGCTCCTGCGCCTCGAGTAGCGCCTCGCGGCCGATGAAGTCGCCCTTGTCGAGCTTGACGGCGAAGCCGAGCCCGGCCTCGTAGGGCGTGTCGTCGGGCGTGATGTCGGCGCCCCAGACGCGGTAGCCCTTCTCGAGCCGCATCGAGTCGATCGCCTTGTAGCCCCCCGCGACGAGGCCGTGCTCGCGGCCGGCCTCCCAGAGCGCGTCCCAGAGCGCGAGCCCGAACTCGGTCGGACAGTAGAGCTCCCAGCCGAGCTCGCCCACGTAGGTCACGCGAAGCGCGAGACACGGGACCGGCCCGACCGCGATCTCACGCGCGTGCATGTACCCGAAGGCGAGGTCGTCGGTCGTCGTCGCCTGCAGGATCTCGCGCGCGGCCGGCCCCCAGAGCCCGAGGCAGGCGAGCTTCGAGGTGACGTCTTCGACGCGCACCGAGCTGTCCTCGGGCGCGTGCTCGCGAATCCACGCCAGGTCGTGCCGGCCGAACGCGGTCCCGGTGACGATGCGAAACCGCTGCTCGGCGAGGCGCGTGACGGTGAAGTCGCACTCGATCCCGCCGCGCGCGTTCAGCATCGAGGTGTAGGTGATCTGGCCGACCTCGCGCGCGACGCGGTTGTCGCAGAGCCCCTCGAGGAAGCCCGCGGCGCCTTCGCCCGAGATCTCGATCTTGGCGAAGCTCGTCTCGTCGAAGAGCGCGGCGCTCTCGCGGCAGGCGCGGTGCTCGGCGCCGATCGCGGGCGACCACAGCCGCCCCGCCCAGCCGCGCGGCCTGAGCGACTCGTCGCCCGTCGTCGCGTTCGGCTCGAACCAGTTGGCTCGCTCCCAGCCCGACTTCTCGCCGAACGCGGCCCCGAGCTCGACCAGGCGCTCGTAGGTCGGTGAGAGTCGAAGCGGTCTGCCCGCTTGCCGCTCGTGGCCGGGGTACTTGACGTCGTAGTAGGTCGAGTAGATCTCGACGGTGCGCGCGAGCGTGTAGTCGCGGCTCGCGTAGTGGGCGCCGAAGCGGCGCGAGTCCATCTCCCAGACGTCGAGGCCCGGCAGCCCCTCGACGATCCACTCCGCGACGAGCTTGCCCATCCCGCCCGCGCCGGCGAGCCCGTGCGCGCAGAATCCGGCCGCGACCCAGAAGCCGCGCAGCTCGGTCGGGCCGAGGATGAACTCACCATCGGGGGTGAACGCCTCGGGCCCGTTGACGAGGCGGATCACCTCTGCCTCGGCCAGCTCGGGCACGCGGACGACCGCGTTTTCCATCAGCTCCTCGAAGCGCTCCCAGTCCTCGGCGAGCAGCTTGCCGTTGAAGTCCGGCGGGATCCCGTCCAGGCCCCACGGCGCGGGGTGGCGCTCGTAGCCGCCCATCACGAGGCCGCCGGACTCGCCGCGGAAGTAGACGAGCAGGCTCGGGTCGCGCATCGTCGGCACGTCGAGCGGGACGCCGTGCGGCTTCGTGATCAGGTACTCGTGCGCCATCGGGACGACCGGCACGTTCACGCCCGCGAGCCCGGCGAGTTCGGCCGCGAACATGCCGCCCGCGTTGACGACAACCTCGGTCTCGATCGAGCCGTTGTCCGTCTCGACTCCCGCGACCCGGTCGCGCTCGACGCGGATGCCGGTCACGCGCGTGTGGGTCGCGATCTCGGCCCCGCCGCGGCGGGCGCCCTCGGCGAGGGCGAGGGTGAGCTGGCTCGGGTCGATGTACCCGTCGGTCGGCAGGTAGGCAGCCCCGAGCACGCCCTCGGTGGACATGGGCGGGAACAGCTCCTGCGCCTTCGCGGCGGAGATCAGCTCGAGCGGGAGCCCGAAGGTCTTGGCCCAGCCGGCCTGGCGGCGGAGCTCTTCCATCCGCTCCTCGGAGGAGGCCAGCCGCAGCGAGCCCACCTCGTGCCAGCCGGTCTCGAGGCCGACCTCGTCGCCAAGCGTCCGGTAGAGGTCGACCGAGGCCATCATCATCCGCGTGAGCGAGAGCGAGCCGCGCAGCTGGCCGACGAGGCCCGCGGAGTGGAACGTCGAGCCGCTGGTCAGGTCGGCGCGCTCGCAGAGGACGACATCGTCCCAGCCGAGCTTCGTCAGCCAGTAGGCGACCGAGCAGCCGCCGACGCCGCCCCCGATCACGACCGCGCGGGCCTGCTCTCTCACCTCAGAGCCGCCTGGAAGCGAGGCTCGGCCGCCGTGCGCTCGAGGCGCTCGAAGTGCTCTTCCGTGTACGCCTCGAAGTCGAAGTCGAGCTCCGAGATCGCCTGCTGGACGACGCCCCACATGGCCTCGCGGAAGTCCGACATAAACCGCATCAGCGTGAGCGCGCGGGTGTCCGTCGAGCCGTAGGACTCGAGCAGCGTTCGCTCGCCTTCGTCGTCGAGCCCGTTGTTGACGGAGAAGTTCGCCAGGTCGAAGAACGGGTCGCCCATGCCCGCGTACTCCCAGTCCACGATCCAGAGCCGCTCGCCGTCGTCGATGAAGTTGGCGGCGAGGAGGTCGTTGTGGCAGGTGACGAGCGAGGCACCGGCGCGGCGGGCCTCGATCTGTCGCGCGAGCTCGTGCGCCCGCTCGAAGTCCTCCGCGACTTTCAGGCCGTGCGCCGTCGCCGTCTCCGCGTAGGTCTCGACGACGCGGAACGAGTCGAAGCGGCTCGCTACCGGTTTGGCCCCGTGCAGACGCTCGAGCAGCGTGCCGGCGAGCGCGGGGTCAGCGCGGCCGACCTCTCCCTCGACGAAGCGCGTGACGAGCAACCCGTCGGCGAAGCACGCGACCTCCGGGCCGATGCCGAGCTCCGCCGCCAGGACGGCGGCCTCGTGCTCGTGCTCGCGGTCGATTCCGAGCAGGCCCGTGTCCTTGCCGCCGATCCGCAGGACGAGCGTCTCGGCGCCGACCGCGACCTTGAAGTTGTGGTTGGTGATCCCGCCGCCGAGCGGCTCCACCTCCACGGGCTGCCCCGGCCAGAGCCGCTCCACCGCCTCCTCGACGTGCATGCGCGATCCTAGACGCGTGGAGGCGATCCTCTTCGACTTCAACGGCACGCTCTCGGACGACGAGGGCATCCAGTGCGAGATCTTCCGCGAGCTGTTCGCCGAGCACGGGCGGCCGCTGACCGAGCAGGAGTACTTCGCCGAGCTCGCCGGATTCTCCGATCCCGAGATCGTCAGGCGCTGGCTCGGGGCGGGTCATCCGGCGACCGACGAGATCCTCCGGGGCCGCGTGGAGCTCTTTCAGGAACGGGTCGGCGACGGCTCGACCGTTCCTCTGCACGTACGCGAGGCCGTGCTCGGCGCCGCGGGCCGGGCCAGGCTCGCGGTCGTGTCAGGCGCAGCCCGGTCCGAGGTGGAAGCGGTCACGCGCGCCGCCGGCATCGACGTCTTCGACCTGATCGTCTCGGCCGAGAGCGTCGCGCGGAGCAAGCCCGACCCCGAGGGCTATCTCCGCGCGCTGGAGCTACTCGGTGTCGCGAGCGCCGAAGCCGTGGCGATCGAGGACACCCCTCCGGGAGTGGAAGCCGCGAAGGCCGCGGGCGTCCACTGCGTGGCCGTGCTTGGCACCGTCCCTCGCGAACGCCTCGAAGAGGCCGACGAGACCGCCTCCCGGCTCGACTCCGCTCTCCTCGAGCGGCTTTTGCGCCTCTAGTCCTCGAAGGCGGGCAGTGCACCGTGTTCGCGCTCGCGTGGGGCACCGGGCGCCTCCCAGGCGGATACCGGGCGCCTCCCGGGCGGCGGCCATGTGAAGGTCGAGTGCCGTTAGGTCGCCATCAGCAGGCGCTCTTCCAGGTTGCGTCAACAGCACCGGAGTTGCCACAGATAACTGAGCCATCCATGTCTCCGAAGCTGGTCGCGTTCTCAAACCAGTTGTTCCTGATCGTCCAGAAGCCGATCATCGGGATCGCCGGGATGCTTGCAAGACTGTTCCGATGCACGCGCCCTCAGACGACGCTCGGGTCTCGACGCTCGGAAGCGATCCGCCGCTCGGAGCCGTGCGGGCCGGGGGAGCAGAGCTCGGTCCGATCAGTCCCGAGCTCGCGCTCGTCGACCCCGTGTTGGCCGAACGGGCGCGGCAGCTTCTCCCCGATCCCGGGGAACGGCTCACGCCTCGTCCACGGCCCGCGGAGACGAGCGCGCTCGTGCCGGTCGCAGGCCAACCCGAGGAGACCGCGCTACCAGCTCCACCAAGAAAGCGGCGCTGGACACGGACGGTGGTGCTCGCGGGACTCGTGTTCGCTGTCGGCGCCGCCTCAGGAGGTCTTCTCGGCGAGAAGCGCGCGACATCGCCCGGCGCTAGGCTCGTCGTTCGTAGTGCGCCTCTGCGGCCTCCCAGGGTCGAAAGGCGTCCTGCTCGCGCTACGACGACGAAGGGGCGGCCGCTCGCTCGGGTCACCTGGGCGGCGAATGTCCTCGGAGTCGCGGCGCGAGTCGACTCCCCGGGAGTGACACTCGTATGGCAACGGCCCTCGGAATCCGACCATGTGGTCGTGCTTCGCTCGCTCGCGACGAGGGCGCGGAGCGTGGTTGTTTACCGGGGCCGCGCGACGAGCTATCGCGACATGTCCCCGCAGCCGTGCACCGCCTATCGCTACACGATCGTCAACTACGACCGGAGCGGCCACCACTCCACCGGCGTGCCGACGTCGGTCGTGACCGAGGGCTGCACGTGACCGGCGCGGCGCCGGCTATACGAAGTCGAGGAGCACGGTCGCCCCGAAGGCGATCACCAGCAACGCGCAGGTAAGCGTGCCCGCGGCGAGCGTCGTTCGCCGGCGGACGACCGCAGAGGGGAACGGCGCCAGCAGGAGCGCGCTCGCCAGTCCGAAGACGATCCCGGCCGCGGTCTCCACCGCGTGGAAGGCGATCCCGGTTGTGAGCGCGGTGGTCAGACCGACGCCGTGCGCACGCAGCGCCATCGCGATTGCGCCGCTCGTGAGGCCGACGTTGCCGGGCGTGAGGGGCATCGTCCCGCTCAGCTCGAGCACCGGCACGACGAGCACCGCGGCGATCAGCGGGGAGGGGATCCCCAGTGCGGCGGCGATCGAAGCAGCGGCACCGAGCCGAGCCATGGTCGCAAAGGCGACCCACGCGACGATGCACGCGCCACGCTTCGGCTCCCGTCCAAGAGCGCGGAACGCGTCGAGGGCGTGCCCGATATGAGTGCGGGCGGTCCGGTTGCGCGTCGTCATCGCCGCGAGCACGGCGACACCGGTCAGCGCGATCAGGACGAGCACCGGCCAGAGCGGTAGAGCACCGGCGATCGAGCCGACGACGACGAGCGCTGCGAGCACGAGCGCACGCGCGACGCCGATCACCGCGAGGGAACCGCCTGCCCGCCAGAGCCGGTCTTCGCTATCGAGCGCACGCGAGAACAGCGCCAGGCGCGCGACGTCGCCCAGCCGCGCAGGCGCGAACGAGTTGATCAGCGAGCCGATCCCGTAACGGGCACCCGCATCGAGCCAGCCGATGCGGCCGCCGACGAGCCCGATCGCGGAGCGCCAGGCGCCGGCTGTCCCGACGAGCGAGCCGAGGAAGCAGACGCCGGCGAACCAGAGCCAGATCGGCTGCGCGCTCGACAGACCACCGAGCGCCCGCCGTACCTCCGAGCCGAGCAGCTGGGGCACGAACGCGATGATGAGCAACGCGAGCGTCAGGGCGGCAGCGGCCGCGAATATGCGGTGTGAGCTCTTGATACCTACTCCGACGTCGGGCGGCTCGGCTTGTTGTCGAGTCCCCCCATACGTCTCGGCGTTTGAGCCCTCCGACCTGAGTGTCGTACGACGCTGTACAGGCGGCCGTTCGCGCGCGGTTGGCCGTCGAGCTCGCTTGACCGGCCGTCGCCGGTCGTTTATTCATACTGGACAGTGCCTGCCTCTCACGACCCGCCTCTCACCGTGGGGTTGATCGGTCTCGGCAACATGGGCACGGCGATCGCGGAGCGCGTCCTCGACGGCGGCCATCGGTTGGTGGTCTACAACCGGACCCCGGACAAGGCGGAGGCGCTCGGGGCTCGCGGCGCAGTCGTCGCGAAGACACCCGCGGAGCTCGTCGAGCAGGTCGACGTCGTGCTCACGTCGCTCGCGGACGACGACGCGCTCGAAGCCGTGGCAGGACAGGTTGTCGCCGCGGCACGTGCGGGCACTGTCCTCATCGACCTGAGCACGGTCTCGCCGGCCGCCTCGGCGCGGGTCGCCTCGCTTGCCGAGACCGCGTCCGTCCCGTATCTGCGCGCGCCTGTCAGCGGCAATCCCACCGTCGTGCGCAGCCGGCAACCTGAGCTTCATCGTCTCCGGCCCACGCGAGACGCTCGACCGCGTCGAGCCCGTCATCCGCGCGATCGGCCCGACCATCCATCACGTCGGAGAGGCGGAGCAGGCCCGCGTCGTGAAGCTCGCGATCAACCTGATGATCGCGGGGCTGGCGCAGCTGATGTCCGAGGCCCTGGTGCTCGGAGAGGCGGCGGGCATCTCGCGCGCGTCCCTGCTCGAGGTGATGGGCAGCTCGGCCGCGGGCGCGCCGTTCGTCAAGTACAAGACCGAGCCTCTCCTGCGCGACGATTTCTCCGCGACGTTCACGACGGCGCTGATGGAGAAGGACATCGACCTCGTGCTCGAAGCGGCCGAGGAGGCCGGCGTGGAGCTGCCGCTAGCCAGGGAGATGAAAGCGCTCCTTCGCGCCGCGATCGAGGCCGGCTACGCAGACGACGATCTCATGGCGCTCTTTCTGCACCTGCGGAGCGTCTCGGGTCTCGATGCAGCGTCGGCGCCGCTCGCGCGGGTAGGGGATTATCCCGATCAGGAGGTGGTGCGGTGAGCACGCGAAGCAGATCTGTCGGCTCTCCCGACGCGACACGGGCGGTGGACTGGGAGCAGCGGATCGACTTCCCGCGGCTGCGTCAGGACCGCCTCGACCGCGCGAAGGCGGCGCTCGAGGCTTCGGACCTCGGGGCGCTGCTGCTCTTCGACCCGAACAACATCCGCTACGTCACGAGCACGCACATCGGCGAGTGGGCGCGGGACAAGAACGCCCGCTTTGCGCTCCTCAAGCGCGGCGCCGATCCGATCCTGTGGGACTTCGGCTCGGCTGCCCGCCACCACCAGCTGTTCGCCCCGTGGCTGCCGCCGGAGAACTTCCGTGCAGGCGTCGCGCCGATGCGGGGCGCGATGCCCGTCGAGACCGGGATCCCGGACCGGCTGGGCGAGCGAATCGCGCACGAGCTGCGTGAGTCCGGCCTCGAGGGCGAGCCGCTCGGGATCGACATGGCAGACCTCGTCACGATCGAGGCGCTGCAGCGCGCGGGCGTGCACGTCACCGACGGGTCGCAGGTCATGCTCCAGGCGCGGAAGATCAAGACGGCGCAGGAGATCGCGCTGCTCGACCAGTCGGCCGGGCTCGTCGACGCCGTCTACGACGAGATCTACCGGATGCTGCGGCCGGGCGTCTACGAGCACGAGATCGTCGGGCGGGCGCACCAGCTGCTGTTCGAGATGGGCTCGGAGCACGTGGAGGCCGTGAACGCCGTCTCGGGCGATCGCTGCAACCCGCACCCGCACGTCTTCTCCGACCGGCTCCTGCGGCCGGGAGACCAGGCGTTCTTCGACATCATCCATTCGTTCATGGGCTACCGGACGTGCTACTACCGCACGTTCAACGTCGGCGGCGTCAGCTCGTCCCAGCTCGACGCGTACAAGCAGTGCCGCGAGTGGCTGGACGCTGCGATCGTGCTCGTCCGCCCGGGCATGACGACGGACAAGATCGCCGAGGTCTGGCCGACCGCCGAGGAGCTCGGCTTCCCGGACGAGGAAACGTGCTTCGGCCTCCAGTTCGGCCACGGGATCGGCGTCGGCCTCTACGAGTCGCCGATGATCTCGCGCGTCCACTCCCTCGAGAACCCGGTCGAGCTCGAGGAGGGGATGGTCTTCGCGCTCGAGACGTACTGCGCCGCGACCGACGGCCGGTCTGCGGCGCGGATCGAGGAAGAGGTGGTCGTGACGGCAACCGGGTGCGAGATCATCACCCGCTTCCCGGCCGAGGAGCTGCTCGTGGCCGGTCGCACCTACGTGCGCGGCGCCGATCTCGTCGGCAGCGGGGACAACGAGGCCGGACGCGACGGCGCTCCTGGCGTCGCCGAGGCGGTTGCCTCGGCCGCGGTGGTCGAGCCCGCCGTTCCCCGATGACCGGAGACACCGGGACCCGCGAGCTTGCAGACGGGCGGCCCGGGTACCGCCTCGTCCGTCGCGAGGACATCGAGCTCGCCGCTGCGCTGCCGGGCCGCTCGAGCGGCACGACCTCCTGCCGGCTCGTGGACGGCACGCTCGGTTCGACGCACATGGCGCTGACGCTCGTCGCGCTCGCGGACGGCCACGTCGACGAGCACCTGCACTCGTTCGAGACGAGCTTCTACGTGCTCGAGGGAGAGCCCGTGCTCTACCTGGAGGGGCGCGGCGTGAGGCTCGAGCCCGGCGCCTGCGGGGCGATCCCGGTCGGTGCGCCGCACGCGTTTCGCTCGGCCGAGCGCGCGCTGTGGATCGAGATGGCCGCTCCGCGCCCGCGCGTCGACGGGAGCGACACGTTCTTCCTCGGGCCGGCGCCGGACGGCGAGGTGGCGCCGCTCGACGCGCGCGATCCGCGCAACCACAACCTCTTCCTGCTCACGCGGCGGCGAGATGGACCTCGACCTCCTGAAGCGGGGCCAGGCGATGGGCGCGCCGACGGTTTCCGGGAGCATGGCGACCGCCGTGCTCGCCTACAGCGGCATCGCCGTGAAGATGCTGGTCGACCAGCGGCTGGACGCGCAGCTCCACACGATGTTCATGGTCGACTACCAGCCGAACGCCTGCGCCAACCCGCACGACCACCCGTTCGAGGAGTCGTACTACATGCTCGAGGGAGAGGTCGACGTCGTCGCGAACGGCGACCGCTACACGCTCCGTCCCGGTGACGTCTTCTGGACGGGAGCCGGCTGCGTGCACGCGTTCTACGAGACGCGGGGAGAACCGGTGCGGTGGCTCGAGACGTCGGCGCCGGGGCCGCCCGCGCGCTACTCGTACCGGCACGAGCGCGACTGGGCCTACCTGGCCGAGCGCCTCGCCTCCGACGCCGGGGTCGGTGCCGCGTGAGCCACGTCAGCGACAAGCCGGCGACCGGGCTCCTCGACGACCTCGACCTCTACACGAGGATCTACCGCCAGATGCTCCTCATCCGCGGCTTCGAGGATCTCGTCCAGTCGCTCTTCCTGAAGGGCGAGGTCTACGGAACGACGCACCTGTACTCGGGGCAAGAGGCGGTGGCGACCGGGGTCGCGAGCCTCCTCGAGGAGCGAGATCGCGTGGCGGCGACGTACCGCGGGCACGGTCACGCTCTCGCCGCTCGGCGTCGACCCGCAGAAGCTGCTCGACGAGATGCTCGCGCGCGAGACCGGCATCAACGGCGGGCGCGCGGGCTCGATGAACGTGAACTCGCCCGGCGACCGGCTGATCGGCTCGTTCGGGATCGTCGGCGGCAGCATCGCGGCGGCCACGGGAGCCGCGCTGGCGCTGAAGCGGACGACCGGCGGAGTGGCGGTCGCGTACTTCGGCGACGGCGCCATGAACCAGGCCTACGTGTTCGAGTGCCTCAACTTCTGCCAGGTGCTGAAGCTGCCGCTCGTCTTCGTGTGCGAGAACAACGGCTACGGCGAGTACACGCCGTTCGAGTCGGTGACGGCGGGCGAGATCCGGGCGCGCGTGGAGGTCATGGGCGTCCCCGCCGAGACGATCGACGGCATGAGCGTGTGGACGGTGCGGGAGGCCGCGAAGCGGGCGCTCGCGCATGTGCGGGACGGCAACGGCCCGGCGTTCGTCGAGGCGCTGACGTACCGCTTCGTCGGACACTCGCGCAGCGACCCGGGCGCCTACCGGCCCGAGGGCGAGCTCGACGACTGGAAGGCGCGCGACCCGATCGTCGTCCTCCGCGCGCAGCTTCAGGCGGAAGGCGTCGACGCCGCGCGACTGGACGACCTGGAGCAGGAGGTCGCAGGCGAGCTCGAGCGGATGCGCGAGCAGGGCCTCGCGGCGCCGTTCCCGACCGAGCTGACGGCCGGCGAGTTCAAGGACTGAGGCCCGTGTCCAGCGAGCTCACCATGCCCAAGCTGTCGGACTCGATGGCCGACGCCGTCATCCTCCGCTGGCTGAAGTCGCCCGGCGACGCATTCACGAGAGGGGAGGCGCTGATCGAGGTGGAGACGGACAAGGCGACCGTCGTCTACGAGGCCGAGTCGGACGGCACGCTCGACTCGATCCTCGTGCCGGAGGGAGGCACGGCGTCGATCGGCGACCCGATCGCGACGCTGGCGAACGGCGACGGTGGGCCGCCGCCGGCCGCCCCGGCGCGCGCTCAGGACGACGGATCTGCTGCGCAGCGGCCGAACGCGACGCCGGTTGCGAGACGGACGGCAGTCGAGCTCGGCGTCTCCCTCCACGGCATCGTCGGCACCGGCGCCGCGCGGCCGGATCACGCGCGAGGACGTGCGAGCGGGCCGCGGCCGAGTCGGGCACCGCGGCGCCGCAGCCTGCGAGCGGCGGCGGAAAGGGCGAGGTCCGCGTTCTCGAGCTGACGGCGACGCAGACGACGATCGCGCGCCGGATGGTCGAGTCGGCGACCACGATCCCGTCCTTCACCGTGTCGAACGACATCGACATGTCGCTGATCGTCGGCGCTGCGGCGCGGGAGCGCGCGACGAGAGCGAGCGACGCTCCGTCGCTCAACGACTTCGTCGTCAAGGCGGCCGCCGGAGCGCTGCGCGAGTTTCCGCGGTTCAACGCGTCGTACGTCGACGGCAAGGTCGAGTGCTACTCGCGCGTCAACGTCGGCGTCGCCGTCGCCACCGACGACGCGTTGCTCGTGCCCGTCGTCGCTCGACGCGGACGGGAAGACCGCTCGCCGCAGATCGCCGAGGACACCGGACGGCTTGCCGAGGCCGCGCGGCGCCGAGCGCTCGCGCCGGACGACCTGCACGACGGCACGTTCACCGTCTCGAACCTCGGGATGTTCGGTGTCCACGCCGTTCACCGCGATCATCGATCCGCCCGCAGGTCGCCGATCCTCGCCGTCGGCGGCGTTCGGCGCGCGCCCGTCGAAGACGCGCGACGGCGGCATCGTCTTCCGCGACGTGATGACCGTCACCCTCACCTGCGATCACCGGGTCGTCTACGGCGCCGACGGAGCGCGGTTCCTGTCCCGTCTGCGCGAGCTGCTCGAGCGACCCGCTCGCCGCTCGACCCTCTGATGGCGACCGCTCGCCTTTCGCACCGCGATCCGCGACGCGCTCGACGAGGAGCTGGCCGCCGACGAGCGCGTGATCCTGTTCGGCGAGGACGTCGCCGTCGCCGGCGGCGTGTTCGCGACGACGACCGGCCTCTACGACAAGTACGGCCCGGAGCGCGTCTTCGACACGCCGATCTCCGAGCTCGCGCTGGCCGGCGCTGCGTTCGGCTCGGCGGTGACCGGCCTCCGGCCGGTGATCGAGATCATGTTCGGCGACTTCCTGACGCTCGCGATGGACAGCCTCGTCAACCAGGCGACGAAGTACTGGTTCCTGACGCAGGAGCAGGTGAGCGTGCCGCTCGTGATCCGCTCGGTCGTGGGCGCCGGCGGCCGCTTCGGCGCCATCCACTCGCAGATGCCCGTGTCGTGGTTCATGGGCGTGCCCGGCCTCAAGATCGTGTGCCCGTCGACGCCTGGCGACGCGAAGGCGCTGCTGAAGGCCGCGATCCGCGACGACAACCCGGTGCTCTTCTTCGAGCACAAGCGCCTCTACACGCTCGAGGGCGAGGTGAACGGCGCCGCCGGGAGAGCTCGGCGAGGCGGCGGTGCGTGCGCGAGGGCACGCGACATCACGCTCGTCACCGCGATGAAGAGCGTCCACGACGGCCTCGAGGCGGCGGACGCGCTCGAGCAGGATCGGCGTCGTCGGTCGAGGTGATCGACCTGCGCACGCTGCGCCCGTTCGACCTCGACACCGTGCTCGCCTCGGTCCGCGAAGACCAACCGGATCGTGGTCGTCGAGGAGGGGCCGCTGCACGGGCGGCTGGGCGGGCGAGGTGCTCGCCTCGCGTCACCGAGCAGGCGCTCGGCTACCTCGACGACGCGTGGCGGATCGCCACGCCGAACACGCCGATCCCCTACAGCCCGCCGCTCGAGGACGCGTTCCTGCCGGGGCCGGATCGGATCGTCGACGGAGATCCGGCGGCGGCTCAGCGGTAACGCGACGTCGGCTCGCGGCTCTCGACCGCAGCTTCGAGCCGTCGAAGGTCGGCAGCCGCCTGCGCGCAGGAGCGGGAGCGCGCTCGGGATCAGCCTGCGCGAGCTCGCGCGCCGCGTCGGCGTCTCGCCGAGCCTCGTCTCGCAGATCGAGCTCGACCGCGTGAATCCGTCGGTGAGCACGCTGTACGCGCTCGTGACGGAGCTCGGCATGACGATGAGCGACGTCTTCGGCGACGTCCGCTCCGGCGAGCGGATCGTGCGCCGGCTGAACGACGACAGCGGCGGCCTGGCCGCGTGCCCGGAAACGAGGCTCGTGCTCAACCTCGCGTCGGGAGTTC
>CAVVBZ010000031.1:0-22658 GCA_963746635.1 uncultured Actinomycetes bacterium | reverse complement strand
GCCTCCCGGGTACCGCTACTCGATCGGGCGAATCCTCGCGATCTACTCCGGGTTGATGGTGGCGCTGCTGCTGGCGGCGCTCGACCAGACGATCGTCGCGACCTCGCTGCCACGGGTCGTGTCCGAGCTCGGCGGGATCAGTCAGTACGCGTGGGTCTTCACCGCGTACATGCTCGGCGCGACCGTCACCGTTCCGCTCTACGGGAGGCTCGGCGACGTCTACGGCCGCAAGCCGCTGTTCATCGTCGCGATCTCGATCTTCCTCTTCGGATCGGCGCTGTGCGGGCTCTCGCAGTCAATGCTGCAGCTCGTCGTCTTCCGCGCGATTCAGGGGCTTGGCGCGGGCGGGATCTTCCCGCTGACGCTGGCGATGATCGGGATGATCGTGCCGCCCCGCGATCGCGGCCGATATCAGGGGCTGATCGGATCGGTCTTCGCAGCCGCGTCGATCATCGGGCCGCTGCTCGGCGGCTTCATCGTCGACAACCTGAGCTGGCGCTGGATCTTCTACGTCAACCTGCCGATCGGCGGGGTCGCGCTCGCGGTGATCGTCGTGACGATGCCGCGCAGGCGACAGCGGCTCGAGCACTCGATCGACTGGCTCGGCGCTGCGATCCTCGCGCTCGGTACGACCGCCCTCCTACTCGGGCTCGTGTGGGGCGGGCGCGACTACGCCTGGAGTTCTGTCCACGTGATCGGCGCCCTGCTCGCCTCTGCGGTCGCGCTCTCGATCTTCGCGCTCGTCGAGCGGCGCGTGCCGGAGCCGATCCTGCCCTTCGACCTGCTGCGCAACCAGACGGTCGCCTCGAGCGTCGCGTGCATGGCGCTCGTCGGGGCCGCGATGTTCGGGACGATCAGCTTCGTCCCGCTCTTCGTGCAGGGTGTGATCGGCACCTCGGCCACGTCGTCGGGCGTGGTGCTCACGCCGCTCCTGCTCGGAGCCGTGATCACGAGCTTCGTCTCGGGCCAGATCGTCTCGCGCACCGGCCGCTACCGGCCGAACACGCTGATCGGTCCGGTCGTGCTCGGCGCGGCGGAGATCTTGCTCTGGAAGATGGGCGTCAACACGACCAACCGGGAGGCCGCGCGGAACATGGTCCTCGCCGGAATCGGGCTCGGGATGATGATGCAGATCTTCGTCCTGTCGGTACAGAACTCGGTCCCTCGGCGCGCGATGGGCTCGGCGACGGCGCTCGCACAGTTCTCGCGCTCGATCGGCGCGACGCTTGGTGTGACGCTGATGGGCGTGATCGTGAACCAGAACCTGCCGCCGGGCGCGAGCATCGACGGCGCTGTGATCCACCGGCTCCCGCTCGGAGGACGCGAGGCGCTCGCGAACGCGATCACTCCGGCCTTTCTCGCGGCCGCGGGTCTTTGCGTGGCCGTCTTCGTCGTCTCGCTCCTCTGGGTGCGAGAGGTTCCGCTGAAGAAGGGGCTTGCAGAGGACGTTCCCGCCGGCGCAGAGGTCTCCCCGCAGAGCACCCCAGTAAGATCAGAGACGTGAGCAACAGCGACTTCATGCCGCTCGACGGGTGGGATCACGTCGAGCTGTGGGTCGGCAACGCGAAGCAGTCCGCCTACTACTACGAGCACGCGTTCGGCTTCACGCCGACGGCCTACGCGGGGCCCGAGACAGGCGTGCGCGACCGCGCCTCGTACGTGCTCGAGCAGGGCGAGATCCGCCTGGTCGTGACCAGCGGCCTGCGCGCCGATCACGAGATCACCCAGTTCGCGGGCCGCCACGGGGACGGCGCGAAGGTGATCGCCCTCCAGGTGCCGAGCGCGGACGAGGCCTACCGCCAGGCGGTGCAACGCGGCGCGCGAGGGATCGCGGAGCCGCACTGGCTCGAGGACGAGCTCGGCCGGGTCGAGCTCTCGGCGATCGGAACGTACGGCGACACGATCCACACCTTCGTCAACCGCCGTGACTACGCGGGGGCGTTCCTGCCCGGCTATCGCTCCGCTGCAGAGAACGGCCAGCCGTCCGAGGGCGTGGGCCTGATCAGCTTCGACCACGTCGTCGGCAACGTCGAGCTCGGGCGCATGAACCACTGGGTCGAGTTCTACGAGCGCGTCTTCGGGATGACGAACATCGTCCACTTCGGCGACGACCAGATCCAGACCGAGTACTCGGCTCTGATGTCGAAGGTGATGGCGGACGGGAGCGGGAAGATCAAGTTCCCGATCAACGAGCCGGCCGAGGGCAAGCGCAAGAGCCAGATCGAGGAGTACCTCGAGTTCAACCACGGCCCGGGCGTGCAGCACATCGCGATGCAGAGCCAGGACATCGTCGGCACCGTCCAGGCGCTGAAGGAGCGCGGGGTGCCGTTTCTCGACACTCCGGATGCCTACTACGAAGAGGTCGAGAGCCGCGTGGGGGAGATCTCCGAGAACTACGCCGACCTGAAGCGGCTGAAGATCCTCGCCGACCGCGACGAGGACGGGTACCTGCTCCAGATCTTCACGAAGACCGCGCAGGACCGGCCGACGGTCTTCTTCGAGGTGATCGAGCGCCACGGCGCGACGACCTTCGGCGAGGGCAACTTCAAGGCCCTCTTCGAGTCCATAGAGCGCGAGCAGGCGCTCCGCGGAAACCTCTAGGTCTGCTCCCAGCGGCGCAGGCCGTCGGCCGGGCTCCAGGCGAGGCCGTACCCGCCCTTTCCGAAGATGACGAACCCGGCGGAGTCGACGTCGATCGCGAAGAGGTGGTAGTTCGGCTCGTCGGGCTCCCAGTCGATGCGCGCCTTGATCGTCGCCCGGTAGCGGGCGCGGCGGCCCGCGTCGTCGACCTGTACCGCGCGGCCGTAGAGCTTGAAGTCGCCCTCGGTTCCCATGCGGCTCGAGACGATGCTGTGGACGACGAGCCGCGTATCGCGCTCCAGGTCGAGCGCCTTGGGCGAACGCCACATCATCCCGAGCATGAGCTCGCCGTCGACGAAGTCCGGCTCGACCGGCGTGATCCGCGGCCAACCGTTCCTGCGCAGGGTCCCGACGAGACAGAGCTCCCGAGCTCGGAGGCGCTCCTCGCCGAGGGCGGCGAGCTCCGGGCACGCGGCGGCGAACTCGTCCCAGCGCATCGACCTCCAGGCTAGCCCGTGCCATTCTTCGCCGCGATGACACCGCAGCGGCGAACGGCGCTCATCTCCGTGCTCGCGGCCTGCGCGCTGATCGCGCTCAAGCTCGGCACGGGCCTTGCCACGCACAGCCTTGGCCTGCTCTCGGAGTCCGTCCACTCCGGGACCGACCTTGTCGCTGCGCTGCTGACGTTCGTGGCGCTCGGGGTCGCCGTGCGCCCGGCCGATCCCGGCCACGCGTACGGCCACGGGAAGGCGGAGCACCTGGCCGCGCTCGCGGAGGCGGCGATCCTCGTCGTGGCGAGCCTCTGGATCGGCTGGCGCGCGATCCTGCGCCTGACCGACCACGCGCCCGGACAGGTCGACCCGAAGTGGTACGCGTTCGTGGTCGTCGGCGCGGTGATCGCCGTCGACGCGAGCCGGGCGTTGGTCTCGCACCGCGCGGGCAAGCGGCTGGGGAGCCCGGCGCTGCAGGCGAACGCGCTCCACTTCACGAGCGACCTCGCCGGCTCGACGGCGGTCCTGATCGGGCTCGCGGCCGCAACCGCCGGCTACTACTGGGCCGACTCGGTCGCCGCGCTGTTCGTGGCCGCGCTCGTGCTCCTGGCCGCGAGCAGGCTGATGCGCATGAATGTGGACGTGCTGATGGACCGCGTCCCGAGCGAGGCAGAGGCAGCAGCGGTCGCGGCGATCGGGGCGATCGAGCCGCCGGTCGAGCTGAGGCGCCTGCGGATGCGCCAGGCCGCGGGCCGGCAGTTCGCGGACGTCGTGATCGGGGTCCCGGCCGGAGCCGGGGTCGGCCAGGGTCACGCGGCGGCCGACTCCGTCGAGGACGCCGTCCACCGCGTCTTGCCGAGGAGCGACGTCGTCGTCCACGTCGAGCCGAGGGTCGACGAGGCCGCCTTGCGCGAGCGGGCGCTCGCCGCCGCACAGAGGGTTCCGCGCGTGCGCGAGATCCACAACCTGACGATCGTGCGCGTGGGCGACCGCACGGAGGTCTCGCTGCACCTGAAGCTCCCCGGCGAGCTGCCGCTCGAGGAGGCGCACGAGGTGGCGAGCGAGGTCGAGCGCGCGATCGTAGAGTCGGTCGCCGAGGTGGGCGCCGTGCAGACGCATCTCGAGCCGCTCAAGGAGGCGGGTGAGGGGCGAAGCGCCGACGACGCAGTCGCCGACCGGGCCGTGGTCGAGCAGATCGTGCGAGAGACGATCGGCGCAGAGCAGCGCGAGCTCCGTTTTCTTCGCACCGACGACGGCCTGCTCGCATACCTGACGATCGGGCTCGACCCCCACGCGTCGCTCGCCGACGCGCACCTGCGCGCGAGCGAGATCGAGGAGCGGATCCGCCGCGAGCTCCCCGAGATCGCTGACGTGATCGTGCACACGGAGCCTTGACGACGGACCGCTGAGCTGCCAACGGCCGTAGGTGTCGTGTGAGCGGGCCTCTTCGGATGCCAGGGGTGTTCTGCGCGGCACTCATGTGTGCGTTGTTCCCCTTCTCGCCGGCGCCGACTCCATTCTCCGAAGTCGATCCGGCGCCGCCGAGCGCCTTCCGGGTGGCCCGCCTCTTCCCGGTTCCGCCCCAGGTTGCGAGAGAGTGCCGGCTCGCGCGCGAGATCTCGCTCTGTCCCCGTCGTCTCCCGCGACCCTGGCTGCGATCATGGCGCGGGACGCGGCCGCTACCGCTCGCGGCCCAGCGTTACGCGCCCTTTCGCGTCGGCCCGACCCGGCTCGCCGGGGTCTCGTTCAGATACGGCGACGGACCCTGGGAGCCGGGAAGCCCCGGTTGGCGGAACCACGTGTGGCGGAACCGTCCCTGCTGCTTCCTCCACTTCGAGTTCCACCAAGCCCTGCACGGTCGTCCCGGAATCCCGCCCGGAGCACGGACGGCGACGTTGGGTGGACGGCGTGGTTTGCTGAAACCTGCTGTCGGGTACGGCCAGACCTGCGCGCACGCCGGTGTGTTCTTCTGCAACCACTGGAGGTTCTTCTGGCGTTGGCGCGGAACTTGGTACGTGGCGACGCTGCATCACTTCGGCCCCGACACGCCCAAGCCGCTTTCCCGTCTCATCGCGGAGCTTCGTCCCGTCAGGTAGGCAAGGCGGCGCACGGCGCGTCGGGGGATAGGCTCGCGCGGTGAGGCTGTGCATGTTTACGCCGGTGGCGCACGAGATTCGCGGCTGGCCGGGTCGGATCGAGGGCGACCGCGTTATCCAGCTCGCGGCGCAGACGCTCGAGTCGTTCTTCACCGGCGGCGGGCAGGCGCGCGAGCACGCGGAGTACCCGCTCGCCGAGGTGCGCCTCCTGGCGCCGATCCGGCGCCCGCCCTCGGTGCGCGACTTCTACGCGTTCGAGGGCCACGTGAAAAACGCACGTGCCGTGACGGGGCGAGGCGAGGTGCCTCCCGAGTGGTACGAGATCCCGGTCTTCTACTTCTCGAACCCGGCCGCGATTTACGGGCCCGACGAGGAGATCCCGTATCCCGAGGGCACGGAGAAGCTCGACTACGAGCTCGAGGTCGCCGTGGTGATGGGTGCCGATGGTGCCATCGGCGGGTTCACGATCATGAACGACTGGTCCGCCCGCGACCTGCAGCGGCAGGAGATGAAGGTCGGCCTCGGGCCGGCCAAGGGCAAGGACTTCGCGACCTCGCTCGGCCCGGTCGTCGTCACCCCGGACGAGCTCGGCGACCTGCGCCTGGAGATGGTCGCGCGCGTAAACGGGGAGGAGCGCTCGCGCGGGAACCTCGGCGGCATGTACCACTCGTGGGAGTCGATCGTCGCGCAGGCGGGTCGCAACACCGAGCTGCGCCCGGGCGACGTGCTCGGCTCCGGGACGGTCGGCACCGGCTGCATCCTCGAACACAGCGACGAGCGCTGGCTGCAGCCCGGCGACGAGGTCGAGCTCGAGGTCGAGGGGATCGGCGCCCTCAGGAACCGGATCGGCCCGGCGTCGCACCCGGACCACAAGTAACAGACTGTTACTAAGGGCTCGCGACCTTGCTTACTCAGGCGATCTGGGCGTTCCCCGAACGCTTCCACCGCTTGTAACAGACTGTTACTTGGGGGTCTGAGACGATGGAGTCGTGGACGCCGAGGTGGTTGTTGTCGGCGCTGGAGTGAATGGGCTGGCGACGGCCTGGGCGCTCGCGCGCGAGGGACGCGACGTGGTCGTCTACGAGCAGTTCGCGCAAGGACACGCGCGTGGCTCGAGCCACGGGCGCTCGCGGATCTTTCGACTGGCCTACCCCGAGGAGGAATGGGTGCGGCTCGCGCAGGAGGCGCTCGCCGGCTGGCGCGAGCTCGAGGCCGAGAGCGATGAGATGCTGCTCGGGTTCCCCGGGATCGTCGAGCTCGTCGATGACCTCGAGACGAGCTCACGAGGCGCGCTCGCCGCTCAGGGTGTCGAGACCGAGGTGCTCGACCGGGACGAGCTCCTGCGCAGGTTCGACCTTCGCGCGCCGGAGGGCTTCGTGGGGATGCTCCAGCCCGAGGCTGGCTACGTGCTCGCCGACCGCGCGCTGGCCGCGTTCCAGGCGGGCGTCGAGCGGCGAGGGGGACGGGTCCTCTACGAGTCGCCGGTCGTGTCGCTCGACGACCTGGATGCGCAAGCCGTCGTCGTCACTGCAGGCCCCTGGGCAAGGAGCCTCCTCGCCCGGGCCGGAATCGACCTCGCAGTGGTCGAGACCCGCGAGACCGTTCTCTTCTTCCGCCTGGAGCGCGAGACGCCGGTGCCCTCGACCGTGACGATGGTCGACAACCTGCACGGCTTCTACTCGGTCTACGACCCGGTCTACGGGCTCAAGGTCGGCCACCACAAGTCGGGGATCCCGGCCGATCCCGACGAGGAAGGCGGCCCGGACCAGGCGATCGTGGACGAGGTCACCGAGTGGGCCGGCCGCACGTTCTCGCTCGCCCAGCCGGAGCCGGTCGAGGTCCAGACGTGCTTCTACACCAACACGGCCGACGACAGCTTCGTCCTCGAGCGGCACGGCCGGATCGTCGTCGGCTCGGCCTGCTCGGGCCACGCGTTCAAGTTCGGCCCGGCCGTCGGCGCGCGCCTCGCCGCCCTCGCGGCCGAAACGCTTAGCTGACTATCCTTCGCCCGTGCCCACGTACGAGATCCGCGGCGACGTCCCGAAGAAGCGGCACGTCCAGTTCCGGGACAACGGGACGCTCCTGACCGAGGAGGTCATGGGGCTCGAGGGCTTCGACGGCAACGAGTCGATCCTCTACCACCTCACCTCGCCGTGCCGCGTCACGGATGTCGGCGAGTTCGAGCCGATCGAGCGCGACGAGTGGGTCCCGGAAGGACACCAGCACCGGCACTTCCGCACGTTCGGCATCGACGCCGGGGGCGACGCTGTCAATGGCCGGCGGCTGCTGATGTGGAACGACGACGTCGAGATCTCCCTGTGCAGGCCCACCGAGGAGATGGACTACTTCTTCCGGAACGGCGAGGGCGACGAGGTGATCTTCGTCCACGAGGGCAGCGGCACCCTCGAGACGATCTTCGGCGACCTCCCATACAGCGAGGGCGACTACGTGGTCGTGCCGCGCGGGACGACGTACCGCTTCCGGCCCGAGGGCGAGCAGCGCTACCTCGTGTTCGAGTCGCCCGGCCTGATCGAGATCCCGCGCCGCTACCGCAACGAGTACGGGCAGTTGCTCGAGCACGCGCCCTACTACCACCGCGACATCCACGCGCCGACCGAGCTGAAGACCCATCGCGACAGGGGCGAGTTCCACGTGAAGGTGAGGGTTCGTGACGGGTACCAGACCTACGCCCTCGACTATCA
Organism: uncultured Actinomycetes bacterium; assembly: GCA_963746635.1. Lineage (GTDB taxonomy): Bacteria > Actinomycetota > Thermoleophilia > Gaiellales > Gaiellaceae > AC-32. The sequence goes on along the minus strand of CAVVBZ010000031.1, from coordinate 14,789 downwards.
CCCCTTCGACGTGATCGGCTGGGACGGCTACGTCTACCCGTGGACGTTCTCGATCCACGACTTCGAGCCGATCACCGGCCGGATCCACATGCCGCCGCCCTCGCACCAGACCTTCCAGGGACGGAACTTCGTGATCTGCTCGTTCTGCCCGCGCAAGCTCGACTTCGACCCGATGGCGATCCCGATCCCGTACCACCACTCGAATCTCAACTCGGAGGAGATGATCTATTACGTCTCGGGCAACTTCTCCTCGCGGCGCGCGGTCGACGTCGGGTCGGTGACGCTGCACCCGTCCGGGATCCCGCACGGGCCGCACCCGGGCCTCGCGGAGAAGTCGATCGGCCAGACCGAGACGCACGAGCTGGCGGTCATGTGCGACACGTTCCACCCGCTGCGCCTGACGATGCTCGCGAAGGAGCTGGACGACGGCGAGTACGCGTACTCGTGGCTCGAAGAGCGCGCGCCGGCGGGCGAGAGCACGGACGAGGATCCCGCGGGAGTCACCTCGCACCTCTAGCCTGCGACCGGCGTGCCGGTTCACCCGCCTGGCCGCTTTGGGTCGAACAGAGAAGGGCTACAAGCCGCCGAAGCCGAGCGCCTTGAGGTCGCCGAGATCCTGCTTCACTGCGCGGAGCCCTTCCGACTGCTCGAGATCCCAGCGGTAGCGTGGGCCGCCCGGCGCCAGGCAAGCTGCCGCGATGTCCGCGGCGCCGCAGCACGTCGTCCTCGACTGGGACGGGACCGTCACCGAGGTGGACACGCTCGATCTCGTGCTCGGCGAGTTCGGCGACCCGGAGATCTACGAGCGCGTCGAGGCCGAGCTCGACGCGGGGGCGATGACGCTGAACGAGGTGATCGCGGCCGAGTTCCTGACCGTGACCACACCGCTCGAGGAGGTCATGCCGTGGCTGCTCGAGCACACGCGCGTGCGTGCCGGGTTCGCCGAGCTTGCCCGGGAGCACCGGCCGCTCGTCATCTCGTCCGGCTTCCACGAGCTGATCGAGCCCGTGCTCGAGCGGGAGGGCGTGCTCGGCGACGTCGAGCTGCGCGCGAACCGGCTCGACCCGCGCGCCGACGGCTGGCGCGTTCTCTTGCGCGTGACCGAGGTCTGTCCGCACTGCGGCGAGCCGTGCAAGAGGGCCGATCTTCCCGACGGGGAGGTCGTCTACGCCGGCGACGGCTACTCGGACTTCTGCGCCGTGGCCGCCGCCGACCGCGTCTTCGCCACCGGGAACCTCGCCCGGAGGCTCGGCGAGCAGGGCGTGCCGTTCACGCCGCTGACGGATTTTCGAGCGCTCGCCGCAGCGCTGTAGCGCCCTCGCGGGGCGCGCCGTGCGTCAGCAGAAGCCACTTCGGCGTCTTCGCGTCGAGGGCGCTCAGGATGGAGGCGCGCAACTCGTCCTCTGACTCCTCGTGCCCGCAGCCAGCTCTTCGGGCAAGGCCGAACATCGGCTTCATAGCCGAGCACGGAGTCTCCGAGGACGAGCGCCTCGTGACTCGGAAGCCAGAACGCGGCCTCGTCCATGTGGTGCATCGCGATCGCCTCGACGCGGCCCGGGAGCCCATCTCCATCGCGGAACGTGCTCGTCACCGGAACGCGCTTCCCGACCTCCTCGGCCGACGGCTCGTGAGCCCAGAGCGTCGCGCCCTCGTAGCGCTCGAGGATCTCCGCCGAGCTGCGCGCGTGCCAGTAGACCGTGATCAGAATCGACGGCGGGCCGTGCTGCTCGACGTCACCGTCGAGCGCCGACCAGAAGGCGTCCTCTTCCCCGGCGGGTACGAGCGGGTCGAACAGGACGAGCGAGTCGTCCTCGACGAGGGCGTACGCACGAGACGTCGCGCTCCCAACCCTGTCCGTCCACGAAGTCGTCCGGGCCCCAGTCCGGGTGCGGCGCCGTCCACCACCAGAGATGCGGCGCGATCTGCTGGATGTCCACGGTGGCCCGACGCTACCGGACTACCGTTTCCGCATGGGCTTGCTGCGCCTGCCGGAGCCGTACGACTTCGCGCTCTCGACGGAGCGCTTCCGCGCGTTCGGGCCCGACCTCGCGAACCTCTGGCACGAGGGCGCTCTGCACCGCGTCGTCGGGCGGCGCGCAGGTGCGGATCGAGTCGCGCCCGGGCGGCGTGCGTGTCGAGCCGCTCGACGCCGAGACCCGGCCCGGTCGTCCGCAAGCTGCTCGGCGTCGAGTTCGAGCTCGACGCCTTCTACGCTGGGCGCGGAAGGACCCGGTCCTGCGGCGCCTGACGAAGGCGCTCGCCGGCTTCCGGCCGCCGCTCGCGCCCGACCCGTTCGAGACGCTCGTCACCTCGATCACCGCGCAGCAGGTCTCGCTGCACGCGGCCTTCGCGATCCGCAACCGCCTGATCGAGCGCTTCGGCCGCCGGGTCGGCCGCGCCTACGCGTTCCCGACCGCAAGGCGTCTGCGGCGGCCACGCACCGACGAGCTCGTCGGCCTCGGCTTCTCGAATCGCAAGGCCGAGTACGTGCTCGGCCTCGCCGCCGCGCCGGCTCGACCTCGACGAGCTCTCGCGTCTTCCCGACCACGAGGTCAAGGCGCGCCTCGTCGCCGTCCGCGGCCTCGGCGAGTGGACCGCCGACTGGTTCCTCGCCCGCCACCTCGCGCGTCCGCGCGCGTGGCCGGCCGGCGACCTCGCCCTCCGCAAGGCGGTGGTCGCCTTCTACTCCGGAGGCCGACGACGTGCGCGCCTTCGGCGAGCGCTTCGAACCGTTCCAGAACCTGACGGCGCACTACCTGCTGACCGGTCTTAGAGTGATGGCGCCATGAACGTCCGTGACGCCACCCCCGCCGATGCCGCGACGATGCTCGCGTTCCTCGAGGCGAGCTTCGACGAGCTCTGGAAACGCCCGTTCCCGCGGCCCGAGGTCGGGCCCGAGGAGCTCGCAGGAGCAAGATCGCGCTCCTGGCCGAGGACGAGGGCGAGTCGATCGGCTGCGCGTACGGCGAGGTCTACCGACAACGGCGTCGCCCACCTGAACCTCGTCTACGTGAGCCCGGAGCGGCGGCGCGAGGGGATCGCGAAGCGCTTGCTGGCGGAGTTCACCGCGCGCGCCCGCGACGGATGGCGCGGAGCACGTGACGCTCGACGTCGACGCCACGAACGAGATCGGCCGGACGGCCTGGCAGCGGCTCGGCTTCACCGAGTGGGCGCTGAGGCTGTCCGCCCCGATCGACTCGCTGGAGGCGCGGCTCGCCGAGCGCGGCAGACCGGCGAGTCGTTCGCGTCGATCCACGTGCAGACCGACGACGTCGAGCGCGGTCGAGCGGGCCGTCGCCAAGTACCTCCCGCGCTTCGGCACTCGGCGCGGCACGGCGGTGCTCGCCTCCGCGCAACGGCTGGGTCACGGTCTACGACGAGCTCTCCGACCGCGACCGGACGGCGCTGAGCGACTCGCCGCCGGAGCTCTCGAACGTGACCGCCGCGGTCGTCTGCGCGCTCGCGCTCGAGGACGGCGCAGTCGTGCGCTACGTGCTCTACGAGCGCGGCAGCGTCGTCGACGAGTACCAGTCGGTGCCCGAGTACTACGGCCCGCTCGCCGCCCGGCGACGTCGTCGCGCTCGGGCTCGAACCCGACCGTCGTCGCGCGCCTCACCGGCGCCGAGCCTGCAAGCGTCCGCGCGGTCGCCCGCACCGCCGCACTCCCCGGACGAGCTGCCGCCCGCGCCGGAGCTGCTCGCCGAGCTCGCCGAGGTCCTCGGCCTCGAAGGCGCGCGGCGCGGGCGTCGGCAGCCCGGCATGCTGCGACGGGTAGCGCCGTGCGACGCTCTACACCGCCGAGCGCTGCCCGTACTGCGGCACGGGCGCGCATCGTGCTCGCGGAGAAGGGGCTCGCCTACGACGCGGTCGAGATCGACCTCGACGACCGCCCGGCCTGGATCTACGAGAAGAACCCACTCGGGCGCGTGCCCGTCTACGAGGAGGAGGGCGGGCTCGTCCTTCCCGAGTCCGCGTGATCATGGAGTACCTCGAGGAGCGCTATCCGGAGCCGGCGCTGTGGCCTGCCGACCCGGCCGAGCGAGCGCTCGGGCGGCTCTGGCTCGAGCGCTTCGACGACCGGCTCGGCGACGCCTACTACCGGGTCAGGCGAGAGCAGCGAGGGTGCGCGCGCCGAGCTCGACGAGCGGCTGGCCGCGCTCGACGCGGCGCTCGAGGCTCAGCCCTACCTCTCGGGCGGGAGTACGGGCTCGCCGACGCGGGCTATGTCCCCTGGGTCCTGCGCGCGCAGGAGCGGCTCGAGGTGGAGCTCGACGCCTTCCCGACGCTGGCCGAGTGGCTGGAGCGCCTCTGCGCACGGCCGGCGATCGCGGCAGAACGCGAGCTCGTCGCGGCGCAGTGACGCACGTCTTCCTGCACGCGTTTCCCTTCGATGAGCGGATGTGGGGTCGCCGCTACGGGACGGCGCCGAGCCTCTACCGGCTCGGCCCGAGCATCGACGTATGGGCGCAGCGGATCGCGGCCGAGGTCGACGGGCCGATCGTCGCGGTCGGCGCGTCGATGGGCGGGTACTGCGCCCAGCGCCTGCTTGCCCGCGCGGACGTGCGGGCGCTCGTGCTCGTCGGGTCGCGCGCCGACGCCGACACACCAGAGCGCAGACAGGCGCGCGAGGAGACGATCCGGTTGATCCAGACCGAGGGCGTGGAGGCCCTGTGGGAGAAGCAACGGCCCGCGCTCTTTCCCGAGGACGCGGACGAGGACGTCGTCGCCCGCGCCCGGGCTATCGCGCTCGAGCAGGATCCCGAAGAGCTCGCGACCGGAGTCGCCGCGATGCGCGATCGGCTCGACTCGACCGCGCTCGTTCGCGAGACCGAGGCGCCGGTGCTGGTCGCTCGCGGCGAGCACGACCCGTTCCTGAGCGCCGAGGAGGCGCAGGCCCTCGCCGCCGCCGCGCGCAACGGCCGCACGCACACGTTCGCCGGCTGCGGCCACCTGCCGAGCCTCGAGCGGCCGGACGAGTTCGACCGCGTGCTCGAGGAGTTCCTCGACGGTGTCTGAGCCGCTACCCCCGCTCGTCGACGCCGCCTGGGTGCAGGAGCGCCTGGGCGAGCCGGATCTCCTCCTCGGCGACTGCCGTGGCCCGAACGCGCACCAGCGCGGGCACCTGCCCGGCTCGGTGCCGCTGGTGCTCGGCTCGCCGCCTCCGCTCGCCGACCGCGAGACGGTCGAGGAGTTCGCGGTCGAGGTCCAGCGGCGCCTTGGTCGCCACGGCGTCGACGGCAGCGAGCGCCTCGTCCTCTACGACCGCGGCGACTGCGTCGGGGCCGCCGCCTCGGCCCAGGCGGCGACCCTCGCGGGCCATCCGCAGGTGTCCGTCCTCGCGGGCGGGTTCGCCGGCTGGCCGGGCGAGGTCGAGACCGGCGCGGTCGAGCTCCAGAAGACGAAGGCCGCTCTCGAGCCGAGGCTCGAGGCGGTGCCCACCTCGCGAGGAGCTCGCCGAACGTGCTCGACGACCCGGCCCTAACCATCCTCGACGTCCGCACTCGCCGACGAGTACTCCGGCCGCGGGGCTACCCGTGCGACCCGCGCCAGGGGCACATCCCGGGCGCGCGCCATGCTCGAGCATCACCGGCTGCTCGTCGGCCCGGGGCAGCCGCTCGCGGCCGAGGAGGTGCGGGCAGCCGTCGGCCTGCCCGAGGGCGCCGAGATCGTCGCGTACTGCCACTCGGGCTCGCGCTCGGCCCTCGCGGCGCTGGCCCTGCGGGCCGCCGGCTACGACGCCCGCAACTACCCGGGCTCGTGGCACGAGTGGTCGCGCCACGCGGACCTGCCCGTGGAGCGGTGAGGGGCCTCCGCGCGAAGGCCCCTCAGCCACGTTCTCTCTCTACTTGTGCTTCTTCTTCTTGGGCGGCGGGAGGACCTTGATCTGAGCGCTGTTCAGCGGCGCCAGATCGGTTCCCGTGCACGGAATCGGCTTGCCTGTCGGCGATGCGCCGTCGCAGGAGCCCTGGATTCCGTAGTTCTGGAACCGCGCCTGGAAGTACGTCTTCTTCTTCACCTTCGGCCGCGTGATCGTGAACGTGCCTTTGCTCTTCAGTTTCTTCGACCTCACGACCCTTTTCCCGGTCCCGGCGACGATCGCGCCCGGGGCCGGCTGGACCTTCGCGCTTGCGAAGAGGTCGACCTGGACTCCGCTGGGATCGAGCCCGGCGATCGAGAGCTTGCCTGCGAACGAGACGACCGAGGGCTTGCTCTTCACGCGCTTGAGCGTGAGCGAGGACGGCAGGCCGGAGTAGCTCCGGTACTCGACCGTCCCGGCCGGGTTCGCGGTCGTGCCCGTGTACGGCGTGAAGACGCCGTCCCACTGGTAGCCGCCGCTCGACCCGGCGTTGGTGAAGACGCCCTTGACGTAGTAGTCGGCCTCGATCAGCTGGGCCTGGAACGTCGCGTTGGCCGGCGCCGGCAGGCAGATCTGCTGGATCAGGTACGGCCCGACCTTGTTCACGAACGCGGGAACCTGTACCGCCTGCCCCTGGAGTTGGGTGTTGAGCACCCAGATCTCATCGGGGCTCGCAACCGGGAGCCCGTTGCACAGCGTGAATGCACCCTTCAGGGTTGCGTTGTTGGGATCCCCGACGACGACAGGCCCCGCCAGCGGCAGGATCGCCCCGCCGAGCGCGTTGGCCTTCACCAGCGCGAACGCCTGCCCGAGCGTCGTTCCCGGCGCGTGACCGAGGGTGGCGCTGTAGCCGGCCGGCGAGAAGATCTGCATCTTCGCGGTCGCGTCGTTGGTGGGATCCGAGAAGATGACGAAGTCGACGCTCGTTGCCGCGCCGACCTTGTAGCTCGTCTGCTCGACCGTCAGGAACGGCCCGAGGTCGGGGTTGTACGCGGCCAAGGCCGCCCCCGAGAACGCCGTGCCGATCACGGCGACGGCCGCCGCGGCCAGCATCAAGCGGAGTGAATTCTTCATTGCCCCTTCTTTCGTAGTAAGCCCCCTGGGATTTCGTCCCTTCGCTGAGACGTTTCCGGCACCGCAATAGTTAACACGCCAGCGCGCTCACTGACTAGCGCGGATTCACGAGCGGGCCGAAGAGCACCCAGAGGTTCTTCTGGTAGCGCACCATCCGCGCCTTCGCGATCGGGAAGTAGTTCTTCGGGCTCGTTCGCACGAACACGCCCGGGAGCAGGAACGGGTTGGTCCGCTCGTTCATGTGCGTGGCTGCGCGCAGGAGGCTCGCGCGGGTCGGGTTGTTGCCCGCGTGGCGGAGCGCGTCGACCATCGAGTAGGCGACCGTCATCCCGTACCAGTTGTAGACGTCCGAGAGCCGCCCGCTCGGCAGGTAGCGCTTCATGATCTTCTTGTAGAGGCGCACGGCCGGGTCCTTCGCCCAGGCCGGCGAGGTCGGGTCCTTGACGAACGCGAAGCTGAGCGCGCCGTTCGTCTCCTTCCCGTGCGTGTTCGAGCGCGCGATGCTCATGATCGTCGGCTCGATCGAGACCGCGCTGACGAAGAACTTCGGAAACCAGCCGAGCTGGTAGGCGTAGAGGAAGGTCTGGATCGCGTAGGTGGGGAGGGCGAAGAGCATGAAGGTGTCGGCCTTCGAGGCGCGCAGCTTTGCGACCTGCGCCTTCACGTCGGTGTCCGTGACCTCGTAGGACGCCTTCGCCACGATCTGCGAGGCGTGCTTGCCGAGGCCGCGGCGGAGGCCGCGTAGCAGGTCGTTCCCGTAGTCGCTGTCCTCGTAGAGCACGGCGATCTTCGCCTTCGGCTTGTGCGCGACGACGTAGCGGCCGTAGATCGCGCCCTCGCCCTCGAAGCTCGGCAGGTAGCCGATCGTCCACGGGTACTGCTTGTAGCCGCGGCCGATCTTGGCGGCGCCGGTGCCGGCAAAGATCTCGGGGATCTTGAGCGCGTTCAGGTAGCCGCGGATGGCGAGACTGTGCTCGGTGCCGACCGTGTTGAAGATCGCGAAGACCTTGTCCTGCTCGACGAGCTCGCGCGTCTGGTCGAGCGTTTTCGTGGGGTCGTACGCGTCGTCCCGGTAGAGGTACTTGATCGTGCGCCCGTGAACGCCGCCGTGAGCGTTGACGTACCGGAAGTAGGCGTTCGCCGCGGGGCCGACGACGCCGAAGGGCGATGCCTGGCCGCTGAGCGGGACGGTCCCGCCGATCAGGATCTGCTTCGCCGTGACCCCCGGGGTGCCGACCGGGCCGCCGGCCGCGGAGACCGACAGCGCGAGCGCAGCGAGGACGACGACGCCGAGGCGCTTCACCGCGAGACCGGGCTGCGCAGCACGGGCAGGGTCAGCTGGGCGGGGCCGAGCGTGATCCTGGCCGCGGAGGGCATCGGCAGGTCGAGGTAGAGCAGGTTCCCCGGGTCTTGCGCCATCGAGCTCGAGGCAAGCGTAAGGGTCAGCTTCGAGCTCCGCGGGATCAGCGTCGCGTCGTCGAGCAGCCGGATCGTCAACCAGCGCGCGCCGCGCTTGCCGGCCGTGTTGACGCCTCCCTCGCTGACGACGATCACCTTGCCGCGCGGGGTCTTCGCGGTGAGCACGGCGACGAGCCTCGACCAGCCGCCGGAGAGCCTGGCCGGCACGCGCACCGTCGCCGAGCCGAACGTCTCGAGGCGAGCGGGAAGACGGCCGGTCGTGCGCGCGGTCTTGGCGACCCCGGTGAGCACGTTCTTTCCGCCGAAGGTGACCTTCAGAAGCGCCGTCTTCGGTGCGGTCGGGAACGTGCGGGCCTTCCCTCGCCACGGGTCCGGCGAGAGCGAGAACGGGGAGCGCGTCAGGCTCGTCGGCACCCCGAGCAGGTAGCGCGAGAACCAGCGCGTGCCCTCCGAGAGCACCTGCTTGATGTCGGGCCCGGGGAACGTGGACGGCGAGTGGCCGAAGTCGCCGATGTAGAGGCGTTTCGGCCCCTTCACGAGCCGGTAGCCGTTTCTTGCCTGGTCGATGTCGAAGGCGAAGTCGCGCCGGCCCTGGAAGAAGTAGACAGGCGTCTTCACCTTCGAGAGGAGCGCACCGCTCGAGCGCGCCCTGGCCCAGCGCCGGACCGCCTCGAGGTTCTTGCTCGCGAGGGCGTCGTCCTTGATCGCCAGCACGGACGGGTCGAGCCGGTCCTGCGGGACGGAGTTCAGGAAGCCGTAAATCGCGCCGGACTTGGCCAGGTCCTGGGGCACGAGCGCGCTGTAGAGGTTCGTCCAGGTCTCGACGGCCTCGACCGCAGCCCACGGCACGCCCAGGCCGAGCGAGCGCAGCACGGCGCCGCCTCCCAGCGAGATGCCCCACGCGCCGATCCGGTTGTGGTCGATCTCGTGTCGCGCCGCTAGCGAGTTGAACACCTCGCGCGTGTCGGCGATCTCGCGCGGGCCGTCGATCGAGACGAGGCCCTGCGAGTCGCCGTGGCCGCGCGCGTCGAAGGTGAGGACGGCGAAGGTGTCGGCCCAGCCTTCGGCGATCGAGTCGAGGCTCTTGCGCGAGCCGCCGAGGCCGTGGAAGAGGACGAGCGCGGGGTAGCCCTGCGGCGGCGGCGCAGCGGAGGGCTCGTACAGCGTCGCCGCGAGCTTGGCGCCGTCGTCCATCGTCAGCGTCGTCTGCACGGTCGAGAAGGCGGACGCGCGGCCCGCGCCCAGAAGCGCGCACGCAGCGGCGCACGAAACGAGGAGAAGCCAGCGACCCACGGCCGCGAAGGGTAGCCGCTTCTACAATCGCCCTGTGGATCCGCGACCGGTCGGCGTCTTCGACTCAGGAGTGGGCGGTCTCACCGTCCTGCACGAGTGCCTCGTGACGATGCCGCACGAGGATTTCGTCTACTTCGGCGACCACGCGCGGCTGCCGTACGGGCCGCGCCCGCTGGAGCAGATCCGGCGCTTCGCGCACGAGATCGGCGTCTACCTCCAGGCTCGGGACGTGAAGCTCGTGCTGGTCGCCTGCAACGCGGCGACATCGGCCGGGCTCGCGCGACTGCAGGAGGATCTGACCGTCCCTGTCATCGGAGTGATCACCCCCGAGGCGCGGGCGGCCGTGCAGACGACGCGCAACCGGCGGATCGGGCTGCTGGCGACCGAGGCCACGGTCGAGGCCGGCCGCTACGCCGCGCTCGTCCGGGCGCTCGACGCAGGCTCGGAGCTGGTGTCGGTCGAGTGCCCGCGGCTCGTGCCGCTGATCGAGAGCGACGATCCGTTCTCGGCGCAGACCACCGAGGCCGTCCGTGAGTACGCGGCGCCGCTGAAGGACGCGGGAGTGGACACGGTCATCCTCGGCTGCACGCACTACCCGCTGATCCGCCCGATCTTCCAGCGTGTCTTCGGGCGCGACGTGACGCTCGTCTTCTCGGCCGAGGAGACGGCGCGCGAGGTCGCGGAGACGCTCGCGCGCAAGGGGATCGAGAACGAGCAGGGCCGCGAGGGCGAGTACCGCTTTCTCACGACCGGCGAGCCGTCGCTCTTCCGGGAGCTCGGCGAGCGGTTTCTTCAGCTGCCGCTCGGCGACGTCGAGCAGGTCGCGCTCGCTGACCTAGAGGCCCTACCAGCTTGAGGAACGACGGCCGCCGTCAGGACGAGCTGCGCCCGGTCTCGCTCGAGGTCGACTACCTCGAGCAGCCGCTCGGCGCGGTCCTCTACGCGCAGGGGAAGACGCGCGTGCTCTGCACGGCCTCGCTCGACGAGCGGGTGCCGCGCTGGATGCGTGACACCGGCCGGGGCTGGCTGACCGCGGAGTATTCGCTCCTGCCCGCCTCGACGGGCGAGCGCACCGCGCGCGAGGCGAGCGCGGGGAAGCAGAAGGGCCGCACGGTCGAGATCCAGCGGCTGATCGGCCGCGCGATCCGGGCGGTCGCCGACATGGAGGCCTTGGGTGAGCGCACGCTCTGGCTCGACTGCGACGTCCTCCAGGCCGACGGCGGCACGCGTTGCGCCGCGATCTCGGGCGCGTACGTCGCGGCCGCGCGGGCGCTCGACCGGGCCGGGCTCGGTCGCGTCCTGCGCGATTCGGTCGGCGCGGTGTCGGTCGGGATCGTGGCCGGCGAGCAGCTGCTCGACCTCGACTACGAGGAGGACTCGAGCGCCGAGGTCGACCTGAACGTGATCCTCACCGGGGACGGCCGGCTCGTCGAGGTGCAGGCCACCGCAGAGCGCGCGCCGTTCGCGCGGGCCGAGCTCGACACGCTGCTCGACCTCGCCGCCTCGGGGATCGAGCGGATCCGCGAGGCCCAAGAACGGGCTCTCGATGCTCCTCGCGACTAGCGTCCCGGTCCTCGGCTGGGGCGAGGTGCTCCTGCGGCTCGGAGTCGCCGCCGGGCTCGGCGCCGCGGTCGGCCTCGAGCGGGAGCTCCGGGAGCGGGAGGCCGGCTTCCGGACTCACACGCTCGTTGCGGTCGGCTCTGCGCTGTTTGCCCTGGCTGGTGCCTACGGATTCCACGATTTCGCACGGGGCAGCGTCGATCCGACGAGAGTCGCGGCCGGGATCGTCACCGGGATCGGCTTCCTCGGCGCGGGCGCGATCCTCCGTCAGGGCCTCACGGTCCGCGGGCTTACGACGGCCGCGACGCTCTGGGTCTGTGCCGCGATCGGGCTGAGTGCCGGTGCCGGCTACTACTCGGGCGCGGTGATCACGACGCTGATCGTGCTTCTACTGCTTTGGCCGCTGCGGATCGTGGTGCACGAGGTGATGCCACGCTTCCGGCCCGAGACGAACCGGCTGCTCGTACAGCTGCCTTCCGGGCAGAGCCCGGGCCCGTTGATCGAGGAGCTCGAGGGGCTGGGCGCGAGGCTGCACGCGGTGGAGGTCAGTCACGAGGCCGACCGGAGGACCGTGCTGCTGGAGGTGGCACTGCCCCCGAAGGCCGACGCGCCCGCGATCGTCGCCGGCCTCTCCGACCTCGACCACGTGCTGGAGGTCCGCTGGACGGATTGAAGGTTCGGCTCTGCTCGAAGAACCCGAACAAGCTCCGCGAGCTGGCGGCGCTGTTGCCCGGGTGGGAGCTCGAGCTCCTCGACGTCGACGGTTATCCCGAGGAGACCGCCGACTCGTACTACGAAAACGCGCGGGACAAGGCGCTCCACGGCCGGTTGGTCGGGCCTGCGGACGCGTGGATGCTCGGGGAGGACTCGGGGCTCGAGGTCGAGGCGCTCGGCGGCGCGCCGGGGATCCGCTCGGCCCGCTATGCGCCAGAGGGCGGCGAGGCGATCGCGAAGCTCCTCGGAGAGCTCCGAGGCGTCGAGGCCGGCGCGCGGCGGGCAAGGTACGTCTGCGAGCTCGTCCTGCTCGGCCCGGACGGGCGCGAGGTGCGCGGCACGGGCACGCTCGAGGGGCACATCGCCGAGGAGCCGCGCGGCTCCGAGGGGTTCGGCTACGACCCGGTCTTCGTCCCCGAGAGCGAAGAGCGAACAGTCGCCGAGCTCGGAAACGACTGGAAGTCGCGCAACTCGCACCGGGCGCGTTCCGCCCAGAGTCTGCTCAAAGCGCTAACCGGCTAAGAAGGAGGGCCCGTTCGCACCGCGAGCGGGCCCTCGCCTCGGTCTTGTTGGCTCAGTGTCCGGGCGGGGGTCCGGGCGGGCCGAGGATCTCGAACCCGTTTTGCTTTGCGATCGGCGCGAGCCGCGCCATGTCCGGGTGGCCCTCGAGCATCGGCGGCAGGACGCGCTCGGGTGCCGGCTCGCCGACCTCTCTCTGGAATCCCTCGAACTGCATCGGCGCGAACCCGGCCAGCGCCCTCGCCCCGCCTGCCTCGGCGTAGAAGGTGTGCGGCACTCCCTTGGGGCCGAACGCAAACGAACCGGCCTTCAGGGACAGTCGCGTATCCGCGACCCAGAAAGTCATCTCGCCCTCGAGGACGTAGAACCACTCGTCCTCCTCGGGATGGACGTGCCAGGGCGAGCCGACGCCTTCGGGCACGACGATCTCAACGAGACCGTACTGCCCGTCCGTGTCGTCCTTGCCGATCTTGATCGTCTGCAACATGCCGAGCAGCCAGAACGCCTCGCCCTCGTTCTCGTCCAGCGCGTACCCGAGCTTGGCTCGCTCCGGAGAGATGGTGGTGGTCATGGTGGCCATTGCGCACTCCCTTCTTGGCGATGATATGATCCAGCAACAGTCTATGAAGGAACAGTTGCATAGAGGACTATCTCAGGAGGAACAATCCTTGTCAAGCCCCTCGCCGGAGCGGCTCCACGCCTGGCGCCTGTTCTGCGAGAGCGCTCTGGCGCTGCTCGACTTGCTCGACACGGAACTCGAGCAGGCTGTGGGCATCCCCCAGCGCTGGTACGACGTCCTCGTCCATCTCGAGGAATCAGCGCAAGGCATCCCGATGAACGACCTCGCTGACCGAATCCTCTACAGCAAGAGCGGCTTCACCCGCGTCGTCGACCGAATGGAAGAGGCGGGACTCGTCCGTCGCACCCGCCCCGAAAACGACCGCCGCACGATCCTCATCGTCCTCACCGAAAAAGGCACCGAAACGCTCGAACGCGCCCGCCGCCACCACCGAGACGGAATCCAGCGACACTTCTCCCAGCACCTCACCAACGCCGACACCAAAGCGCTCACCCGCGCCCTCGAAAAGATCAGCACCCACGCGCGCTCACTCCGCCCCGGCCGCTGAGGGTCGGCATCGCAAGCGACGCCTCAGGCCAGACCTGAAGGCTCCGCGAGTTCCTTGCGCCGGTGCGCGGAGCGCCACCAGTTGATCTCGGCGCCGAAGACGATCACGTTCGCCATCACATAGAGCCACACCAGCAGCAGGGCGGGCGCGCCGAAGGCCTTGAGCGTGACGACGTTGTCCGAGTAACGCACGTAGAGCGGCAGCGCCTGGAAGCTCGCCTCGAGCACGACCGCCACGACTACCGCCCCGGGCACGACGTCGAGGAACGAGTGCTCCACGTTCGTCAGGAAGTAGTAGACGGCGAGCAGGAAGACGAGCACGGCCGCGAGCGAGAACGCGACCGAGAGCCCATAGGCGACGTACGAGTTCCGGGCGAAGCCGCCTGCGTAGCGCTTCAGCAGGTCGAAGCCGAACGAGCCGATCAGCAGTCCGACGAAGAGCATCACGAGCGAGAGCAGCATCAGCCCGACGGCGAGCAGCTTCCCGCGCAGGAACGAGCGGTTCGGCTGCCCGTAGACGATGTTGAAGGCCGACTCCAGGACGCTGAAGAGCGAGAGGGAGGCCCAGACGAGCGTCGCGGCGCCGACGATGCCGAGCGCGGTTGCGTGCTTCCGGATCTCGTCCACCGTGTTGACGATGCCCGTGACGGAGCTGCCTGGAAACGCGCGCTCGAGCTCGGTTACGAGGTAGCTCGACTCGTCCGGTCGCCCGGCGAGGCCGAGCAGCGACACGCTCAGGAAGAGAAGCGGGATGAAGGAGAGGAGCGCGAAGTACGCGATCATGGCCGCGAGGTGCGGGCCGCGGTCGGCGAAGAACTTTCCGAACGGACCGGGCGGAGACGGCACGGCCGGGAGTATGGGCGCCCTCGCACTCGGCGGGCGGGAGGTGCTAGCGTCAAGGTGATGCCGCCCGCCGCCCAAGCGCTCACCGAGATGATCGGGATCTCCGCGCAGATCCAGGCCGCCGTGGTCTTCGACCGCGAGGGCACGGTTCTGGCGTCGACGCTGGAAGAGGATCGCGCGAGGCTGCTCGCGGGCTCGGCCCTCGGGTTCCTGCGCGCGGCGGAGGAGGCCCGGCCGGACGAGGAGACCGGGTTCGCGCAGCTCGATGCGTCTCTTCGCGACGGGTGCGTCTTCCTCGTCGCCGACGGCGAGCACGTGATCGCCGCGACGACCGGGACGGAGCCGACGGTCGGCCTCGTCTTCTACGACCTGAAGCGCTGCCTG
>CAVVBZ010000030.1:0-107280 GCA_963746635.1 uncultured Actinomycetes bacterium | reverse complement strand
GTCGATCGCGACCACGCTCGGCTCCGAGAGCACGATCCCGCGGCCGCGCACGTAGACGAGCGTGTTGGCGGTACCGAGATCGACCGCCATGTCGCGCCCGCCGAAGCCGTTGAAATAACCCCGAATCCCCATTCGAATCACGAGTCTAGCGGGGAAAACCGCATCCGACCGCCTGCGGCCCCGCCCGGCGGGCCCGATCAGCCGAACCTAGCCTCCTACGGGGTCAGACCCCGGCCGTGCTCACTAGAGACGGTTGGGAGTGCGCCGAGAGCGTGCCGTCTTGCCAGCCAGATGCGTCCGCGCCGTAGGCTCGGGGGGATGCCTCGAGTGCCACGACCTCAAATCGCCGGAGGCCTCTACCACGTCGGCACTCGCGGCGTTCGCCGCTCGAGAATCTTCTGGGACAACGGCCACCACGAGATGTTCGCGCGCATCCTCACGCTGGTTGTTGAACGTCTCGGATGGCGATGCCACACGTACTGTCTGATGCCAAACCACTACCACCTCCTGCTCGAAACACCTGAGCCGAACCTGTCGGCTGGGATGCAGCGTGTCAACAGCAATTTCGCTCAATGGTTCAACGCCGAGCATGGCTTTAGCGGACACGTCTTCGAGCGCCGGTTCTTCTCACGAGTCGTCGAGAGCACCTACGACCTGTTCGAGCTTTCGCGATACGTCGTCCTGAATCCCGTCCGCGCGGGGCTTTGCGAGGCGCCCGGAAGCTGGGAGTGGAGCAGCTATCGCGCCCTGGTCGGCGACGCTCGCCCGGCGTCATTTCTCACTACGGAACGGCTCCTCAGCGAATTTGGGCGCGAGACCCACCGGGCACGCGAAATCTTCCGGACATTCGTGGACGACGCGCCGCCGAGGGCACGCTCGGCCTGACCGCTTCGGCCACGTCCGGGGTCTGACCCCGGACGTGGCCGACCTCGGACGTGACGGCCGGCTCTCGCATGGCGCGATCAGCCGAAACCGTAGAGGCCTGAGAAGCGCTCTGCGAGGAGGCGGACAAGCAGCGAGACCGGAAGACCGACCACGTTCAGGTAGTCGCCTTCGATCCGCTCGACGAGCGAGGCGCCGCGGCCCTGGATCGCGTACGCGCCCGCACGCCCCTCCCACTCGCCGGTCGCCACGTAGGCCGCGAGGTCACGCGCGTCCAGCGGCCGGAAGGAGACCCGGGTCACCTCGTGCTCGACCTCCTCCCAGCCATGAGCGAGGAGGCACAGGCCGGATACGACCTCGTGTGTCTGCCCGGAGAGCGCATCCAGCATCGCCTGCGCCTCCCCGGCGCTCGACGGCTTGCCGAACACCCGGTCGCCGAGCACGACCGCGGTATCCACGCCGAGAACCGGGCGCTCGCCGGCAACTCCTGCGACCGACCGCGCCTTTCCGCGCGCGTGGTCACGGACGAGCGAGACCGGATCCTGGCCGTTCTCCTCCTCCTCGTAATGCGGCACGACCACGTCGAACGGCAATCCGAGCTGCTCGAGGATCGCCCGCCGCTGGGGCGAGGTCGAGGCGAGCAGCAGTGGCGGCGCCGGTGGGACGCTCACGCCGGCTTGCGGAGGGACCAGATCTCCTCAGCGGGCCAGCGCTTCGCCCACTCGACCGGTGGGTCGTCGTAGTACTCGTGCTCGTCCGCATCCTCCGGAGCGAACAGCTCGCGGAAGTCGAGGAGCGCGAAACCGTTCGTTCGCAGGATGCCGAGCATGTCCGCCATGCCCGGCTGGAACTCGATCGCCGGGTCGTCGTCGGCCCAGACCAGCCGGTAGAGACCCTTCTGCGGCCGCGCAAGCCGGTCGGTCGTCTTCCCCTCGTCGAGGCGCGCGCACAACATCCGCAGCGTCGAGCACCTCATGAACACGAGCTCGCCGCCCGGTCGCAACAGCCGCGCAGCCTCCGCGATCCACAGCGCCGGATCGCACCAGATGGACGCCCCGTACTCCGAGAACGCGAGGTCGAACGACGCATCCGGCAGCGGCACGTCCTCGGCGTTCGCCTCGATCAGCTCCAGGCCCAGGCCGAACTCGGCGTCCATCCGCCTCGCCGTGTCGAGCTGCGCGGGCGTCACGTCGACGCCGACCACGCGGCGCGCGCCCGCGCGCTTGAGCCATGCGCCGAAGTACGCCGTTCCACAGCCGAGCTCGATGACGTCCTTGCCCGTGACGTCGGGCAGGATCTTCACCTCGCTCTCGGGCTTGGACCACTGGCCCCACGTGATCTCCTCCTGAGCCCAGGAGGCGTGAGCCCTGGCATCCGTGTACTCCGCGTTCGCCCGCGTCCAGCTCTCGCGGTTGACGGCGACGTGCTCGGGCTCAGTCACCGAACCAGAGACCGAGCTCGCGCGCGGCAGACTCTGCCGAATCGGAGCCGTGCACGAGGTTGTTCGGCATCGCCAGGGCGAGATCGCCGCGGATCGAGCCTGGCGCCGCCTCGGCCGGGTTGGTCGCGCCGATCGTCGTGCGCGCGACCGAGATCGCTCCCTCGCCCTCGAGCGCGAGCGCGAGCGTCGACCCCGAAGTGATGAACGCGACCAGCTCGCCGAAGAAGGGCTTCTCGGCATGCTCGGCGTAGTGCTTCTCCGCGAGCTCGCGGTCGACCTGGACGAGCCTCGCCGCGCGCAGTGACAGCCCACGCTGCTCGAAGCGGGCCAGGATCTCGCCCGCGAGCGCCCGCTCCACGGCGTCGGGCTTGATCAGGATCAGCGTTCTCTCCAGCGCCATCTACTGGAGCTTAGGCGCGGCGCTCGCGGCGCGGAGGCGTCAACGCCTGGGTCTGACCGAGCTCCACGGACGCGGGCTCGACAGCCGTCTCGCAGTACGGGCAGACCTGCCAGAGCGCCTCGAGCGGCGCCTTGCAGTTGCGGCACGACTGTCGCAGGCGCGTCGTGCACACCGGGCAGACCAGGAACGCCGAGTCAACCTCCGCGTGGCAGACCGGGCAGCTGAGGTCTCGCCGCGAAAGCCGCTGCTCCATCGCGCGCACCTCCAGCTCACGCTCCCGCACGTCCTCGAGGTACTCGGGCGGCCGGAAGAGCATGTAGATCAGCGGGCCGAGGAACGGTGGGACGAGGCCCAGCACGGTTGCCATCCCGACGAGCCACGGATCCTCGATCCGCCGCCGCGCGTCCTTGAAGACCCAGTAGGCCGTCGCGAGCCAGAAGACACCGACGAAGAAGAGCGAGAGGTTCCGGATCGCAGCCCAGGTCCCGGCGCTGAGGAAATCGAAGATTCCGTTGTCGGCGAGCATCACAGCGCCTCCGTCAGAGGAGGATCCTCCCGACGAGATAGCCGGCGGCAAACGCGAGGCCGATGATCGCCAAAACGACGATCGCGGCGACCGCGAAGACGCTCAGCCGCTCGCCGAGCTTCCCCATGGTATTCGCTGGAACCGGACGGAGAGGTCCGCCAGCAGGTAGAGCGAGCCTGTTACGAGGACGGCGCCGTCATCACCCGCGAGCTCGCGTGCGCGCGCGAGAGCCGCCTCGGGCTCCGGGACCGCCTCGACCGAGGCGAAGAGCGGAGCGGCGTGGCCGGCGAGCTCGGCCGCGGCGAGTGCGCGTGTGTTGTGGGACTCGGTTGCGACGAAGGTCGACCCGGCCTGGGCGAGCGAGCGCAGCATCGGCTCGACGTCCTTGCCGGCGAGGATCGACGCGACGATCGTGTAGTGGCGGCGCGGGAGCCGCTCGAGCAGCCACTCGACGCCCGCCGGGTTGTGCGCGCCGGCGAAGACGTCCTCTCCGACGAGGTCGAAGCGGCCGGGCAGCGAGATCTCGACCTCGCCTTCGAGCGGCCGCCCGAGAAGCGCGGCGGCCGAGGCGCGGCCGACATCGTTCGAGTGGACGATCGCCCTCGCGCCCTCCTTTCGCGCCAGGGCCTCCCAGTCCGGCTCGCCCAGGACGACCGTGGCGCCGGAGGTGACGACGGCCAGCTTCTCGGCGGCGATCGCCGCTCGCGTCTCGCCGAGAACGTCCGTGTGGTCGAGCGAGACGTTCGTGAGCGCGACCACCCGGGCGTCGAGCACGTTGGTGGCGTCGAGACGCCCGCCGAGCCCGGCCTCGACGACCGCGGCCTCCACGCCGGCGGCGGCGAACTCGGCCAGCGCGGCGGCCGTCAGCACCTCGAACTGCGTTGCACCCAGACGTTCCGCTGGCTCACGCACCCGCTCGAGCGCCCGTTCGAGGTCCGCGTCCTCCCCGTCGATCTGGATCCGCTCGCTCCAGCCGGCCACGTGCGGCGAGGTGTACGCGCCCGCGCTCAGGCCTTCGCGCGCCAGGAAAGCGGCCGCACGACGCGTGGCGGTCGACTTGCCGTTCGTGCCGACGACGTGGATCGCCGGGAACAAGCGCTGCGGATCGCCGAGCTCGGCGAGAAGCGCGCGCATCCGGCCGAGGCCGAACTCCTCCGGCCACGGCGAGAGCGATTCGAGCCAGTCAAGAGCTGAGCGCATCGAGCTCGCGGCGGTAGCGCTCGAGCTTCTCGCGCTCCGCCTCGACGACGTCCTCCGGCGCGTTCCCGACGAAGCGCTCGTTGCCCAGCATGCCCTCGGCCCGCTTGATCTCGCCTCGGAGGCGCTGGAGCTCGGCCTCGACGTTGGCGCCGTCGGTACCGGCGCGCTCTGGCTTCGCGACCGCCTCGAAGATCCGCCGGTCGTCGCCGTCGAGTTCGACCAGCACGCCGCTCCGCCGGAAGATGCGCGCGAGATCCTGCACGCGGTCGAGCGCGTCCGCGTCGGCGGCGAACCGCTCGTCCGGCTCCGGCCACGCCGCGACGATCAGCCGGTCGTCGTGGAACTGCGACCAGATCTCCTCGGTCACGTGCGGCAAGACCGGGTGAAGGAGCTTCAGCAGCCGCTCGAGCGCCGCAAGCGCCGTTGCCCGCGCGTCGTCGTCCCCGTCGTAGAGACGCGGCTTGATCGCCTCGAGGTACCAGTCGCAGAACTCGTCGAACGTGAGGTGGTAGAGGAGGTTCACCGCCGCCGCGAAGTCGAACTCCGCGAGCGCAGCCTCGAGCCCGGCCCGGCCGACCTCGAGCCGAGCGAGGATCCAGCGCTCCTCGAGTGCCTGCGGACGAGCATCGGCCTCTGCGCCGCCCGCGTTCTGGAGCAGCAGCCGGCTCGCGTTCCAGAGCTTGTTCGCGAGCTTGCGGCCCTCCTCGATCGCCTGCTCCGAGAAGCGCGTGTCCTGGACCGACGAGATCTTCAGCAGCCCGTAGCGGGTCGCGTCGGCGCCGTGCCGCTCGACGAACTCCATCGGGTCGATCCCGGTGCCGAGGCTCTTCGACATCCGCCGCCCGTCGGCCGCGAGCACGGTCGAGTGGATGAGGACGTCGCGGAACGGGACCTCGCCCATCAGCTCGAGCCCCGAGAAGATCATCCGGTTCTCCCAGAGCCGGATGATCTCGCGCGCGGTCGCGTTCAGGTCGCCCGGGTAGAACGACCGGAGCTCGGGCGTGTCCTCCGGCCAGCCGAGAGTGGCGAACGGCCAGAGCGCCGACGAGAACCAGGTGTCGAGCACCTCCTCGGAGCGGGTCAGCTCGCCCGAGCCGCACTCGGCGCAGGCATCCGGCTCGGTCTCCTCGACCGTCACGTGCCCGTCCGGGCAGTACCAGACCGGCAGCTGGTGGCCCCACCAGATCTGGCGCGAGATGTTCCAGTCGGGCGCGTTCTCGAGCGAGTCGACCGCGAAGCGGTGCTGCGAGTCGGGGTGATAGCGGACACGCCCGCCGCGGAGTGCTGCCAGCGCGGGCTGCTTGAGCTCCTCCATCCGGCACCACCACTGCAGGAGGATGAGCGGCTCGATCCGGCTCTTGCACCGCTCGCACACGGCCACCGCGTGCCGGTACGGCTCCTGCTTCTCGAGCAGATCGCGCTCGCGGCACCAGTCGAGCACGCGCTCGCCGGCCTCCTCCTGCGTGAGCCCGGCGAGCTCGCCCGCGGCCTCGTTCATCCGCGCGTCCTCGCCGATCACCGTCAGCTCGGGGAGCTCGTGCGTGCGGCCGATCTCGAAGTCGGTCGGGTCGTGGCCCGGCGTGATCTTGAGCGCGCCCGTGCCGAACTCTCGCTCGACCCGCTCGTCGGCGACCACGGGCACGCGCCGCTCGACGAACGGGACGACGACCTCCTTGCCCACGAGGTCGCGGTAGCGCTCGTCCTCGGGGTGCACCGCGACGGCGACGTCGGCGAGGATCGTGGCCGGTCGCACGGTCGCGATCGTGACGTGCCCCGGGCCCTCGGCCAGCGGGTAGCGGATGTAGGAGAGCGCGTCGTCGACCTCCTCGTGGTCGAGCTCGAGGTCCGAGAGCGAGCTCTGGTGGTACGGGCACCAGTTGATGATCCGGTTCGCGCGGTAGATCCAGCCTCGGCGGTAGAGGTGGACGAAGTGGCGCATCACCGCGCGGACGTACGCGTCGTCCATCGTGAAGCGCTCGCGGCGGTAGTCCATCGAGGCTCCGAGCCGGCGGAACTGGCCCATGATCGTGCGCCCGTAGCGGTGGAGCCAGTCCCAGACGATCTCGACGAACTTCTCGCGGCCCAGCTCCTGGCGCCGCTGGCCCTGGCTCTCGAGGTACTTCTCGACCTGGTACTGCGTCGAGATCCCCGCGTGGTCGTAGCCGGTCTGGAAGAGCGTGTTGAACCCCTGCATCCGCTTCATGCGGACGAGCGCGTCCTCGAGCGCGATCTGGAGCGCGTGACCCGTGTGCAGCTCGCCGGTCACGTTCGGCGGCGGGTGCGCGATCACGAAGCTCTCGCGCTCGTCGTCAGGCTCGGCGCCGTAGAGACCCTCCTCCTCCCAGGCGCGCTGCCAGCGTTCCTCGACGCCCTTCGGCTCGTACAGCGGCTCCATGAGGCAAGTTTACGAGGACGTGGGCGAGTTCTTTCATGCGCTCGGGGTGTTCTTCGACGAGCTCGCCTCGGTCAGCTGGCCTGCGCTCGGGATCGCGCTCGGGCTGCAGGTGATGAAGGTGCTGCTGCGCACGGTCGCCTGGCGGAACATCATCCAGGCCTCGTACCCCGAGAAGCGGGTCCCGCTGCCTCCGGTTGCCGGCGCGTACTTCGCTGGCGTGGGCCTCAACTCGATCCTGCCCGGCCGGGCTGGCGACGTCGTCAAGCTCTACCTCGTCAGGCGGAGCGTTCCGGGGACGACGTACACGACGCTCGCCTCGACGCTCTTCGTCGAGACGCTGCTGGACCTCGTGCTCGCCGGGACGCTCTTCCTCTGGGCGCTAACGCAGGGCGTGCTGCCGGGCCTGAACGTCCTCCCGGATGTGCCCGCCTTCGACTGGGGCTGGCTCTTCCAGAACGGAAAGGCGACCGCGACGGTCGTCGCGGCGCTCACGGTCGGGGCAATCGTCTTCTGGTGGTGGGCGCAGCGGCACATCGAGGACTTCAAGAAGCGCGTCGGCGCCGGGCTCGCGATCCTGCGCGACCGGCCGCGCTACGCGCGCGAGGTCGTCACCTGGCAGCTCGCGAGCTGGTTCTGCCGGGTTGCGTCGCTCTACTTCTTCCTGCGCGCCTTCCACGTCCGCGCGACCGTGCACAACGCGCTCCTGGCGCAGGTGGTGGACAGCCTCTCGACCCTGCTGCCCTTCTCACCGGGCGGCGCCGGGACGAAGCAGGGGCTGCTTGTCTACGTCCTGCAGGGCCAGGCGTCCTCGTCGCGCCTGCTCGCCTTCAGCGTCGGCGCACACATCGCGGTCGTGATCGTCAACGTGGCGCTGGCGGCCGGCGTGATCTTCGTGATGCTGCGGACCCTACGGATCCGAGACGTCCTCGCCCAGGCGAAGGCGGCCGAATCCGAGGCTGACCTGCCTGCACCAACCGAGTAGGAGAGATGAACGCCCGTAACAGGCCGGATGGTCTCGGGCCGGGGAGCGTCTCTGATTCGCTCCCCTGTGAAGGCCCGTAGACTCGGTGCTCAATCGGCGCAGCCACGAAAGGACTGCCATGCCTTCCGAGACCGTCACCGCCAAGCCCTACCGCGTCGCATCCGGCGAAGGCCTCGCCGACGTCTGGTGGAAGAGCGGCCGCCTCACCGTCAAAGCAGGCGGTGCCGAGGCCGGCAACGCCTTTTCGCAGATCGAGGTCGACGACCCGCGTGACACCGGGCCTCCTCTGCACGTTCATCACAACGAGGACGAGACGTTCTACGTCCTCGACGGCGACGTCACGTTCCAAGTTGGCGACGAGCGGATCGACGTCACCGCGGGAGACTTCCTCTTCGCTCCACGCGACATCCCCCACGCCTACGTCGTCCGCTCGGAGCGGGCACGCATGCTCGTGACGGCCAGCCCCGGTGGGGTAGAGCAGGTCTTCGTCAGCCTGGGCGTTCCCGTCACCGGCTCGGAGCCCCCGGCCGAGGCAGTCATGCCGCCGATGGACGAGGCGGTGCGCCTGTTCGCAGGGTACGGCTGCGAAATCCTCGGGCCCCCGCTCTCGCTCAGCGACCTCTCCTAGCTTCGAAGCTCGGTCGCCTGGATCTCTGGTGGCAAGCCGGGCGGGCGCAAGACCCGCCCGGCCCGAGCCTGCCGGTGACATTCCCGCACGCCTGGCGCAGGCCTCCTTCCCCTTACTGGAGCAGAGCAGACAAGCGCTGAACGTTGCCGCGCCACTCTTCTTCGTCCCCGGCCTCTTGCCAGAGCTCTGCCAGCTCCGACTGATCGGCAAGCACGCGGCCGAGAGCCGTCGAGGCAAGCGGGCGGGCCTCCGGTGGGCGGCCCTCCCGATGACGCTCGAGCCAGCCCGACACCGTTTCGGGAACGGTTACGGCCGGCTCATCCGCCGCCGCGACGACAGCAGCAGCGGCCCAAGCTATCTGACCGTCCGGAGCCTCCAGGTACCCCTCGGCATCCACGTCGGCCGCGCCACGGAGCGCAGTCATCACGACGCCCCAATCGTCCGCTTCCTGAAGCTCCCAGACCCAATCGGACGCCATGTCATCATCGAACGGGCCGGTCCCCCACGTCCCCATGACTGCTCCTTTCACGCAAAGCGTCTCGGACGCCCAACACTATTGCTGGCTGGTCGGGTGACGAGCCGCCTAAGCGGCTAGTCGATCCGCAACGGCGAGCATCTGCCGACTGACGGGCTGCAAGCCCACCTTCGTGCCGAGCAGGCCGGTCGAGACGCGCTCGACGACGCCCCATTCCCAGATGCTGGTGGCGTCGAGACCCGTGCGGCCAGCGAGCCACAGGGCACGTTCCTGGGGATCGTCGTCGCCGACGTCGAGCGGATCCTCGCGCATGATGATCCCGAGGTCGTACTCCGGTTCTGCGAGGAGACCGTCCGGGTCGACGAGCTTGAATCCGTCCAGCGCCTCCAACGCGTTCCACTGATGAACGTCGCCATGAACAAGGACGGCCCGTTCGTCGCGATGCGCGTCGCCGCGTCGCGCCGCGCATGCGATGGCGTGGTCGACGGCGCGCTCCGTGCATGGGTGATCCAACTCCTCCCAGTTCGCCGTGATGAAGTCGGCGAGCCAGCGACTCTTCTCGGCGCCGGTTGGCAGACCGCAATGGGGCGCGGGTCGCCAGACACGCGCCGCCGTCGAGCAGAGGATCTCGTGGCGTCTGCGGATCGGCAGTGCAAGCTCGTAGAGCGATCGCCCGAGACGTTCCACCAGGAGTGCGCCGCGCACTGGGTCATCTCGCAGCAGTCGCGCGCATCCTTCCCCGCCCGTGAGTCGCAGGACGGCGATCTCGTTCTCGGCCGCGTCACCGCTACGGGGCACGATGAGCTTCAACACCGCCGCGCTGCCGTCTTCGCAAGTCGCTTGGGCGACGAAGGCCTCGGTCGAGTCGCGATAGGCGTCGCCGACCGCGATGCCCCACTCCTGCTCCAGGCCTGCGATAAGGAGCGGCAACTCGTCCAGCCATGGGCCCGCGCCGACTGCCAGCGCCTTCTGGCGCACCACCTCGGGGACCACGATCACGAGTCGCAGTGTCGCAACGCCGCCCCATGCTCGGGTGACTCTGCAGAATCCGTCGCGGAGGCCGTCAGCTGTACCCGAAAGGAGACGACATGGAGAAGCGAACGCTTGGACACGACCTGGAGGTCTCCGCGCTTGGCCTCGGCTGCATGGGGATGAGCTTCGGCTACGGGCCGCCTGCCGACAGGCTGGAGATGATCTCCCTGATCCGAGCCGCGGTCGAACATGGAGTCACCTTTTTCGACACGGCGCAGGTCTACGGCCCGTTCACCAACGAGGAGCTTGTCGGCGAGGCGCTTGCTCCGGTTCGCGAGCAGGTCGTGATCGCGACCAAGTTCGGCTGGGATCTCGAGCAGCCCGGCACGCTCGACAGCAATCCCGACTACATCCGTCGAACGGTCGAAGGCTCACTGAAGAGGCTCAGGACGGACACGATCGACCTCCTCTACCAGCACCGGGTCGACCAGAACGTGCCGATCGAAGACGTCGCAGGCACCGTCAAGAAGCTGATCGAGGAAGGCAAGGTGAGGCACTTCGGGCTCTCGGAGGCCGGCGCGCAGACGATCCGCCGCGCGCACGCGGTCCAGCCAGTGACCGCGCTGCAGAGCGAGTATTCGCTCTGGTGGCGCGAGCCGGAGGAGACGATTCTGCCGACGCTCGAGGAGCTCGAAATCGGCTTCGTCCCATTCAGTCCGCTCGGAAAGGGCTTTCTAACAGGGAAGATCGACGAGAACACCGAATTCGACAGCTCCGACTTCCGCAACACGGTGCCGCGGTTCGACACCGACGCTCGGAAGGCAAACATCGCCTTCGTCGAGCTGCTGACGGACATCGCGGAGCGGAAGAACGCCACTCCCGCGCAGATCGCTCTCGCTTGGCTTCTGGCCCAGAAGGCGTGGATCGTGCCAATCCCGGGGACGACGAAGCTGCACCGATTGGACGAGAACCTCGCCGCGACAGACGTCGAGCTTGCGTCGGACGATCTCGAGGAGATCGACGAAGGCGCTTCACATATCAGACCGCAGGGTCACCGCTATAGCGAGAGCTCTGAGCGGTTGATCGACCGCTGACGTCTAGGCCGACTCTTCGGCGAGCTCTTCTTCTTCGGGCTGCTCGGAGTCCTTGCCCGCGCTGGTGACGAGCGTCGGCTTGATGCCGCCCGCGATCGTCTCCTTCGTGATCGCGCACTTGACGACGTCCTTGCGCGACGGGAGCTCGAACATCACATCCAGGAGCGCGCTCTCGATGATCGAGCGCAGCCCGCGGGCGCCGGTCTCGCGCTTGAGCGCCTTCTCCGAGATCTCCCAGAGCGCGTCCTCGGTGAAGACGAGCTCGATGTTGTCGTAGGCGAAGAAGCGCTGGTACTGGCGCACCAGGGCGTTCTTGGGCTCGGTCAGGATCCGGACGAGGTCTTCCTTCTGGAGCTGGTGCACGGCCGAGATGACCGGCAGGCGCCCGATGAACTCCGGGATCAGCCCGTAGGCGAGCAGGTCCTCCGGCATCACCTTCGCCAGCATCTCCGACGCCTCGAACGAGTTTCGCGAGCGGATGTCGGCGCCGAAGCCGACCGCGTGCTTGCCGATCCGCTTGCCGATGATCTTCTCCAGGTCGGCGAACGCGCCGCCGCAGATGAAGAGGACGTTGGTCGTGTCGATCGAGAGGAACTCCTGGTGCGGGTGCTTGCGCCCGCCCTGCGGCGGCACCGAGGCCACCGTCCCCTCGAGGATCTTCAGGAGCGCCTGCTGGACGCCCTCGCCCGAGACGTCGCGCGTGATCGACGGGTTGTCCGCCTTCCGCGCGATCTTGTCGACCTCGTCGATGTAGATGATCCCCGTCTCGGCCTTCTTGATGTCGAAGTCGGCCGCCTGGATCAGCTTGAGGAGGATGTTCTCGACGTCCTCGCCGACGTAGCCGGCCTCGGTCAGCGCGGTCGCGTCGGCGATCGCGAACGGCACGTTGAGGATCCGCGCCAGCGTCTGCGCCAGCAGCGTCTTCCCGCAGCCGGTCGGGCCGAGCAGGAGGATGTTCGACTTCTGCAGCTCGACGTCGTCGTCCTCGGTCGCCATCTGGACGCGCTTGTAGTGGTTGTAGACGGCGACCGCGAGCGTGCGCTTCGCCTCCTCCTGCGAGACGACGTAGTCGTTCAGGACCGAGTAGATGTCACGCGGCCGCGGCAGGTTGTCGAGGTCGAGCTGCGCGGGAGCCGTGAGCTCCTCGTCGATGATCTCGTTGCAGAGATCGATGCACTCGTCGCAGATGTAGACCCCGGGGCCTGCGATGAGCTTCTTGACCTGACGCTGGCTCTTGCCGCAGAAGCTGCAGAGCAGCTGCTCGTTTCCGTCGGATGCGCGGGCCACGTCTCTCCTTTTACCTCGGAATCGGCTCCTAGGCTAGGGCTAGGGTTTGACCCCGTCCTTCGAGGTGTCTCGATGGATGATCACACTGTCGATAATGCCGTAGTCCTTGGCCTCTTGCGGGGTCATGAAGTAGTCACGCTCCATGTCTTTCGAGACTTTGTCGATGTTCTGCCCCGTGTGCTCGGCCATGATCTCCTCTAGTCGGCGCTTGAGGGCGATCGTCTCCTTGGCGTGGATCTCGATATCGGTCGCCTGCCCCTGGAAGCCGCCCCAGACCTGGTGGATGAGGATCTTGGCGTTCGGCAGCGCCATCCGCTTTCCTTTCGCGCCGCCTGCGAGCAGGAGCGCGCCCATCGACATCGCGGTGCCGACGCAGATCGTCTGCACGTCCGGCTTGATGAACTGCATCGTGTCGTAGATCGCGAGCCCGTGGTAGACGGAGCCGCCCGGCGAATTGACGTAGATCGAGACGTCCTTGTCGGGGTCCTCGGACTCGAGGTGCAGCAGCTGCGCGATGATCAGGTTGGCGATCTGGTCGTCGACGGCGGTTCCGAGAAAGATGATCCGCTCGTTCAGCAAGCGGGAGTAGATGTCGAAGGCGCGTTCTCCGCGCGAGGTCTGCTCGATCACCATCGGGATCAACGGGCTCATGGCGTCTCCTCTGAATTTCTCATGGATCGACTGGTCATTTCAGACGGCCGCACGGGCAAAGCCCGTTCGGCCTGACCGTGACACCGCAAGCGGCGTCACGCTGGCTCCTTGCTGCCGGGGGTCCACAGTTTCGTCTCGGCCTGGGCCGATTCCTTGTCAGGGGTCCAGATGCTCTCGCGGGCGCGCGCCACGTCGACCGGGACGCGTTGCACCTCTGCGGCGACGCGGTCGAGCGCCTTGCGCAGGCGGAGGTCGCCGCGCAGCGCCTCGTGGCCGCCGCTCGCGAACACCTGCTTCACCGCCTCGTCGGGATCGTCGCCGTGCGCCTCGGCCTGCTCGCGGACGAGCTCCTCGATCTCCTCGTCGGTGACCTCGAGCGCAAGCTTGTCCGCGACGGCCTCGAGCACGAGCTCGCGCGCGACCGAGAGCTGCGCCTCGGCGCGAAGCCGCTCGACGAGCTGGTCGCCGGTCTCGCCCGAAAGCTGGAGGTACGTCTCCGGGCTGATGCCGCGCCGCTCGAGCGAGCGGGCGAAGGCGTTCAGGAGCTCGCGGGCGCGGGCCTCGACGAGCGGGCCTGCTGCCTCGACGCCCGACGCCTGCACGAGCGCGTCGACCGCCGCGGCGCGGAAGGCCGTCTCCGCCTCCTCCTCGAGAACCTCGCGGATCCGGCGCTCGATGTCGGCGCGCAGCTCGGCGAGCGTGTCGAACTCGCTCGCAGCGCGCGCCAGCTCGTCGTCGACCGGCGGCAACGCCTTCTCTTTCAGCTCCTTGAGGGTCACGGTGGCCGCCGCAGTCGAGCCGTCCTCCTGCAGGAGCTCGACCTCCTTGGTCTCCCCGGCCGAGGCGCCGGTCAGCGCGCGCTCGAGCTCCTCGATGAGACGGCCGGTGCCCAGCTCGACGACGAGGTCGCGCTGGCCCTCTCCGGAGGCGTCGAACACGTCGATCACGATCACGTCACCCGTGCGGGCAGGCCGGTCGTCGACCGGGACGAGCTCGGCGACGTTGGCGCGCAGGGCCTCGAGCTCCTGGTCGACCACCTCCTCGGGAACCTCGGGCTCCGCGTAGGGAACCTCGAGCGTCGTCCAGTCGGCCGGCTCGGGCTTCGGCTGCACCGAGACCGTGGCCGTGAAGCTGAACGGGTCGTCCTCGGAGTCGGGAAGGTTGTAGTCGTACTCGGGCGCGGCGACCGGGCGGATCCGGGTGCTGGCGGCGGCGTTCAGGAACCAGCCGCCGATGTGGCTCTCGACCGCCTCGCTGAAGATCCGCTCGCGCCCGATCCTCGCCTGGAGCACCTGCGTCGGCACCTTCCCCTTGCGAAAACCGGGCACCTTGACCGACTGCGCGAGGTCCGAGGTCGCGTGCTCGACCGCGTGCTGGAGATCGGCCCGCGGGACCTCGACGGTGAGCCGGACGCGATTGTCCGAAAGCTCTTCTAGCTGCGCTGCCATCGCCTGAACCATTCAACCAGAGGACCCTGGGCTGACGGTGAGGGGCCGAATGGCCATGTCCGGGGTCAGACCCCGGCCGTGGCCGATCGGGCCACTAGTCGTCCGGCTCGCCGTCGCCGTAGGTGAGAGGCTCGAGCCGCGTGAGCAGCCCGACGCCGCGGAAGTAGACCTTGTTGGAGCGCGGGTAGTAGCAGATGTCGTTCGGCTCACGGGTCCCGTACGCGAGGTACGTGATCCCGTCGGTGCCGGCGACGATCGAGTGCGCGGTGCGCGTCCCGGGCGGACGCGCGACCACGTGGCCGGGGCGGAGCTCGTGCGACTCGCGCTCCGCGCCGCGTGCGGCCGTCAGCGGCGTGGGCCAGAGCTCGACCGTGCCGCCTCCGCCGAGCACGAGGAACGCCTCGGACTCCTCCGAATGGCAGTGCGGGATCGACCCGCGCTTGCCCGCCTCGCGGTGGATCCAGTTCAGGCCCGACCGCTCGGAGCCCGCAGCCTCGGCAAGCACCTTGTCACCGTCCTCGTCGAACGGGATGTCGTCGAACGCGACCACGTTCGGCGGCCGCTCGCCCGGCTCGGCGAACGCGAGCTCGCCGACCTCGGCCTCGACGTCCCAGGGGTCGTCGTCGCGGCCCTCCGTCCATGGGTATCCAAGTCGAAGCGCGCGCGAGCGCGGCAGCCACGAGATCTCGACCGGGTGCCGCGTGCCGAAGACCAGGTAGTCGAGCCCGTCCGGACCTGCGCGCAGCGTGTGCTCCTCGTGGTCGGCCAGATGGACGATCGTGTCGCCCGCCTGCACCTCGCACACGCGCTCGTCCTGCCACGAGAGCCCGGAGCCGTTGAGCACGTAGAAGATCTCCTCCGAGAGCCCGTGCGAGTGCGGCGGCGTCGAGAGCCGGCCCGGGTGGACGCGAACGCGGTTGAGGCCGATCCCCTTGGCCCCCGCCGCGTCGCCGAGCCGCTGCCAGGCCGCAGCCATCGGCCCCTTCTCACGGTGGACAGCCTCGACCTCGTCCCAGTGCGCGAGCACGACGGGAGTATCGCCGCTCAGTTGTCGGAGTGGAGTTGCGTATGCTCACCGGCCGTGGGCGAGTCCCTCCTGACCCTCGAGACTCCCGATGGACGCGAGCTCGCGTTCGCGCGGTGGGGTGATACCGACGGCTTCCCGGTCCTCACGTTGCACGGAACGCCTGGCTGCCGACTCGAGCGATGGCCGGACGAGGAGCTCTATCGCCGCCTCGGCATCCTCCTCGTAACCCACGACAGGGCCGGGTACGGCAGGTCGACGCGGCGTCCTGGCAGACGCGTCGTCGATGAGGTCGACGACGTGGTGGCGCTCGCCGACCATCTCGGCCTCGAGCGCTTCGGCGTCACGGGTGGTTCCGGTGGCGGGCCGCTCTCTCTCGCGTGCGCGGCGCTCTTGCCCGACCGGGTCGTGCGGGCAACGTGCGTGGTCGGGGTCGCGCCGCTCGGAAAACCCGGGCTCGACCAGGAATCTTGGCTTGCCGGCATGGATCCGGAGAACGTGAAGGAGTTCGACTGGGCGGTCGCAGGAGAAGACGTCCTGATGCGGGAGCTCGAAGCCGAGCACGCGAAGATCGCGGCCCGGGTGGCCGCCGATCCCGCCTCCCTACTCGACAACTTCGAGCTGAGCGAGTCGGATCGGTCGGAGCTCGCGCGCCGGGAGACGATGCAGGTCATTCGAGAGTCGTGGGCCGAACACTCGACGCGAGGCGTCGGAGGCTGGGCTGACGACGACCTTGCACACGTACAGCCGTGGGGCTTCGACCTCGACCGCATTTCGATCCCGGTCCTGGTCTGGTACGGCGCAACGGACGTTCTCGTTCCACCGGCGCACGGCGATTGGCTGGCCGCGCATGTCCCGGGCTGTGTGGTCAAGATCGACGACGAAGCCGGGCACATGGGCGCCGACCCGGAGAAGCAGATCGCAGAGAACATGCGCTGGCTGCGCGAGGGTATGCCGCCCGACGGGTCTAGTCAGACAGCGGGGAGCACCGCCCGCTGACCTTGCCTGGGCCAGTTTGACCGGAGTGCGGGCGAGAGGACTCGAACCTCTAAGGAGCATCAGCCCCAACGGGACCTAAACCCGTCGCGTCTACCAATTCCGCCACGCCCGCGGTGGAACCAAGGATAGAGCGGGTCGGCGACTAACTAATCCTCTCGGTACCAGTCCCAGACTCCAACGATGACCGCTACCGTGATCCAGTTTCCAACGGTCGAGTCGCTCAGCGAGGAGATCCGCGGCCTCGTCTACGAGCGCCAGACCCTGCGCACGATCGGCGCGGGCGCCGAGGTGCTCGAGCGCAACCGCATCGACCTCGTCCGCGTGCAGCAAGACCTCGTCCACGCGCTGATCCGAAGACATCGGTCGGCGGACCGAACCGCGGCTTAGACCGCTCCGAACCGCGTTTTTGAGACTCGAGGGGTGGCGGAGGGGACTCGAACCCCCGACCACCGGGACCACAACCCGGGGCTCTACCAACTGAGCTACCGCCACCGCGAGCCCGGACAGGATAGCTCGCCCGCCGTGGCAAACTGATTCCAGGCCCCGTAGCTCAGTGGATAGAGCGACGGACTTCGAATCCGTGTGCGGAGGTTCGACTCCTCCCGGGGCCACTCCCGATCGAAGTCCGCCTCCGCTGCGCGGAGGCATGACGACTTCGATCGGCTCGCCTTCTGCCGATCGGCGTGAGCTGAGCCGACACCGGCAAAGCCGGCATCGGCGGCGGATGTGGCATCACAGACCTGACACCCCAGCATTCAGTGGCCGCCGCCCGGCCCGACGTTCAGTCCTCCAGCCAAGCCGCGAGCTCGTCGAGAGCGGCTTCCAGCGCCTTGTCAGCTTGTTCCCGGCGCTCGGGGGCTGTGCCCATCGAGGCGGGCGACCAGTCGAACTCGAGGAGCGCCCGACACGCTGGCAACGATGCTCCGGTGCTGTCGATCGCGGCACGGAACCGATGCCTGGCGCTCCGAGCATCACGCCATGCGTTCGGGTCGACGGCTCCCCCCGCGAGCATGACCCGCACGCTGGCCTCATCGAAATCCGCCGCAAGATCAAGTAACCGGGCTTGCCTTTCGGAGCGACGCAGCTCCTGCGCACCGCGCACCGCAAGCCAGGCGAACAGAAGCGCTCCGAGTGCGGAGAGTGCGGCGACGGCACCGGCCACGGCCTGCACCCACTCGAACGCTGAGGCGGCAACCGGGTACACGAGGCGGAGACTATGAGGGCCGACCGGCGGCTGCCGTACCCTCCGGCTCCATGAGCGACGAAGAACGTGGCGGCCCGAAGCCGAAGCCCGAGGGGACGCTCGTGCCGAACCCCTCGACGCCCGGCGTGCAGACTCCGAACAAGCCGGACGGGCGCGATGCGACGCCCTCGGCCGCGAAGCGCTAGCGCGCCGACTCGACGACGATGATCGACTGGACGATCATCGCAACCGCGGCGATCAGCGCTGGGTCGGCTATCGCGGGCGCGGGACTTGGGTATCTAACTGCTCGGTCGCAGTCAGAGGGCGAGCTTGAGCGACTTCGGTTCGAGCACGGCGAGAAGCACCTAAGTCACCGACAGGCCGTCTACCACGACTTTCTCGACTCCGTTCATCGGTTCCATCAGGACGCAGGCGGTATCGAGCCATTTGGGAAGCTCGAGGACTACCAGCAATGGGCGCGCGAACACGAACATCACCTGACCGCCGTTCGACTATTCGGCACCGAGGCTGCCGCGAAATCAGCCCTAAAGCTGGCAAAGGTAATCGAGGAAACGATGGGCGGGGCCAAAGATCCCGACGATTACTCGAAGAGGTACGAGGCGCGGCTCCTCGCTGCATGGGACGAGTGCGTCGCCGCGATGCGGCCCGATACCGCGCCGCAAGACGCTCGCTGACCCGAGGACCGCCGGGGGGGTCAGTCGACGGCGACAACGCGCAGTGCCCGCCACCGGAAGAGACGGTACCGGGTCTTGCATTTTTGGCCACTGCTCCGAGCCTGATCAGGTCGGATTGCTCCGCGAGGCATGCTGTCGACATGAGCTCGAGCGAACGCTTCAGCGACGAGCTCGAGCGCTGGCTCCTCAGCGACGAGCCGAAGACGCTCGGGGCGATGACCAGCGTGTTCGCGGAGAGGAGCTTCGCGGTCGCGATCCTGCTCCTGATGTTCGTGCCGGCCCTGCCGCTGCCGACCGGGGGAGTGAGTCACGTGCTCGAGGTGATCACCATCGTGCTCGCCGCGCAGATGGTGCTGGGCCGGCGAACCGTCTGGCTTCCCGAGAGGTGGAAGCGCCGCGAGCTCGGCGCGGCGACGACCGAAAAGGCAATTCCGTTCATCGTTCGACGGATCCGTCAGGTCGAGCGGTTCTCGCGACCACGGGCAGCCTGGCTGTTCGACCAGCGCTTGGTGGGCCGGCTGCTCGGCCTGGTGGTGATGCTCTTCGCGATCGGCGCCGCCGTCGCTCCGCCGTTCTCTGGGCTCGACACTCTTCCCGCCCTGGGCGCGGTCGGCGTCGCGCTCGCGATCATCCTCGAGGACGTGGTCGTCCTCGCGCTCGGCGTCATCGTGGGAACAGGGGGCGTCGTCCTGATCTTCACCGTCGGAGCCGCGCTCGTCAGGCTCCTGCGCAGCCTGGTCTGATCCTCGTCACGCGTCCTTGAACGCGCCGTACACGGCGAGGCCTCCGTCTCGCCAGAAGCACTCCGGGCGGGGGAACCCGGCGTTGCCGACGAGCGCGAGCTCGTCGGGAAGCGAGACGTAGTGGTCCTCCTCGGCCCACTGGGCGAAGTGCGCGTCGGCCTCGGCGGCGGAGATGCCGTTGCGTTCCATGTGGACGTACCAGTCCCGGAGGAACCGCCGGCGCTCGGGACCTTCGGGATGAACGAGGAGGTCGCCGACGACGACGAGGCCGCCCGGCTCCAGCGCGGCGAGGATGGAGCGGTAGAGCTCGCGCTTCTCGTCCTGCGTCGCAACATGATGGAGGGCGAGCGAGGCCACGACGGCGTGACAGCGGGGAAGCGGATCCTCGAACCGTGCGTGTCGGAGCTCGAAGCGGCCGTCGTGGGCAGCGCATCTCGCGGCGGCGACCTCGAGCATGTTCGGGTCGACGTCGACGAGCTGGACGCGCACGTCGGGGAGCGCGTCGAGGACGGCCGCCGCGAGGCCTCCGGTTCCGGCGCCGAGATCGACCACCAGGCCGCCTGGGGGGACATGCCCCTCGAGCCAGCGGACGACGGTGGCGACCATCCCGTCGTAGCTCGGGATGAACGTCCGGATGGCCCGGTCGTACTCGTCCGCGGCGACACCCAGATGACCGGCGACTCGATGCTCTTGGGGCACCGGCAGAGACTAAGCCGTCGGTTGATGAGCTGCCAGCCGATCGGCGAGCTCGGCGTGGGTCAGATCCTGCGGGAGTTCGTCAAACCCGGTGAAGGGGCTCTCTTCGAGCGCGGCGAGCACATCGTCGTTGCGGATGTGGTCATAACGAGCGGCCCGTAGCCCGGGATCCTGAACCTCGAAGCCGTCGTTCGCCCAGACCTCGAGCTCGACGCTGAGGTTTGCGAGCCTCTGGCGGACGGCGCGGCGGGCGACATACGTCGCCAGACCCTCGGTCGCCGGTGATCCCGAGAGAAGGGCCGTCGAGACGTCGTGCGCGTCCTGTAGCGCCATCCCGAGGCCGAGCCCCTGGAGAGGGTTGTCGTAGCCCGCAGCGTCGCCGATCAGGACGACGCCTTCCGCGAGCGGGTGCGGCGCTCGGCTGTCCTCACCTGGGAACGTCGCACACGGTCCCGACGGGCGGGCGCTCTGCCATTGGGCTACGCCGCTCAAGCAGCGCAGCTCGCACGCGCGGAGGAACTGACGCGGGCCTTCGCGGCCGGCGAATCGGAGGCGCTGGTTCGCCGGGAAACAGATGTACAGACGCACTCGACCGGATTCCTCTGGGAAGGAGAGGAACAGCAGGTCGGACTCCCTGGCGAACACGTTGATCTCGCCGATGACACCCTCGATCCCCTCGGCAAGCATCCCAGCGATGAGATGAGCCGGCTCGTCGACCTCGAACGCGATCCGCGTTTGCGAGCGGACGGTCGAGCGGCGCCCGTCCGCCCCGACGATCAGGTCCGGCTGTGTCTCGTGCTCGGTCCCGTCGTCGGACAGCCAGTGCACGACCGGCCTGGCTCCAGCAACCACGCGAACCTCTCGCACTCCCGCGTGAACGTCCGCTCCGGCCGAGGCGGCCGCCTTTGCGAGCGTTTGACAGGCGATCGGGTGCGTCACGTTGAGCGACCCGTCGATCCCGTCGACAGCCGCGGCGACGTCCTCCCTGGTCGGGCCGGGCGCTCCTTCGTCGTAGGAGTCGAGCCACCGGACGACGCGCGCGCCCGCGTCGAGCAGAGGCTGCTCGAGCCCGAGCTGCCTCGCCACACGGACGCCCCAGGGCCAGAGGATCTCGCCACGCACGTGATCGCGATAGGTCTGCTGGCGCTCCAGCACGAGCACGCTCGCACCCGCCCTCGCCATTACCGTTGCCAGCGCGCCACCGGCAATTCCGCCGCCGACGATGACGAGATTGGGCTCCTTCACGCCCTCAGGCGATGACGACGATCACGGTCGCCACGCCGAGCAGGATGCCGGCCGCCGTGAAGGCGAGCGCAGCTGTGCGGCCGAACTGGACGAAGCGCCCCTCGTCCAGAGCCTTCTCCTGCTCCTGCTGGCGGACGAGGGCGTAGGCGATGAACGCGATACCGAGGAGGGCGTAGCCGACTCCGACGATCTGATAGCCGACCGACGATCCACCGGTGAGCTGCGGGACGATCTTGCCGACCCCGAGGCTCACGGCGAAGGCGGCGAGCGCGCTGCGCCACCAGGCGAGGTAGGTTCGCTCGTTCGCCAGCCGGGTCCGGCGCGTCGCGTCGACGACATCCTCGGGCCGTTCCCGTTCCACGACGAGCGAGCCTAACCGGGATCGATCAACCGGAGCGATGATTCGGCCGGCTCCAGACGGTCTTACGACGAGAAGCCACGAGAGGAGTGCCATGAGTACCAGCGCAGACGACGGTCGACTCGTCGGGAGGTGCGAGTGCGGCAGCGTCGAGTACCGGATCCCGGACGAGTTCGTCTACTCGATGAACTGCCATTGCTCGCGCTGCCGGGCGGCGACGGGCTCGGCCTTCAAGCCCCTCGCCGGTATCCAGCGGGAGAAGCTCGAGCTCACGCGCGGGCCGAGCGGGCTCCTGGTCGTCGGAGAGGAAGATGCGAACGACACGCGATGTGCCGCGTGCGGCTCGCTCCTCTACTCGGTGGTGCGGGACGGCGCGTACGTGCACGTGGCGCTGGGATCGCTGGTGGACACACCGACCATCCGGCCGACGCACCACATCTTCGTCGGCTCCAAGGCGCCCTGGTTCGAGATCACCGACGACCTGCCGCAATTCGACGAGCACGCGCAATGAGGCCGGCATGAACGTCGAACGGATCTGCTTCCTCGGCACGCGCACGGGGAACTTCGAGGCGACCGCAGCCTTCTTTCGCGACATCCTCGGACTGACGAACGCCCACGCCGAGCCCGGCTGGTCGATCTTCCAGCTCCCGTCCGGACGAAGCGACTACGTGGAGGTCTTCGGTCCGGAGAACGACAATGCGAGCCTCTTCCCGGCCGAGGTGAGCGAGGGGATCGTCGTCGCCTTCGCGGTGGACGACATCGTCGCCGCTCGTGAAGAACTGGCGGCCGCGGAGGTCGACCTGATCGGAGAGATCGTCTGGGCCAACGAGCTGTTCGGCAACCCGAGCCTGGAGGGCTACGGCTGGCTGTTCTTCCGCGGGCCTGACAGGAACATCTACGCGCTGCAACAGGACAGCCGGCCAGCCGCCTGACGGCAGCGTCCTGGGCCGCGGGAGTCGCCCGCAAAAAAGAGGCCGCCAGGCTCCAGGCTTAGTCGTCGTGACGGTGCTTCCAGAAGAACCAGCAGAGCCACGCCAGGACCACGGCGGGAATCACAATCGACCCCAGGATGACGAGCGTGATCGCCTGATCACCGGAGGCTGCGAGGACGCTCAGCACCGAGTCCAGACCACCTCGATATGCCGGTCGAGGGCTGGGAGCGGCAGGGCGATGGCCTCGGCCTCGATCGCGTCGCGCGCCGCACGCGAGAGACGCGCCCAGGCATCGATCCGAACCGTGTGGCGCGCCCGCCTCCAGGTTCCGCGGACCTCGCCGTCGACGAGGAGCGCGCCTGGCCACACGCGGGGCGTCCAGAGACGCTGCCGCTGGTCCTCGCGCGGAACGAGAAGCTCCCGCTCTGCTCCGTCGAGCAGGAAATAGGCATCGCCGCTCGGCAGCAGGCGTGCGGGCGCAGCGGCCCTCTCGGGGGCGCGCATCGCGGGCTCGTCGTCTGCGAGCAGCCACTCGTCGCCGAGCGGCGATCGGACCGGCAGCAGCGATCCGGCGAGCGACGCGAATGCGCCGGTAGCCGACCGGCGGGAGACTCCTGCCCAGCGGGCGAACCCGTCAGCGGTCGCGGGGCCGAAGATGTGGAGGTAGCGCCGAGCGAGCTCGCGACAGGCCTCGGCCGGGTCGACCTCCGCAGCGGCGACCGTCCAGACCGTCGGCGCACGCGCCCCCTCCCAGCGGATGGCGACGGTGCCCGTCGTCGCGGCGTACCTGATCGCGTTGCCGACGCCGAGTGCGCCCGCCGCCTCCCGGTCGGTCATCCGCCTGCCGTCGAGCTGGGCGTGCAACTGCCTAGCCAGGCGCTCGGCCCGAAGGCGACCCTTGGCGTTTTCGGGAAGCCTCCCCAGCGAGAACAACGCGAAGTCGCGCTTCGCGACGACGTAGGTGTGGTAGCGAGGGCCCCACAGCTGGGCGAGCGAGGAATCCTCCCACGTCGACGACTGGACCCCGTCGACCCGAGCGTGCAACGAGAGCAACGCGGCTCTCGGCATGCTGTCCTGCAGGCCGGCCCACGCCGCCCTTCGCAGCGAGTCCGCCCCCTTCGGCATTCGCCCGTCGAGCTCGCCGACTCGCCGTCGGAACGCCAGAATCTGCCGCCGCGTGACCCTGAGTCGCGATCGCACCGAACCCGCCATTGAGCCACGGGACCTTAGTAACTCTCGGCCGTCTCGCCCGGGCCGAGCGTGCGGGAATGTCGCGCGAGCCGGGGCTCGAGTCCGCTTGCTCCCTCTCCGGGATCCGAGGTGGGTAAGCGAAGAGGCCGCCCTCGCGGCCTCTTCGGCGTGTCGAACGACGGCCGACAAACGGCCGAACGATCTACTCGATCGGGATCTCGAAGCGAGCGATGATGCCGGGGTCGCCGCCTCTCGCGAGTAGCTCGGGATCGGGATCGCGAGTCGCCACCCATGCATATCCGTGTTCGGGGTAGGCGACGACGTCCGGGAAGCTCCCGGCACTGATCGCGAGGATCTGAGCGGGTTCTTGGGTGGGATTGCTGAACGTGTGTAGTCCGGCACGTCCCTCGGGGCAAAAGACGAAGTCGCCCGGAGCCATCTCCTCTTCGCCGTGTTGGTTCCGGAAGGTGGGACGACCGCTGAGGACGAAGAACATCTCTTCGGCTCCGAAGTGCATGTGCATCCGCGCCCCAGGCGCGTCGGGGGCCAGCTCGTACAGCGTTGCTCCCATCCTGGCGTCGTCCGGCCGCCAGAAGATTCGATGTCGAGTCCCCTCTTCTTCGTTGTCTCCGTCCCATGCGTCGGAGAGCAGGTTCTGACGAGTCATTCCGTGTACCTCCAAGTCGTAGCGGTGGCACGCAGCATCCGAAGCGGCCTCGAAAGCAGCCTCGGCGCCTGCGCCAATCACGCGCGGTAGTCGCCGCGTCTGACCGCTATCTCGTCGCCGGATCCACAGCGGGATCGTAACGTCCGCCGACTCAGATGCGAGCGATCGGGTCGAGCGCACTTCGCTGGGTGCGCCGAGCCACGCGTTCCGTCCAGCCTCGGCTGGGCCAGCGTGCGGGAATGTTCCCTGAGGATGGATCCGTAGTTCTTCCGCGGCGGGATGTGGTTGACGCCGATGTGGTCGCGCCGGGCTCGGGCTTGAATGGGCACTCGACGGGTTCCGTCGTCTGCATGAGGTCCGGTGCACCGTGAGAAAGGCGAGATCATGAATCAGCACCAGTGGCTGACGTTCGGTATCGCGATCGGTGCCGGCGCGGGCACCGTTGTTGGCATCCTCGTTGGCAACATCGCGCTTGGCATTGCATTCGGTGTAGGAGCCGGCGTCGCTTTGGGAAGCGCGTTCGATTACGCGCAGCACCGCAGGTGACGACTTCGGACCACCAGCAGGTGGGTTAGTCGCCGCAGCCTGAGGTCGCTTCCAGCGCGCACTAACGCCGAGCGTTCCAGGGCCTATCGACTCGCGCTAGCCGTCTCCACGCTGCCCGAGGGTTCAGGAACGTTTTCCCCGAGCACGGCGTCTTCGTGGCGGTGTCTCGGCCAATCCGGGGAAGTGCGGATGACCGGCCGGAGCCCGCCGATGATGATTCCGGGCGG
This sequence comes from uncultured Actinomycetes bacterium, assembly GCA_963746635.1. Taxonomy (GTDB): domain Bacteria; phylum Actinomycetota; class Thermoleophilia; order Gaiellales; family Gaiellaceae; genus AC-32. The sequence goes on along the minus strand of CAVVBZ010000030.1, from coordinate 82,393 downwards.
AGCTTCCGTGAACACCTACCTGCTGATGATCACGTTCCGGGTGTGGTTCTGCGAGATCGCCGTCTCGGGGTTCAACTACTTCGTCCTCATGAACCGCGTTTACGCGCCCCGCGTCGGCGAGCTTCGCGCGCATCGGATCGGGATGACAACGCGAATCGTCTACATCTTCCCGTTCGCGTACGCGCTGGTGCGGTTTGCTGACGTCCATGCGGTGCCCGAGCTGCTGCTTGCTGGGACGTACTGGCTCTTGCTGGTGCTCGCCTTCGAGTGGGTCGGGAGCTTCCTGCTCCGCCGTCCTGTCCATGAGATCCTGGAAGGCTGGCATGTGGAGAACGGCTATATGTGGCCCTATGTCCTGGCGGCCTATCTCCTCTCACCGCTGCTCGTGGGGCTCCTACTGACCTGACGCAGCCCCTGCGGCGCCTGAGAACAGGATGATCGGTTGGGCCAGCGTGCGGGAATGTCACCAGAACTAAGGTGTGGCAGTGGAGCCCGAACCGGCTCGGGACATCCCTGAGCTTGGGCTGCCAGACTACCCTTCGCCAATGGCGGTGGACGGCGTGCGCGGCTGGGAGACATCGGAGCGCGTGCTCGAGTCCGGCGGCTTCGAGTCGCGCCAGCGGGTGCTCGTGGCGAAGCCCGTGGTCGAGGCGTCCGAGGCCGGCGCCCGCACCCTCGGTGTCACCTACTGGCAGGCGGTTGACCGCTTCACTCGCGGCGGTGTCCGCGCGAGCTGGACGGGCGGCGGAGGCAAGTTGAAGCTGCTCGGCGGTCCGACGCTGCTCACCTTCGGGCCGCCGGAGCTCTCGTTCGACGGCGGGCTCGTCAGCTGCCGGCACGCCATCCAGGGTGGGCTGCTCGCGCTCCGAGCCGGCGGCTCCGTCGCGCTCGAACAGCGACCCGAGGGCGATCGGCAGGAGCTGAGCGTCAAGGTCGAGGGGTACCTGCCGCGGCTCGCCGCCCGCGCGGGCGCGCCGCCCTGGACTGGGATGCTCTACGCGAAAGGGCAGAGCCCCTTCCATGCGGCGGTCAGCCGCCGCTACTTCGAACTCCTGCTCTCGAGGCGGGGCTCGTGAACGTCACCGTCTTCGGCGCAACCGGCGTCGTCGGCCGGGCGCTCGTGCCCCTGTTGGACGAGCACGAGCTGACCGCGGTCTCGCGCACCGCGCGTAACGAGCCCGGCCCCCGCTGGGTGGTCGCCGATGCGGCGAGCGGCGACGGCGTTGCCGAAGCCCTAGAAGGTGCGGACGTCGCCTACTACCTCGTCCACTCGCTCGGCGCGCGCGACTTCGAGGAGCAGGATCGCGCGGCGGCGGAGATGGTCGCGCGCGAGGCGGCGAACGCAGGCGTGCGGCAGATCGTCTACCTCGGCGGGCTCGGCGCCGACGACCCCGGCGCATCGCCGCACCTGCGCAGCCGCCGCGAGACCGGAGAGAGGCTCGCCTCCGCGGGCGTCCCGGTGACAACCCTGCGCGCGGCCATGATCGTCGGCAAGGGGAGCGCCGCCTTCGAGACGATCCTCGGCCTGGTCAAGCGCCTCCCGGTCATGGTGACGCCGAGCTGGGTCTCGACGCCGACGCAGCCGATCGCGCTCGACGACGTCGCCCTCTACCTGGCTGGCGTCTGCGGCAACGAGGCCGCGTACGGCGAGGGCTACGACACGGGCGGACCGGAGGTGATGACCTACCGGCAGATGATCGAACGAATCGCCGCCCTGCTCGGCCGGAAGCCGGCAATCGTCGAGGTCCCCGTGCTGACGCCGTACCTCTCCTCGCTCTGGCTCAACCTCGTCACGCCGGTGAGCGCGTCGGTCGCGCGGCCGCTCGTCGAAGGACTGCGCAATCCGACGATCGCGCACGAGGAGCGGATCCGGAAGCTGCTGCCGCTCGAGCTCACGTCGTTCGACGAGGCGGCGCGGCGGGCGCTCGCGTGACTTCTTGACGGCCGCCTACCAGGCGATCGACGACTGACCGCGGGTCGATAACGCCCCTAAGCCGATGGGTCGCTGATCGCGGAGGCGGCCCCGAGGCCGTAGGCGTTGGCCTGGGCCAGCTTGCGGGAACGTCACCCGAGCTTCAGAGGATCTCCCGGCTGAGCGCCGCTCGGCGTCGGAGTGTCGCAGACGCCGGCGGGCCTACCCAGTGCGCTTCGCATCGCACGACGTCGTCCGGCTCCGCTCGGATGCCGAGGTCGAGTGCTTCCTCAGGAGCGTCGCGCCCGGGAGCTGACTACCTGAGTGGGACCAACCCGGAACCGTGTGTTCGGCCGTGCATCTCGTAACGATGGCGGAGGAGGATGCCACGTGGCGACGTCTGATCCGATCGCCGAGATCATCGGGGACTATCGAGCGTTCGCGGCGATGCAGCGCGACCGTCTTGTTGCCCGCGGCATCGACATCACACCCTACCCGCTCAGCCACCTCGCCGTCCGCGTCGCCGATTGGGACCTTTACGTCCACCAGCGCACGCTTCTCGAGCGCCATGCGAGGGCGCACCGCGAGAACGTCTGGAACGGGCGTCCGATCTCCTTGATCGTGCTCGCCGAGCCGCTCGATGTCCTCGACGGGACTCCGGTCTCGCTCATCGAGCTCATCCCGCCCGTTCACCAGCGCGTCTACCGGATGGGCCTCGAGCACCTCGGCGTCGTCGTCGGTGAGGACATCGACGACTTCTCACGAGTGCATCAGGCCGCGCTAACTGGTCAGCAGTTCCAGAGTCCCTCCGTCGAGCCGTACTACGTCCTATTCGAGGACTTCACCCACGTGAAGTTCTATCGCCGCTCCTTGTACGACGGCGTCATCCTCGAGGGAGCGCGCTTCGACGGTTTCAGCCACGTCGACGACTGGGTGCCGCAGCGGCTGGTCACCGCCACCGGCCCGAACCCGCTGCCGCGGTGACCCGGGCTGCTGCCGGGCTACAAGACCGCCCCTGCACCAGTGTTCCGCTATGACCCCCGATGCACACGTCCGCCGATGATCTTTGCGTCCTGGCAAGGTCTCAGTGTGGTAACCACCGAGAGAACGCGAACGAAGGAGCACGGATGACCAGCAACAGTCCTGCCAACGACCGCATTCTGGGCAGCCTGCGAGCGGAAGACGGCAAGGGAGTCGCGCGCTTGGAGGATCTTTACGACACCGCCATTGACGACCTGTGGTCGGCGCTCACCGACCCTCAGCGGCTCGCTCGCTGGTACGGCGAGGTGGAAGGCGACCTCCAGCTCGGCGGTGGGTTTCAGGTACGCCACGCCGACGGGGAACGCGCGGGGCGCGTGGACGCCTGCGAGCCGCCGCAGCGCCTGCTGGTCATGCTGCGCGATCCCGACCCGCGGCCCGGTCAGCCAGAAGAGACCGTCATCGAGGCTCAGCTAACCGCCGCCGCCCACCAGACGATCCTGGTGGTCGAGGACCGCGGTCTGCCCCTTCATCTGCTTGCCGCGTACGGTGCTGGTGTGCAGATCCACCTCGAACACCTAGCTGACCACATCGCCGGTCGCGAAAGCGGCGACACGGAAGAGCGGTGGGACGAACTCCTCCCGCACTACGAAGCCCTGGCAGCCGACCTCAGCTAGCAGGCCACGTTCGGCTGGGCCAGCGTCCCTGTCACCCGACGGTTCTGGCGCCGCCGCTGCAGCCGACATGCGCGGCTGCGGCTCACAGACGCCCTTGGTGGGCGGGAGTGCGCCTGGGAGGATTCGAACCTCCGACCCACGGCTTAGAAGGCCGTCGCTCTTCCACTGAGCTACAGGCGCGCTGAGCGAAGGCTAGCGCCAGGCTGCACGGGCTATCTGGCGCGCGAGCCGAAGTCGGCGGTGACGATCGTCGCAGGCGAGCCGCCGTAGACGCCCGGTGCGCTCGTCGAATGGACGGCCGAAAGGCCGATCTCGCGCCAGTGCGGCTCGAGCAGGTTCGCCCGGTGAGGCGGGCTCGCAAGCCAGATCTTGATCGCGCGCACCGCGCCGAGGTCCGGCGAGGCCCAGACCAGGTTCTCTCCGACCATCCAGCTCCGGTAGCCGCGCAGCGAGTAGAACGAGGCGACTCGCTTCGAGAACGACGTGCCGTTCGCCGAGTTGTGGCTGAAGTAGCCGAGCCGGGCCATCTGCGTCGAGTGGGACGCCGCGGCGGCGGACAATCCCGGCGAGAGCCGGAGGCGGACGAGGCCATGCGCGGACCGCACGGCGTTGACCTGCGCGAGCAAGGCCGTCTGCATCCTGGCCGAACGGCTCAGCGTTCCGGTCGCGGTTGCCGAGCCGGACGCGGGGGCGACCAGCACGACGATGAGAGCTGCGAGCGCTGCGAGCCTCTTGCTCTGCATAGGAGCCCCATCGGCAGCTGTCCCGGATCTCTAGAGGGCTGGAGGCGGCGATCTCTAGAGCGCTGCGTGGGCCGGGCGCTCGCGGCGGTGGCTCCGCCAGTCGAGCAGCAGCACCTGGATCGTGCCCGCGACGGGAATCGCCGCCAGGGCGCCGAGGATTCCCGCGAGCTCGGCGCCGATCAGGATCGAGATCAGGACGGTGAGCGGCGAGAGCTGCACGGTCCGGCCGTAGATGACCGGCTGCAGCACGTGGTTCTCCACCTGCTGGTAGCCGATGAAGAACACCACGACCACGACTCCGGCCGGAATGGAGTGCAGGAAGGCGACGATCCCGATCAGGATCGCGGCCATGGTCGCGCCCGCGAGGGGGATCAGGTCGAGGATCGCGACGATCAGGCCGAGCGCGACCGCATACGGGACGCCCATGATGATCAGAATGATCGTCGTCAGCGCGCCCGCGATGAAGCTGATCAGCAGGTTCCCGGTCACGTAGCCGCCGACCGTCCGGTAGATCTCGTCTCCGACCTTGCGCCAGCGGGGCTGCGACTCCTCGGGCAGGAGGCTGTAGAGGCGCTCGATCCAGTCCGGGCCCTCGAGGAGCATGAAGAACGTCATGAAGCCGATCGTGATCGTGGCGACGACGATCGTGATCACGCCCTTCGCGACCGAGATCGCGACCCCGGACAGCCCGAGCACTCTCGTCGCGCCGCCGTGCGAGACGGCCGACCTGACGCGCTCCTGGATGTGGTACTTCGTCTCGAGGAAGCCGAGGCGGCCGCGCCCGTGCGTGATGTCGTGCGCGTAGTTCGGGAGCTTGCCGACGAACTCGTTCACCTGATCGACGAGGGTCGGGACGAACGTGAAGCAGATCGCGACGAAGACGGCGAGCGTGAGCAGGTAGGCGACCGCGGCGGCTGCGGCGCGGCGCTTGAGACCGTGTCGCTGGAGCCACCCCACGGCCGGGTTGAGGGCGAGCGCCAGGAAGACGGAGATCACCACCCACGCCAGCACGTGCCGGGCGATCCAGATCACCTCGAGCACGACGGCGACCGCGATGATGGTCCCGAGTAGGGACAGGACCGTCCGCAGCCGAAACCGGACGACACGCTCCGGAATCACCGGGCCAGCATCGCGGAGCGACCGGACGGCCACCGCTCGAAAGCGCCAACCTGACCCTTCCGGCCGCGCCCGGGGTCTGACCCCTGGCATGGCCTTTTCGGACGGCTGCGGCGCGGAGAGCGGGCGGCGGGGATCGAACCCGCGTAACCAGCTTGGAAGGCTGGGGCTCTACCACTGAGCTACGCCCGCGCGGCTCGTAGCGTAGCCCGCGAGAATGGCCGACAGTGGAACGCGCGTACCTGACCCGGCACGGCGAGAGCGAGCTCTCCCTGGCGGGGCTGACGAACGGAGACCCGGGCGTCCCGTGCGCGCTGACGCCGGCCGGGCGCGAGGAGGCGCGGCGGCTCGGCGACCTGCTTGCGGACACGCCAGTCGACCTCTGCGTCGTGAGCGAGTTCGAGCGCGCCCAGGAGACGGCCGACCTGGCGCTCGCCGGACGAGAGACGCCGCGGCTCGTCCTCGCCGAGCTGAACGACATCGGCGTCGGCGAGTTCGAGGGCCACACGATCGAGGACTACCGCGACTGGGCGCGATCGCACGAGCCGGGCGAGCCCGCGCCCGACGGAGGCGAGAGCCGGGTCGACGCGGTTCGCCGCTACGTCGAGGCCTACCGCACGATCCTGGCGCGGCCGGAGCCGGCGATCCTCGTCGTGGCACATGCCCTCACCGTCCGCTACTTCCTCGACGCGGCCGAGGGGCGTGTGCCGGCGCCCCGGGTCGAGATCGTCCCTTACGCCGAGCCGTTCCCGCTCACCGCGTCGCAGCTCACCGAGGCGGTGGAGCTGCTCAGCGCGTGGACGCTCGCCCCTGCGTGGCGACGCTGACGAGCAGGAGCAGCAGCGCGAGCCCCGCGGAGACGGCTCCGAGCACGAACGGCGCCGCGGGCGAGACATGCGACCAGAGCAGCCCGGCCGCGATGCTGGCGAGCAGGAGCGCGCCGCCGGTCGCGGCCGAGAAGACCCCGAACGCGGTCCCGATCGCCCTGCCGGGAACGCGATCGGCGACCCAGGCCTTCGTCACTCCCTCCGTCGCCGCCACGTACGCGCCGTAGAGCGCGAGCAGCGGCCAGACGGCCCACGCGCTCTGTGCGAGCGCGAAGCCGAGGTAGACGAGCGCGAAGACGGCGAGCCCGGCCGCGAGCACGATCTCGCGCCGCAGCCGGTCGGATAGCGCGCCGAGCGGCCACGAGAGCCCCGAGTAGATGACGTTGTAGAGCGCGTAGGCGAGGACGACGAGCGTCGCCCCCAGGCCGAGATCCTTCGCGCGCAGGAGCAGGAAGACATCGCTCGAGTTGCCGAGCGAGAAGACGACCCAGATCGCGAGCACGACCCAGAAGCTGCGCGGCAGCGGCTGCCGCTCGGGACGGCGCTCGGCAACCGTGGCCTCGGCCGGCCGCGCCTCGCGCACGGCCCGCAGCAGGAGCAGCGCGACGGCGCCGGGGATGATCGCCACCCAGAGGACTCCGCGGAACGAGAGCCCAACCGCGAGGAGCGCGACCGCCGCCAGCGGCCCGACGACGGCCCCGGCCGTGTCGAGCGCGCGGTGGTAGCCGAAGGCGGCCCCGAGCAGCTCCGGCGGAGTCGAGTCGCGGATCAACGCGTCGCGCGGAGCTGTTCTCGCGCCCTTGCCGAGCCGGTCGACGACGCGGCCGACCAGCACCCAACCCCAGGCAGGCGCGGCCGCCACCACAACGCGTCCGGCCGCCGAGCCCGCATACCCGCCGACGATCCAGGGCAGCCGCCTCTCCCCCCAGCGGTCGGAGAGCCACCCGGAAAGCCCTCGCAGGCCGACGGCGATTCCCTCCGCAAGCCCTTCGATCAGGCCGACCGCGGCGACCGGCGCGCCGAGCGTCACCGTCAAGAACAGCGGCACGACCGGGTAGGCCAGCTCGCTCGCCGCGTCGTTGGCGAACGAGACCCAGCTGAGCGCGCGAACGTTCCGCGGCAGCGCCCGCCTGGCGGCGGCTACTTGAACTTGAAGTCTGCGAACGGGGTCGTGCCGTCAGAGAAGAGCAAGGTCAGGCGGCGGCAGGTGCCTGCCCAGGACTTCGAGGTCGCCCAGTTGTACTTGAACCCGCCGTCGTCGCTCTTCAGCCCGGAGAGGCCGATCGGGACGTCGGTCGAGATCGGGTCGGTCGCTGCAGACGGGCACTTGATCTGCTTCGAGGAGATCGCCTGCACGGCGCTCAGGAACGGCCACTTGATCCCGAAGATGTCACGCAGATACCACTTGACCGGGATCGTCTGGCCGGCGTTCTGCAGGTTCAGCATCGGCGGGTCGTCCACGGGCGGCTGGAAGCCGGAGAAGGCGAAGCGGACGTAGAAGGTGACGCTCTTCGACGTCGTGTGGCCGGCGAGGTCGGTCGCGGTGACGGTGAACGTGTGCGTGCCGGGGAAGAGCGTGTCGACCAGGAAGCCGCTCGGGAAGGAGAGGCCGTTGTCGGTGCGCCCGCGGCACTTGGCGACGGCCCCGAGATCGGAGCAGTCGAAGCTCGTCTTGACCAGCTGGTGCAGCGTGAAGACGCTTCCGGGAAGCGGGCTGTCGATCGAGATCGACGGCGTGCTCGTGTCCTCGACCGACTGGAAGTTGACGGCCTTGTTGAAGCTGAAGCCGACGTTGCCCGCGTTGTCCTGCGCCTCCGCGTCGAGCTGGATCGTGTCGGTGCCGGAGTTGATCGTGCCCGTCCAGAGCCCGTCGCCGGCGTTTGTCAGCTCCTTCACCTGCCACGACGCGACGCCGGTGTTGTAGAGCACGGCGACGCGGTGGAGCGCGCCGGAGTCGTCGGTGACGCGGACGAAGGCGTTGAACGTGCCCGGTGCGGTCTTCACGGCGCCGACCTGCGTGAACTCCGGCACGGCGTTGTCGGACGAGGTCGAGTAGCCGATGTCGAAGTTGGCCGAGTCGACCACCTGCTCGGTTCCCGTGTCAGAGCCCGGGTCGGGGCGGAATCGACCCATGTTGACGACCAGCGTCGATCTCTCCTGGCCGAAGATGACATCGCGGTTGACGGTGACGAGCCCGGCCGGGAAGAAGATGTTCGGGTAGTCCGACGCCGGCTGCTCATCGCCGCTGAAGACGAGCGGGAACGGCTTGACCGGCTTGACGCCCGCGATCGTGTGCGTCGTCAGGCCGGTGATGAACGCTCCGTGCGCCGAGGTGCCGGAGACGGTGATGTCGCGTGAGAGCTGCGGCTGAATCGGCCGGTAGATGACCGACAGCGTCCCGGACCGGATGCCCGCGGCGTTCGTGGTCCCGTCGGGCTGCGTCGCGTCGTAGAAGAGCGACTCGCCGTTTCCCGCGTCGTGCGCGGTGATGGCGGCGGTTATGGGCGGCAGTGTCCCGGTCAGAAGGCCGTTGTCGACATGGGTCGGCGGAGTCGGCGCCACGGGCGGGGCGTTCAGGGGCGTGCCGGTGTAGCCGTAGAACGGCAGCCCGTACATGTTCGCCTCGACCATGACCTTCTCGTCCACGACGTCGTAGTCGCCGGCGGTCGCGTAGTACTCGTGCAGGGCGCGCACCCACTGCTCGCCGATCGTGCCGCCGGTGTTCAGGTTCCGCGCGAAGCCGCGCATCAGGCGCTCGGAGAGGTCGACGGTCTTCGTGTCGCCGTAGCCGAAGCCGGTGTTGCCGACATAGACGGCCGTCCTGGCCTGCGCCTGCGCCTGCGCCCAGTCGCGCTGACGCTTGAGATCGTCGGCCACGATCGGGCCGCCGACCGTGTCGGGCACGTTCAGACCGCTGTGGCAGCCGATCGAGAAGACGAGCTGCGATTGAGTGACGTCCGCCGAGGTCAGGAAGTCGGCCAGCGTCGGCACCGCGGGAAGCGAGGCGGGCTGCGCGAGCCAGTGGTTGTAGTGGGCGAAGAGGGCGCCCGCGCCGGGAACCCCGCCAGGCTTGTTGTAGAAGTGGCTGAGCAGGTCCGCGCGCGTCCAGAGTGAGCCCGGCGGGAACAGCGTGTCGTTCGCGGCGCCGAGGCCGAACTGCGTGTTCAGGGCTGCGCTCGTGTCCTGGCCGCCGTCGACGAAGAAGTCGTCGCCGGTCGTGAGCGCGCTGTGGATGTCGAGCTTTCCGTTCGCGGCGAGGTACTGGGTGAACTGCCCGGCGATGTCCTCAGGTGTCTCGACCAGGCGCGCGACGCTCACCTGCGCGAGCGGGAGGTCGTGGCCGAGGAAGGTCACGCGCTGGAACGCGCCGTACGCGCCGTCGGTGAGCACGGTGTTCAGCGCGGACGAGGCGTAGGTCGAGTTGCCCTTCGTCAGGCCGGCCGTCGTAAAGGCGAGCTCCTGCGCGTTGTCGATCTCGGGCGAGAGCGTCGTCAGGTCCTGCTGGCGCCACGACGGCAGCGCCTGGTCGGTGCCGAGCAGGACGACGTACTTCAGGCTCGGGAGCGCGGCGCGGTAGGTAGCCACGACGCCGTTGATCGCGGTGACGACGGAGTTGGCCGCGTCGACTGAGCAGGGGTTCGCATCCCAGGCCGCGTACGCCGAGCGCACGGCGGCGTTGCCGTCGATCGGCAGGACGACGCCCTTGACCTCGGGCCTGGCCGCAACCGTCGCGAGCGGGCCGCCCGCGGCCAGAAGCGCGTCCGCCCTGGCCGGTGAGTACATCCCGGCGAGGCGCTGGCGGTCGACCAGGAAGAGCGTCTGCGTCGTGGCGGGCACGGAGGCCACCGTCGGCAGCGTTCCCGGAGTCGCGGCGGCGAGGCCGACGACCGCGGGGCAGGCCGGCAGCGGCGGCGGCGGCGTCACCTTGACGCGTAGCACGTACTGGCCGCTGCTGAAGGCTCCGTTGTAGCCGCTGACGGTGATCTGGGCGTTGCCCGTCTCGCCGTGGGTGACGATCAGGGTCGACTCGTCTGCGTCACCGCGGTTGGCCGAGATCGAGCCGGCCGGGATCGAGCCCGCCGGGATCGAGCCTGCGGGGATATCCGCCTGCGTGTCCGGCGCGAGCGAGGCCTGCGAGTTGTCCACGCCCGGGCCCGAGTCCTCGATCGCGATGCTGCCCGCGGGGATCGAGCCGGCCGGGCTGCTCGGCTGGATCGTCGGCGCGCCCGGCTTGTTGAAGCCGAGATCGAGATCGGCGCCCTGGGGCACCTTCAGGTACGCGGCGACCTTCGTCCCCGAGGGGAGGCCGGTGAGCGAGAAGCGGAAGTTGTCGACGTCGTTCGCGCTCGCGATGTGCCCGACGATCAGCGTGTCCTTCTGGATGATCGGAGCGGTCGTCGGATCGTCGTTCGGCTCCCAGTTCTGCGTCACGAGCACCGGCGCCTGACTGCTCGCGGAGTACGTGCCGGCCCCGATCTCGCCCTTCGCCGTGGCCACCGACACGGAGGAGCTCTGCGAGCCGAGGGTCAGGCCGGCGAACGAGGTGAAGTCGAGCCGCATGTGCCGCGTGAGCGTGCTCCCCGCGCACGGGTTGGGCGGCGTCCAGGTCGGCGAGCCCGGAGTGCCCGACGGGTCGGCGATCGCCTGAGGCGCGCCGCCTGCGTACGAGACCTGCGAGGAGCCTGCCTTCGGGAAGAAGCCGTCGGGAAGGTGCACGTTCGCCGTGAACGACGTCGCCAGCGAGCAGTCGAGGTCGAAGTCGAGGTGGTAGCGGACGTCCTGGCCGGTGCCGGCGACGTCCTGCAGGCCCTGCACGTTGAGCTGCTCCCACGGGTAGTCCGCGAGCGGGAGCATCGCCTGGATGATCTGGTCGAGCGTCGTCTGGCGGCCGATGCTGCCCGCCGGAAGCGCCGCGAAGAGCTGGTCGAGCGTCAGCGTCGGGTTGATCGCCCCGGCCGTGTCGGCCTGGCCGAGCGTCGAGCCGGCCGGGCACGTGAAGCCGCCCACCGAGCCGGTGCAGTTGACGTAGTCGGCGAGCGTCTTGCCCGGTGCCGGCGTGATGCTCGAGACGAGCACGGTGCGGAGCGAGGTCGAGCCGATGTCGATCGAGCCGGCCGGGATCGAGCCTGCCGGAATCGAGCCTGCCGGAATCGAGCCTGCCGGGATCGAGCCCGCCGGCGTCGAGCCGAGCTGACCGGCGACGCCGAGCCCGAGCGCGGTGTTGGTCGAGAGGTCGACCCCGGTAAGGCTGCCGCCGTTCGCGGTGATCGCGTCGCTCCAGCTTGCATACGGCGTCCCGTCAGGCTTCCGCGGCGTCGGCAGGGTGAGGAGCGGGGCGTTCCCTAGCATCAGCGCCGAGAACGGCACGCTGCGCCAGAGCGTCGTGAAGAGCGGGACGTTCTTCAGCGGGAGCGCGCTCAGCCGCTGCCACGGCGTCTTGCCGTCGGTCCCGGGCGTGGTGTAGTGCCCGATGTCGTCGAGCGTGACCGCCTGCAAAGGCTGGTTCGCGAAGGGCGAGTCCTTCAGGATCGCGGCCCACGTCGTCCCGACGAGCGGGATCTGCGAGAGCAGCACGCTCTTGAGCGCGATCGAGCCGGCCGGGATCGAGCCTGCCGGAAGCGAGTCGAAGCCGATCGAGCCGGCGGGGATGGAGCCCGCGGGGATCGAGCCGGCGGGGATCGAGCCTGCCGGGATCGAGCCGGCGGGGATCGAGCCGGCCGGCGCGGAGGCCGTGTCCGAGGTCAGCAGCGGCAGCCGCGAGGCCGGGATCGACGAGAAGGGCGCTGCGGCGATGCCGGCGGGCACCGAGAACTGGTCGGACGTCAGGAGGAGCGAGCTGACGGTGCGGTTCGAGACGTTGATCGTCACCGTCTGCTGGGCCCGGTCGCTCCCGTCGGCGATCGCGTGCACCTTGAAGACGTAGGTCCCGGACGGCGCGCTGTCGGGGACGTTGACGTCCATCTCGTAGCTCACGTCCGCCGGCGCCGTGATCGGCCCGTAGGGCTGCGGCGGGTTGAAGCTGATCCACGAGCCCGGCGAGAAGTCGGCCCCGGCCGGAGCGCTCACGGCCTCGGTCGTGAAGTTGACCGTGTCGACGTGGGACGCGGCCTGCTTGATCAGCGCGACGATCTGGGTCTCGAGCGTCGAGGTCTGGTCGCGCGTGACCGCGCTGCCGCCCGTGTACTCCGCGAGCTCGGACTGGCAGCCGTTGGTCGTGAACCCACTTCCCCAGAAGATCCCGTTCGGGTTGTACGTCACGAACGAGAGGTTGGTGTTGCGGGCGCGCAGCGCAGCGAGCGTGGGCTGCGTCCGCAGGTCGTCGGCCGTGCCCTGCTGGCTGTCGGGACCCGGGTCGGTCGGCGGTGTGTTCGGGCACGCCGGGAAGTCGGTGCTCATCGTCGCGTCGTGTGGCAGCGAGTCGCCCAGCACGATCATGAAGCGCGGGACACCGGACGCCCAGTTCAGGGAGTCGTCGTGGTAGGCCTCGTAGAACGCGCGGTTGTAGGCCTCCGGGTCGTCGAAGCCGCCGCCTGCCGAGAGCCCGTTGAGCGCGCACTGGATCTCGCTCACGTGGGAGTCACCGACGTCGCAGGTCGACGTCGGGGCGTTGGTGGTGAAGTTCTGGTCGACCTGCCAGGGGAGGTTGCCCAAGTTGCCGAACGGGCTGAACGGGTAGTCCTTGAAATCGGCGACGCCGAACCGGGCCCCGGGGATCGTCGCCTGGATGTCCTCGACGATCGCGTTCGCATCGTTCCGCGCATCGTTGATCGCCGCCCCCATGCTCCCCGTCGTGTCGAGCGCGAGCAGGACGTCCGCCTTCGGGGGCGCCGCGTTGAGGTGCAGCGTCGAGGGGACGGCCGCCGAGCTGCCCTTGCCCAGGTTGAGCGTCACGTTCGCCGGCGTGATCGAGTCCGGCGACGGGAGATCGACATCCGCTCCGACCCCGGCGACGCCAAATGCAAGCGCTATCGCACCCACGCAAAACAGACGCGCAAGCAACTTCGCCCCTCTCGATCCCCTCGGCGCCGCAGACGCCATACAACCCTCTCTCCCCATTTGACCCGGTGTCCGGGTAGAAGCCGTGCAGAATCTACGGCCTTCTTGGCCTTTTGGCAACCTGCGACAATCCCCGTGAGGCACCACAGGGGCACCGAGAGCGGAGCGCCGGAGAGCACGTGACCGCTGTTTCCGAGACCACGTCCGTCGACTTGACACCGTACGTCCCACGCGTGGTCGTGGACTGGCTGCGCGCATCGCCCGACGCCCGCCGGCGCGAGCTCGAGGGGACGCTCGCGTTCGTCGACATCTCCGGCTTCACGACGATGTCCGAGCGGCTCGCGCAGAAGGGCAAGCTGGGCGCCGAGGAGGTCACCGGCGTGATGAACAGCACCTTCTCGCGCCTCCTCGAAGTCGCCTACGCGTCCGGCGGCGGGTTGCTCAAGTTCGGCGGCGACGCGCTCCTGGTCTTCTTCTCGGGCGCCGACCACGCAGCGCGGGCCTGCGACGCGGCCTACGGCATGCGCAAGGCCCTGCGCGAGCTCGGCCGGCCGCAGACCTCGGCCGGGCCGGTGACGCTCAAGATGCACGTCGGGATCCACAGCGACACGTTCGACTTCTTCCTCGTCGGCGACTCGCACCGCGAGCTGCTCGTCACCGGCCCGGGAGTCACGCGGGCCGTCGAGATGGAGAGCGCCGCCGAGGCAGGCGAGATCCTCGTCAGCGACGAGACGGCCGCGACGCTGCCGGCGCGGCTGTTCGGAGAGGAGCGAGACGGCGGCCGGCTGCTCAAGTCGCCGCCCGGCGCCCTGGGCGCGCTCGAGCCGCTCCCGCCGCTCGACGGGCTCGACCTCGGGACCTGCGTGCCGCCACCCGTCCGCCGCCGCCTCGAGGCCGGCAACGCCGAGCCGGAGCACCGCCAGGCCTCGGTCGCGTTCGTGCACTTCGGCGGCGTCGACGACCTGCTCGCCGAGCGCAGCCCCGACGAGCTCGCCGACGCGCTCGACGAGCTCGTTCGCACCGCACAGCGGGTCGCCGGCGAGCACGGCGTGACCTTCCTCGAGACAGACATCGACCGCGACGGCGGCAAGCTGATCCTGGTCGCGGGCGCGCCGCAGACCGAGGGCGAGGACGAGGAGCGGATCCTGCGCACGGCGCGCGGGATCGCCGATGCCTACGGCGCGCTCCCGCTGCGGATGGGCGTCAGCCGCGGCCGTGTCTTCGCAGGCGAGGTCGGTGCCGAGTTCCGCAGGACGTACACGATCCTCGGCAAGACGGCGGCGCTCGCCGCGCGGCTGATGGGAAAGGCACAGCCGGGCCAGTTGCTGACGACCGCCGACGTGCTGGAGCGGTCGCGGAGCGCGTTCGAGACCGCCGAGCTCGAGCCGTTCGACCTGAAGGGCATCCCCGAGCCGGTCGTCGCCCTGGACGTGCTCGCCGTCGCCGGCGCAGCCCAGGCCGTGGCCGAGCGGTTGCCGTTCGTCGGGCGCGAGCGCGAGCTGGCGATCCTCTCCGCGGCGGTCGGCCCGGTGCGCATGGGCTTCGGCAACATCGTCGAGCTGATCGGCGACCCCGGGATGGGCAAGTCGCGTCTCGTCGAGGAGCTGCAGGCGCAGGCGCCGGACCTCGTGACCGTCACGGCTTCGTGCGAACAGTACGAGGCCTCGACGCCGTACTTCGCATTCCGAGGGCTGCTGCGCGGCCTGCTCGACGTGCCGCACAACGGCGCTGCCCCCGCGAGGCTCCGCGCAGCGCGTCGAGGAGCTCGACCCGGAGCTCGTGCCGTGGCTTCCGCTCGTCGCCCTCCCGCTGGACGTGCCGGTCGAGCCGACGCAGGAGGTCGAGGAGCTCCAGCCCGCGTTCCGGCGCGCGCGGCTGCACGGCGTCGTCGAGACCGTGCTCACCCGCCTGCTGACTGGCCCGACCCTGGTCGTGATCGAGGACGTGCACTGGATGGACGATGCCTCGGCCGATCTCCTCCGCCATCTCGGCCGCCAGGCGCCCACGAAACCCTGGCTGCTGTGCGCGACGCGCCGGCCGACCGACGGGCGGCTTCTCGGCCGCGGAGAGCGTTCCGCCGATCCCGGCGATGACGATCCAGCTCCAGCCGCTCGAGGCCGAGGCGGCACGGGAGCTCGTCGGCGCAGCCGCCGTCGAGGGCCTGCTCCAGCACGAGGTCTCGGCGATCACCGACCGCGCGGGCGGGAACCCGCTCTTCCTGCAGGAGCTCGTCACGTCGTCGAGCGCGCCGGAGGACGAGGCGCTCCCGGAAAGCGTCGAGGCCGTCGTCGCGACGCGGGTCGACAGGCTCCCGCTGGGAGACCGCGCGCTGCTGCGGTACGCCGCCGTGCTCGGGGCGACCTTCAGCGCCGATCTCGTGACCGAGGTGCTGGCCGACGACCCAGCCGCCTCGACCGACACCGAGGCCTGGGACCGGCTCGGCGAGTTCGTCGAGCGCGACCCGTACACGGCCGGCGCGTTCCGCTTCCGCCACGCGCTCTTCCGGGACGCCGCCTACGAGGGTCTCTCGTACCGGCGCCGCGGCGAGCTGCACGGGAGGGTCGGCGAGGCCTACGAGCGGCTCGAGCAGCACCCCGGCGAGTACGCCGAGCTGCTGTCGCTCCACTTCTTCCACGCGGGCGACCGCGAGAGGACCTACCGCTACTCGCTCGCGGCGGGCGAGCGGGCGCAGGAGAAGTTCGCGAACGTCGAAGCGGCCGAGTTCTTCCGCCGGGCGCTCGAGGTCTCAGGGCAGGCTCGGCCTCCCGCCCGAGGAGCTCGCAGCGGTGTGGGAGTCGCTCGGCGACGTCTGCGAGCGGGCCGGCCTCTACAACGACGCCGCCGAGGCGTACGCGAAGGCGCTCGGCTTGCGCAAGGAGCCGAGGCTGCTCCTGAAGGAAGGGATCATCCGCGAGCACTTCGGGCGCTACTCCGACGCGCTCCGCTGGTACACGCGCGGCCTCCAGGCAGCCGAGTCGCTCGAGCTCCGCCTCGAGCTCTCGCTCGCGTACGCGGGCGTGAAGCTCCGCCAGGGCGAGTTCCGCGACTGCATCGACTGGTGCGAGCGGGTCGTCGCCGAGGCCGAGCCGGCGGGCGAGCTGCCCGCGCTCGCGCACGCCTACTACCTGTTGCACCTCTCGCACACGTCGCTGAGGAGCCCCGAGCGCGCCGACTTCCGCGGGCTCGCGCTGCCGATCTACGAGGAGCTCGGCGACCTCCTCGGACAGGCGAACGTCCTCAACAACCTCGGCATCGACGCCTACTACGAGGGGCGCTGGCAGGAGGCGCTCGACCTGTACGAGCGCAGCAAGGAGGCGCGCGAGCGGATCGGCGACGTCGTCGGAGCGGCCCAGATCGCGAACAACATCGGCGAGATCAAGTCCGACCAGGGCTATCTGACGACGGCCACGGAGCTCTTCACGGAGGCACGCGAGGTATTCGAGACCTCGGGCCACCGGATGCTGGCGACACTCGCGCTCTCGAACCTCGGTCGCGCGGCCGCGCGCGAGGGCCGATTCGACGAGGCGCTGGCCGACCTGAGCGAGGCGCGCGCTGCGTTCGACGAGATCCGCGCCGGGAGCCTCGTGCTCGAGGCGAGAGGACGACTGGCGGAGCAGGCCGTGCTGGCCGGCGACGCGGCAGCTGCGCTCCGAGCTGGCCGACGAGACGCTGGCCGCGATCGAGGAGACCGGCAGCG
The DNA here is from genome assembly GCA_963746635.1 of uncultured Actinomycetes bacterium. GTDB lineage: Bacteria > Actinomycetota > Thermoleophilia > Gaiellales > Gaiellaceae > AC-32. Next base: position 65,447 of record CAVVBZ010000030.1, on the reverse strand, counting down.
GCGCGGTCCTGCTCGCATTCGTCCATCGGCTACGGGCCCACGCGCTGATGCAGCAGGGCGAGCTCGAGCGCGCGCGAGAGGCCCTGCGCGAGAGCCTCGACGTCGCGAGAAGCGCGAACGAGACCTACGAGCTGGCCCTCACCCTCGAGGCGTGCGCCCGCCTGGCCGAGCTGCGCGGCGAGGACGCATCGGAAGGCACGAAAGAGGCGAAAGGCCTGCTGGCCCGCCTCGGCGTCGTCTCGACGCCGAACGTGCCGCTCTAGCTCCGGCTCATCATCGGGACGGGCGGATTCGAACCGCCGGCCTCCTGCTCCCAAAGCAGGCGCGCTAACCAGGCTGCGCTACGTCCCGTCGGGAAACCCAGTCTAGCTCCGGCCTCCGCATGGGTCACTTTCGTGTTTGCGAAATGTAAAAAGACCGCGTTCGGTCGGTTCCGGCCGGGCCCTGTGCTTTGATGCTGACACCTCGTGGCTGGGCGAGCGATCACCTTGGCGGCTGCCGTCGCCGTGGCGTTGATATCGGGGGGACAAGCGAAGTCGGCGCTGCCGACTCGGTCAGAGCTGTCCCTGTTGCGGGCGATGAACGAGGCGCGTTCCGCCCACGGGCTCATCCCGCTGCAGCTCGACTCGCGCCTCCAGCGCTCGGCGCGAGGGCACTCACGGGCGATGCTGCGCACGCAGACGTTCGCGCACGGCGCCTACACGGCACGGATTCGCGGAGTCGGGATCAGGGCGCCCCGCGTCGGCGAGAACATCGCGTGGGGCAGCGGCAGCTACTCGCGGGCGCGCGCGATCGTGCGCATCTGGCTCGCGAGCCCGCCGCACCGGGCGAACCTGCTCCGTCGCGGCTACTGGAGCGTCGGCATCGGAGCCGTGCGCGGTCGCTTCGAGGGCCACACCGCGCTCATGGTCACGACCGACTTCGCCGGCCGCTAGACGGGCGCCTAGGCCGGCTCGATCAGCTCGCGCAGCTCGCTGATCCGCTCGCGGCGCACCTGAGCGCGCTCGCCGCGGTCGACGCGCTCGACTAGCTCCCGCACCAGAGGCGCCAGCTCGAGGGGGTTGAACGGCTTCGAGACGTAGTCGATCCCGCCGAGATCGAGCCCCCGTGCCCGGTCGCGAACCTCGGCGCGGGCGGTCAGGAAGATGATCGGGATCGAGCTCGTGCGCTCGTCCTCCAGGAGCTGCTCGGCCACCTGCCAGCCGTCGAGGCCGGGCATCATCACGTCGAGCAGGATCACGTCGGGCGGCTCGCTGCGGGCCTGCTCGAGGCCGGTCGCGCCGTCGCTCGCCTCGAGCACCTGCATGCCCTCGGCCTCGAGGTTGACCCGGCAGAGCAGCCGGATCGGCGCCTCGTCGTCGATGACCAACACCGTCGTCACGTGTCTTCGATCACTAGCTCCCAGCGATCATACGGAGCCACTTCGTGACCCGAGTGCGCAATGCGCAGGCCAGAAGCGCTCTAGCGCGACTTCCAGCTTCAAAAGATAGGCCGGACGGCCTATTGGAATGGCGGGCCAGGCCGGGTACCGTCCCCCGCACTGGGCGATGCAAGCCGCGGTGCCTCGTACCTGGCCTTGAGGTCCGCGGTGAGCAATGGGGAGAAGCCCGTCGCCACCACCCCCCGAGCGGCGGGCTTTTCCTCGCACCAGTGCCTCTCAGAAACGGTTTCGAAGTAACGCGACGCCTCAGGAAGCTCGTGCGATCGCCGGTTCGGTCCGGCCGCCGTCGATGCCGACCTCGACCGCGAGCGTCTCTTCCTTGATCCAGTCCTCGTGCGTGAGCAGTTCGGCCTGGGCCTCGGGAAGGGTGAGGACGATGCGGTCGGTCAGCTCGAGCCCCTGCTCCTTGCGCAGCCGGTTGACCTCGTGAATCAGATCGCGGGCGCGGCCCTCGAGCTCGAGCTCGGGGTCGAGCGCCAGGTCGAGCGCGACGGTAAGCCCCTCTTCGCTCGCGACAGCCCAGCCTTCCTTGCCGTGCCGCTCGACGAGCACCTCGTCGGGGCCGAGCTCATGGCCGTCGACGCGGAAGCGCCCGCCGTCGAGCTCCTCGAACTCACCGGCCTGAAGCGCGGCGCGGACCGCCGCCAGCTCTTTGCCGAGCCTCGGCCCGAGCGCAGGCAGGTTCGGCTTCACGCGTAGCTCGCTCGCCTCGACCGCGCCGAACTCGACCTCCTTGACGCTCAGCTCCTCCGCGATCTCCCCGGCCTGGGCCGAGGCGCCGTCGGCGCCCTGGACGACGAGGCGGCGCAGCGGCTGACGCAGCTTGAGCCCCGACTGCGCGCGTGCCTGGCGGCCGAGCTCGACCACCCGCCGCACCTCTGCGACCTCGGCGAGCAGCTTCTCGTCGCGCTCTCCCGCCTCGGGCCAGCCGGCCAGGTGGACCGACTCGGGCGCGTCCGCGCACGTCCCGGCCACGAGGTTCCGCCAGACGTGCTCGGGCAGGAACGGCATCAGGGGGCCGACCACGCGCATCGCCTGCACGAGCGACCACCAGAGCGTCTCGAGAGCCTCGGTCTCGCCGTTCCAGAAACGCCGCCGCGAGCGGCGGATGTACCAGTTCGAGAGATCGTCGACGAAGCTCTCGAAGGCACTCGTCACGGCGGGCGTCCAGAAGCGCTCGTAGGCGGCCTCGGCCTCCGAGACGAGCTGGGCAGTACGGGCGACCAGCCAGCGATCGAGCGTCTGCGTGGACGACGGCTCGGCCCCCCACTCCGGCCGCCACCCCGCGATGTTGGCGTACGTGACGAGGAAGCCGACCGAGTTCCAGAGTGTCAGCAGGCGTCGCTTGATCTCGTTCGCCGGCCCGTAGCCGAAGCGGAGATTCTGCTGGGGCGCCTGCCCGCAGAACATCCAGCGCATGATGTCGCCGCCCATCCGGTCGAAGGCCTCGTCCGCAGGGATCGCGTTGCCCCACGAGCGGTGCATCTCACGCCCGTGCTCGTCGAGCAGCTTCTCGTAGGTGAGCACTGCGCGGTACGGGAAGCGCCCGGTCAGCGTCACCGCCATGAACGAGATCGAGTAGAACCAGAGCCGGATCTGCTCGCGCATCTCCGTGATCCAGTCCGCCGGGAACCACGTCTCCCAGTAGGCGTGGTCGGGCAGGTCGGCGGTCGTGAGCCCCCTCGCCGAGCCGGTCGCGTAGCCGCGCTCGACGCGCTCGGGGTTCTCCCAGCCGAGCGTCGAGAAGGGAACGATGCCGGCGTCGAGCCAGGCGTCGCCGACCTCCGGGATCCGCGTCACCTCCTCGTCGCAGGCCTCGCAGCGGATCGGCACCTCGTCGATCCAGGGCCGGTGCAGCTCCTGCAGTTGCTCCAGTCCGCCGGTTGCTCGCTCCTCCAGCTCCGCCCGCGACCCGATCACGTTCAGGTGCCGCACGCCGCACGGGTAGAACGGGAGCGGCAGCCCGAAGTAGCGCTTGCGCGAGATGTTCCAGTCGCCCATGTTGCGCAGCCAGTCGTCCATCCGCTTGCCGTACTGCGAAGGCGTCCAGGCGACCTCGGCGTTGGCCTCGAGCATCGGCCCGCGAATCTCGTCGCAGCGCGATGAACCAGTCGTCCACGACGCGGAAGACAAGCGGCGTCCCGCAGCGCCAGCAGGTCGGGTAGCGGTGGACGATCGTGCCCGCCTCGACGAGGATCTCGCGCTCGCGCAGCGCCTCGAGGATCAGATCCGCCGCCTCGTCGGTCGCCGAGACCCTCGAACGGGCCGTAGCCGGAGACGAAGCGCCCCGCCTCGTCGATCGGCGCGAGTACCGGCAGTTCGTGCACGCGCGAGAGCTCGAAGTCCTCGCCGCCGGCGCCCGGGGCGATGTGGACGATCCCCGTGCCCTCGTCGAGCGCGACCTCGTCCCACGGGATCACGCGATGGACGACGCCGTCCTGCGCGGCGAGGTCGTCGAACGGCCCGTCGTACTCGAGCCCGACGAGCTCCTCGCCGCGCGCGGTGCGAACGACCTCGACCTCGCCCGCGAGCTCGCGCGCGCGCCACTCGCCCCGGTCGCTGAGCACGTACTCGGCGTCCGGCTTGACCGCGGCCGCGACGTTGGCAGGGCAGCGTCCACGGCGTCGTCGTCCAGACGACGAGCGCCTCGTCCTCGCGGCCGTTCAGCGGGAAGCGCACGAAGAGCGACGGATGCTCGAACTCCTTGTACTCGCCCGCGAAGAGCTCGTGCTGCGAGATCGAGGTCCCGCAGCGCGGGCACCACTCGGTCGAGCGGTGGCCCTTGTACAGCCAGTCGCGGCGTTGGCACTCCTTGAGGAAGCGCCAGATGTACTCGATGTTCGTGTCGGAGAAGGTGAGGTAGGAGGCGTCCCAGTCCATCCACATGCCGAGGCGCTTCGACTGCTCGGTGATGACGCCCGCGTACTCGGCCACCCGCTCGCGGCAGCGGGCCGCGAACTCGGCGAGCCCGTACTCCTCGATCTCGTGCTTCGAGTTGAGGCCGAGCGACTTCTCGACCTCGACCTCGACCCAGAGGCCCTGGCAGTCGAAGCCGTTCTGGTAGCGCTGGTCGAAGCCCTGCAGCGCCTTGTAGCGCTGGAAGACGTCCTTCAGCGCGCGGCCCCAGGCGTGGTGGACGCCCATCGGGTTGTTCGCGGTGATCGGGCCGTCGATGAAGCTCCAGGGCGGGTTGCCGCGGTTCTGCTCGCGCAGCCGCTCGAACGTGCCGTGCTCCTCCCACCAGGCGAGGATCTCCCGCTCGAGGGCGGGGTGGTCGGGCACACTCGGAAGCGGCGTGAAAACCTGCGCCATGGAGCGATCCTAGCGAGCGGGAACACGGGCTCCCGCCCGCGCGTTTGCACATCCGACGATTGCGTTAGAAAGGACGTTGAACATGGCAGATGCAGTTACCGAGACCAGACTTCGACAGCGAGGTGCTCGAAAGCGAAGGCCCCGTGCTGGTCGACTTCTGGGCCGAGTGGTGCGGGCCGTGCCACGCGATCGCTCCCGTACTCGACCAGATCGCGGCCGAGCGGAGCGACCTCAAGATCGTGAAGCTGAACATCGACGAGGAGCCGACGGTCGCGCAGCGCTACGGCGTGATGTCGATCCCGACGCTGATCCTCTTCAAGGACGGCGAGCCCGCCGCAGCAGCGGTCGGCGCGATGCCGAAGTCGATGCTCGAAGAGCGCCTCGGTCTCACCGAGGCCGTCGCGTAGAGCCGCTCGCCTCGAGCTGACCCAGGCCGCCCTCGAGGAGGAGGCGCGCACGCTTCAGGTCGGAGCGCAGCTTCCTCTCCGCTCCGGGCCCACGGCGTCCGGCCAGCGCGTTCGCCCGCGCGGTGCGGAAGTGCTGCCAGTGGACGCCGATCAGCGCGTTTGCCGCGACCCGGGCGTCGAGCTCGCTGTACGCCGAGCTCGTCCCGGATCGCGCCGGCCAGCGCGTCGGTGAAGCGCGCCATGAGCTCGAGCTCCTTCGCCTGGAGGGCGGGCGACTCCTCGATGATCCTGGCGAAACGTGCGAAGCCTTCGCTGCACAGGCGCCGGCACCCCGCCTGCCTGAACTCGCTCCAGCGCGGCGGGAACCGAGTCGCCCGGCTCGCGGTTGCGAACCGCCTCGACGAGGGCGGCCTCGCGCTCGTCGACCTCGTCGAAGAAAAGGTCCTCCTTGGTCGGGAAGTAGTTGAAGACGGTCTTCTCCGAGACACCTGCCGCAGCGGCGACCTCGGCGACGGTAACGTGGTCGAAGCCGCGTTTCACGAACATTCCCATCGCGGCGTTCGCGATCAGCTGCCGCGTTTGGAGCTTCTTGGACTCGCGCAGACCCATGGGGACATCGTACCCACGATTGTTACATTTGCAGAAATATTTCAGTGTCTGTAAGATCGCGCGCTGATCACGCCCAGGGAAAGGAGACTCGCTTGCTCGCTCGACTCGCTCACGTCGTAATCCGCCACCGATTCATCGTCATCGGCGTCTGGCTCGCCCTCACGATCTTCGGCGCCTACGCCGCCGGCCAGGTCTCGAAACGCTGGTTCCAGAGCTTCTCGATCCCGGGCGCGTCCGCCTACGAGACGAACCAGCGCACGCTGAAGGCCTACGGCGTCGGCGTGCGGCCGCCGAACGTGGTCGTCTTCAAGACCGACGGTGACGCGACCAAGAGCGAGGCGATCCGCGCTGCAACGGAGCGCGTGAAGAAGGCCAACCCGGGTGCGCTCACGAGCTCGTACTTCTCCACGGGTAGCGACGCGTTCGTCTCGAGCGACCGGCACACGACCTTCATGGAGGTCTACCCGCCGGGCCTCGCGACGTTCGACACCAAGAGCGGCGCGAAGAAGACGCGAGAAGGCCGCGTTCAGCGGGCTGCCGAGCGGGACCACGGTCCACGTCACCGGCCACGACCCGCTCGAGGAGGCGAGCCAGCACGGCGGACGGCGGCGGCCCGAGCGTCCTGCTCGAGGCGGTGGTCGGCGGACTCGGCGCGCTCGTGATCCTGCTGTTCGTCTTCGGCACGGTCCCCGCGGTGCTGATGCCGATCGTCGTCGCGGTCGCCGCGATCCTGAACACGTTCACGCTCGTCTGGGGCCTGACCTACATCACCGACGTCTCGATCATCGTCCAGTTCCTGATCGCGCTCGTCGGGCTCGGAGTCGCGATCGACTACGCGCTCCTGATGATCTTCCGCTTCCGCGACGAGCTGCGCGAGGGCGAGGACGTCGAGACCGCGCTCGTCGAGACGATGACCCATGCGGGGCGATCGGTGATCGTGTCCGGCTCGACGGTCGCGGTCGGCCTGCTCTCGCTGGTCGTGCTGCCGCTGCCGTTCATCCGCTCGATGGGCATCGGCGGGATGCTGATCCCGATCGTCTCGGTGATCGCCGCGATCACGCTGCTGCCCGCGATGCTGGCCGTGCTCGGCGCGCGCATCAACAGCTGGCGCGTGCTGCCGAAGCGCCTCGTCGACCGCGGCCACCCCGAGGACGGCTTCTGGGGCCGCTGGTCGCGCTTCGTCCTCCGGCGCCCATGGCCGGTCGCGATCGCCGGCCTGGCGATCGTCGGCGTCCTGGCCGGCCTCGGGACGCAGCTCACGCCGAACGAGGCGCAGCTGAAGAACTTCCCCGGCAGCGGCGACGCGATCGCCGGCCGAAGCGCGCTGCAGTCGGCCGGGATCAGCCCGGGCGTGATGAAGCCGTTCAACATCCTCGTCGAGCGCGGCGGCGACGCGAAGGCGGTCGCCGCGAAGGTGCGCGAGGTGCCCGGGATCGCGGGAGCCGTCGCACCCGTCGACTGGCAGCGCGGCGACACCTCGTCTCGTGCAGGCGTTCCCGGCGATCGACGGCGCCGCCCCCGGGATCCAGGGAGTGATCAACCGCCTGAACCGGACGGTCCAAGGGCACGTCGGCCTCGGTCGGCGGCGTCCCCGCGGTCGACCGCGACTTCGTGCATGCCGTCTTCGGCAAGTTCCCGTACGTGCTCGCGTTCGTGCTCGTGCTGACGCTGATCCTGCTCGCGCGGGCGTTCCGCTCGATCGTGCTGCCGATCAAGGCGGTGATGCTGAACCTCGCGTCGCTGGCCGCGGCCTACGGGATCGTGGTCTTCATCTTCCAGTGGGGCCACGGCTCGTCGCTCTGGAACATCACGGCGACGCAGGCGATCCCCGCGTGGATCCCGATCATGATCTTCGCGTTCCTGTTCGGGCTCTCGATGGACTACGAGGTCTTCATGCTCTCGCGCATGCGCGAGGCCTACGACGAGACCGGCTCGACCAACGAGGCGATCATGCTCGGCCTTGCGCGCACCGGGAAGCTGGTGACGAGCGCGGCGCTGATCCTGATGTTCGCCTTCCTCGTCCTCTCGTCGAGCCCGGGCTACGAGATCAAGCTGTTCGCGATCGGCCTCGCGGCGGGGATCATCCTCGACGCGACCGTGATCCGGATCATGCTCGTCCCCTCGCTGATGAAGATCCTCGGCGAGGCGAACTGGTGGATGCCGCAGTGGACGCGGTCGGTGCTCTTCATCCCCAAGCGCGAGAAGACGGAGGCCGCGACGGAGAACGTCTAGAGGCTTCGCCAGGCCGCGAGCACCTGCGGCACGTTGTCGAACGCGAGCTCGTCGGGCTCCGGGAGCTCGGCGGGCTCGAACCACGCGAGCTCCGAGACGTCGTCCGCCGCCTGCGCCTTTCCTCCGACGATGCGCGCAGTCCAGTAGAGGTTCAGCGTCGCGTCCGCGGTCGAGTCGCCTCCGTAGCGGTCCATCCAGACGCCGAGGAACTCGAGCGGCTCGACGTCGAGGCCGGTCTCCTCGTGGAGCTCGCGGCGCAGCCCGTCCAGCGGGTGCTCGCCCTCCTCGAGGAATCCGCCGGGGATGTCCCAGTAGCCCCTGTACGGATCGAAGGCCCGGCGGGCGAGCAGCACGCGGCCCTCGTCGTCGACGACGAGGGCGCCCGCGGTCGCCTTCGAGCTCGCATAGCAGACGAAACCGCAGCTCTCGCAGGCGAGTCTCGAGCGCATCGCCGCGCAGCTCCTCGCGGCAGCGCGGACACCATCGCCATCCCGCAAGCTCGCCCACGACGCAACAATAGAAGCCGACCGATGCCGAAGTTCGTCCCCGCCACCGTCACCGAGCTCTCGCGCGTCGCGCTGCTCTCGGGCCTTCCCGGCGAGAAGCTGACCGAGATCTCGCGGCGCTTGGACCGCGAGGAGGTCCCGCCCGGACGGCAGGTCGTGCGCGAGGGCGAGCCCGGCGAGCGCTTCTATCTCGTGCTCTCCGGCCTGTTCGCCGTCAGCCAGGAGGAGATCGGGCCGCGGCGCGTGCTCAGGCCGGGCGACTACTTCGGCGAGGTCGCGCTGGCGATGAGCATCCCGCGGACGGCCTCGGTGCGCGCGCTCACACCGGCCGTCGTCGCGAGCTGCGACCGGGAGACGTTCGACGAGCTGATTCGCCCGCTGTTCGCGGACGATCAGCCGACGGCGTAGACGGCGTTCGTCCCGCCGCCGAGGACGAGCACGCGGCCGGGCTGGCTCACCGCGGCGGGATCGGCGAGGGCGACGGGAAGCGTCCCCGCGACGGAGACAGTCCTTGCGTTCGGGTCGATCGCGAGGATCCGCCGCGAGCCGCCGCCCACGAGCAGCAGCCGGGAGCCGAGGCGCGAGAGCGCGATGTGCGCGAGCGGCCAGGGAAGCGTCGCGACGCGTCGGACCGAGCCGGCCGTCGGGTCGACCTCGTAGACGGAGCGTGAGAGCCCCGAGGTCGTGACCCCGCCGGCGACGTAGAGCTTCCCGCCGGTCGCAGCGACGCCCGCGTACCGCAGGCCGACCGGAAGCCGCGCGACGACGAGCGGCGCACGACCCGGCCGGAAGCGCAACACGGCCGTCGCGTAGCGGCTGCCCGTGTATCCGCCGGCGAGATACGCGGTTCGGCCGATGGCCGCGGCGCCGAGGTCGGAGAGCGGCTCGCCGAGGCTCCCCGCACGCGTCGCCGCGCCTGTGGACGGGTTCACGCGAACGACGGCGTCGCTCGAGACGGCCTGGCCGCCGCCGAAGATGTATGCGCTTGATCCCACGAGCGCTGCGGCCGCGTCGTGGGTCGCGACCGGCAGACGCGCGACCTCACGAAGCCGCGCCGGGCTCCCGAGCAGCACCTGGTCCGAGGACGACCCGCCGACGAGGCCGCCGGCCGCAAGCACTTGGCCGTCCGGCAGCGAAACCGCCGCCAGGCGCGACACGGGCTGCGGCAGCGAGCCGATGCGCCGCACGCGCAGCGCGCGTGGGCGTCGGCCTCCGGACGCTCGCCGGCACGAGGTCGGTCGCGGGAAGCAGGTCGATCCCGTCAGGCTTGTTGAGGAACCCCGCCGCGCGTCCGGCCACGCCCGTGTGGCCGTACTGCCACACGATCCGCTTCGTCCGCGGGTCGATCACGATCACGCGGTGGTTGTAGTCGTCGTTCGCGGCGATCAGGCCGTTCGGCCAGCGCACGGCCAGTGACGGCTTTGCGAGCCGGGCCGGCCCGGTAGCGGCGCCGAACGACCAGGTGATCGCGCCGCGACGGTTCACGATCACGATCTTTCCCGGGATGGTGAAGCTCGCCACGAGCACCTGCCCGTCGGGCAGCAGTTGCGCGTCGGACGGGTACGCGACCGGAGAGCGGATCGACCAGAGGAGGTTCCCGGACGGCCCGAGCCGGTCGATCCAGCCGCCGATCTCGGTGACCAGAAGGCCGCCGTCCGGTAGCGGGGTGTCCCCGTTCGGGCTCGCGAAGCCGCGGGGCGGGTCGTGGACGCAGCTGCCGCCGAGCACGCGCACGACGCGGCGCGCGCGGTCGAGCTGGACGATGCGGCAGTTGCGGATGTCGGCGACCGTCGTGATCCCCGACTCGAGGCGATACGCGTCGTCGGGGGTGTTCAGGTAGCCCGAGCTCGAGCCCGGCACACCGCTGTGACCGTAGGTCCAGACCCGGCGCTGCGACTTCAGCGAGAGCTCGACGAGCGTGTCGTTGAACTCCTCGTTGGTGATGATCGAGCTGTAGCCGGGTGTGAAGAATGCATCGTCCGGGCCGCGCAGCGTGTCGTTCTGCCAGACGATCTTCTTCGCCGGGGAGACGATGAGCGCGCGGTTGTTGTTCCGGTCGGCGATCAGGACGTAGCCGGGGACGACCCGGGAATGGACGCGCGGCAGCCCTAGCGGAGAGACCTCGAGCGAGCGCCTACGACTCACGCGCTGCCGCTGCGCCGTTGCCGTGTGCGTCGTGGTCGTCGTCGCGCTCGGATGACTCGAGCAGCCCGCGGCGAGCACGGCGAGCACGAGCCCGCCGACGATCCTACGCATGCACCACGAGGCGACCCTGGAACGTATCTCCCGGCCAGGAGGTGCCAGTTCGCGTTGACGAATCTGCTCGTGCCGTCCACCGCTCGGCAGCGGGCATCGAAGCCGAACGGCTGCACCCTCGTCACCCGGCCCTTGCAGACCAGGCCGCTCGGAAGGAACTCGAGCTGGAACGAGGTGGCCTCGAGCCGGTCGGGCTCGATCAGCAGATCGGCGCGGATGATCGCCCGCTGCTCTCCCGTTGGCGGTCGCCGTGGCCGAGACGAGCGCCCGGGTCACGCCGTCGTCGCGCGCGAGCTTCCCGGCCATCGGCGCCTGGAACGCGCTGGCGTTCCAGGGTTTCGGCGAGAAGCGCAGAGGCCCGGTCGCCGCGAAGACGACCGTCACCACGCCTACGACCGCGACGGTGACGGCCGTGCGCCCCGCCCGAATCGGAACGGTGCGTCGCCCGAGCGCGCGCCAGACGCCCGCGGCGAGGACCGCGGCGACGGACGCGGCGAAGATCGCGAGCAACCACGGCGTGCTGCGGTCGGTGCCGCTGCCGAGTCCGTGCAGCGTCGCTGCGCCCCAGACCGCGAGGTTGAGGTAATGCGCGCGGCGCCAGAACGTGTACGGCAGTCGGTCGCGGTAGCGGTTCGTGATCGCGAGCGCGAGCAGCAGCTCTGCGGCGACGATGCCGAGCGCCGTGAACAGCGGCCGGTAGCTCGCGACGAAACGGGATCGCGATCGCGGTGAGCGAGAAGGGCAGGTACGCGTCGATCGCGATCGTGACGACGTGGATCGCGATGAAGCTGCCGACGAGCAGCCCGCCGAAGCGGTGCACGTCCTCGAGCGCGAACCGCGGCCAGCGCCGCAGCCGCTCGCGGCCGGCCAGCGTCATCCCGAGGCACGACGACGATCGTCAGCAGCAGGTAGGCGGCGACGCCGGCCGCGCGGGCCGCGTACCAGTCGACCGGGCTCGTGGTCAGGTGCACGCCGGCTCGCGCCGCTCGAGGCTGGCGCGCCAGCTCAGGTTCTCGTGCGGCTCGCGGCCGGTCGCGAGGAAGCGGCCCGGAAGGCCGCGCTCGTCAAGCCAGCCCGGCCCGTCCTCGCCGAGCAGGAAGGCCGCCTTCGCCGCGACGTCGGCCACGAGGCAGCTCGTGCCGCAGACCGTCACCTCGTCCCACGGGCTCGTCGATGGCCGGCCGGTGCGCGGGATCGATCAGATGGTGCTGCTCGCTCCCGCCGCGGAGCCAGCGGCGCTTCGTCTGTCCGCTCGTCGCGAGCCCGCCCGAGACGAGCCGCACGGCCGCGCCGTCCGGGAGCGCGACGTCGACCTCGCCGCGCGTGGCGAGGTCGCCGCCGGCCGAGACGAAGCCCGGTCCCGGAGAGCAGCCGCAGCGCCTCGTCGACCGCGAGCGACTTGACGACGCCGTTCAGGTCGAGCTGGACGCCGCCACGCAGCGCGAGCACGCGGCCAAGAGGGAGACTCCGCTCGAGCCGGGCGGCTCCGCCGGCCCGGCGGGCGCGGATCGAGGCGTGAGGGCCGAGAAGTCGCGGTCGTAGCCGGCGGCCTCGATCGCCGCGCCGAGCGTCGGGTCGACGAGGCCTCCGGTGACCTCGCGATGCCCAGAGCGCCTGGTCGAGCATGCGCGCGAACAGCGGCGAGACGACCGTCGCGCCGCCGGAGCTCGTTGACCCGCCGCAGCTCGCTCTCCGGCGCGGAAGCGGCTGAAGACTCGCGTCGCGCTCCTCGAACAGCGCCCGGAATACGCGCCAGCTCCTCGCGCGAGGCGCCCGCGACGACGACCTCGCAGCCCATCGCGTCGAAAGAGTCGAGCCGGCTCATGTCTGCGCGGTCGACCACCGAGGGGTCGGCCTGAGCCGGGGCGAGAATCCCGGACTCGAGCTGGTTCTGCCGCACGATCTCGACGAAGCGTGCGGGTGGCGCCAGCGCCGTGATCGGCTTCTTCGCATGGCCCGGGATAGGCGACCGCGTGCCAGGACGGCCGCACGCCGAAGACAAGCGCGCCCACGCCGGCAAGCGTCACCTTCGCGACGTGCGCACGACGCCTGGCCGCCCCGATCCTCGATTCTCGAGCCTGGACCACTCGGAAGCCAGTGTGCACGTCGGATTCTTAAAGGAACATGAGAACGGCGTCCGAGAGGCGCGGCCAGGCGTCGAGCGCCCAGGGGCCGAAGTCGAGATCGCTCGAGACACGCGAGCGCGAGGCCGGCTCGGGATCGAGCCAGAGGAACGAGCCGCTGCCGCCGAAGTGGCCGTACGTGCGCGGCGAGTTCCGCGTTCCGGTCCAGTGCGGCTCCTTCGCGTCGCGCAGCTCGAAGCCGAGGCCCCAGTCGTTCGGCTCCATCCGGCCGACGTCGGGGAGCACCCCGACCGAGCCCCGGGAACTGCACCGTCGTCGCCTCGGCGAGCGTCTCCGGCGCGACCAGCGTCGGCCGCTGCACCTCGGCGCCGAAGCGGAGCAGGTCGTCGAGCGTCCCGTGCAGGCCGGCGGCCGGAGAGCCGCGCAGCTCCGCCTCGAGCGCGAGCGGCTCGAGAACGGCGGCGGCGAGGTACTGCGCGAACGGCATCTCGGCCCGCCTCGGCGACGGTCTCCGCGAGCACCTCGAAGCCGGTGTTCGAGTAGATCCGCCGCTGGCCGGGCTTGGCGATCGGCGCGCCGCCGTCGAACGGGAGGCCGGACGCGTGCGAGAGCAGATGGCGGACGGTCGACCCCGGCGGCCCGGCCGGCTCGTCGAGGTCGACGGTTCCCTCCTCGGCGGCGACGAGCGTCGCGAGTGTCGTGGCCAGCTTCGTCACCGAGGCCCAGCGGAACACGCGGTCGCGCGGGCCGTGCGTCGCGAGCGTCTCGCCATCGCGAAGGACGCCGACAGCGACCGTCGTCGCGGGCCAGTCCTCGACCTGCCTCAGAGACCTCCACTGCGGAGCGATACTAGTGAGGTGAAGAGGCAGCTCGTTCCGGCCGAGTCGCCGTTCGCAGCGACGGTCGGCTACTCGCGGGCCGTGCGCGTCGGCCCGCACGTCCACGTGGCCGGAACCGCGCCGATCATGCCCGGCGGACGCCGACCCGCCCGAGGGCGCGTACGAGCAGGCGAAGCGCTGCCTCGAGATCGTCGCTCGCGGCGCTCGCCGAGCTCGGCGCAAGGCCCGAGCACGTCGTCCGCACACGCATCTACCTCGTCCGAGGCGACGACTGGCAGGAGGTCGGCCGCGCCCACGGCGAGGTCTTCGGCTCCGTCCGCCCCGCGACCGCCTTCGTCGTCGTCGGCGGCCTGCTCGATCCGCGCTGGCGCGTCGAGCTCGAGGCCGAGGCGATGGTGCCCGAATGAAGCAGATCTACCCGCCGTCGATCACCGGCAAGGGCGTCGGTCCGGGCGGCAGCGTGCTCGACCACAACTTCGGCGCGGGCGAGCCCGTACACGCTCGGGGTCGAGGAGGAGTACATGCTCCTCGACGGCGAGACGCTCGACCTCGTCCAGCACGTCGAGGCGGTGCTCCGGGCTATGGCCGGGCACGAGCTCGAGCCCAGCTTCCATCCCGAGCTGATGCAGTCCGTGCTCGAGATCGCGACGCCGGTCTGCCAGACGCCGGCCGAGGTCGAGTCGGAGCTGCGGAAGCTGCGCTCGTACGTGGCCGGGATCGCGCGCGAGCAGGGGATGCGGGTCGGCTCGGCCGGCACGCACCCGTTCAGCCTCTTCGAGCGCCAGCGGATCACGGCACGCGACCGCTACCGGCACCTCGTCGACCAGCTTCAGTACGTCGCGCGACGCGAGCTGATCTTCGGGCTGCACGTCCACGTCGCGGTCGACGACCCCGAGAAGGCGGTCAAGGTCGTCAACGGTCTGCTCGCCCACCTGTCCTCGCTGCTCGCGCTCTCCGCGAGCTCGCCCTTCTGGCGCGGCGAGCCGACCGGCCTCGCGTCGAGCCGGCAGATGGTGTTCGCCGCCTTCCCCCGCTCCGGCCCTCCCCCGCGCTTCCGCGACTACGCGGACTACGCCGAGGTCGTCGGCCAGCTCGAGAAGACCGGCTGCATCGCTGACTACACCCACATCTGGTGGGACATCCGGCCGCACCCGCGGCTCGGCACGGTCGAGATCCGGATCTGCGACGCGGTCACCAATGTCGAGGACGCGGTCGCGATCGCGGCGTTCTGCCAGTCGATCGTGAAGCTCTACTCGGAGCAGTACGACGGTGGGCGCGGAGATCCCGTCGTACCACCGGATCCTGACCACCGAGAACAAGTGGCTCGCCGCGCGCTACGGGCTCGAGGCGCCGGTGATGGACCTCGCCACGGGCCGCCGCAACCGCGTGCCGGTCGCGCAACTCATTCGGCGAACGCTGGGCGAGATCGAGCCGCACGCGCGCGAGCTCGGCTGCGAGCGAGAGCTCGAGGGCATCCGCGAGATCCTCGCGCAGGGGCAACGGCGCGGACCGCCAGCGACGGGCCTGGAAGGCGAGGCGGGACATCACCGACGTCGTCCGCGAGATTGCGGACGCGACCGAGCTCGCGGCAGTTCCGGCCTAGGCCCGGGTCACCTCGAACGTCCTCCGGTTCATCCGGGCGATGGTGCGACCGTCCTGACGGAGCTCCAGCACGCCGCCGCGCACGCGCAGCTTCACCGTGGTGGTGAAGCCGAAGCCCCGCCGCAGAACGTCCACGCAGAACGCCCTCCGATGGATCGTGTCCAGCGCATGGACGAACGGTCGCTTGCTCGTGCGCGAGTAGAGCGTGTAGGCCCAACCGCTCGGGCTGCCGGTGCGCGTCACGGGCTGGCCGTTCATCTTCTCGCCGGGCTCGCGCCTGTCGACGATCGGATCGGGGTAGAGCGTTCGTGTCGTCCAGTTGAAGGCCCGAACTGCGTAGGGCCGGTCGACCGCGCTCGGTGAGCCGAGGTACTGGATCAGGTACATCAGCGAGCCGTTCGGCGACAGCGCGTCGAACGCGAAGCTCCCCCGCAAGCGCGCCCGGGCGAGAACTCTCATCCCTACGGGATCGAGCTCCGCGAAGCGCGTCCTCTTCCCACCGACGGAAGAGGCGAGAACAAGGCGCCGGCCGTCCCTGGAGAGACCGCCGATCGTCCCATCCCAGGCAACCATCGGAATCCCGAGCTGGCCGTGTAGCACGGTCCAGGTCATCGGGACGCCGTCGCTCAGCCGCACAGACTCCACGAGCGTCCCGTCCGCTCCGGCGTTCAGCGCGACGTACCGGAGTCCCCGCGTCGAATCGACCTTGCCCGGCCCACCCCAGCTCGGGCCGGGCGACGGACCACCCCCGTCCGCCGCGGCAACCGCCGCCCAAGTGCCCACGAGGATCGCCGCGATCGCAAGCGCCCGTCTCATCGCTCCTCCTTTTGCCGACACTCCACGTACGTCGGGACCTCGCAGAGGGGTCCGTCCGTATTTGCGGCGATGGACCTCCTGCACAAGCACGCTCGTATAGTCGGCACGGGATGGCGGGCTCCGGCCGCGACGAGCGGGCCTGGGTGCGGCGGGCCCAGGCCGGGTCAGCCTCGGATTTCGAGGCGCTCTTCCGCGCGCACTGGGGACCGGCCTACCGCGCTGCCTACCTCGTCGTTCGCGACGCGGCCGCGGCCGAGGACATCGCGCAGGAGGCGTTTCTCGCCGCCGTGCGCGCGCTCGACCGCTTCGACCGGCGCCGCCCGTTCGGGCCGTGGCTGCACCGGATCGTCGTCAACCGGGCGATCGACTGGGCCCGCGCCCGCGCGTTGCGGCCCGAGGCGGAGCAGGTGGACGTGCCCGCACCGGAGCCGTCCGAGCGCGACGACGAGCTGCTGCGCGAGCTGGGACAGCTCTCGCCGGAGCACCGCGCGGTGATCGTCCTCCGCTACGTCTTGGACTACACGCCCGGCGAGATCGCGGAGCTGCTCGAGCTCCCGCGCGGCACCGTCAATTCGCGCCTGCGCCGTGGCCTCGACTCGCTGAGGGAGCGCCTGCAGTGACGTTCGAGGCGCCAGGCGAGCGCGAGGCGGGCGAGCGCGCCTGGCGGATCGTCGGCGCCGCGTATGCCTCGCGCGAGCCTGTGACTTGGCCGCGACGGCACGTGCGGCCCCTCGTCACCGGAGCTCTCGTCGCCGCAGTCGTCGCGGCCGTGGTGAGCCCACCCGGCCGGTCAGTCGTCCACTCCCTGCGCAAGGCCGTCGGCGTCGAGCGGGCCGAGCCCGCGCTGTTCTCACTCCCGTCGCGGGGAGAGCTGCTGGTGACCAGCCGCAGCGGCCTCTGGCTCGTCCGCGCGGACGGATCGAAGCGCAACCTCGGGCGCTACCAGGACGCCGCACTCTCGCCTCACGGCCTCTTCGTCGCCGGGACGCGGGCCAACGAGCTCGTCGCGCTCGACCCGAAGGGGCACGTGCGCTGGACGCTCGCCCGTCCGAGCCCGCGCGTCCCGGCCTGGACGGGGACGAGGACCGACACGCGCATTGCCTACGTCTCGCGCGGAGCGCTCCGGGTGGTCGCGGGAGACGGCACGGGCGACCAGCTGATCGGCGCCGCGGCGCCCGTTCGGCCGGCCTGGCGGCCCGGCGCCGGGCACGTCGTCGCCTACTCGACCGGCCGCTCGGCGCTGGTCTACGACGTCGATCGCGCCTCGATCCGGTTGCGGACCCCCGTGGGAGAGCCGCCGCGAAAGCTCGCCTGGTCGAGCGACGGGCGGCTGCTGCTCGTCTTCACGCCCCACGCCACGAAGGTCTACGACCTGCGCGGCCGCATAGTCGCCCGGGACGACCCCTCCGATGCGACCGCAGACGTCGACGCAGCCTTCGTGCCCAGGTCCCACGAGGTCGTCGCGATCCGCGCGGCAGGCCTCGGGAGTAGCGTGTTCTCCCTCCTGAACGGGCGCACCCTCTTCCGCGGCACCGGCACCTTCCGTCAGCTCGCCTTCTCGCCGGGAGGCCGCTGGCTGCTCGTCACCTGGCCGACGGCGAACCAGTGGGTCTTCGTCCGCAACGGCCGGCCGCGGAAGATCGTCGGGGCCTCGCGCATCTCGGCCCAGTTCGGCGGCTTCCCGCGTGTGGAGGGCTGGTGCTGCGCGCCCTGATCGCGATCGTGGCAGTGGTCGTCGTCGCAGGCTGCGGAGACCACGCGCGCACGAGCGGCCACGCGACAACGTCGGAGTTTGGCTTCGTCCAGGCTGAGGGCTGGCAGACCGACAGCACCGGTCTCCACCCATCAGAACCGCAGGCCCCCGCCGTTCGCGCGTCAACGACCGCCCTTGACGATGCGCCCGGGTCGGTGCCCGGTCAGACCCTGAGAAGCATGCCCGCCGACGGCATCGTGATCGTCGTGTACCTGTACCGGCCGTACGGCGGAGGCCCGAACGGCTTCCCCCCACGCGAGCTCCCGCTGCAGCTTGGCGATGCCCAGGTATCAGAGGCTTCGGAGGGGCAGCCGAACCCGAACGTGCCCCGGTACCAGATCCAGAGCGCCGTGAGTGGGTTCTGGGTAGAGGCCGATGTCTTCTTCGGCACCCAGCGGCCGGATGACGATCTCGCCTCCCGCGCGCAGGCCGAACTCGCCCGCCTCCGTCTGTCGGCGGCCTGATCTTCATGCCAGGTCGACAGCCGGATCGTCGAGGAATCACGGATCTCGTTCTGACTCGGAGATCACTCGCGCGCGGACCCGTGGTGCTGCGCACAGTGATCGTCGCGGCGCTCGCCGCCGCGGGGCTGGCCGCAGCCGCGCCGCAGACGGGAGGGCGCGCCCTGATCGGGCACTCGGTGCGCGGGCGCCCCCTCGTCGCGTACGAGCGAGGCGACCCGGCCGGGCCGGTCACGCTCGTCGTCGGCGTCATCCACGGAACCGAGCCTGCAGGACTGGCCGTGATCTCGCGACTGAGGCACATGCGACTCCCGGCAGGCGTCCACCTGTGGCTGGTGCCGACGATCAACCCGGACGGGCTCGCGGCGGGGACGCGGCAGAACGCCCACGGCGTCGACCTCAACCGCAACTGGCCGACCGCCTTCGCGCTGAACGGACGACCCTGGGACGGCTACTACTCGGGGCCCCGGCCGCTGTCGGAGCCCGAGAACAGGGCGATGCGAGCGTTCATCCTCCGGGTCAAGCCGGCGCTCACGATCTGGTACCACCAGCCGCTCGACGTGGTCTACGGCTCCGATCCGCACGTGGCGGTGCTCAGGCGCTACGCGCGCCTCAGCGGTCTTCCCTACAAGCGACTCTCGGCTCCGCGCGGAGCGGCGACCCGCTGGGAGCGCGTGCGCTTCCCGCACGGAGCCCACTTCGTCGTCGAGTTCCCGGCCGGCGCGATCTCCGCTGCCGCCGCGAAGCGCAACGCCGCCGCGGTCCTGGCCCTGGCTCCCCGAGGCGCGTAAGCTCGCTCCGTGCTGGGGGTGGGCGAGCAGATACCCGACGCGCAGGTCTGGATGGGGCCGCGCGAGCGCATCTCCCTGCGCGAGCTCGCTGCCGAGAAGCCACTGCTCATTCTCTTCTACCTCTTCGACTGGTCCGCCACCTGAACGGACGAGATGGAGCTCCTGCGTGACAGGAGCGCCGAGTTCGAGGAGGCCGGCGTGCGGCCGGTCGGGATCTCGCGCGACTCGCCCTGGACGCACATCTCCTGGATGCAGGCGCTCGACCTGAACTTCCCGCTGCTCTCGGACTGGAACGCCGAAGCCGTGCACGGCTTCGGGATCGCGCACGAGTACCGCGGCCTGCGGGACGTCGCCGAGCGGACCGCGTTCCTCGTCGACCGGAGCGGTACCGTCCGCGGCGCATGGCGCTACGAGACGGCCGAGGTGCCCGACTTCGACGAGCTGCTCTCGGCCGCCCGGGCTTTGTAGCGCTCGCCTGCGCGCTCTACCTCGCGGCCGGGCTGGTCGCGATGTGGCCGACCGAGAAGCACTTCGGCTCGAGCTTCGCGGCCGGCGCGCAGCCCGTTCGAGGCGAGGCCTCGCTCGGCGACCACCTCCAGGCCGTCTACCACCTCTGGCTCGTCGGGCACCAGCTCGAGCACGGCCGCGCGCCGTGGCTCGACCCGTACACGTTCCAGCCGGAGAGCTCGCCGCGCGTGAACTTCGGCGGCTGGCCGTTCGGTCTGCCCTTCTGGCCGCTCGTGGCGGCCTTCGGAGCGGTTGTCGCCTGGAACATCTTCCTCCTGCTGAGCTACGTCGCGGCCGGCGGCTTCGCGTGCCTCTGGCTGCGGGAGCTCCGGCTGCCACGCGGGGCCGCGCTCGCCGGCGGGCTCGCCTTCGCGCTCGCGCCGTACCGCGTCGTCCAGAGCGCCGGGCACTTTCGCGGCCCGATCTCGATCCTGCTGCCGCTCGCGCTCTATGCCTTCGAGCGCTCGCGGCGAGGCAGCCGCTGGTGGCTCGCTGCGGCGGCGGCCGCGCTCGCGTCGATCCCGTTCTCGGACCTCCACCTCGCGTTCGGAGCGATCCCGTTCTTCCTCGCTGTACGCCGTCTGCCGGACGCGCGACCTCGCGGATCCTCGCCGGGGCGGTGGTGGGCGTCCTGGTGGCGGTCGGCGCGGGGCTCCTCGTCGTCGGGGTCTCCGTGCCGGGCTCGATCGGCTCGGGAGGGCGGTCGCTACGGGAGGTCGCCCACTACTCCGCGGAGGGCCTCGACTTCGTCACCCGCCACGGCCGGCACGGGCCCGAGAGCTTCGTCTACCTCGGCTGGCTGACGCCGCTGCTCGCCGCCGCGGGGCTCGTGCTCCTCCTGCGAGCGCGACGGTTCGGGCTTGCGCTTGCGCTGGCCGTGGGCGCGATCGTGCCGATCGTGCTCGCGCTGGGAACGCACTTCCCGCTCTACGCGACCCTCTGGCACCACTTCCCGCCGCTGCGCTTCCCGCGGGTGCCCGAGCGGCAGATGCCGGTCGCCTGCCTCGCGCTCGCGGCGCTCGCCGCGGTGACGGTGGCCGCGATCGCGCAGTCGTTCCCGCGTCGCGCGACGCTGATCTACGCGGTCGTGATCGTGGCGCTGTTCGCCGACCTGCGCGTGAGCGTGTACCGCCTCGGGCGGGCGGATCCGGCCAACGGCGCGTACGCAGCGCTCCGCTCGCAGCCTCCGGGGCGGTTGCTCGAGCTGCCGATGGTCCATCCGAGCGTCCACCGCGGGAGCGTCTACCTCTACTACGACATGCAGGCCAGACGCGAGCGGCCCGCCGGCTACTCGACCGTCGCGCCGACCAGGGCCGCGACGATCGCCCTCGCGCTCGAGTCCCTGAACTGCGGTGACTGGCTACCGGGCAACGAGGCATTGCTCAGGCGACTGGGGGTGCGCTACGTCGCCTTCCACGACGGTCTCTTCTCGGGAGGACGCAACTGGTTCGCCTGGCGGGCGCTCGCCGCCCGCGGCTGGGGGACGCTGGCCCGCGGCGGCGGGATCACGATGCTCGCGCGCGGCCGGCCTCCCACGGCGCCGCCCGTCGGAGAGCCGCGCTCGCGCATCGTCTTCTGCCCGCAGTGGAAGAACCGGTCACCCCTCTATGAGCACAGCGCGCTCTGGGCCCGCGGCCCCGGGCGCCTGACGGTGCGCCTGGCGACGAATCGAGCCCGTCCGCACGACGATCAGCTCCGGGGGTGTGAGCCGGTCGGCCCGCGTCGTCTCGCCGGTGACGCTGCGCCTGCCATTGCGCAGCCCCGGCTGGCACCTCGTGGACGTGGACATCGTTCGCGCCGACCACGGCCTGCGGATCGAGAAGATCTCCGTGAACCGCTAAACGGCCGCGCCGGCAAAGCCGGCACTGCCTCTCAGCGAGTTACCGTCGGAGCCGCCCTTGCCTCGGACAGTCCGAGCTTGGCGGCGAGGAAGGGAGCGAGGTGGCGCCCGACGATCTTCGACGGCGGCCACCAGAGCGCCTCCGTGTCGACCGCCGACTTCGCGGTTCCGGGCTCGCCGCGCAGGTAGCGGGGGACCATTCCGGTCAGGAGCAGGCCCCGGAGCACGGGCTTGAAGGGCTCGGGCTCGACGGAAGCGCCTGCGCTCGCGGCGATCTCGGCCGCGGCCGTGTCGGCCTGCTGTGTCGCGATTCCGCCCTGCTTGAGCGGGAACTGGGTCGCGTCGCCCGCCGCGTACACGTCCACCTCGGACCCGACACGGCAACGGTCGTCCGTCGGCAGGAAGCCGTCGCGGTCGCACGGAAGCCCGGCCAGGTGCGGGCCCTCGAGCCTCGGCAACGCGATCACGCGGTCGGCCTCGATCCCGTCACCGGGAGTCGCCTGCAGCACGCCGTCCTCGAAGCTGGCCGGTGTCGTGCTGAGGTGGACGGTGATTCCACGCGCCTCGAGCAGCTCGCCGACCGCTTCGCTCGCCTCGCGCCCGAACACCGCCAGCGGCTGCTCCTCCGGGGTGACCAGAGCCACCTCGACGCCGCTCGTGCCGTGATCGACCAGGGTCGAGGCCGTCAGCAGCGCGAGCTCGTAGAGCGGCAGCGGCCACGTCACGCCCGCGGGAAGCGCGAAGACGATCTTGTGAATGTCTCCGTCCAGCGCCTCCTCGAGCACGCCCTTCAGCGCCTCGATGCTCTCGGGCCCCGTGAAGGTGAGCGCGTTCGGCAGCGCTTCGTGTCCCCTCGCGCCCAGCGCCACGAGCAGGGCGTCGTACGGCACGCGCTCGTGGTCGTCGGTCTCGACGAAGCGCTCGCCCGGATCGACAGCGACCACGCGCCCGTGCCGAAGGACGCCTCCCGCGGCGTCGACGAGCGGAGCCAGCGGGAACCTGCGCGTCTCGGCGATCTGGAAGGGATCCCCCACCGAGAGTGGCCGGTAGACGAAGTCCGGCTCGGGCGCGATCAACTCGATCGAGATGCGGTTCTCGGCGAGCGCCCGCAGCGCGAGCGTGGCCTCGAGGGCAGCGACACCGCCGCCGGCGATGACCACTCGTAGCGGATCGGACTTCACCCGTGACTCCTTCTCGTCGACTGACGGGATGATCAGCCCCCGCGCCCATGCGCACATCCGTGAACGCTCCCCGAGCGCCCGCGGGAAAACACGGATCTCAGGCGAGCACGTCTAGAAGCTGCGCGCGGGTCGCGTTGCCGCCGCTCAGGACCAGCGCGACCCGCTGCGCGCTCAGCTGGTCGCGCAGGCGGATGGCCGCCGCCAGGGGCGCCGCGCCTGCCGCCTCGACGAGGTTGCGCGTCGCCTCGATCATCAGCCTCTGCGCCGCGCGGATCTCGTCGTCGCTCACGAGCACGAAGTCGTCGAGCGACTCCCAGAGAATCCTCTGCGGAAGCTCGAACGCGGTTCGCGTGGCAAGACCCTCCGCGAACGTCTCCATCCGGTCCTCGACGAGCCGGCGCTCGCGCCAGGAGCGGTACGCGGCCGGCGCGGCCTCCGACTGGACTCCGATCACCCTGACCGCCGGATTGACCGCCTTCGCGACGATGCACGCGCCGGCCGCGCCGCTACCACCGCCGATCGGAACGAGGATGACGTCGGTCGCCGGCTGCTCCTCGAGGATCTCGAGCGTCAACGTCGCGACCCCGGCGATGAGATGCGGCTCGTCGCCGGAGTGCACGTACCGGTGGCCGCGCTCCACTGCGAGCTGCTGGCAGTGCTCCCGCGCCTCGTCGTAGTCGCGCCCGTGGAAGACGATCTCGGCGCCGAGGCCGCGCATCGACGCGACCTTGACCGGGTTCGCCTCCTCGGGGACGCAGATCGTGGCCCGAACGCCGAACAGGCGGGCGGCGTAGGCGATCGACTGGCCGTGATTCCCGGTCGAGGCCGCGATCACTCCCCGCTCGCGCTCGTCGGGATCGAGCTGTGCGACCAGGTTGACTCCACCCCGGACCTTGAAGGCACCTGTCGGAAGGTGGTTCTCGTGCTTGACAAAGACCTCGGCGCCGAGCAGCTCCTCCAGCGCGGGGTAGCCGTAGAGCGGCGTCGGGCGCAGATGCGGGGAGATACGGCGCCTGGCGTCGAGCACGTCGGGGAGCGTCGGCACGTGCCACTGCATCACGTCGGACTTGCTACATGCCCATCGAGTGGTACCCGGAGTCGACGTAGAGCGTCGTCCCGGTGACGTTGTGGGCGTCGTCGGAGAGCAGGTACGCGGCCGCGGCGCCCACGTCGTCTGCCTCGATCGGCCGGTGCAGCGGCGAGCGCTCCTCGACGATCGCCTCCATCGTCGGGAAGCCCGCGATCGAGCGCGCGGCCAGCGTGCGCACCGGCCCGGCCGAGACGGCGTTGACGCGGATGTTCTTCTGGCCGAGGTCCCAGGCGAGGTAGCGCACGGACGAGTCCAGGGTGGCCTTGGCGACGCCCATCACGTTGTAGTGCGGCACGGCGCGCTCGCCGCCGAGGTACGTCATGGTCAGGATCGAGCCGCCGCCGCGCGCCTCCATCAGCGGCTCGGCCAGGCGCGACGCAGGCGACGAGCGAGTAGGCGGAGACGTCGAGCGCGAGCCAGAAGCGGTCGCGCGGCGTGTCCGTGAAGCGGCCCTCGAGATCCTCCGCGGCCGCGAACGCGACCGAGTGGACCAGCAGGTCGAGCCCGCCGTCGAAGGCCTCGCCGACCTCGCCGAAGACGCGCTCGAGATCCTCGTCGGAGCGGACGTCGCACGCGGTGACGAGCGGCGAGCCGACCGACTCCGCGAGCTCGCGGACGTTCTTCTCGATCCGCTCGCCCTGGTAGGTGAAGGCGAGCTCCGCGCCGCCCTCGCGCGAGCCGGCTTGCGATCGCCCAGGCGATCGAGCGGCGGTTCGCAACGCCGAGGACGAGACCGCGCTTTCCGGCGAAGGAGCCTTCCACGACGCGCGAGTCTACGGGCCTGGAACTGGCGCGCAGCGCTCGCCGTTCAGCCGCGCGCTCGCTGCCGATACTTGGCGGTCCTGCCGTTCCGATACCCTGAGAGTCCTTGCGCCGCCCACTAATCCTCGTTCTCTCGGCGGCGCTCGTCCTCGTCACTGCCGCGTCCGCGACCGCCCAGCTGCGGCCGATTCGCCTGCCGCGCGCCGGCGACCGCGACGCTGCCGCGGATCCGCCACGGCGTGATCCGCATCCCGGCCGGTCACGCCTCCGGGACGCGTGACGGTGCTCGTCGACCTGCGCCTGCCGCCGCTCGCGGCCGCCTACGGCCGCGGGCTGATCGCCTTCAACGCGCAGCGGAGGCTGAACACCTCGAGCGCCACCTCGCGCGCCTACCTCGCCCGGCTCGCTCGGGCGCAGACGCTGGCCGCCGCGCAGATCCGCCGCGCGATCCCCACGGCGCAGCATCGCGCAGCGCTACCGGGTCGTGCTCGACGGCTTCGCGCTGCGACTCCCGTACCGCGCCCTGCCCGCGCTCGGCCGCGTCTCGGCGCGTCCGCAGGATCTACCCGAGCCTCGGCTACCACCTCGACACGAACAAGAGCCCGTCCGTCATCCACGCCGACACCTTCTGGGCGAACACCGGAGGACGGGGCCAGGGCGTGAAGATCGGCGTCGTCGACGACGGCGTCGACCAGGCCAACGCGTTCTTCGACCCGACCGGGTTCTCGTACCCGGCCGGCTTCCCGAAGGGCCAGAGCAGCTACACGACGCCGAAGGTGATCGTCGCCCGCGCCTTTCCCGGCCCGGGCTCGGGCAAGCAGGGCAGGCTCCCGCTCTACCGCCCGGACTCGTTCCACGGCACGCACGTCGCCGGGATCGCGGCCGGCGTCGCGGGAACGCATCGCGCCTGCCGGGCCCGACCATCCGCAGGTGACCGGTCTCTCGGGTATCGCCCCGCGCGCGTGGCTCGGCAACTACCGCGTCTTCAACGCGCCCACGCTCACGGGCGGACTCGACGCGTTCACGCCCCAGATCGTGCAGGCCTTCGAGTCGGCCGTGAACGACGGGATGGACGTGATCAACTTCTCCGGCGGCGGGCCCGAGGCGAACCCGGCCAGCGACGCGCTGATCGAGGCGACCGACAACGTCGCCGCTGCGGGCGTCGTCCCGGTGATCGCCGCGGGGAACGACCGCGACGAGTTCGGCCTCGGCTCGATCGGCTCGCCGAGCAACGCGCCCGACGCGATCTCGGTCGCGGCCGTCTCGAACCTCCACGTCTTCGGGCCGGAGCTGACGGTGACGGCGGCGGGCGCGCCCGCGAGCCTCCAGCACGTCCCGTTCTCCTTCAACGTCGAGGTGCCGCCCTCGTGGCAGGCCGAGCAGACGCTCGTCGACATCGGAACGATCACCGGCACGAACCTGCAGCCGGTCGACCGCCACCTCTGCGCGCCCCCCGGCTTCGACCCGAACGACGAGACGCGCTCGACGCTGGCCCCGGGGTCGATCACGAACCGGATCGCGCTCGTCTCGCGCGGCGGCTGCACCTTCGACTCGAAGGCCGAGCGCGTCCGCGCGGGCGGGCGGCAGCGGGATGATCCTCGTCGACAACCGCTCCGGAGAGGCGAACTTCATCCCGTTCGCGCTCTCGGTGCCGAAGCGGCATGATCGCCGACCTCGACGGCGCGAACCTGCGCGCCTTCATGGACGCGCACGGCGGCACGGCGACCTTCCACGTCTCGTCCGACCAGAACTTCCACGAGGTCCAGACGGGCCGCAGCGGGGTCGTGACGAGCTTCTCCTCGGCCGGGCCGACGAACTACGACCACATGCTCAAGCCCGACCTCGCCGCGCCCGGCAGCCAGATCCTCTCGTCGACGGTCAGGCAGTCGATCGGCGAGCCGTTCGCCGTCTTCGACGGTACGAGCATGGCCACCCCGCACGTCGCCGGCGCGGCCGCGCTGCTGCTGCAGCAGCACCCGGCCTGGACGCCGCGCGCAGGTGAAGTCGGCGCTGATGTCCTCGGCAGGGCCCGCGTGGGCGGACACCGCGCGGACGCACGAGGCCTCGGTGCTCCTCGAGGGCAGCGGGCTCGTCAACGTCGCCGCCGCCGACCGACCCGAAGCTGTTCACCGACCCCGTCTCGCTCTCGTACGGGTTCCTCGACACCACGCAGGGCAACGCCCGCCGCGCGCTGCTGCTCTCGCTCACCGACGCCGGCGGAGGTTCGGGGACGTGGTCGGTCTCGATCGACGCCCAGGCGGCGAGCCCGGGCGCATCGGTCACTCCGGGCGCGTCGCTCGTCTCGGTCGCACCCGGCGGCACGGTCGACGTGCCGATCGTCGCCTCGGCGACGCAAGGATCGCCGCGCGGCGACGACTTCGGCTTCGTCGTCCTGCAGCGCGGCGCCGACCGCGTGCGTGTCCCGTACTACTTCGGCGTCGTGCTGCCGCAGATCGCTCGCGCCCCGCGCGTCGAGGTGAAGCGCGACCAGATCGGCGACACGAGCAAGGGCACGAACTTCGTCAACCTCTACCGCTACCCCGCGTATCCCTTCGGGCCGCCGCTCGACCTACACCGGCCCGGGGATGCACGAGGACGGGGCCGAGCACGTCTACGCCGTCCACGTCAACGGGCACGCCGCGAACGTGGGCGCGGCCGTGGTCGCGAGCGGCCTCGGCGCGCTCGTCGAGCCGTGGTTCCTCGGCTCGCTGAACGAGGACGACGTCCAGGGCTACCCTGGCACGCCGCTCAACGTGAACTCGCTCACGTTCGAGTACGAGTTCGACAACGGCGCCACGGGAGTCGCCTTCCCGCCCGAGGGCCGCTACTTCGTGGCCGTCGACTCGCGGGCCGATCCCTTCACGGACGAGTCTCTGCAAGGGCCGTACCTGCTCCGCTTCTGGCGGAACGACGTCACGCCGCCGAAGCTCCACTTCCTGACCGGGCGCGTGAGCGCGGGCCGGCCGCTGCTCGCCGCGATCGTCACCGACCGGGGATCGGGCGTCGACCCGCTCTCGCTCGTGATCGGCTACAAGAACGTGCTCCTGCTCGCGGCGCTCTACGACCCGTCCACGGGGCTCGTCGTCTGGGCGCTCGACGGCGCCCCGAAGATCGGGGTCGGCAGGACCCGCATGGCCGCGATCGCCTCCGACTACCAGGAGTCGAAGAACGTCGACCAGGCGGGCGAGAACATCCTCCCGAACACGGCCTTCCGCCAGTTCAAGGTGCGCGGCGTGGCCGGGCCGTCGCTGACCTGGCTGCTTCCGAAGCGAAACGCCTGCGCCGCGAAGTCGGAGACGCTCGTCGTCTCGGCGGGATCGACCAGGACGGTGCGCTCGGTGACGTTCCTCGACGGCGGCCACCGGATCAAGCGCCAGCCGGGCGCGTTCTCCGGCATCTACGCGACGACCTGGAAGACCGGGAAGGCGCACCGCGGACGCCACGTGCTCCTCGCGGTCGTGAGGGACCGCCGAGGGGCACGCGCCGAGGCGCGGCGGATCGTCCGCGTGTGCCGCAGGTAGCGGTCGTCACCGGCGGCTCGAGCGGCATCGGCGCGGCGGTCGCCCGAGCCCTGAGCCGGCGGCGGCTGGCACTGCGTCCTGATCGCGCGCGGCGAAGAGCGGCTGCGAGAGGTCGCCGAGGAGCTCGGCGCCGAGTGGGAGATCGTGCGACGTCGGCGATCGCGAGGCGGTCGAGCGCACGGCCGCCGCGATCCGAGAGCGCCACCCCGAGCTCGAGCTGCTCGTGAACAACGCTGGCATTCCCGGGCGCAGGCGGCTTCCTGCGCGCGAGCGCCGAGCGGATCGAAGAGGTGACCCGGACGAACTACCTCGGGGGCGTCTGGTGCCTGCGCGCCTTCCTGCCCGGCGCTCGAGGCGGCAGCGCCCTCGCGACGTGGTCAACATCGTCTCGGTCGCGGGCACCGTCCCGACCGGCTCCGGTGGCCCGTACACGGCGTCGAAGCACGCCCAGCTCGCGTTCTCGCGCGCGATTCGCGCCGAGCTGCGCCCTCGGGAGATCCGCGTCCACACCGTCCTGCCCGGATTCGTCGAGACGCGAGGGCTTCCCGCAGCGGAAGCGCTTCTCGAACCGCTTCGTGCGCTCGCTCGTCGATCGAGCCCGACGAGGTCGCGCGGAGCGGGTGGTGGCCGCGGTCGAGCACGACCGGCGCGAGGTGCTTCGTCCCGCGGATCTACCGGATCGCGCCGTTGTGCCCAGGTGCTGGCGCCCGGCCTGGTCGCCAGGGCCGGAGGCCGCGGAGTGCGACCGGCGGGCGACTAGAATCCCCGCATGGCGGGGCCGTTGAGCGCCGAGGAGGTGGCACGGGTAGCTGAGTTTCGGGCCGCCCTGCGCCGGTTCTTGCGCACGACCGAGCGGAACGCCCAGGCGGCGCGCCTGACACCGCAGCGCTACCTGCTCCTCCTGATGATCAAGGGCGCGCCCGACCTGAGCGAGCAGTCAACGGTCACCGAGCTCTCCGAGCGCCTCCAGCTTGCGCAGAGCACGGTGACGGAGCTCGTCACCCGCGCCGAGGAGAGCGGGCTCGTCGAACGCGAGCGCTCGACGGCGGACGGCCGGATCGCGCACCTCCGCCTCTCCGCGGAAGGCGAGCGGCGGCTCGCGCAGGCGTTCACGAGCAACGAGAGCGAGCGCAGGGCCCTTCACCAGGCCTTCGAGCACCTCGAGGGACACGTTCGCGCCGGCTAGGAGCGGGCGGCGCTGAAGATCGAGTTCCTCTACTGGCGCGGCTGCCCCTCGTACCCGGAGGCGCGCGAGCTGCTGCGACGACGTGCTCGGCAAGCGCGGCGTCGAGGCCGCAGTCGAGGTCGCACGAGGTGACGACGCAGGAGGAGGCCGAGCGGCTCGACTTTCCCGGCTCGCCGACGATTCGCGTGGACGGCCGCGACGTCGATCCGGCCGGGGCCGACGCGCGGCCCGCGCTCAACTGCCGCATCTACCATCTTCCCGACGGGCGCGTCTCGCCCGTCCCGACCCGCGAGCAACTGGAGGAGGCTCTAGCGTGACCTTGACGCTCGGCATGGAGGCACCGCAGTTCGACCTGCCCGGCGTGGACGGGCAGAACCACCGCTCGCTGGACTCGTACGGACGACGCGAAGGCGCTCGTCCTCGTCCAGTCGTGCAATCACTGCCCCTACGTGCAGGCCTGGGAGGATCGGCTCATCGCGATCGCCCGCGACTACGAAGGGCGCGGCGTGCGCGTCGTCGCGGTCAGCTCGAACGACGTGGCAAGCCACCCCGAGGACTCGTTCGAGGAGATGCAGGCGCGCTCGAGCGCGCGCGGGTTCACGTTCGACTACCTCTACGACGAGCCGCAGGCGCTCGCCCGCGCGCTCGGAGCCGAGCGCACGCCCGAGGTCTTCCTCTTCGACGCCGAGCGCAGGCTCGCCTATCACGGCGCGATCGACGACGCCCGCGACGAGACTGCGGTCGAGCAGCAGTACCTGCGCGACGCGCTCGACGCCGTGCTGTCGGGCCAGGAGCCGGCGATCCGCGAGACGCCGGCCCAGGGCTGCTCGCTCAAGTGGAAGTAACGCCCTAGGGCTTCTCGAGCAGGTACCAGCCGAGGACGGCCGTGTAGTTCGGCGGGGCCGCAGTTCGGGCCCGCTCGCGTTGCTCGCCCTCGCAGCCGGCAAGGTCGAGGTAGGTGTCGAGATCGCGCGGCTCGGGCTCGGTCTCGGCTCGCTTGAGCACGAGGCCGTTCGACTCGAACAGCCCGCGCAGGTCGATGTCGGAGAGCGCGCGGGTGTGCGAGGGGTCGCGGCTGCGCTCGAAGGCGTTCAGCTCGGCCGCGGCCAGCGGATCCACC
Organism: uncultured Actinomycetes bacterium; assembly: GCA_963746635.1. GTDB lineage: Bacteria > Actinomycetota > Thermoleophilia > Gaiellales > Gaiellaceae > AC-32. The sequence goes on along the minus strand of CAVVBZ010000030.1, from coordinate 35,131 downwards.
GGCGCGATCTGGTCGATCACGAGCACGCGCCCGCCCGGCACGACCACGCGCGTCAGCTCCGCGACGACCAGCTCCGGCCGCGCGACATGGTGCAGCGTCCTGATCGTCCCGACGAGGTCGAACGAGGCGAGCTCGAACGGCAGCTTCGTCGCGTCGGCCTCGACGAAGGAGACGTTCGGGAACCCTTCCGCCCGCCGGCGGCCCTGCTCGAGCAGCTCCGGGACGATGTCCACGCCGACCACCTCGCGCACATGAGGTGCGAGCGCGAAGGCCAGCGCACCTGCGCCGCAGCCCGAGTCGAGCGCCCGCTCGTCGCCGGAGGGCGCAACGAAGCGCACGACCTTCTCCTCGAGCTCGGTCGCCCGCTCGTCCTGGAGCTCAGCGACGCGCTCAGCCGTCCTCGCGAACCGCTCCCGTGTGGCGTCTTGCATAGTCGAGCGCCTCCTCCTTCGTGGCGATCGTACCCGCGGCGCGCTCCTCCTCGATCTCCGCCAGCAGGCGCCCGATCTCGGGCCCGGGCGGAAGGTCGAGCTCGTCTCCGCGCAGGAGCGGCTCGGCGGGCTCGCTGCGGCGCGCCTCCTCGACCTCCGGAGCGAGCTCCGCAGCGCCGACGAAGGCGAGCGCGTCGAGCGCCCACGGCTCGGTCGCCCGGCGGAAGCGGTGGATCGAGCGCGGGTCCTCGGCCGGCCGCTCGGCGCGCAGAAGCGCGCGCGCGTAGCGGCGAAGCTCGTTCGAGACCGGATAGCGCTCGAGCGCCTCGCCGAACGCGGCCGCGAACCGGTAGTCGGACGAGTCGACGCGGTCGAGCCGGTCGGTGATCTCGCCACCGAGCCGCTCGAGCAGCCCCAGCTCGTCGAGCCGACGATAGCCCCCGGACGAGAGCCGGCCCAACTCCGCGACCACGCGCTCGCCTGCGGGCCGCGTCACCAGGTCGGCCTGCTCGCGCACGAGCCGCTCGGTCTCCTCGTCCATCCGCACGTCGAGCTCGTCCTCGAGCCTCACCGCCCGGAGCAGCCTCAACGGGTCGTCTTCGAAGATCGAGGCCCGCACCGCGCGCAGGCGGCCTGCCTGGAGATCGTCGTGCCCGCCGAAACGGGTCGACGGGCTCGCCGCCCGCGAGCGGCCGCGCGATCGCGTTGATCGTGAAGTCGCGCGTCGCGAGATCCTCCTCGATCGTCCCGGGCAGCGGCGTGAAGTCCACCGTCCGCCCTTCGTCGAGCGCGACGCGCCACGCGCCGTGCCGCTCCGAGAGCGGGAACGGGGCGCCGCCCGACCGCTTCGCATAGGCGCGGGCCGCGCGCTCGGGTGCCCGGACCGCGATGTCGAGGTCGACCAGCTCGCGGCCGAGCAGCTCGTCGCGAACGGCCCCGCCGACCACCCACGCCTCCTCGCCGGCCAGCACCTCCCGGGCCAGCTCATCCATCGACGACCACGCGCCTTGCCCGCCGCGGGTCGGCGCCGATGCGCGAGACGAGCTCGTAGTTGATCGTCCCGGCCACGCGCGCATGTTCCTCCGCGAGCACGCCGTGGCCGAGGATCGTGACCGGGGCGCCGACGGGCTCCTCCCGCTCGAGCTCGACTGCGAAGGCGTCCATCGAGACGGTCCCGACCACGCGCCGGGGCTCGCCGCCGACCCGCACCTCGGTCCCGGTCAGGTCGCGCCGGAAGCCGTCCGCGTAGCCGACCGGGACGATCCCGATCCAGGTCGGGCGCTCGGCCGTGAAGCGGCGGCCGTAACCGGTGCTCTCGCCGGCCTCGAGCCGCTTCACCTGGGCCAGGATAGCTGCGCCAGGAGAGCGCGGGCTCGAGCCCGTCCGCGGCCGGGTCCTCGCCGAAAGGCGAGAGCCCGTAGAGCGCGATCCCGCAGCGAGCTGCGTCGAAGCGGGACGCGGGGAGCCGCAGCGCAGCCGCGCTGTTGGCCGCGTGACGCATCAGGTCGGCGTAGGGCTCGGTCGCCGCGCGGAAGCGCTCGACCTGCTGCTCGGCGAAGCCGGGATCGCTGTCCGCAGTCGCGAGGTGGGTCATCAGGCCGACCACCTCGGCCGAGGGCTTCGGCAGCTCGGAAAGCCCCCAGCGGCCCATGCCCGTGTCGAGCTTGAGGTGCACGCGCACGCCCTCCGGGATTTCGTCGTCCCACACGGCCAGCTCGAGCCGCGCCTCGCGCGCCTCCGCGATCTCGCGGCTCGACGAGGTCGGGCCCATGACGAGGATCCGCACGAGCGAGAACTCCGCGCGCAGCTCGAGCCCCTCGGCGACCGTCGCGACGCAGAGCGCACCCGCTCCCTCGTCGACGAGTGCGCCTGCGACGTCGATCGCGCCATGGCCGTAGGCGTTCGCCTTCACAACTCCCCACAGCTGGACGCCCTCGAGCACCCGCAGCAGCGTGCGCGCGTTGCGCCGGACGGCGCCGAGGTCGACGGTCAGCTCAGACCGGTGCATCGGCCGTCCCGAGTGTCCCGCTCTGGACGTCGCGCAGCCAGAGCTCGAAGAGCGGGTCGACGAAGACCGTGCGCGCCGTCGTCCTCCTCCAGCTCGCCCTTCGCCAGGAGCGAGCGAACCGCGTAGTGGGCGCCGGACTTCTTCAGGTCGACCGCGCCGAGCGCACGCGCCCCGTACGGCGCCTCCGGGAAGAGCGCCAGAGCCCGCAGCGCCCGCTGCTCGTTCGTCTCGAGGCCTCGCCAGAGCGCATCGAACTCCGCCGCGACCTGGTTCCTCGTCCGTGAGAGCGCCGTCTGCCACTCGTCCTCGTCGGCGGCCTTTCCCGGCGCGACCTCGTCCCAGAGGCGATGAGCGAGCAGCATTGCCCGCTGAGGATGACCGCGCGCGGTCGCCAGCAGGGCGTCGAGGACACCGTCGGCGTTCCGCTTGGTGCGAGCGAAGCGCTCGCCGATGTACAGCGCCACGTCCGCATCCGCGAGGCGCCCGAGCCGCAGCGGCTCGGCCTGGCCGTAGAGCGGCCGGCCCTTCACGTCGAAGAGCTCGCGCATCATCCCCGGCTCCGAGCCGCAGAAGATGTACGACGCGGACTCGCCCTGATGCTGGATGTGGCTGCGCAGCAGCTTGTCGAAGTCCTGAACCTTCGCGATGTCCTGGAACTCGTCGAGGGCGACGAGAACGCGAGAGGCGCTGCGCTGGGCGACGCGCTCCGGGAGATCGAGCAACGCGTGCAAGGCGGGCAACGGATCGGTCCGTGGCTCGAGCTGGAGCTTGACCGAGATGCCCGGAGCGCCGAGCGAGAGCCCGAGGCCCGTCGTGCGGAGGATGCTCTCGATCGTCTTGCGGACGGTTCCGCGCAGCTGAGCGTAGGCGCGCTCGATGCGGATGGTGACGTCGGCGTAGCTCAGGACACCGTAGAGATCGACCAGCACCGGAACGAGCTCGCCGGTGCGCTCGGCCTCGGCGAGGGTCTTCCGCAGCAGGCTCGTCTTGCCGAAGCGCCGCGGTGCGAAGAGGCGCACGTAGTGGCCGCCGGCGGCGAGCGACAGGAGCTGCTGGATCTCCGGCTCCCGGTCGAGCACGTCCTCGGGAGCGACCGGGCGCGAGTAGACGAACGGGTTGACGTCGGTCACGGTGGGACGCTAGCACGCAGTTCGGTCGTACTGAACCAAGCGGTTCAGACGAACTGAACCCTGCTCACGCGCCAAGGCATCGCTTGCGATGCCTCTTGAGGCCATGCCGGCTTTGCCGGTGTGACCGTCTGAATCTCTTGCGTCCGCCTGCAACGACCGGTCGGACCGACTGCTCTCAATTCGAACGCATCCCTCAGGAGAGCACGAGCGGAAGCGCGCCGATCACGTCGCTCGCGACCGCGCCTGCCTGCGGGATCAGCGTCGAGGCGAGCTGCTGCGCGGCGGCGGCGGCTGCTGCGGCCAGGCGCGGCTCGAGCCCTTTCGCCAGGAAGGCCGCCACGATCCCGGTCAGGACGTCACCGCTTCCAGCCGTCGCCAGGGCGGGCGTGCCGAGCGCGCAGACCAGGACGCCTTCGCCCGGAGCCGCGATCAGCGTGTCGGCGCCCTTGAGCAGGCAGGTGCACCCGAACCGCTCCGCGCCTCGCCGCACCGCCTCGAGGCGGTGGGCCGCGATCCAGCGCGACTCCTCGCCGAGCAGCCTCGCGAGCTCGCCCTCGTGCGGCGTGAGCACGGTCGGCGCGGCACGCTCGAACGGCTGGAGGCCGAAGAGCGCGTCCGCGTCGACCACGGCCGGCACCGCGAGCTCGGCCAGCAGACGGCTCACGAGCTCCTTCGGCCCCTCCCCGCGCCCGAGCCCCGGGCCGAGCGCAACGGCTCCCGCCTTCGCGGCGAACTCGGCGATCGGATCGAGCGCGAGCAGCGAGATCCGGCCGTCCTTCTCCGGGCACGGGAGCTTCACCGCCTCGAGCAGGCGCTGCTCGAAAACCGGGAGCGTCGAGTCGGGCACGGCGACGGCGACGTAGCCCGCATCCGCGCGAAAGGCGGCCTCGGCGGCCAGGCACGGTGCCCCGGTCAGCCCGCGCGAGCCGCCGACGACGAGCACGGTGCCGGCCGTGTACTTGTTCTGCTCCTCGCGCCGACGCGGCACCTGGCCGAGGATCTCGGGCCGGACGAGCGCATGCTCGGTCTCCGCGGGCTCGAGACCGATGTCGGCGACCACGACCTCGCCCGCATGGAAACGGCCGGGGGCGACCTCGAGGCCGACCTTGCGCCCGTGCATGGTCACGGTCTGCGTCGCCCGGACGCAGGCGCCCGCGACCTCGCCCGTCGAGGCGTCCACACCCGACGGCAGGTCGACGGCCACGACCGGCACCCCCGCAGCGTTGATCGCCTCGATCTTGCGCGCCGCGTCCTCGCGCGGCTCGCCCTGGAACCCGGTCCCGAAGAGCGCGTCGAGGATCACGTCGGCGCCGACGACGTCGTCGGTCACCTCCGCCTCACGCCCGGCCGAGCGCAGCACGTCGACCGCGATCCGCCCGTCGCCGCCGTTCGCGCCGCCACCGCACACGGCGGCAAAGCGAAGCGCGTCCGGGAAGCGCCGCATGGCCTCCTCGGCCACGGCCCGCCCGGCGCGGGCCATCAGATCGTCGACGTCGTGCCCGGCCTCGGCCGAGCGCATCTCCGCCGCGGTGTAGAGCGGCTCAAGCATCCGACACGACGCAGACCGCGGCTGCCAGCTCGCGCGAGTGAGTCATCGAGAGCTCGATCTTCCCCGCTCCGACCCGCTCGGCCCAGGCCCTCGTCCGCCCCGAGAGGTTCACCCCGGGCTTCGGCCGTCCGGCGATCTCGATCTCGCGCCAGGTGAAGAGGACTCCGGAGCCGAGCGCCTTGCCGATCGCCTCCTTGCCCGCAAAGCGTGCCGCGTAGTGCTGCGGCGGATTCGGGCGGCTGTCGCAGTAGGCGCGCTCGGCTTCCGTGAAGCAGCGCTCGCGGAAGCCCGGGTGGCGCTCGAGCGCCCGCGCGATCCGCGGAATCTCGATCAGGTCGACGCCGACTCGCACGTGAGCCTAGGAGGCGGACTCGAGCCAGTCCGGGAGCGCGGCGATCGAGTCGATCACGCCGTTCGGCTTGACGGTCGCCTCGTCGAGCAATTCCTCCCGGAACTTCCCGGTCCGGACGAGCACCGTCTTGAGCCCGAACGCGGCCGCTCCGGCGATGTCGGCCTCGACGTCGTCGCCGATCATCCAGGCCTGCTGCGGCTCGTAGTCGAGGACGTCGAGCGCCGCCCCGAAGTAGGCGGGGCTCGGCTTGCCGAGCACGGTCGCCTCCGTCTCGGCCGCGTACTCGAGCCCCGCCACGAACGCGCCGGCGTCGAGCAGCGAGCCGCGCGAGGTCTGCCACCAGCGGTTCTTGTGGAGGCAGTAGAGCTCGGCCCCGTCCTGGAGCTCCGCGAAGGCGCGTGCGAGGTTGTAGTAGCTGAAGACCCGGTTCGTCTCGAAGCTCTCGTCCGCACCCCCGAGGAGGACGGCATCCGCGCCCTCGCCGACGAGCTCGAGCCCCTGGAGGTCCTCGACGATCGCGGGCATCGTCAGGGCGAGCACGCGCTTGCCGGCGAGCGCATGCGCCGCGGCGATCGGCGTCGTCTGCAGCTCCTCGTCGTCGAGCTCGACGCCGAACGAGCGGATCTCCGCTGCGAGCGCCTGCCGGGAGTGCGTCGTGTTGTTGGTGACGAAGCGAAGCTGGTGGCCGGCCTCACGCAGCCGCGAGACCGCCTTCGCCCCGCCGAGGATCGGATGGCCCGAGACATGCAAGACCCCGTCGACGTCGAGGAGAATCCCGCTCATGGACGGCGAGTCTATTCGGGTAACGCGGTCGGTCTCCATCCCCCGCTCGGAGATCGAGCTTCGTTTCTCGCGCTCGAGCGGGCCCGGCGGCCAGCACGCGCAGAAGAGCGACACCCGCGTCGAGGCGATCTTCGAGGCCGAGGCGTCCGCGTCTCTGACGGACGCGCAGAAGAGGCGCGTGCTCAGGCAGGCAGGCCCGGTACTCCGCGCGATCGCACAGGACGAGCGCAGCCAGTGGCGCAACCGCGAGCTCGCCATCGAGCGGCTCGTCGAGGCGTTGCGCGAGGCGCTCCGCGTCCCCCGCAGGCGGCGGCCGACGAAGCCGACGAGAGCCGCCGTCGAGCGCCGGCTGGAGCAAAAGCGTCGCCGCAGCAAGGTCAAGCGCCAGCGCCGCGAGCCCGACGCGGACTAGATCCTTACCGGGGCCTAACGACTCCCTTACGACCGAGTAACAGCGGCTTGACATCGCGGGGCGACGATCCGCTCAACCCTCCTCGGTCACGAAAAAGGAGCCGTTATGAGAAAGCACATCTTCCCGATCGCGTTGCTGGCACTGGCTGTGCTCGCGGTCGGAGCGTCGAGCACGCTCGCCGCAGGAAGCGGCGCGAACTTCAACTACGTGTTCAAGGGGCGACTCTTGGCCGACGCCGGTAGCTCGTCGAGCCTGGCCGTCCACGTGAACGGCGGCAACAAGGCTGCGATCAAGAAGCTGATCGGCAAGAGCAGGGATCAGCAGTTCGCGGTGGACGCGAACACGCAGTACCTCCGCTGGACGCACGGCGTCCCGACCGTCGTCCCCGAGTCGAACCTCGTCGAGGGCGATCGCGTCACGGTCCAGATCAAGGCCCCTCGGCCGGCACCGCTGGCCGACATCGAGGCCACGCCGGCCTGGCGGGTCGCCGACAGCGGTCCGAACGGACACTTCCCGCTCCAGCCGCTCTGGCTGTTCGTCGGCAAGCTCAACGCCCCGGCGGCAGGCGGTCACGTTTCGTTGAACATCTCGAACGGCAACCTGCGCGCCCTCCGGGCGATGCTCGGCCAGCCGCTCGACCAGTCGTTCAGCTACGGCAACCGGACCGTGTTCGTGCTCTGGCACGGCAAGGTGCCGGAGGTCATCTCCCCGAGCCAGCTCCAGGTCGGCGACAAGATCTCCGTGCGGATCCGCGCGCCGCGAATCCTCTCCCTCGCCCAGGTAGAGCAGGTGCCGGCGAAGCACGTGGGCGACCACGAGCCGGGCACCTAGAAGCACCTCCTCCTTCACCCGAGAGAGGCCGCCTCCGTCCGAGCGGCCTCTCTCATTTCTACGTCGGCATCGCAGCGACTCGCGTGCGCGTGGCCGTGGCCCGCGTGCTCTGAGCCGCGCATGGTCAGCGCTGACTAGCGCGGCCGCGACGAGGGTGAAGAGGATGTTCAGCGCGGTCGTGTAGTTCCACGAGATTCCCCGGCTCGTGACCGAGTCGACCGATGGCCGCGTCTGTGGGATCAGCCCGGCCCAGCTGAAGATCCCGTCGACGACGAGCGCGGCGACCACGATCGCGCCGAACATGATCCCGACGAGGAGCGCGGCCATCTTCCGGCCGTAGTAGCGCTGGTAGATCAGGACCAGCGGGATGATGATCAGGTCGGCGTAGATGAACGCGATCACGCCGGAGAACGAGATCCCTCCGGCCCAGAGCACCGCCGCCAGCGGGATGTTCCCGACCGAGCAGACGAACGAGAGTATGGCCACGAGCGGGCCGACGAGGACGTTCTCGATCAGCTGTACCGCGCCGCCCTGGTCGGTCAGGAAGAGGCTGTTGAAGAAGTCCTGCGGGAGCAGCGCGACGAAGCCCGCGATCAGGAAGCCGGCGATGATCTCCTTCCAGAGCATCTTCCAGTCGTGGCGGAAGTTCTTGGCGACGTCGGTCCAGGCCTGGAGCGACAAGAGCTTCGAGCCGCCGGCCGTGTGGTGCACGTGGCCGGTGTCGGCCGCGAGGGCGTGCTCACGCGCCCGCTCCTCGGCCTGCCGCGAGACGAGCACGCGAATCCCGATCCACATCAGCACGATCAGGATCAGGCCGCCGACGAACTCGGCGAGCGTGAACTGCCAGCCGATGAAGACCCAGATCACGATCCCGATCTCGAAGACGAGGTTCGTCGAGGCGAACTGGAACGCCATCACGGCGGCGAGGCTCGCGCCCTTCTGGAAGAGCGACTTCGCGATTCCCACGGCTGCGTAGCTGCACGAGGACGAGGCGGCGCCGAGGCCTGTCGAGAGACCCAGCGCCTTCGCGCCCTGTCCGCCGAGCGCCCGCTCCAGGCGCTCCCGCGGGATCCACGCCTGCACGATCCCGGAGAGCAGGAACCCGAGCACGAGCGCCCACCAGACCTCCCACGCCATCTGGAACGCGTTCCAGAGGCCCTGCCCGATCTCGTCGAGGACACCCACCGGGTTGACGATAACGCCGGGTCTGGCGCCCGGCGGCCAGGCCGGCTACTCGACGGTGACGGTCTTCGCGAGGTTGCGCGGCTGGTCGACGTTCAGGTCGCGCAGCCGGGCGATGCGGTAGGCGAGCAGCTGGAGCGGGAGCACGGCCAGCACCGCCTGCAGGAACGCGGGCGTCCTCGGCACGTAGATCACGTCGTCCGCGTGGTGCTGGATGTCCTCGTTGCCGTCGGTCGCGATCGCGATCACGTGCGCGCCGCGCGCCCTCGTCTCCTGGATGTTCGAGACGACCTTGTCGTAGACGTGCGAATCGGTCGCCACGCAGACGACCGGCGTGTCGTCGTCGAGGAGCGCGATCGGCCCGTGCTTCATCTCGCCGGCCGAGTAGGCCTCGGTCGGGATGTAGGCGATCTCCTTCAGCTTCAGCGCGCCCTCCAGGCAGACGGGCAGGCCGATGTGGCGTCCCAGATACAGGAAGAAGGGCTTGTCGTAGTAGCGCTGCGCGATCTCGTCGATCGGGTGATGACCGTCGAGGAAGGCCGCCATCTTCTCGGGGAGCGCGTGCAGCTCGTCGAGGATGAACCGGAACTCGTCAGGGGGAAGTGTCTCGCGCACCTGCGCGAGCTTGAGCGCGATCAGGTTGAGTAGCGCGACCTGGGCGGTGAACGTCTTCGAGGCGGCCACTCCGATCTCGAGCCCGCAGCGCGTGTAGATCACCGAGTCGACGACGCGCGTGAGCTGCGAGCCCATCATGTTCGTGATCGCGAGGGTGTGAGCGCCCTTCTCTTTTGCGAGCTTCATCGCCGCGATCGTGTCGATCGTCTCGCCGGACTGCGAGATCCCAATGACGAGCGTGTCCGGGCCGATGACGGGGTTGCGGTAGCGCCACTCGCTGGCGATGTCCGGCTCGACCGGGATCCGCGCCCACTCCTCGATCACGTAGCGGCCGACCACGCCCGCGTGGTACGCGGTGCCGCAGGCGAGGATCACGATCCGGCGCAGGCTGCGCAGCTCGTCGTCGGAGAGGCCGAGCTCCTCGAGCTCGAGCCGTCCGTGCCGCACGCGCTCGCCGAGCGTCTCCGCCACTGCCTCGGGTTGCTCGTAGATCTCCTTCAGCATGAACGTCTCGTAACCGCTCTTCTCGGCGGCCTCGAGATCCCAGTCGACCTCGATCACCTCGCGCTCGACCTCGCCGTCCTCGACGTCGATGAAACGGGCCCCGTTCTCGGTGATCGCGACGATCTCGCCGTCCTCGAGCAGCTGGATCGACCGCGTTTCGGAGATGAACGCCGCCGCCATCGAGGCGAGGAACATCTCGTCCTGGCCGACGCCCACGAGCAGCGGGCACTGGATGCGCGCGCCGACGAGCTCGCCCGGATGGTCGTGGTGGACGACCACGAAGGCGAAGTGGCCTTCGAGCTCCCTGTACGCGGCGCGCACGGCCTCCACCAGGTCGCCCTGGTAGTGGCGCTCGATCAGATGCACGACCACCTCGGCGTCGGTCTCGGTGCCGAACGTGTGTCCCTCGGCCTCGAGCGAGCCCTTGAGCTCGCGGAAGTTCTCCACGATCCCGTTCAGGACGATCGCGAGCCGTCCGTCGTCACACCCGGTCAGCGGGTGGGCGTTCTGCTCGGTGACCGCACCGTGTGTCGCCCAGCGCGTGTGGCCGAGCCCCGTCGTCGACTGGGAGCCGTTCGGCCCGGCCGCGTCCTTCAGGAACTGGAGGTTCCCGACAGCGCGGACGTAGTCGAGGCGCTCGTCCTCGCGCAGCGCCAGCCCGGCGGAGTCGTAGCCGCGGTACTCGAGCCGCTCGAGGCCCTGGAGCAATAGGTCTTTACAGGGCCTACGCCCGACGTAGCCGATGATTCCGCACACGCGAAACCTCCCTAAAGAACGCGAAATGCCCGGCTGCTTCCCCCGCCCCAGCGCTGAGACGGTCAGCCGAGCTCTCGTGTCACGAGAGACCGGATCTTAGCACAGGCCTTTTCCGCCTCCCCACGAGATTCTGCTTCTACGAGCACGCGAATAACGGGCTCCGTACCGGACGGACGCACCAGAATGCGGCCATTTTCGGCCAGTTCGGCGTTCAGGCGCTCGATCTCGCCCGTCACGCTCTCGGGAAGCTCCTTGGTGGCGACGCGCACGTCGGCCCGTGCCTGCGGAAAGCGCGTCATCACGGCGGCCGCCTCCTCGAGCGTGCGGCCCTCGAGCGCGTTGCAGAGAAGGAGCCCCGCGGCGAGGCCGTCGCCGGTGACGTGGTCGCGCAGGTAGATGACGTGCCCGGACTGCTCGCCGCCGAGAAGCCCGCCCTCGCGACGCAGAGCCTCGAGCACGTAGCGGTCGCCGACGTCGGTCGTGACGACGCGGATCCCGTGCTCGGCGGCGAGGCGGTGCAGGCCGAGGTTGGTCATCGACGTCACGGCGACGAGCTCGACCTGGAGGTGGAGCATCAGGATCGCGATGATCTGATCGCCGTCGACAACCTGGCCGCGCGCATCCACCGCGAGCATCCGGTCGCCGTCACCGTCGAACGCGATCCCCAGGTCAGCCCCGGACTTAGTAACAGTCTGTTGCAAAGTTCCGAGGTCGGTCGCGCCGCAGCCGACATTGATGTTCATGCCGTCGGGCTCGGAGCCGATCGCCGTCACGTCCGCCCCGAGCTGCTCGAACGCCTTCGGCGCGATCCCGGAGTAGGCGCCGTTCGCGCAATCGACCACGAGCCGGAAGCCCGACAGGTCCGAGCCGAACCGCTCGACGATGTGCTCGAGGTAGCTGTCCGTCGCGACGCCGACGTGATCGATCGACCCGGTCGTGCCCGCCGAGGGCGCGTCGAAGAGCGCCTCGATCTCCTCCTCGGCAGCGTCGGTGAGCTTCTGGCCCTCACGGTCGAAGAGCTTGACCCCGTTGTACTCGGGCGGGTTGTGCGACGCGGAGATGACCGCGCCGAGGTCGAGTGCTAGCAGGGCGACGGCCGGAGTCGGGAGCACGCCTGCGAGGACAGCGTTGCCGCCGCCCGCGACGACGCCTCGCGCAAACGCCTCCTCGAGCTCGGGCCCCGAGGCGCGTGTGTCGCGCCCGACGAAGACGCGGCCGCCTTCCGACCAGAGCGTCGCAGCCTTGCCGAGCCGCTCGACGAGCTCGACCGTGAGGTCGTCGCCGACGACCCCCCGGACCCCGTCGGTCCCGAAGTAGCGGCGCAACTAGCGCTTGGAGAACTGCGGCGCCTTGCGCGCCTTGTGCAGGCCGGCCTTCTTGCGCTCGACGATCCGTGCGTCGCGCGTGAGAAAGCCTGCCCGCTTGAGCGCCACGCGCAGCTCGGGATCCGCGTCGACGAGCGCCCGCGCGATCCCGTGACGCACAGCGCCTGCCTGGCCGCTCGGCCCGCCGCCCTGCACGCGGACGCGGATGTCGAACGTCCCCTCGACGCCGGCGACCTTCAACGGCGCAAGCGCCTGTTCTCGATGGGCGGCGCGCGGGAAGTAGTCCTCGATCACGCGCCCGTTGAACCAGGTCGCGCCGTCACCGGGACGCAGGATCACGCGCGCGACCGACGTCTTGCGCTTGCCGGTGCCTCGGTACTGCGCGATCTCAGTGCTCACGCGCCGACCTCTCGACTTCCGACGTGTCGACCGATCATTTCAGACGGCCGTGCGAGCAAAGCCCGCCCGGCCTGACGACGACACCGCAAGCGGCGTCTCATGTCTTCAGCTCCAGCGCGCTCGGCGCCTGCGCCTCGTGCGGGTGCTCGGGCCCGACGTAGATCTTCAGCTTCCCGATCTGCGCCCGGGAAAGCCGGTTCCGCGGGAGCATGCCCTTGACCGCCTTGCGCAGTACCTCCGTCGGCCGGCGCTGGAGCTCCTCGCGAAGCGTGCGGCTGCGCAGCCCGCCCGGATAGCCGGAGTGGCGGTGGTACATCTTGTCGTCGAGCTTCTTGCCGGTGACGGCGATCTTCTCGGCGTTCACCACGACTACGAAGTCGCCCGTGTCGACGTGCGGCGTGTACTCGGGCTTGCCCTTGCCGCGGAGCATGTCGGCGATCTGCGTAGCCAGACGCCCGAGCGTCTTGCCCTCAGCATCGACGAGGTACCAGCGGCGCTCCACCTCGCCCGGCTTTGCGTTCCAGGTCTTCATCTCGTGACAGAAAAGTGGCGGACAACACGCCCGCCGACGGCGAATCGTAGCAGCCCACGCCTGAAATCCGTGGCGCCGCCATGGCTGGGATGACGAACGTACGGAGCGCCGAGAACGGCCTGCGCGACCCGGCCCACGGCGATCACGCGGCGGCCGCGCGCGAGCTCGCGCAGGAACGGCCCGGAATCGTCGATCTCGGCGCGCGTCGGGCGGCGGTTCGTCTCCGGTTGCGCCGGGAGGTGCGGATGCGTCGGCACGACGTTCCAGCAGAGCGTCTCCTCCTCCAGCTCGAGCTCGGCGAGCACGCGCCGCACGACGGTCGCGCTTGCCTCGGCCGGACCGGTGCCGGTCAGCTGCCGCTCCGAGGTGAAAGGGACGCCGGAGACGCGCGCCCCGCGGTAGCCCGCGGCCTCGCCTACCAGCAGGAACGGCGCCTCGCTCCGCGACTCGAGATAGCTTCGCGAGCCGCTCCCGCCGCGTCGTGGCGCCGCACCCGTCACGATAGAAGTTGAAGGTCTCGCCGATCGTCACCGCGGCGAGCCGCGCGATGAGCTCATCCATCCAGATCCACACTCTGACGGACGGCGGCCAGAAGCCGCTCGACATCGCGCGGCTCGTGGCGGAGTTCCTCGAGCCCGCGCAGCGTTCGCTCGATCTCGCGCAGTACGACTTCAACCTCGGGCCCGAGACGCGCGAGGTCGTCGGCGGCGCGATCCAGGCCGCGGCGAAACGAGGGGTGGCCGTCCGGATCATCTACAACGTCGACCACGGGAACCCGATCCCGGTTCCGCCGCCACCCGAACCGGACGTTGCGCTGATCACGTCGCTCGGCGTGCCCGCCAAGGCGATCGCGGGCGTGCCCGACCTGATGCACCACAAGTTCGTCGTCCGCGACGGCGAGTCCGTCTGGACCGGCTCGATGAACTGGACCGACGACTCGTGGTCGCGGCAGGAGAACGTGATCGTCACCGTCGACTCGCCCGAGCTGGCGAAGGCCTTCACGCTCGACTTCGAGGAGCTCTGGAAGACCGGCGACGTCGAGCGCAGCGGCTTCGCCGAGCCGCGGCCCGTGGAGATCGGTGAGACCCGCGCCAGGCCGTGGTTCACGCCCGGGTTCGCCGACGCGCTCACCCACCGGATCGCGAAGAAGATCGGCCACGCGGAACGCATTCGCATCTGCTCGCCGGTGATCACCTCCGCGCCGATCCTGGCGACCCTCGCGCAGCGGATCGCCGACGGGCGCGGCGACATCGCGGGCTGCGTCGACGCGACGCAGGTCGACGACGTCGTCCGACAGTGGCGCACCGAGCCGAATGCCGCCTGGAAGCTGCCGCTGCTCGAGCGCGTGCTCGGCGGTCAGTTCTCCGGCAAGCGTTCGGAGCCGTGGGACCCGGTCGGGAGCGTCCACGACTTCATGCACGCGAAGCTGGTCGTGGCGGACGACGTCGTCTTCGCGGGCTCCTTCAACCTGTCGCACTCCGGCGAGAAGAACGCCGAGAACGTCGTCGAGCTCGCGAGCCCGGAGCTCGCCGCGCAGTTGGCCACGTACACGGATCAGGTGCGCGCGTTCTATCCGCAGGCGGCGATCGCCGCGCGCTGAGGCCAGGTCCGCAAGGCTTCCCGGAACAGCGAGCAGGAGGTGCTCCCGTGGAGACCGAGATGACGTTCGTAGGAAGCCTCGCCGACCGTGTCGGAAAACGGGCCGGAGCGGCGACCGTGTTCGGCGACCCCGTCGAGCGCGACGAGATCACAGTGATCCCTGTGGCGCGGGCCGCTTGGGGCTTCGGCGGCGGATCGGGAAACGCTCCCGAGGGTGGCGGCGAAGGCGGTGGCGGCGGGGCGGTCGCGTGGCCGGTCGGCTACATCGAGATCCACGGGTCGGAGACGAGGTTCCGCCCGATCGTCGACCTGCGCCCGTTCGTGATCATCGGCGCGTTCGGACTTGCCGCGGGCCTGATCGCGGCCGCGCGGCGCTAGCTCCAGCTACTCCCACTCGATCGTCGAGGGCGGCTTCGACGTGATGTCGAGCACCACGCGGTTGACCGCCGGCACCTCGTTGACGATCCGGGACGAGACCGTCTCGAGCAGGTCGTACGGCAGGCGGGCCCAGTCGGCGGTCATCGCGTCGTCGCTCGTGACGGCGCGGATCACCACGGGGTAGCCGTAGGTTCGCTCGTCGCCCTGGACGCCGACCGAGCGGATCGCAGGCAGGACCGCGAACGACTGCCAGAGCTCGCGGTAGAGACCGGCGCGCCTGACCTCCTCGAGCAGGATCGCGTCGGCGGCGCGCAGGATCTCGAGGCGCTCGCGCGTGACCTCGCCGATGATCCGGATCGCGAGCCCCGGCCCCGGGAACGGCTGGCGCCAGACCATCTGCTCGGGCAGGCCGAGCTCCTCGCCGACGCGCCGCACCTCGTCCTTGAACAGGAGCCGCAGCGGCTCCACGAGCTCCATCTCCATGTCCTCGGGCAGCCCGCCAACGTTGTGGTGCGACTTGATCTTCGCCGCGACCGCCGCGTCGCCGCCCGACTCGATCACGTCCGAGTAGAGCGTGCCCTGGACGAGGTAGCGAATCTTGCCGAGGCGGTTCGACTCAGCCTCGAAGACGCGGATGAACTCCTCGCCGACCGCCTTGCGCTTCTCCTCCGGGTCGGCGACACCGTTGAGCCGCGCGAGGAACCGCTCCTGTGCCTCGACGTGGACGAGCGGGATGTGGAAGTGGCCCTCGAAGGTCTCCACGACCTGAGTCGCCTCGTCGCGGCGCAGCAGCCCGTGGTCGACGAAGACGCAGACGAGCTGGTCGCCGACCGCCTTGTGCACGAGCAGCGCAGCGACCGCGGAGTCGACGCCGCCCGACAGCGCGCAGAGCACGCGCGCGGTCCCGACCTGCGCTCGGATCCGCTCCACCTGCTCCTCGATCACGGCCGCCGCCGTCCACGAGGGCGGCGCATCTGCCACCGCGTAGAGGAAGTTCTTCAGGAGGTCGGTGCCGTGCGGCGTGTGGACGACCTCGGGGTGGAACTGGACGCCGTAGAGCCTTCGCTGCGGGTCCTCGAAGGCCGCGATCGGCGCGGCCGCCGAACCGGCGGTGACCCGAGCGCCCGCGGGTGGCGCGGTCACCGAGTCGCGGTGGCTCATCCAGCCCGTCTGCTCTCGCGGCAGGCCTTCGAAGAGCTCGCTCTCCTCTTCGGCCCGGATCTCCGTCTTCCCGAACTCCGAGACGCCGGTCCGCTCGACCTGCCCGCCGAGCTCCTGCGCCATCAGCTGCATCCCGTAACAGATCCCGAGCGTCGGCACGCCCAGCTCGAACAGCCCCGGATCGACATGCGGCGCGTTCTCGGCGTAGACGGAGGCCGGCCCTCCGGAGAGCACGAGCGCCCGGGGGTTGCGGGCCCGAGCCTCGGCCGGCGAGATCGAGTACGAAACAAGCTCCGAGTAGACCCGGCACTCACGCACCCGGCGGGCGATCAGCTGCGCGTACTGGCCGCCGAGGTCGAGAACGAGGACCGGGCGCTCCTCCGGCCCGGGCTCGGCTGCCGGAAGAGGGACGACCTCGCCCACTACCCCATCCCTATGTGCTGGGCCTGCTGAAGCGACTTGCCCTCGGTCTTGATCGCCGGCGCGAGCATCACCTCGGCCTTCTGGAAGTCGTGAATCGACTCGTAGCCGCAGGTCGCCATCGACGTTCGCAGCGCGCCCATCAGGTTGAGCGTGCCGTCGTTCTCGCGCGCGGGGCCGATCACGATCTCCTCGAGCGTCGCGTTCTGCTCGACTGCCACGCGCGCCCCGCGCGGCAGCGTCGGGTGGAAGGTCGCCATGCCCCAGTGGAAGCCGCGGCCGGGCGCCTCCTTGGCCCGCGCGAGCGGCGAGCCGACCATGACCGCGTCGGCGCCGCAGGCGATCGCCTTCGCGATGTCGCCGCCGGTGCGCATGCCGCCGTCGGCGATCACGTTCACGTACTTCCCGGTCTCGAGCAGGTGCTGGACACGTGCGGCCGCCGCGTCGGCGATCGCCGTCGCCTGCGGGACGCCGACGCCGAGGACGCCTCGCGTCGTGCACGCGTGCCCGGGGCCGACCCCGACGAGCACTCCCTCCGCCCCGGTCCGCATCAGGTGGAGCGCCGTCTGGTAGGAGGCGCAGCCGCCGACGAGCGCGGGCACCGGCAGCTCCGCGATGAACTCCTTCAGGTTGAGCGCCTGGCCGTTCGAGGAGACGTGCTCGGCAGAGACGACCGTGCCCTGGATGACGAGGACGTCGAGGCCCGCGTCGAGCGCGACCTCGTAGTAGTCGCGAACGCGCTGCGGCGTGAGCGAGCCGGCCGCCAGGACGCCTCCCTCCTTGATCTCGCGGATGCGGGCCTCGATCAGCTTCGGGTCGACGGGCCTCGCGTAGATCTCCTGCATCCCGGACGTTGCCCGCGCCTTGGTCAGTTTCGCGATCTTGTCGAGCTGGCGGTCGGCGTCCTTGTAGCGCGTGAAGATCCCTTCGAGGTTGAGCACGCCGAGCCCGCCCAGCTTGCCGACCTCGACCGCGATCGCGGGAGAGACGACGCCGTCCATCGCCGAGGCGAGCAGCGGCAGCTCGAGCAGGTGCGGGCCGAGCTTCCAGCCGATGTCGACGTCCTGCGGGTCGCGGGTGCGCCGGGACGGCACGATCGCGATGTCGTCGAACCCGTACGCCTGGCGGGCTTTCTTGCCTAGGCCGATCTCGATCTGCACGCGATTACTCCCCTCTAAGCACCGAGGCCCAGGCGCCTTCCGGGTGCCTGGGCCTAAAAATCAGCTCACTTCCGTCTCTCAATTGGCACGCGATCGTACCACTGCGCCTGGACGGCAAGCCGGTTTCGCGGCTAGCCATGTCCCGGGGACTGTCCCTCGGACACGGCCGGAAGGGCCGCGGGCCCGCCCGTCGCCTAGCGGCGCCGGAAGTACGGAACGCAGAACGCGTTCGGGCAGTGCACCGACGCGACCGAGTTGCTCGAGATGTCGCGGTACGTAATGAACGGCAGGCCGTCTGCGCCGATCGTGATCGACGTGTTCTGTCCGACGTCACCGGGCTTGTCGACCGTCGTGGTCGTCGCCGAGCTGCAGGTCACATTCGCGCAGTGGGCGAACTTGAGATCGAGATTCGAGCTGCCGTTGTCGTAGTAGCTGATCACGGCGAGACCGTCGGGGCCGACGGTGTTCGACGTGTACTGGCCGACAAGAGCCGCCGGGTCGATCGTGCTCGTCGTGGCGCTCGTGCATGCGACGTTGGAGCAATGGGCGGCCTTGAGATCGGCGCTAGCGTTGTCGAAGTAGCTGATCAGCCCGAGCCCGTCCGAGCCGATCGTGAGCGAGCTGTCTGCGCCGACCGCGAAAGACGGGTCGACCGTGGTCGTGACGGCCGCCGAGCACGTGAGCGTGGTGCAGTGCGCGACCTTGAGATCGTTGTTCGTCGTGTCGCGGTAGCTGACAAGGGGAAGACCGTCCACGCCGATCGCGATCGAATCGGCCTGTCCTACGTTTCCGCCGCTGTCGACGGCAGTCGTGGTCGAGACGGAACACGCCGTGTTCGAGCAGTGCGCGACATCGAGGTCGAGGTTCGTGGCGTCGAAGTAGCTGATGAGCCCGAGCCCGTCGGAGCCGACGGTGATCGAGGTCTGAACGTCACCGACGTTCCCCGACGAGTCGACGGTCGAGATCGCGTAGGTCGAGCACGCCAGGTTCGTGCAGTGCGCCACCTTGAGGTTGCCGTTGCCGCCGTCGATGTAGCCGATCAGGCCCAGGCCGTCGGCGCCGATCGTGGCGGCCGGATAGCGGCCGACGCTGCCGGTCGAGTCGACTACGGTGCTCGTGGACGAGGCGCAGGCGACGTCCGCGCAATGGACGACCTTGAGATCGCTGTCGGTCGTGTCGTAGACGGCCACGAGCGGGTAGCCGTCCGCGCCGGAGACCGCCGAGGAGAACGCCGAGTTCGCGCTGAGCGTCGTCCGCGCAACCCCGTTGCGATTGAGGTTCAGAGGGCCGACGCCGCCGGGCGCCCCGATCGGGCCTTGCGGACCGGCGGGCCCCTGCGGGCCGGCTGGGCCCGTGGAGCCCTTCGTGCCCGGGAAGCCCTGTGAACCTCGGGCACCCTGCGGGCCGGCAGGCCCGGCCGGGCCTTGCGCGCCTTCTGCGCCGGCCGGCCCGACGCCGCCGTTCGGGAGCACCGACTTGGGAAACCTTCCGCCCTTGCCGAGCGGGAACAACCTGCCGGCCTTGGGCTTCTTCGACGCGCGGATCCCGCCCACCTTGCCGGCGTTCTTCGCGTAGAGGGCGACCCTCGTGACTTTCTGCATGGCTGCGCCGCCGAGCGGCGTCATGCCGAGTACGGCGACGAGAAGTGCGGCCGCAGAAAGCGCCGCGGGCAGCGCCCGACGATCCATCGCCGTCTCTGTATCGACGTCTGCGGGGTTTCCCTTGAGGCGGCGGCCCTTAAGGCATCGCTTGCGATGCCGGGCGCTATTCGCCCGCGACGGGCTCCAGCCCGCCCACGTTCACGCCTGCGACGAGCTGGCCCGCGTCGCGCGGCTCGAACCGGCCGGCTCCGATCTGCATCGTCGAGGCGGCTCCCGCGGCCACAGCGGCGCGCAGGGCCTCCTCGTCGGAGCGCTCCTCGAGCCGGGCTGCCACGAATCCCGCAAGCAGCACGTCTCCCGAGCCGACCGCGGAGACCGGGTCCATCCGCGGGGCGAGCGCGCGGTAGCGGTGCGGTTCGCGCTCCGAGCGGAGCAGCGCCCAGCAGCCGGACTCGCGCGTGATCAGCACGTTGCGGGCGCCGAGCTCGGCGATCGCCTCGAGCCCGGCCAGGAAGTCGTCGTCGTCGTGGAACTCCTGGCCGACGAGCCCTTCCGCCTCGCGCTCGTTCGGGGAGACGAGAAACGGCTCGGCCTGCGTCCCGAGTCGCAGCGGCTCGCCCTCTGAGTCGAGCACGGTGAGCACGCCACGGCGGTTGAGCTCCCTGATCGCCTCCGCGTAGAAGGCGTCGTCGATGCCGCGCGGGAGCGAGCCGGCAAAGATCACGTAGTCGGCGCCGCGCGAGAGGTACGTGAGCTTCCCCAACAGCGTCTCCAGCTCCTCCGGCTCGACCTGCGGGCCCCACTCGTTCACCTCGGTGTAGCTGCCGCCGGTCGGGTCGACGATCGCCGTCGACGTGCGCGACTCGCCCTCGATCCTGACGAAGTCGTTCAGGATCGCCTCGCCGGTCAGCGCCTCGACGATCCGCGTGCCCGTCTGGCCGCCTGCAAGACCGGTGGCGACGACCGGGACGCCGAGAAGCTTGAGCGCCCGGGCGATGTTGATCCCCTTGCCGCCCGCAAGCGTCAGCCCGTCGGACGCGCGGTGCCGCTGTCCGCGCTGGAAGTTCGGGACCGTGAGCGTCCGATCGATCGCGGCGTTCATCGTGACCGTGACGATCACGTGATCCACCCCCACATGTGGTGCAGCGTACGTGTCGCGTACCAGCCGACGCGGCCGGCGACGCTTGGACGACCGGCGGCGCGGGCGGCGACGAGCGGCGCTGTCGCGAGCAGACGACCGCGCTGGTAGATCCGGACCTGTCCCAGGGTCTGTCCCCGGGACAGGGGCAAAGAGGCCGCGTCCAGGGCGACGACGCGGCGGACGAGCGGTTCGCCGACCCGCGCCATCGGCGCCAGCGAGCGCGCCGCGACGAGGGCCACCGGCCGGCGGCCGTAACCGACGTCGGCCGTCGCGTAGGTGCGGCCCTGGCCGACCGCAGCGACCTGCACGTAGCGGGAGAAGCCCCAGTCGAGCAGCTTCACGAGATCGCCGTTGCGGGTCGCGCGGTCAGGGCTCCCGAGCAGCGTCGCGTAGATCGACACCCCGCGGCGGTGGGCGGCCGCGACCTCCGACCAACCCGCGGCATCCGTGTGCCCTGTCTTGACGCCGAAGATCCCCGGGTAGCTGTAGAGCAGGTCGTTCCACGTGCGGAGCGTCCGACCGCCCGAGATGCTCGCCTCGCGCTGACGCACGATCTGCCGCACGATCGGGTGGCGCATCAGCAGGCGCGCGAGGAAGGTGACGTCGTGGGCGCTCGAGACGTGGCCGGTCGCGTCCAGCCCGTCGGGCCTGACGAAATGCGTGTCGTGAAGACCAAGCTGCCGGGCGCGCGTGTTCATCATCGCGACGAACCGCGCCTCGCTGCCGTGGCCGACGTACGAGGCCAGCGCGTCGGCCGCGTCGTTCGCGCTCGCGATCAGCGCGGCCTCGAGCAGCTCACGCACGGTCAGCCGGTCGCCCGCGTTCAGGTTCGCGCTCGACTCGCCGACCTCGGCCGCCCCCGGGCTGACGGTGACGACGGAGTCGAGCCGCGCGTGCTCCAGCGTGAGCAGGACCGTCATCAGCTTCGTGATGCTCGCCACGGCGACGCGCTTCTCGGCCGCATGGGCGAGCAGCACCTCGCCGGTGGCGCCGTTCTCGACCACCCACGCGTGGCCCGTCACACGAGGCGGAGCGGCGAAGACCGGGGCGGCGAGGGCGAGGGTCGCGGCGGCGGCGACCAGAGAGCGCATCACGGGGCGGCGATTCTAGCCGGGACGCTGAGGCGTCAGCGCACCCGGATCCGTTGGCCGATCGTCAGCGAGTTCGGCTGAACGCCCGGATTGAGCGCGAGCAGCGCGTCGACGGTGA
This sequence comes from uncultured Actinomycetes bacterium, assembly GCA_963746635.1. Classification (GTDB taxonomy): domain Bacteria; phylum Actinomycetota; class Thermoleophilia; order Gaiellales; family Gaiellaceae; genus AC-32. Next base: position 13,653 of record CAVVBZ010000030.1, on the reverse strand, counting down.
TATCGAAGCGAAGCGCGACGTCGCTCAGCGTCTCGCCGGAGCGCAGCCGGTAGAACCGCGGCCGGGTTGGCCCGGTCGTCGTGACCGCCGATGTGGTCGCAACCGCCGTGGACGACGGAGCCGACTTGGTCTGCAGGCCTTCGCGGACGAGTAGGACGGCGATCGTCACCGCGGCCAGGAACGCGACCGGCGCCCCGTACCGCTTGAACTCGGCCTTCCAGCCGCGTGACAAGCCTTCACCAGCCCGAGGCGGCCCAGACCTCGCGCCGGAGGCGGGCCGCTTCGAAGGCCGCGGCCGTGCGCCAGTCCTCGCCGCTCGCGCGGAAGGCGTAGAGCACGCTGCGCGACGCGCTCGGGAGCGCGCTCGCTGGACCGCTCGTGAACGCCCGCGCCAGATCGGCAGGCGTCGCGCCCTGCGCCCCGACTCCGGGCAGGAGCAACATCGCTTGCGGCATCAGCCGGCGGGCTTCGCCGATCGCCCGCGGGTGCGTCGCCCCGACGACCGCGCCGATGCTCGAGAGCCCGCGGCTGCCGACGAGCTCCTCGCCGAGCTCGTGCACGAGCAGCGCCACCTGCTGCCAGAGCGGCCGGCCGTCCGAGAGGACGAGATCCTGGACGTCGGCGCTCCCCTCGTTCGACGTCTTGACCAGGCAGAAGAGCCCCGCCCCGTGCCGCCGGCAGGCGGCCAGGAAGGGCTCGAGCGAGTCGCGGCCGAGGTACGGGTTGACAGTCATCGCGTCCGCGATCGGCGGCTCTTCGCCCCGCGGCTCCAGGTAGGCGGCCGCGTAGGCGCGCGAGGTCGAGCCGATGTCCCCGCGCTTGGCGTCCGCGATGACGAGCAGCCCCGCCGCGCGCGCGTAGGTGCAGACGTCCTCGAAGGCCTCGATTCCCGGCGAGCCGAGAGCCTCGAAGAAGGCGAGCTGCGGCTTGACGCCGACGACGTGCGGCGCCACCGAGTCGATGATGCCGCGACAGAACCGCGCGCAGCCGTCCGCCGCCGCCGCGTGATCGAACTGCGAGTCGCCGACGAGCTCAACGGGGAGCAGGTCCGGTCGTGGGTCGAGCCCGACGAGGAGTTGCGAGCGCTTCCGCTCGACGGCCTCGGCCACCCGGTCCGGAAACAACGAGGTTGCCACGGCCGGCTCGGCGCTCACGACACGGAGGCTACCGCCGACCGCGGCCGGGCACTACCCCAGAACAAAACGAGCCCCCACCGGGAAGGAGGGGGCTCGTCGAGCCTTTGGGGGGAATCCCCCGGGAGGTGCCTGGGTTTCTAGTAGCCCCCGCCGCCTCCGCCGCCGGCCTTGACGGCCTGCTTCAGCGAGCTGCCGGCAGAAAACTTCGGCACGGTGGCCGCCGGGATCGTCACCTTCTCGGTCGGGTTCCGAGGGTTGACGCCCTGGCGCTCCTTCCGGAACTGCGTCGAGAACTTCCCGAAGCCGGTGAAGTTGATCTCGCCGCGCTGCGTGAGGACGTCGGTGACCGACTCGAGCACGGCGTCGACAGCCTCTGCAGCCTCCTTCCGCGTCATGCTCGCTTTTGACGCCACGTGATCCACGAATTCTTGCTTCGTCACGTCCGCTCCTCTCCTGCGGGTTTGTGTGCGACCAGCGAAAGACCCTAACAGTTGCGCGCTTTCGGCTCAACCATGCGGTTTTGCGGCGCTTTTCCGCGCATCCACGAGTTCAGAGACCCGGAAGAGCGGCCGCAGTTGCACGCCGACACTCGCGAGAGCCTCGGTTCCGCCCTCCTCACGATCGACCACGCAGACGGCGTTTCGGACCTCCAGCGAGGCCTCGCGAAGCGCCTCGACGGCCTCGACCGCCGCTCCTCCCGAGGTGACGACGTCCTCCACGAGACAGGCGAGCTCACCCTCTTCGAAGACCCCCTCGAGCCGGTTCCCGGTCCCGTAGCCCTTGGCCTCGTTGCGGACGATCAAGAACGGGAGGCCGGAGGCGAGCGAGGCAGACGCCGCGAGCGCGACGGCGCCGAGCTCGGGCCCTGCGAGCCGCACGGCACCGGGCTCGACCTCCTCAACGGCCTCCGCGATCCGCTCGCCGAGCGGGCCGAGCAGGTCGGGCCGCGTCTCGAAGCGGTACTTGTCGAGGTAGTAGCGCGAGCGGCGGCCCGAGCGGAGGACGAAGTCGCCCTCGAGGTATGCGTGCTCGCGCAGCGCGGCCGCGAGCTCGTCTCGGTCCATGCTCAGCGCGTTGCCGCGAGCAGCTCGCGCGCGTGCGCGAGCAACCGGTCGGCTCCGGGCTGGCCCGCTGCGAGCGAGACCATCGAGCCGTCGCGGAAATAGAGCTCGACCCGCTCGCGCCGGCGCCCGGCGCGGCGGCGGAAGTGCAGCACGCCTGCGACCGATCCGACGGCGACGGCCAGGCCGGTCAGGACGCTACGGCTTCGCATCGTCGTCCTTCTTCTTCGCGCGGGTCGCCGTCCGCTTGACCGGCGGGCGCTTCGGCTTCTCCGACGGCGGCGCGGTCTCCTCGCCGAGCCCGTCCAGGCAGTTCTTGTGGCGATTCGATCCGGCTCAGTCCGCAAAGAGCTGCCGGAGGTATTTCGCCGACGTGCGCGCCACGGGCTCGGGATCGCCCTCCGAGGCAATGACCACGGATGCCGAAGCGGGACAGCCTTCCTCACGGAGCAGCTGGGCGATGCGCGGCCAGTCCAGGACCGGCTTACCCACCAGGACCCCCGGCGGGTAGCGGCTCGGCTCGAAGAGGTGGATGTGCTGGGCCCGGCCGCGGGCCGCCCGGATCCCGGACTCGATCGAGCGCTCGGCCCCGTAGAGCTGATGGGTATCCAGCATGGGCGCAAAGGCCGGGCTCCCGATCCGGTCCACCCAGCGCATCACCTCGTCCATATTGTTGATGTAGTTGGTCAGCTCGGCCTCGGCCGCCTCCAGCAGGATGGTCGCCCCGACCCGCTCGGCGTGGGCGGCCAGCTCCCGGAAGACCTCGTCGGCCATCCGGTCCATCTCGGCCTTGGTGGCGCCCGGGATTCCCTTCCCGCGGCAGATGCCGAGGTGGACCCGGCTCCGGAAGTACCCGCCGAAGTCGAGCATCGCCTTGAAGCCGCGGAGCGCCCGGCGACGAATCTCGGGGTCTTCATGGATGAGGGCAAGCTTCTGCGCGGCAATCCGGCCGGAATTCACCACCGGCATGACGGCGCCCGTCGCGGCCAGCGCCTTCTCGAAGGCGACCGGATCGGGCACGCGCTCCGGATCGGGCATGAACTCGATGCCGTCGTATCCCCACGCCACCGCCGTCCGTCCCAGTTCCTCCGGCGTGCCGGTCAACACCTTGACCAGGAATCCCAGGGACAGGAAATCCGGCGTGGACGCGAAGAGGCACAGGCGAATCGGTGGCATGAGGGCTCCTTCCAGTGTGGGCACGGAGGGGTTGACCTGGCTTCGGTCCGGCAACACTCGGCCCGCGGAGCGCCCCTCCGGACGCCCCGCGGGCCCGTGCGTCGTCGCGAATGTTTACTTCGTCTCTCGAATCTGCTTCACGATGCTTTCGCCGTTCGGGATCTGCTTCAGGTACTTGTCGTACACCGGCTGGACCGCCTTCTGGAACGCGGCGATGTCCACGCTGCGCTCGATCTTGTTCTTGTACTGCGTCTCCGCCGTTTGGAGCGCGGCCTCGTTGTTGACGTTGCTCCACCACCGCATATAGTCCCGCGAGGTCTCGGCGGCGCGCTGGAAGACCTGGCGATCGAAGTCACTCAGGCTCTTCCACCACCCGAGGTTCACCATGACAACCGCCGGGTTGTAGAAGTGATTGCTGATCGAGACGTAGGGCGTCACTTCTACGGTCCGGTTGGTCAGGTGGTTGATGGCCGGATTCTCCTGCCCATCGAGCACGCCCTGCTGCAATGAGGTGAAGACCTCGGGCCAGGCCATGGCCACGGCTTGTGCCCCCATCGCGTTCAGGCTATCCACCATCACCGGGCTCTCCATCACGCGGATCTTCAGTCCCTTAAGGTCGCTGGGCGACTTCACCACCCGCTTGGAGTTGGTGAGCTGGCGGAAACCGTTTTCGTACCAGACCAGCGCGTGGATGCCAGATTTGTCGAACTCGTCTAGGATTTGGCGGCCGATCGGGCCGTCTAGCACCTTGTACGCCTGCTGTGAGCTTGTGAACAGGTACGGCAGGTCGATCAGCTTCATCATGGGGTTGAAGGCCGAGAGGGGCCCCGTCGAGGTCATCGTCAGCTTCATCGTTCCGAGTTTCACACCCTCGACCAGATCCCGCTCCCCGCCCAACTGCGAACTCGGGTAGTTCTCGAACTTGTAGCGCCCTTTGGTCATCTCCTCCACGATCGGCCCCATGATCCGCATACCAACCCAGTAGTGGTTGTTGGCGGACGCGGTCGATCCCACTTTGATCACCGTGACGTTCTTCTCACCCCACGCATCCCCGGTGCCAGCGGGCTGTCCGGCCCAGACCGCACCAGCGAGCACGAGGCCAACTGTCAACGCTGCTGCCAACGCCCACAATCCTGTCCATCGCTTCACCATGGTGCTCCCTCCTTGAATGGCGTCCCCGGCGGGCGGACCCTCAGCGGTTCCCCGGCAGCCGCCGCCCTCCCTCGGCTGCCCGCCCTCAGCTCAGCGCATCAGAAGTTGCGGCAAGAAAAGAACGGTGGCGGGCACGAACATGATCAGCGCCAGCGCCACCAGGATGGCGCCGAGCAGGGGGAAGCTGGCGCGGAAGACGCGTTCGATCGAGACCCCGCCGATCTGCGCCGCCACGATCGTGCAGACCGCCACCGGTGGAGTGATCAGCCCGACCGCCAGTGCGACGATGGTGATGAGACCGAAGTGCGTCATATCGATGCCGATGTACCGCACCAGAGGTATGAAGATCGGCACGAGGATTATGATGTTCGCCCCCAGGTCCATCACAAAGCCCGCGATGAGGTAGACCACGACGATCAGGACCAGCAGCACGGTCTTGTTGGACGTGAGCGAGGTCATGATCTCGTATACTTGCACGTGAAGCTTGAGGTACGTCAGGATCCAGGCGAAGAGCCCGGCCGCCGCGATGATATACATGATCACGGCCGTGCTTTTGCCCGCATCCAGCAGAATCTTCGGCAGCCGCGACAGCGGCAGATCCCGAAAAGCCAGGGTCGCCACCGCCAGCGCATAGACCACGGCCACGACGGCGGCCTCGGTCGGCGTGAAGATCCCGAAGAGGATGCCGCCCACAATGATCCCGGGCATAACCAGCGCAAGGATCCCGGCCCGGAGCGAGGACAGCAGGTCGGGCAGACTGAAAGGCCGCCGGCTGCCCCAGCGGTGCTTCCGGGCCTTGTAGAAGTTCACGCTCATCAGCGAGAGTCCGATGAGGATGCCGGGGATCACGCCGCCCAGGAAGAGCCGGGTGATCGACTCGGAGGCGACCATCCCGTAGATCACCATGGGGATGCTGGGCGGGATGATGATCCCGATCACGGAAGCCACCGCGACGAGCGCGGTGGCGTAGTCCCGTGGGAACCCCCCCTTGGTCATCATCGGGATGCTGAGCGGGGCGAGGGCGGCGGTGTCCGCCACTGCGGAACCGGAGATGCCCGCGAAGAACATGTTGGCCAGGACGGTGACGTGACCCAAACCGCCCGTGACGAACCGGGTGCAGTCGTCCGCGACGTTGATCACCCGCCGCGCCACGCCCCCCTGTTCCATGATCTGCCCGGCCAGGATGAAGAACGGCACGGCCAGCAGGATGAAGACGTCCGATCCGGTGAAGAGCCGCTGGGGGATGAGGGCCAGCGGCATGTCCGGGAGGATCAGGATGGCGGCGGCGCAGATGACTGTCAGGGCGTGCGCGATGGGCATGTTCAACGCGATCAGACCGAGGAATCCGAGCAGCAGCCAGAGTCCCATCTACTTGCTCCCTGTCTTCTTGGGGAAGAAGACGTAGAAGACGAGGTTGATGAGCATGATCGCGGCCGAGAGGGGGATCGCGGCGTAGGGGATCCCCATGGGCAACTCCATGGCCGGCGACGGCTGCGTCATGTTCGCCGAGACGAGTCGAAATCCGGTGATGACGACCGTCCCCAGGGTGGCTGCGACGAGGAGGTTCACGACGATCTGGATCGCACACTGCCACGCGGCAGGGAGGCTGCGGGTCAGAAGATCCATCCCGGGGTGGCCGTTCTCTCGCACGACGACCGCCGCCCCCATCCAGATGATGCCGACGAAGACGTAGCGCGCGACCTCCTCCGACCACGAGAGGGGCTGTTGGATGAAGAACCGGAAGATCACCTGCGTGAAGACGATGATCACCATGACCCCCAAGCAGGCCTGCGTTGCGATCTCTGCCCCGCGATTCACCGCGTCGACCAGCCTCCGCATGCGTCACCTCCTGCGATCAGCGCCGGTAATCGAGCCAGCTTGGCCTGGAACCCGGCCCGCGCAACAACCGCGGTGTTCACGATATGCTTCGGGATCTCCCCCCGGAAGACCGCCAGACACGCCTCGCAGTCGGCGATGGCGTTGTCCCGCACGATCTCTTCGGTCCACGCGATGGCGTGGGGCGCCAGGATCACGTTGTCCAGCGAGAGGAGCGGATCGGCCGGGTCGATCGGCTCCTGGTCGAAGACGTCCAGCGCCGCCCCGGCGATGCGCCGCTCGGCCAGCGCGGCGTGAAGCGCGTGCGGCTCGATGATTCCGCCCCGCGCGCAGTTCACGAGGAACGCCGTGGGCTTCATCAGTCCCAGTTCGCGCGCGCCCAGCAGGTGGCGGGTCTCCCGGTTCAGCAGGCAGTTGATCACGACGAAGTCGGACTGGCGCAGCAGGGTCGCAAGATCGACCAGCTCCACTCCAAGTGCGTCCGCGGCGGCGCCGGACGCATAGGGGTCACTTGGCCAGGATGCGGCCGGGGCCGAGCGGGCGAACCAGCCGGACGAACTCCGCTCCGATGTTTCCGAGGCCGACCGTGCCGACCACCCGCCCCTGGACGCACACACCGAGGCCGACACCCGCTCCGCGCCACGTCCCGGCCCGAATCGCACGATCCTTCGCCCTGAGCCCCTTCGACAAGGCCAGCAGCATCGTGAGCTCCGCCTCGGCCACTGGGCGCCGCACGCCGTCCGGCGTAATGCAGAGCGCAACGTCGTTCGCCGTGCAGGCGTCCACGTCGATCATGTCGTACCCAACCCCCCACCGCGCGATGACCGTCAGCCGGTCGTGCCCGGTGAAGCTGTCCGGGCCGAACTTCAGGGCCATATTGATCACCGCATCCACATCCCGGAGCTGCGCCGGTGTCGCCGTCGGACCGGCCTCCGCGAGCCGTTCGTAGGTCAGCCCCGGAACACCGTCAAATCGCTCGGCCAGCATCGGATCGATCAGTCCCTTGGCGTGGCGATCGAAGTCGGGGGTGATGCCCACCCGAAACATGTCGCTCATCGGTCCCTCCATCGCCGGCGTCGTCAGCGCGCGCGGCCGGTCAGCAGTCCCACCACCTTCTGCACGACATGCTCCGACGTCATCTCATAGTGGTCGAGCAGGTCGTTGACGTGGCCGGTGTGGATGAAATCGTCGGGGTCGGTCCCGATGGCGCCGACCGGCACGCCACAGCCAGTGGCAGCCAGGGTCTCGGCCACCAGCGAGTACAGGCCGCCGCTCCGACAGTGGTTCTCCGCGGTCACGATGACGGGCACCTTCCCGGCCAGGTCGCGTACCAGATCCCGGTCGAACGGCTTCAGCGACGGATGATGATCCACGCGGACCCGGATGCCTTTGTCCCTGAGCTTTCGCGCGGCCGCCTTGGCGGTCCGGATCATGTATCCGGTGCACACGATCCCGGCGTCTGCGCCGTCATCCACCACCGTCACGCCCTTGCCAAGTCGGAAGCGGTAGCCGTCGCCGACCTCGTTCTGCGCCACCTCGCACCGGACGATCCGGAGATAGAACGGCCCGGGGGTTTCGACGGCCACGCGGAGCGCCTGCGCCATTTCGTCGTTGCAGCCCGGCTCGATGACGGTGAGGTTCGGAATGCGCAGGAGGATGCCAAGCTCCTTATCGCTCTGGTGGGTCGCCCCCGCCTTGCCGGTGAACAGGCCGGCGTACGCCCCCAGCACCTTCACGTTCAGATTCCCGTAAGCCACCGTGACATAGAGTTGGTCCATGTACCGGCGGCAGAACGCATCGAAGGTGCACGGAAACGGGATGTAGCCCTCTTGCGAAAGGCCGGCTGAAATAGCCATCAGGTTCTGCTCGGCGATGCCGACCTTGACGAGCTTGTCGGGATGGAAGTGCTCGAAGATGTGGAGCCCGGACGAGGTCCGCAGGTCGGCGTCCACGGCGACGATCCGTGGATGCTCGGCGGCCAGGTCGGCAAGCGCGTAGCCCATCTGGAATCGCATCTCGGTCGTCTTGTCGCGGGCGGGGATCGTGAACTGTGCCATGATCAGGCTCCTCAGGCCTGGCGATCGGTGATCTGATCGGGATTGCCGTGCAACGGGCCGACGATCTCGATGGCGGCGTGCAGCGCGGCGGGAAGCTCCGCGGGGATCCCCAGACGCTTGCCGTCCTGCTCCCACAACTCGCGCAGCCAGGCGCCCGCGGCAGCGGCGTCTCGCGGCGCCGAGGTGTGCCAGTTGGGATTGTACTGGCACTCGGACACCTTCTTCCCCTTGACCGTGTTGAGGATGATCGCGATGGGTCGTCCACGGCGCAACTGGCGCAACTGGGTGAACAGGTTGACGAGCTCGGACACGTCGTGGCCGTTTCGCACCTCATGGACATCCAGACCAAAGGCGCGCAGCTTGTCCGCGAACGGTTCAAGGCTCATGTCCTGACTCAGAAACCCCTTCGCCTGGACCTTGTTGTAGTCCACCACGAAGACCAGATTGTCCAACCGGTAGTGGGACGCCGCCATGAACGCCTCCCACACCGATCCTTCATTGCACTCGCCGTCCCCCGTCAGCACGTAGACGGTTCGGTCATTGTGATCGGGACCGTTCCGGCGCATTCCCAGCGCCCGGCCGACCGCGACGCCGGGAATCTGGCCCAAGGAGCCGCCGCTGATCTCGATCCCGGGCGTCCGCAGCCAGTCGGGGTGAGATTCCAGGTGAGAGTCCCAGGACCCGTAGCCCTTGAGATCCGTCAGCGGGAAGTACCCGAACAGCGCCAGAACCGTGTAGTGTCCCGGGCAGGCATGGCACTTCGAGAGATAGAAGACGTCTCGCATCGCCCACTTGGGATCGCGCGGATCATGGCGTAGGGCGTAGTTGTACAGGACCGCCAGGAACTCGGCCTCGCTGAAACTCCCCCCGGGATGTCCCAGCCCGGCGCAGGTCATCTCGTGCACCGTGTAGCTTCGGATCAGATAGGCGAGCGTCTCGGTATTTCGGAGCAGATCGGCGTACTCGCCGTGGAACGGCAAGGCAGTCCACAGACGTGGTTGGGCGCGCTCGCCATGGCTTCCAGAACTTACCAACGTCGAAAGGATCCATCGACTCTCTCCGCCTGACGGGTCAGGGCTGTCTGGTGCGCAAACCGTCGATCCCGGGCCTGGGGAACTCGACGACCATCGTCCCGACGAACCGCCTTTCGCGGTGAGTCACGGTTTCACCGGGTTACTCGCGCACCACTTTCCCTTGGTCTCCCGGGCAAGAAATCCCGCAGACGATCCTATTGCACGTCGCGCACGGCCGCGAGTCCTTGCTGCAGGGCCTGCTGATAGATCCAGACGTCCGCGGTGTACACCAGGAACCGGAATCCTTGTTTGCGCCGTGCTTGGAGCTCCGCCACATCCAGGCTGCCGAAGCCGCCCGCCTTCCCGTGCCGCTGGCAGGCCTCCAGCACGCGGGCCACGGCGCGCTGGAAGTCGGGATGCGTGAACTGGCCGGGGATGCCCATGGAGTTGGTGAGGTCAAACTGCCCGATCCAGAGGACATCCACCCCGTCCACGGCCGCGATCTCGTCCGCCCGCTCGACCCCCTGTGCGGTCTCGATCAGCGTGACGAGGAGCCGCTCCTCGTTGGCGCTCCGCATCTTTGCCGCGACGTCGCCCGGTTGATAGTCGTCGTGGGCCACGTTAAAGGCGGCGCCCCGGCAGCCCGCAGGGGGATAGCGGGTGAAGCGCACGGCCTCCTGGGCTTGCGACGCACTTTCCATCATGGGGATAACGATACCCATGGCGCCCACGTCGAGAAGGCGCGCCACGAAATGGTACTGCCCGGCCGGCGGCCGGACGATCGGAACCAGGTCCGTCCCCCGCGAGGCGGCCATCAGGCGCTTGATGGTCTCGAGACTCCAGCCGGTGTGCTCCATGTCGAACACGGCGAACTCGGCGCCGGCGGCAGCAGCGATCCGAGGGATGCCCGAGGTGTCGAACTCCAACATCATGGTGCCCACCGAGATGCCGCCGCCCTGCAATGCCCGCTTGACGCGATTGTCCCGCACGATTGCCTCCTCTTGGGGAGCGGTACAAATCACTCAGGGATCACGATCGTCTCGCCCGCCTTGGGCGCGTAAGGCTTCGGTCCCTCCAGGCTTTCCAGGATCGCGAAGAACTTCCGCACGTCCGCCGAGTCGGCGGGGTCGAGGTAGTGGCAGCAGATGGCGTGCTCGACCTTGAGCCATTGCGCCGCCAGCGCGCCCTCCTCGCCCGACATCTCGTTGCCGTAGAAGTCCGGCATCCCGTGCTGCGCGTAATACTCGGGCGTCTGCATGGCCGCACAAAAGAGTCCGACGGTGGGTTGATACAACTCGCCGATCAATCGGAGGTCACTGAAGATCGCCGTGTCGCCCGAGTGGTAGATGCGGCACCGATCGGAGGCGTACAGGATGAAGCCCATCGGGGCGCCCGAGAGCCATTTCCCGTCCGGCGCGAGCCCGACCGAGGCGTGGAAGCTCGGGACGGCGCGCACCCGGATGCCGTTCGGATTCGTCTGCGCGTTCCAGGTCAGGACGCGGAACTGGTTCGGGTCCACACCCTGGCACGTGAGGAAGTACTTGACCTCCGGCCCGCAGACCACCGGGCAACGGAACCGCTTCGCGACGTCGGCCGCCTCGCCGAGGTGATCGCCCGCCAGGTGCGTGACGAGGAGCAAGTCCACCCGCTCCAGATCCATGACCTTGACCGGACTCACGGGATTGAGACGCTCGAGACAAGGATCGATCATCACAACGCGACCATCGGAAAGTGTGATCCGAAAGGCGCCGAGACCCAGGAATTGAATCTGCGTGTTCATGTCGTCTCCCGAGTCGAGATCACCGCTCACGTCGTGTTGCGCGGGATCGGTCCGCGGCCCGACGTCCGAGGTTTTCCGACCCGCAACGGCGAGCCTTTCCCTTCCGGCGCATCGGCACGCTTGGGATCCGGCTCCGCGGCTTCCCCCGCCAGCACTCGCCGCATCGTCTGCTCGGCTTCGCGCAGATGGCCGGCCATCGCGGCCCGGGCCTTCTCGGAAGACCGGGCTCGAATCGCCTCGTAGACGTTCCGGTGATGGTGCAGTGCCTTCGCCTGGTAGTCGGGCAGTCGCACCCCGAGCAACCGCGCGCGCATGAGCACCTCGGAGATGGAACGCAACACAATGGGAAAGAGGGGATTCTTACTGGCGATCGCCACGCGATCGTGGAACTCGTAATCGATCTTCGCCCAGTCTCCTCGACTGCTTCCCGGCCGAGCCATCAGGCCGAGCAACCGCTCCAGTTCCGCCAGGTCGTCCGGCCCGCGACGTTCCGCCGCCAACCCGGACATCTCGATTTCCAGGATGCGACGCATCTCGAGGATGTGCCCGGACGTCACGTCCCCCGTCTCCATATGCGAGACGCAAATGCCGAGCAACTCGGAAACCAGGTCGGTGGAGGGGGCCCGCACGTATGCCCCGGCGCCGTCCCGAACCTCCACGAGTCCCTTCGTCGAGAGTGCGCGTAGCGCCTCGCGGATCACGGTCCGGCTGACGCCCAGACGGCTGCCCAGTTCGCGCTCGGACGGAAGCCGGTCGCCTGGTTGGAATGTGCGGCGCGTGATGAGGGACTGCAATTGCTGGGTGGCGCGGTCCGCGAGTTTGGGTTCGCGCGCCAGCGGGGCGTAGGCATCGTCTCGACTGACCATGGCGGGCCCCTCGGGATGGATTGGTATGGTGGCATGCGGTATACCAGCTACCCGGAACAGATGTCAAGCGTAATGCTTCTTTCATCCCTCCTTCGTTTCCGCGGACGGGCAGCCGACGGGTGCTGGTCCGCCGTGCGGGCTCAGGAGAGCCCCATCGCCCGCACTTCCTCGGTCAGGCACCGGTCGAGGATCGCCACCGCTTCGTCGAGGTCCGCCTTGCCGATGATCAGCGGCGGGGCGAACTCCAGCGCCATGTTCATGGCCTTGATGATCATCCCCTGCTCCCGCGCCCGGTCGACGAGGCGGGTGAGGCCCGCCGCCGGGAACGGCGCATGGGTGGCCTTGTCCGTCGTGAGCTCCAGGGCCGCCCACAGACCGGTGCCCCGCGCTTCGCCGACGATGGGATGGCGCTCCAGCTCCTTGAGGCGGCCGAGGAAGTACTCGCCCTGCCGCCGCGAGTTCTCGACCAGCTGCTCGCGCTTGATGATCTCGATGTTGGTGAGCGAGGCGGCGCACGCCACCGGGTGGTTCATGTAGGTCTGCAGGTTGGCGAACATCTCCACGGGCCGGACGACCGCGTCCGTGGCTCCCACCGCCCCCATGGGCACGTAGCCGCTGGAGATTCCCTTGGCCATGGTCATCAAGTCCGGCCGGATCCCGAAGTGCTCGCTGGCGAACCACGTGCCCGTGCGGCCGAACCCGCAGATGACCTCGTCGACGATCAGGAGGATCCCGTACCGGTCGCAGATCTCTCGGATGATCGGCCAGTATTCCGGCGGCGGCGCGCAGACCCCGAACGCCTGCTGGATCGGCTCGCCGATGAAGGCCATGACCTGGCTCGGATCCTCGAACTGGATGAGGCGCTCCACGTCCCGGGCGCAGGCGAGGTCGCAGCCCGGATAGGTGAGGTGCAGGGGGCAGCGATAGCAGTAGGGCGACTCGGCGAAGATGGTGCCTGGGGGAAGGGGCTCCATCATCTGCCGGATGGGGAGGACCGTCCCCAGCACGCGCAGCGCGCCCCCCGTCACGCCGTGAAAGGCTCCGCGACGGCTGACCATCTTGAACCGCGCCCGCTCGCCCCGGTAGTGATGATAGTGCTTGGCCAGCTTCAGGGCCGACTCCACCGCCTCGGAGCCGCTGCTCACGAACAGGAAGTTGGCGATGGGCGCGGGCGCCAGCGCGGCCAGCACGGCGGCCAGCTCGACGGCGCGCGGATTGCCGAACTGCATCGGGGTGTAGTACGGCATCGCCAGGATCTGGTCGGCCACCGCCTGGGCCATCTCCTTCCGTCCGTAGCCGATGTGGACCGGCCGGGTCCACCCCGAGACGAGGTCCAGGTAGGCCTTGCCGTGCTGGTCGAAGATGCGCACGCCTTCGGCCCGCGCGATGATGGGAATACCTTTCTCCAGGTCCCCCTTCGAAGTTCGGGGGTAGATCACGTGGTCCTGGCTGCAGCCCTGCACATTGGAATCCGGCATCGCTCGCCTCCTTCGTCTGGTTAGGAGCCGTTACGAAATAACCTATACATCTCTTTTTATTTCGTTACGGCTCCTTATGCCGTTTCGGAATCTCCGCT
>CAVVBZ010000029.1:0-201712 GCA_963746635.1 uncultured Actinomycetes bacterium | reverse complement strand
CCAGTGCCTCCTGCGCCTGCCGTTTCGCGCTCGGGCTGCTCGGCCACGTGATCTTGTAGATCCCCGGATCGCGCTCGCCGGAGAGGCTGTACACGCTCTTCCCGGTCGGGTCGATCAGGTTCGCGGTCACTGTCGAGGGGCGGACGAGCTTGAACGAGAGCGTCTGCTTCTCGTTCTTCCCGTCACCGTTCGGCGAGATCACCGGGAGCGTTGGAGGCGGCGCGTACACGCCGGCGTACATGACCGCGAGCATCTCCTTGACCGCCCGCTCGCCGCCCTTGTCGGAGGGGCGGTTCAGCAGCTTGCCGTCGAACGCCATCGTCGTCGAGCCGCCGGCGTCCAGGGCCGAGCCGGTGACGGCGCCCAGCCGAACGAGCGCCTGGGCGAGCTCGAAGTTCGTCAGGCCGACGCTGTAGCCGCTCCGGCGCCCGTCGACGGCGACCAGCACGATCTTCCCGTCCTTGCGCTGGCCCACGCCGGTGCGCGGATCTCGCGGGCCGAGCTGTGAAGGAAGGAAGTCCTCGCCCGCGGTGTAGACCGCCTTGCCGTTCCGGACGATCACAGGCCCGCCGCCGAGCGCGTCCGCGATCCCTGCCGACGGCCAGTCGGGCGTCAGGACGAGCTGGATGCGAACCGGCGTGCCCGGCGTCGCCTCGGCTGCGAGCTTCGGCGCCTGCGTCCCGACCGAGAGGAGCACCGCGCCGTTCGGCGGGATCGGCGTGCCGCCGCCGGTGGCCTGCGCGGTCACGGTCCCGTCGAGCTCGCCTCCGCTCGTCGCGGGTGGAAAGTCGTCGAACACGGCCTCGGTCGAGCCGGCCACGACCGGCGTCTTCGTACCCCAAGCCGGCGTGTACAGCGTCGAGCCTTCGCCCATCGGCGTCCGGTTCACCGACACCGTCCGCCTGCTGCCGAGCCCCTGCCAGTAGCCGTAGAGCGCGACCCGCGCGACGTTCAGCGTTCCGGTCGACGAGATGCCGATGCTCGAGCGCGTCTTGATCGGCGGGCTCTTGATCACGCCGTCCTGCAGGACGAAGCCGCTGGGATGCCCGTCCTTCCAGTTGAAGAGGTCGCCGTTCACGCCTGCGACGGTGGTGGTCGACGAGATCGCCTTCTGCATCGCGGTCACGCGCTGGCGCCCGAGGATCGTCCCGTTGGCGAGCACCGGCTTGAGCGAGTAGAGCCCGCCGGGCTTCGGCGCGGTCATGACGTTGATGACCACGGGCCCGTGCGCGGTGAACTGCACCTGGCGCGAGTAGGTGACGCCGGGCATGAGAACCTGCGTGGCGGCTTCAGCGGGCGCTGAGACGGCCGCGGCCAGACCCACCAGCAGGGCGGCAATGACGACTAGGCGGTTCACGACCCCGGCCCACGGTAGCGGAAGTCTGTAAATGAAGCGTTTGGGGCCGGGCGGGGGTAGGTTCCATCTGTGAGCGCGACCGTCGACACTCGCACGGGGCTCGTAGAGGAGCTGATCTCGCGCTATCCGGGGGTGCCCCCGGAGGCGGTGCTCAAGGAGGATCTGCTCCGCACGGGGATGGCCTTCGACGACGCGGCGCTGACGGACAACCTCGACGGCTCGGTCAAGCCGAAGTCCTACTTCATCTTCTCGTTCGACCAGAAGCCGCTGACCGAGCTCGGCGCCGCGGCGACGCAGCGGCCGCCCGAGGAGATCGCGCTGACCGGTGGGCCACACGACCTGCGGCGGACGATCGTCTCCGTCCGCGTCAACCCGACCTCGCCCGTACCGCGTCTCGCGCGTGGACGGCGGGCTCCGTCTCTCGCTCGACGGCCGCGACCTCGCCGAGGTCGCCACGCTGCCGATGCCCGAGTACTACCGGCACACGCTCTCCAACGGCAAGACGGTGATGGAGACCGCGCCGACGATCGAGTGGGGCTACCTGATCTACCTCACCGTGCTGCGCCTCTGCCAGTACTTCGGCGCGCACGAGGAGTGCGGCTTCTGCGACATCAACCACAACTGGCGCCAGCACAAGAAGGCCGGCCGCCCGTACACCGGGGTGAAGCCGGTCGAGGACGTGCTCGAGGCGCTCGAGCTGATCGACCGCCACGACGAGGGCGCGACGCACGCGTACACGCTCACCGGCGGCTCCGTCACCTCGACCGTCGACGGCCTCGCGGAGGCCGACTTCTACGGCCGCTACGCGCAGGCGATCGAGGAGCGCTTCCCCGGCCGCTGGATCGGCAAGGTCGTCGCGCAGGCGCTGCCGAAGGCCGACGCGCAGCGCTTCAAGGACTATGGGATCTCGATCTACCACCCGAACTACGAGGTCTGGGACAAGCGGCTCTTCTCGCTGATCTCGCCGGGCAAGGAGCGCTACGTCGGCCGCGAGGAGTGGCACCGCCGGATCCTCGACGCGGCCGAGGTCTTCGGGCCGCCCAACGTGATCCCGAACTTCGTCGCCGGCGTCGAGCTGGCGAGGCCGTTCGGGTTCGAGACGATCGACGAGGCGATCGCCTCCACCGTCGAGGGGCTCGACTACTTCATGAGCCACGGCGTCACGCCGCGGTTCACGACCTGGTGCCCCGAGCCGACGACGCCGCTCGGCCGCGACAACCCGGACGGCGCGCCGCTCGAGTACCACGTGCGCCTGCTCGAGGCCTACCGCGACGCGCTCGCGCGGCACGGGCTCGAGCCGCCGCCGGGCTACGGCGAGCCGGGCGTGGGCAAGGCGGTCTTCTCGGTCAGCTCCTTCATGGACGTCCTGTGAGTCGCATCACCGTCGACGAGGCCCGGACCCTCTGGCACGAGGCGTCCGACGAGGAGCTGAAGCGGCTCGCGCAGGAGGTTCGCGCGCGCTACCACGAGCCGAACCACGCGACCTACATGGTCATGCGGATCATCAACTACACGAACGTCTGCGTGGCCCAGTGCGACTACTGCGCGTTCTACGTCCTGCCGAACCAGGACGGCGGCTACGTGCTCACGCGCGAGGACGTGTTCGCCAAGATCGACGAGCTGCTCGACGTCGGCGGCGACCTCGTCGGCTTCAACGGCGGCTTCAACCCGCGCCTGCCGCTCGACTACTACTGCGACCTGTTCGCGTCGGTGCGCGAGCGCTACGGGGAGCGGGTCGAGTTCTACGCGCTCACCGTGGCCGAGTTCGTGTTCCTCGCCGACCGCGCGCGCATCTCGTACGCCGAGGCGGCCACGCGGCTGCGCGACGCGGGCGTGCACTGGATCACCGGCGGCGGCAGCGAGATCCTCACCGAGGACTTCCGCGCACGGCATGCGAAGTGGAAGTACACCGTCGCCGACTACTTCGAGGCCCAGCGCGCGATCGTCGAGGCCGGCCTCAAGACCACGGCGACGATGGTGATCGGCTTCGACGAGACGATCGACGAGCGGCTCGAGCACCTGCAGCGGACGCGCGACTTCCAGGACGAGGTCGGCGGGCTCTTCTCGTTCCTCTGCTGGACGTACAAGCCGTACGGCACGGCGTTCGGCGGGCGCGAGATCTCGCCGCAGGAGTACTGGCGGCACATCGCGCTCTCGCGGATCTTCCTCGACAACGTCGAGCACATCCGCACCTCGGTGCTGACGCAGAACGAGGAGGCGTTCCGCGCCCTCGACTACGGCGCGGACGACTTCGACCTGCCGATCGAGGACGAGGTCACCCAGAAGGCCGGCGCCCGCATCGACCTCGACCTCGACGCGCTGCTCGCGGTCCCGCGGAGGCTCGGCTACGACGTCGAGTACCGCCGAGCCGCAGCGCCCCGCCTCGCTCGCCTCGTCGTAACGCCTCGTGAGCGAGCTCTCCTGGTGGTTCTCGCCGCACCCGGACTGGGAGCCGGGCGAGGACTGGCCGCAGGAGGTTCCGGTCGTCCGCTACGACACCGGCGACGAGATCGCCTTGATCGACCCGTTCCTGCCGCCCGACGACAGCTTCGACCCGGAAGGGAAGCCCGTGCGCGTGCTCCTCACGCAGGGTGCCCACTACCGAGGCACCGCGGACTTCGTCGAGCGCTACGGCGCGTCCGTGTGGGCGCCGTCGCACGCTGCGTGGCGCAAGCGCCCGAATCCGGCGACGACGGACGAGCTACCTCCGGGCGTCGAGGCGATCGAGCTCGACGGCGAGCCTGACCAGGTCGTCTTCTTCATCCGCGAGCACGCGACGCTCGTCAGCGGCGACGTCCTCAGCGGGACCGGCGGCCGGCTCCACATCTTCGTCGACGAAGCCGACCCCGTTCGCCTGCTGCCCGCCCTCGAAGCCCTCGCCGACCTCCCGATCGAGCGGGTGATCATCCCGCACGGCGAGCTGATCCTCTCCGACGGCGCTGCCCGTATCCGAACGGCGGTCGCCGAGGCACGGCGCGAGTAGGCTCAGCTAGTCGACGGCTGACAGGAACGCGAGCGTGCGCTCGCGGAGCAGCGCGGCGGCGGCCTCGTCGTAGTCCTGCAGGCTGCTGTCCGCGAACAGGTGCCCGTCACCCGGGTACAGGAACAGCTCCGCGCCGTCGACGGTCTCGACGAGCTCGCGCGCGGCGGGCAGGTCTTCCTGCGCCCACTCGTCACCTTCCATCATGTGGATCTGCGCGGGGACTCCCTGCGGCCACGACCCGAACTCGGAGACCGGGAAGCAGGCCGAGAACAGGAGCGCTCCCTTGACGCCCGGGCGCGTCTGGGCGAGCTTCTGGGCGGGCATCACGCCAAGCGAGAAGCCGGCGTAGACCAGCTCGGCCGGCAGGTCGGTTGCGGCCTGTTCCCCGCGCTCGAGGATCGTCCCGAAACCGACCTCCTGCGCGTAGCCGACCCCGTCATCCAGCGAAGCGAACGTCTTCCCGTCGTAGAGATCCGGCGTGTGGACGGTGTGCCCCGCGGCCCGCAGCTCGTCGGCGAACGCCTGAAATCCCTCGGTCTGCCCCTGGGCGTGGTGAAAAAGCACTACATCGGCCATGCTCAAGCCTCCCCTGGTCCGGCCTCGTCAGTCTGCTCCGCCAGCAGTTGCGAGGCCGCTTCGGCGTCGCCCTCCTCGACGAGCACCTGCGCCCCGCCCGACAAGACGAACGGATAGGCGCCGCCGGCATCGTCTGCCCTGATCGACGCGGCAATCCCGGCCGACGCGAGCAGGCCCTCGACGACCTCCGCCTCGGTCCGCGTCGGGTATGTGCCTACCGGGACCAACCGCTCCATGTCCTCGAGGATGATCGCAGCATTCGACTTATGTGTTCCAGACCACCTCGACAGGCCGGTCAAGCGCTGGAAGCGGCAGCGCGGCGGCCGCGGCCTCGACCGCGTCGCGCGCCGCACTCGAGAGACGTACCCAGGCATCGATCCGGACCGTGTGCTGCGCCCGTCTCCAGGTTCCGCGGATCTCGCCGTCGACGAGGAGCGCGCCCGGCCACACGCGGGGCGTCCAGAGAAGCTGCCGCCGGTCCTCGCGCGGAACGAGGAGCTCCCGCTCTGCTCCGTCAAGCAGGAAGTAGGCATCCCCGCTCGGCAGAAGGCGTGCGGGCGCGGCGGCCGTCTCGCCGGCGAGCATCTCCGGCTCGTCCTCCGCGAGCAGCCACTCGTCGCCGAGCGGCGATCGGACCGGTAGCAGCGATCCCTCGAGCGACGCGAATGCCTCGGTCGCCGACCCGCGGGAGATTCCCGCCCAGCGCGCGAACCCGCCGGCAGTCGCGGGACCGAAGACGTGGAGGTAGCGTCGAGCGAGCTCGCGACAGGCGTCGGCCGGTTCGACCCTGGCAGCGGCGACCGTCCAGATCGTCGGCGCACGCGCGCCCTCCCAGCGGATCGCGACCGTACCCGTCGTGGCCGCGTACCTGATCGCGTTGCCGACGCCGAGTGCACGCGCGGCCTCCCGGTCCGTCATCCGCCTGCCGTCGAGATGGGCGTGCAGCCGCTCGGCCATGCGCTCGGCCCGAAGGCGGCCCTTGGCGCTGTCGGGAAGCCTCCCGAGCGAGAACAGCGCGAAGTCCCGCTTCGGGACGACATACGTGCTGTACCGAGGCCCCCAGAGCTGGGCGAGCGAGGGATCCTCCCACGTCGATGACCGGACGCCGTCGACCCGGGCGTGCAACGAGAGCAACGCGGCTCTCGGCATGCTGTCCTGCAGGCCAGCCCACGCCGCCCGTCGCAGTGAGTCCGCACCCTGCGGCATTCGCTCGTCGAGCGCGCCGACTCGCCGTCGGAACGCCAGGATCTTCTTCCGCGTGACCCTTAGTCGCGATTGCACCGAACCCGCCATTGAGCCCGCAGGACCTTAGTAACTCTCGGCCGTCTCGCCTGGGCCAGTGTTCACCCGGATTCGCGGGGCGCGGGCTACTCTTGTCGAGATGGCTTTGCCAATGCCACCGCCGGGCTCGAACACCGACCGGCCGGATGCGAGCTACCGACCGGCGAGGCAGAAGAACGTCAACCCCAGCGATCCCCCGGACGGCTACTACGAGGCCTCCGAACCGCCGCTGCGAACCCTCGTCCTACGTCGCCTACGGCAGATCGCTGGTGCCATCCGCCAGCCGCGCGACGTCTGAACAGACCGTCGTCTGGCCAGCGTTCGGGGATGACGCCTGAGCAGAGCCAACCTAGTCGGCGCCTGGCACCGCGGCCCGACACGTTGCTAGCGCAGTGGGTCGGTGATTGCGAGATCCCGAGAGCGTTCTTCCTGCGGGCGTCAGGTGGTGCGCCCCGAGCGGTCACCGGCGAGGCCGACTGGACGACGGCTCCAAACTCAACAGCCGTCGGCTGGACAGCGGATGGACATGCGGAGGTGATGCTGCTGGGTGCGGCTTGCGGCATCGGTGCTCACCGGCCGGGGGTCTACCTGGTCGATCCCACATCGGGCCGAGCGACGTTTGTGCGAAAGCTTGGTCATCGCGAGAGCGACGCCTAGATCACGCCTCGCGGGGTCGTCGGGGATCGGCGAGACCAAGAGCGAAGTTCAGCGGCATGGGCCAGCGTTCGGGAATGTCACCCGAGGAATCCGAGCCGGGCGGTTCGGGCGTAGCAGTGGGCAGGGCGTGACGTGCTCCCACCGATTGAATGAACCACCGACGAAGCCGGTGGGACATGGGGCGTATTCAGGAAGCCATCTCGGGAGGAGGCAAGAAATGACGGAAGCGAGTCTGTACGAACGGCTCGGTGGCGCATTTGCCATCGCGGCAGTGGTTGATCACTTCAGCGACGCCGTCGTGGGCAACCCGATCACCGGTCAGGGGTCGGAGGACGCCGAACTCGACGAATGGAGCACCAACGATTTGGGCAGGCTTCCGGGCCTCAAGTTCATGCGCACGCTCTGGGTCTGCGACATTGCGGGTGGCCCCCAGGGCTATGCAGGAACGGAGCCGGGCAGTACTCCTCTCGGCCTGGAAGAAGCCCATCGGGCGCTGAAGATCTCTCCCACCATCTTCGACGAAGTCGCGGCTGAGCTTGGGCGATCGCTCGACCACTTCAATGTGCCCGAGCAGGAGAAGGAGGAGGTTCTGGCCGCGTTTGCCGCACACAAGGGCGAGGTGACTGAGGGCTACTCCGAGTAGCGCCTCGGGGCGGAAACCACCCCGACGGCTCTTTTGACGCGTTCTCAGTGTGTGATCCTCGCCTGGGCCAGCGTTCAGGAATGACGCCCGAAGCGCCCGATTAGGCGAGGGGCGGATGTGCCCAGACGACCGTCGTCCGCTTCGAATGTGCGGGCGTGACGGTTTCTGTTGGTATCGCACCGAGTCTTTCCGCGACGCGTTGGGAGCGGACGTTGTCGGGTGAGATCAGAGAGACAAGCCGGTCGATCTTTGGACGCTCATGTGCCCAGTCGCGAATGGCTGCTGCTGCCTCGGTGGCGTATCCGTGTCCCCAGTGCGCCCGCGTCAAGGCCCAGCCAAGCTCGGGCTGAGCATGACTTCCTGCCTTTGCCCAAGTCGAGGGTGTCCAGTCGCGTGTGTCGAAGATCATGAGCCCAGCTTGGCCGACCACCTGCCGGTCGGCTGCCGCGGTCTCGAGAACGAACGGACCAAGCCCATCGGTTCTCCAACCACCGATCATCCCTTCTTCGATCATGGCTCGGACCTCCTCGACCGCTGATACGGGCTCTTTTCCCAGGCCCTGCATAACCTCCGCGTCCGCGAACAGGTCGTACAGATCCTCCGCATCCAGCAAAGCTGGCACGCGCAGGCAAAGCCTCTCCGTGTAGAGGCGGGGCTCCCAAGGCGAGGTCTCATCAGGCACGCTGGAGACGCCAGCCGGGCCTCCACACACCGCGCGGGTGACGACGCCCTTGGTTGGGCCAGCGTTCCGGAATGTCCCCCGAAGATCGCGCTCTAAGATGAAGGGCGTGTCGCTGCCCGTGACGCTTCCCCTCATCGACCACTTGGCCCTGCGAGTACGTGACGTGAGGCGCAGCCGCACCTTCTACGAGCAGGCCCTTGAGCCGTTCGGAGTAGAGGTAGTGGAGAGCTCACAGGGGCCTGGGTTCGCCATCGAGGGCGGTGGAGATTTCTGGATCGGGGAAGGGGAACCCCCGGCCGCTCCCGTTCATGTGGCCTTCGCCGCAGCCGACCGAGCCACCGTTGACAAGTTCCACCGCGCCGCTGTCGAAGCCGGCGGCCGCGACAACGGCGCGCCGGGTCTTCGCCCGCATTACCACGCCGGGTATTACGCAGCGTTCGTCATTGACCCGGACGGGAACAACGTCGAAGCGGTCTTCCACGGGGACCGCTAGCTGCCAGCCGCGTGACGCTCGCTTGGGCCAGCGTGCGGGAATGTCACCAGAGCGGCCAAAGAGACGACGCTCCGGACGAAGTGATGTGGTGGTCGGCGGTGTTCCGGAATGACCCCTGATGGGCGATGCTGTTCGGGATGGAGGCGAACGGATCGGTCGTAGTCGTGAACAGGCAGGCGTGGTCAGGTGATCAACGCCTTGCGACAGGAGGTCGTCCTGGATGAAGGTCTTCAACCTCTACAACGGCGACTTGGATAACTCGACGGAACGCGAGGGCTGGAACGTTAGGGCGGCGAAGGTCGGTGAGTACATCGGCGGTGAATTGATCGGCGCAGGACTGTACGAGGCACAACCTGGCAACAAGGTCTGGCCGTATCACACGCATCACGCCAACGAGGAGTGGCTCCTCGTCGTTCGCGGCCAGCCCACGCTCCGCACGCCCGAGGGGGAGCGCCGGCTTGACGAGGGGGACGTCGTCTGCTTCCCGCGCGGCAAGGCGGGGGCGCATCAGGTCTGGAACGGAAGCGACTCCCCGATTCGTGTGCTCATGCTCTCGACACTCGTCGTTCCGGACATCGTCGAGTACCTCGATACGGGGAAGGTGGGCGCACGCAGCGTGGCGGGTGAACTAATCATGTTCGGCCGTTCGGGACCCGAGCTCGACTACTGGGAAGGCGAGGAGTAGCTGGAAGCGGTCTAGGAACGGGGCACTGGGCTGGGCCAGCGTGCGGGAATGTCACCCGAGCGCTGACGGTTGGCCCGCTTTCCGGTGGCCCGCCGTCCACTGGAAGCTGAAGCACGGCTGACGCACCCACGGGAGTTCCGGCGTCAGTGCGGCTGTGCGATGGCGGGCTCGCTTCCCGCCACCGAAATCTGCCTCAGAGTGCGGTGGCGGAAGTCACCGGGCCGACTGGCGCTGTCGGCACCCACGGACCTTCGATGTGGGTTGCCTCCGCGTTGCCCGGCCAAGGCGGCATCGTGATGCACAGAAACCGCAGCGCTTCCGCCCCGGTGCAGCGGTACTGGAAGGCAGTACCGACCGGGATGTCGATGGAGACACCCGGCGTCAAAACGGTCACGTCTTCCCCGCTCTCGTCCCGGCGCCAAATCTCCCCCCGGCCGGACAGGACGTGCCAGAACTCGCTCACCGTGGCATGGACGGTCGCCCGGTTCACCTGCCCTGGCGGGACCGTGGAATGGATCATGGTGCCGGTTGCGCCCTCCATCAAGGAGCGGATCTCCGCCCCGGCGGGGGACCGGGCATCGGGGGTCTCAGGAAGCGGGCGGGTCTGCATCGGCACTCCTTCGCGAACTCGTCCACAGCCTATGCGGTCACCGCTGGCAAGAACGGAGCCTGCCCGCCCCCGACTTCATCGACAGCTAGCCCTCTCGGCTGGGCCAGTGTTCCGGAATGACCCCCGAACTACGGAGGCTTCTCGGACCCGGCGGGCTTCCTTCCCATGCGTCTCGGGCTTGCTACTCCGCCGATGGCAAAGGGCAATCGCGACAAAGAAAGACGCCCACAGTCGCGAGAATCCAGGTCGGGTCGAACGTAAGGCCCTGGAAGTACCGAGAGGAGAGCACGATGAGAAACGAAGAGGCGGCACCGGAGACGAAAGGTGTTACGACGGAGCTACTCGCAACGCTTGACCTTGGGCCTGAGATCGAGGGCATGGCAGGGCGCCAACTTCGAATGCGTATGGTGACCATCGAGCCTGGCGGCGTCTTCGGCCCGATTCACGACCACAAAGACAGACCAGGCATCGTCTACATACTGCAAGGGACGATCACCGATCATCGGAGTGGAGCCGCTACCGAGTATGGGCCGGGAGTGGGCTGGCCCGAGGACAGGGAAACCACACACTGGCTTGAGAACAGAGGAACGATTCCGGCGGTGGAGATCTCGGTCGATATCGTCAGGCAAGAGTAGGCCCGACATCCACCTGTGAGAGCGCCGGATCACTTTAGGCGTGAGGAACGCTCGTTGGGCCAGTGTGTGGGAATGTCACTAGAAGACGTGAGGCGCAACTTCGTCCCACACACGCCAAATCTCGTCGTCCGGCGCTGGGATGCCCGCGACGGTGAAATGCTCGACGGCTGCCGTCAACCTTGCGAAAACCGCGGGAGACGAGCCCACCTCGCCATGCGCTGCGACCGTGAGTTCCAGCGGTCGCTGCAACACCGCGATCACCGCTTCGGCGTAGGCGGCCGGCAGCCCGAAATAGACCTGGTCAAGCTCTCCTGCGAGGCTCTCTACGTATCGGCCTCCGGATGGATCAGGCAGGACAGTCTGGCTCGCTTCTCGCGCACCAATCAGACCGTACGACGACGGGTGTCCAAGCTGGCCGGCCCATTCGAGCGTCACCCCGCCAAGAGGTCCGGGCAGAGGTCCTCGTCCGGACGGCCATACTCGCATCCGCTCATGGCCGCGCTGTAGCTCACGCACTGCGCAATCTTCCCAGGCGAGTCAGTGATGGGGTGAGCCAGTGTGCGGGAATGTCACGAGCGGGAGGCGTCCCCCTCGGCTGACATATGATCAACTCGTGCGGCGAACTGCAACCGGATCCCGCAGGGGATCGGCGGTGATCGGAATGGTTGGCCTGGCCGCCGCCGGGGTCGTAGCTCTAGGGCTGGTGGGCCACTCTTCCTCGGGCGCCTCAGCACGGGCGTCGTCGGCGCAGTGGGGAGTGTTCTCTGCGTTCTCGCAGCCCGCTACCGGAAGCATGGACGATCAGGTGCGGGCGATCGCCCACGACGTTGGGGCTGACGAGCAGGATCGAGGGAGCTTCCGCACACTCCTCAGCGGGGTTGGACGCTTCGACACCCGCCTCGTGGCCTTCCGTTCGTTCCACGGTCGGAACGTCTGTTACGCGATGCTCGCGGCTGAGCGGACTGATCCGGGGATGTCCTACTGCTACAGGCCGTACGCCGACAATGCGCCGGCGGGGCTGGCCGGGGAGCATTTCAGTGTCTCCGCCCTGGAAAGTCGCACGGGGCCGAGTCTTGATGTCGGCGTCCAGGTGTTCGGCGTTGCCGAGGACGACGTGGTCAGCGTCCGGGTGCTGGTAGCAGGCAACTGGCAGAAGATCCCGATCGTCAACAATGGCCTCTTCCTCGATCTGCCCGGCGTCACAAGGTCAGACGTGGGCACTGTCGAGGTCACGCTGGCCGACGGTTCAACGCAGCGGCACGATCTCCAGACGGGCATGTAAGCCGACAGCCGAATGCTCTCGCAGGCGAGAGCATGCTCTCACCGACTTGATCACGTAAACCACGCCGGTAACGCGGACGGTTCGATCCTGTAGGACGTGTGCCCCACGACGTTGGAATCGCCAGCGGCGTGGGGATCACTCGATCGAGGGACGCGAGGGAGTGCCTGCAGGGGCGATCTATAGGGCGATGCTCTCGGATCTGCGGCTCCGTCGGCGCCTGGTCGGCACGTCTCTTGTCGGCTTCGCCATGGTCTTTGGCCTGTCGGTCTTCTTCGATCGGCCGGGCCTGGGAGTTGCCCATGGTTTCTACATACCGATCGGACTGGCGGCGATGGCGACGGGCCCAATCGGGGGGGTTGCAGCAGGCCTGTTGGCGACTGTTCTGTACGCCGCGGCGGTCGTGATCAATCCGCACATACCGCCGAGCGACGTTCCGACGCTGGCAACCGCGATCCGGATGGTGAGCTTCGTGGGCGTGGGCGCAATGATCGGCCACTTCGCAGCCGCCAATCGCAGACTCATGGGAGGCGCGCTCGATCTGGTCGAGGAGTGGAAGGTCCTCGCGAAGCGCGATGCGATCACGAGCCTGCCAAACACACGCGCGTTCGAGGACGCCATCAACCGCCGGCTGGGGGAGGGGAGCCCGTTTCTTCTGCTGGTCGGCGATGCGGTTAGCGTTCCCGCCGGCCACACTGCTCGATCCTTGGAGGATACGACGGAGTGGTTGCGTGACGTCGCGATGCGGCTGACCACGCTTGCGGGGCGCGCTCACGAGATCGCCCGGATCGGTCATTCGCAGTTTGCTGTTCTCGCTCCCGTGACTCCCCACCGCGGGCCTGGCGAGCTGGCAGCGACGTTCGAACGTCGTCTAGAGGCGGAAGGTGCGCGGATGACCTTCGGCTGGGCCTCCCACCCGACGGACGGCGAAGACGCACTCGCCCTCTTCCGGGTGGCCGATGAGCGGTTGTATGCGCGCAAGATCGTTCGCGGCGAATGGGAGCCGAACGCTGCCTCCGCCGGTCTCGTGCAGGAGCTTCCTGTGCGACGCCGGGCCGTGTAAGCGATTCGCCAGTCGGGAAGCACCCGCAAGAGGTTTCGCGCCGATCGGCTGGTAGTGTCCGGTGCCTAGAGGTGTGCCGGGAAGTCTGGTCGGCGGTGTTTTGCCATGAGCGAGATCGCCGACTTCGCAACCATCATCCTTCTGGTCACCGTGGGGTTCGCGCTCGCGGTCTTTTCGACGAGGCTGACCCAGCGGTACCCGGTGCCCGCCCCGGCGATCTTCCTTGTCACGGCGGCGGTCGCGTCCGATCTGTGGCCGAGCTTGTACCGCTCGGTACCGGTACACAGCGTTGAGCGGATCGCCGTGGTCGCCCTGATCGTCATCCTCTTTAACGGCGGCCTCGACATCGGCTGGCGCAGGTTCCGGGCCGCCGCCGGGCCGATCCTCTCCCTAGGCATTCTCGGCACCTTCGCTACGGCCGGGGTCATTGCGTTGATTGCCCACTATCCGCTGGGGTTGAGTTGGATGCTGGCGGGCCTCCTCGGCGCCGCGCTTTCACCGACCGATCCGGCGGTCATGTTTTCGGTGTTCAGCGGCCGCGAGATCGATGGCCGATCGGGTACGACGTTGGAAGGCGAGGCCGGCGTCAACGACCCGGCAGGGATCGCGCTCATGCTTGGGATGATCGAGCTGGCAACGCACGAGCACGCATCGCTTGTTGTTGTCGCACGGGAGTTCATCGTCGAGATGACGATTGGAGCAGCGGCCGGATTCACCGGCGGTTTGGTCCTTGTCTTCACTCTCCAGCGGCTGCGCCTGGACAGCCAGAGCCTCTATCCAGTGTTGGCGCTCGTGCTCGCTGGGGCGCTCTATGGCGCAACCTCGCTCGTCCACGGATCTGGGTTCTTGGCGGTCTTCCTCGCGGGACTTCTTGTCGCCGACGCCAATGTTCCGTACAAGCGAGAGATCGAGCGCTTTCAAGCCTCGCTCGCCGGCTTCGCGGAGCTGGTCGTCTTCATTGCGCTCGGCCTGACTGTTCGCATTGGCGCTCTTGACGGGCGCATCTGGCTGGAAGGCATTGCGCTCATGCTCGGACTCGCGCTGCTCGCGCGCCCACTGGCGGTGGCGCTGACGCTTGCCGGCGCCCGCTTCTCGTTGCCCGAGCGCGCGTTCATTGCGTGGAGTGGCCTAAAAGGTGCAGTGCCAATCCTGCTGGCCGCTTTCGCGGTAGTCGCTGGGGTTGCGGGCGCGCAGCATGTCTACGGGGTCGTCTTCGTCGTTGTTCTCCTCTCGGTGGTCGTGCAGGGAACACTTGTGCCGATGGTCGCCAGAGCGCTGAACATCGCTATGCGTGAGCGGGCATCGCCGTCTGAGTGGATGACGAGCACCGCTCACCAGGAGTCGATTTCGTAGTAACGGCCGCAACACGCGTCAGTTCTCCGACTTGAAGTAGTTAGAGCACAGTGCCTCAGACTGCGAGCGTGGCGGTAGTAGCGTCGGAGTAGCGGCTCTGTCGCATGCGCAAGCGTCCTTGTCGCCTGACCGCGGAGCTCAGACGGTGGCTTCGACGTTCGTGACGAAGCGGAGCTCAGGGACCTCGTCGAGCTCGTCCACGTCGCGGGCCAGCTCGAGGAACGTCAGCAACCCTGCTCGCTCGCGGGGACCGAAGCGGTAGCGCAGCTTCTCGAAGTAGCGCGCGAGGAAGCCGGCCGGGTAGCCGTAACGCTCGCTCGACTCGTACGCGAGCTGCTCGGGCTCGGCGCGTGCCATGAGAAGCGACTCGACCAGCGCCTTCTCGAGCTCGAGCAGGCCCGGCGGGCCGGGATCGGCGCAGGCCCAGACGGCGAAGACCATCGGCAGGCCCGTCCGCTCCAGCCAGAGGCGGCCGAGATCGTAGTGCGGCGTCGGGTCCTCGAACGCGCTCTTGAGTGCCGCGTCGCCGATCAGCAGCTTCGCGTCCGCCTCCTCGCCGAGCGGTACGTGCTCGGCCTCCGGGAGGAGCACCTTCGTCAGGACGACCGACGTCGCGCTCTCCGGCGTGACCGCGATCGTGCGCACCTGCTCGAGCGGCTTCCGCGCGACGAGCTGGATCGAGTCGACGGCGCCCTCGGAGGAGACGCAGAGGCGGGGCAGCAGCCGCAGCCGGTCGGCGTTGCGCGCGTACTCGATCGAGGAGATCGGCGCGAGGTCGATCTCGCCCGCGATCAGCCGCGCGTTCAGGTCGGTCGGCACGCCCTGCACCTCGTCGACCTCGGCGTCGAGCCGGTAGAAGACCGGCGCCATGTTCACGTAGGAGATGCGCCCGAGCCGGATCATCAGGACTCCCGGTCCACGACGGCGTCGGTCAGCGCCTCGAGCTCCTCGCGGCGAAGGTGACCGTCGAGGCAGGAGCGGGCGCGGCGCGCGTAGTCGAGCGCGACCACGCGGGAGCGGTCGAGCGCGTCGGTCTCGCCGACCCTGAGCAGGGCTCCGTCGAGCGGCCCGCCTGCGAGCGCGCTGCGCACCGACTCGTCCTCGCGCGCGGCCAGGATCAGTGGGAGCGTCGGTGTGCCCTCGCGGAGGTCGGTCCCGGCGATCTTGCCGGTCTCGATCGTCTCGCCCGAGCAGTCGAGGATGTCGTCGGCGATCTGGAAGGCGATCCCGAGCGAGAGTCCGAACTCGCCGAGGCCGCGGTCGCCGCCGCTGCCGAGCAGGCAGGCGGCCTCGAAGAGCTTCCCGGTCTTGAGCGCGCAGCGCTCGAGGTAGGCCTCGACGGTGGTCTCGGGGTCGTGCGTCTGCGCGCGCTGGAGCGCCTCGCCACGCGCGAGGGCGAGGGTCGCGCCCGCGAGGTAGCTGACGCCCGCCTGGTCGCCGGTCGCCGCGAGCTCGGCGAAGGCGCGCGCGAAGAGGTAGTCGCCCGCGGCGCGCGCGGCGGCAGGGCCGTGGCTCGTCCAGGCGGCTGCGCGGCCGCGGCGGTACTCCGCCTGGTCGATCAGGTCGTCGTGCACGAGCGTCGCCGTGTGCACGAGCTCGACGGCGGCGCCGGCCGCGAGCGGCGGGTCGCCCTCGGGCGCGGTCAGGAAGACGAGCAGCGGCCGCAGGCGCTTTCCGCCCGCCGCGAGCGCCTCCGCTCCGACCGTGGCCACGAGCCCGGGACACGCCTCGACGGCCGCGGTCAGCCGCTCGTCGAGGCCGTCGAGGAACTCGTCGAGCCCGGGGCTCTCGCGAATCGTTGCGAGGCTCACTCAGATACTCCTGTGTGAAGCGCGACGATGCCGCCGGCGAACAGGCGGTAGCGAACCTCGCCGAACCCTGCCGAGCGCATCACCGCCGCGAGGTCTTCGGGACCCGGGAAGCGCCGCACGCTAGCGGGCAGGTACGTGTACGCGCCGCCTCCGGGCAGGACCTTGCCGAGCAGCGGCACGATCCGGTCGAACCAGACGCGGTAGAACGGTGCGAGGCGTCCCTTCGGCTGCGTGATTTCGAGCACGGCGACCCGTCCGCCGGGACGCAGGACGCGCTTCAGCTCGACGAGCCCGCCCTCGAGGTCGGCGAGGTTGCGAACGCCGAAGCCGACCGTGGCCGCATCGAACGAGTCGTCGTCGAAGGGAAGCGCGAGCGCGTCGCCCTGGACCCACTCCACCTGGCTCGACTTCTTGCGCGCCCGCGCGAGCATGCGCTCCGAGAAGTCCAGGCCCGTCACCCGGCCGCCCGCGCGCACGAGACGCGAGCGCCAGGTCGCCGGTCCCGCAGCACGCGTCGAGCACCCGGTCGCCCGGGCTGCACGACCGCAGCCGCGGTCTCGGCCCGCCAGCGCCGGTCGAGCCCGGCGGTCATGACGTGGTTCATGGCGTCGTAGACCGGGGCGATCCGGTCGAACATCGCGCGGACGCCCTCGGCTGGGAGCGTGCCGGCCTGCGTGGTCACTCCTGGCCCCAGCGGCGCGCGGCGTGCGTGCTCGAGCCCGAGCTGGTCGAGGCAGCGCGCGACGATGAAGTCGACGAGGTCGTCCACCGACTCGGCTCCGTGGTAGAAGCCCGGCGCGAGGAAGAGCAGCGTCGCGCCGGCCTGCTTCACGCGGGTCATGTTCTCGAGGTGGATCAGCGAGAGCGGCGTCTCGCGCGGGCAGAGCACGAGCTTCCGCTCCTCCTTGAGCGCGACGCTGGCCGCCCGCTGGATCAGGTTCGTCATCGCGCCCGAGGCGATCGTGCCGAGCGTGCCCATCGAGCACGGGCAGATGACGTACGCGTCGACCTTGGCCGAGCCGCTCGCGTACGGCGCGTGCCAGTCGCGCTCGTCGTAGAGCGTGACCGCGTCGCGCACGGGCTCGGTCAGCCGCGCGACCGTCTCGTCGTACGAGAGGCGCGCGTCGCCGTAGAGCTCGGTCGCGAGCACCTCGACCCCGGCGCGGGAGGCGCAGAGGCCGATCTCGCAGTCCGCTTCGGCGAGCGCTTCCAGGAGCCGGGCCGCGTACGGCGCCCCCGACGCGCCCGTGATCCCCAGGAAGACGTGCACCGGCTAGCCGCCCTTCGACGCCTCGAGGAAGACGGCCAGCTTGTGCAGGTTGTCCTCGCCGAGCGCCTGGAACGACGGCATCGGCGACCCCGGGTTGACGCAGCTCGGGCACTTCAGGTGGTCGATCTGGAACTGGACGCCCTTCCCCTTTGCTCCCTCGGCCGAGAGGTCGGGAGCGCCGAGGTTCGTGCCGCCCGTGCCGAGGTAGGTGTGGCAGTTCGTGCAGCCCGACTGGGCGAAGAGCTTCGCGCCGGCGATCGCCTCCGCGTTGCCCTGGAACCCCTGCTTGGAGGCCCAGCTCGGGACGGCCGCCTCGATCTCGCTCGCGATCGGCTCCTTCGCGACCGCGCCCTTGTAGGTGAGGTCGGCCATGGCGAGGACGGTCAGCGCCGCGGCCACGATCACGACCGGGCGCCGCGAGAGCCGCCGCTCGGTGCTGCGGTCGATGAACGGCAGCGCGAGCAGCAGGATCAGGGCGATCGTCGGGATCCCTACCGTCGCCAGGATCACCGAGTCGGGCCACTTGAAGATCCGGAGCAGGTAGAAGAGGAAGTAGAAGTACCAGTCGGGCCGCGGCACGAACGTCCTCGTGCCCGGGTCGGCCTCGGGCCCGATCAGTGCGCCGAGGATGTCCGTGTACTTCCAGACGATCGCGAGCCCGGTGATCACGCAGACCACGACGAGGCTCATGACCGTGTCGTGGAACATCGCGTACGGGAAGAACGGCTTCCCGCGCTCCTTGACGTCCTCCTTGTAGCGCTTGAACTCCTCGCGGCGCTCGTCGACCGAGCTCATTCCGTCGGCCTCCTGGACAGGCCCGTGCGCGGGCGGGGCTGGACGAGGCCGGCCTTCGACGGCGGCGGCTCGGGCTCGCGCTCGCGGCCCGCTGCCTCGTCGGACCACGGTGGCGACGACACGCCCAGCCGGACGACGAGGTACAGGTGCAGGCCGATCAGCGCCATCAGCGCGCCGGGCACGACCAGCATGTGCAGCGAGTAGAACCGGGCGAGCGTGTCAGGGCCGATCTCCGCGCCGCCGCGTAAGAGCGAGGCGAGGAACGGGCCGACGAACGGCGCCGTCCCGTTGATGTTGATCGCGACGACGGTCGCCCAGTACGCGGTCTGGTCGAACGGCAGCAGGTACCCGGTCAGTCCCTCGAAGAGACCGGTCGCGAGCAGGAGCACGCCGATGATCCAGTTCAGCTCGCGCGGGTACTTGTAGGCGCCGAACAGGAACACGCGCCCCATGTGCAGGAACATCAGGATGATGAAGACGCTCGCGCCCCAGCGGTGCATCCCGCGCACCAGCCAGCCGAGCGTGACGTCGTTCGTGATGTGCTCGACCGAGCTGTGCGCCTCCGAGGGAGAGGGCTTGTAGTACATCGCCAGGATCACGCCGGTGACGAGCTGGACGATGAAGGCGGTCAGCGTCGCCGAGCCGAGCGTGTGGAACCAGTTCGTGTCGCCCGGGACCTTCCGGAAGAGGAAGTACTTGACCCCGCCGACGAGGCCCGAGCGCTCCTCGAGCCAGTCGAGCGGATACATGACGGCCTGTTGGGCCTTGCTTTGCTTGCGCGCCATCAGTGCGGGGGCTGGAGCGGGTAGAACAGCGCCTCGGGGCCGTCGATGTGCTGGCCCGGGCCGGCGAGCTCGTAGGCGTGGATCTTCGCGTTGGCCCCGGTGCCGTCGACCTCGGACACGCTGAAGAGGTTCCCGAGCACGAGGCGGCCGTCGACGATGGAGAACTCGTAGCGGTTGAGCGCGCGGGTCGGCGGCCCGGCGATCCGGTTCCCCTCCTGGTCGTACGAGCCGCCGTGGCACGGGCAGATGAAGCCGGCCGCGGGCAGCGACGGCGTCAGCGCCACCTCGCCGTTGTGCGTCTTGACGTTCTGCTCCTTGGCGTCGAACGTCGGCCCGCCCGGCTGCACGGGGCAGCCGAGGTGGACGCAGCGGTTCGAGATGCAGGTGAAGCTCGGCTGGCCGTTCAGCTGGCCGTTGTTGCGGATGAACGCAGTGCGGCGCGAGATCGCGCCCTGCGCCGGATCCTGCTGAAAGGTGGCGACCATGTACTGGCCCTCGGGGAAGTTCTCGAGCGGTCCGAGGTCGACCTTCTTCTGGTGCTGCTTGAGGAAGCCGTCCAGCACCGACATCGCCAGCACCGGCACCGTGACGATCAGGCCGATCAGCGCGCCGATCGAGATCGTGGCGATCTCGAGGAAGACGTTGCGCGGGTAGCGCTCGCGCGGCGCCTCGTCCTCGTCCGGCGGGCGCCTCGGCCTCCCGCGGCGCCTTCGTCGACCCTCGGCGCGCGGTGGCCGGAGGCGACGTCGCGCGCCCAGAGGGCGCCGAAGATCACGAAGAGCACGGCGCCGACAGCCACGGCGACCCAGCTGACGACGAGGCCGACGAGAAGGCAGACGACCCCGACGGCAAGGCCGACGGGCCACAGGCTCGGCGCGGACTGCTCCTCCTGCCCGTGGCCTTCTTCGGGTTCCACCCGGCGCGCCTCCCCTTCGTCTCTAGCGTCGTCTAGCGGCGAGATTCAATCGTCGCACGTCTGCGTCGTCAACGACGTAACAGTTGGCGCAACGACCCGTCTTCCGCGGCTCTCACCGGCCCGAGACCGTACTCGTCCCAGCGGTCGTCGACCAGCCGCTGGATCTCGTCGCTCATCTGGATCTCGGCCGGCCACGGGCGCGCGCCCTCCGCCGGGCCCTTGTGCGTCGCGTCGATGCCGATCTTGCCGCCGTAGAACTGCATCGACGGCGCGTGGTCGAGATGGTCGAGCGGGCCCTCGGTCAGTAGCACGTCCCGCTTGACGTCGACGTTCGCGCAGACGCGGAAGAAGACCTCCTCGTAGTCGTGCACGTCGACCCACTCGTCGACCACGACGACCGCCTTCGTCAGGCTGAGCAGGCCGAGGCCCCAGATCGCGTGCATGACCTTCTGCGCCTGGCCGGGGAAGCTCTTGCGGATCGAGACGAGGCAGCAGTTGTGGAACGCGCCGGCGACGGGCAGGTCGTAGTCGACGATCTCCGGGACGCTCATCCGGATCGCCGGCAGGAACAGCCGCTCGGTCGCCTTGCCGAGCCACGCGTCCTCGGCGGGCGGCTTGCCGACGACGATCGACGGGTAGATCGCGTCGCGCCGCATCGTGATCGCGTCGACGTGGAAGACCGGGAACGGCTCGGGCGCCGTGTAGTAGCCGGTGTGGTCGCCGAACGGCCCTTCGGTCGTGAGGTCGTCGCGGTCGATGTGGCCCTCGAGGACGATCTCGGCGTTCGCCGGCACCTCGAGGCCGACGGTCTTCCCCTGGACGAGCTCGACCGGCTCGCCGCGGAGGAAGCCCGCGAGCATCAGCTCGTCGACGTGCTTGGGCAGCGGCGCGCTCGCCGCGTAGGCCGTGATCGGATCGAGCCCGAGCGCGACCGCGACCTCCATCCGGCCGTCCGCGAGCAGGTAGTCGGCGCGGCCGTCCTTGTGGATCTGCCAGTGCATCGCCGTCGTGTTTCGGTCGAGCACCTGCATCCGGTACATGCCGACGTTGCGCCCGCCCGTGCGCGGGTCGGCCGTGATCACCGCGGGCAGCGTGATGAACGGGGCCGCGTCGCCGGGCCAGCAGGTCTGGATCGGGAGCGCGCCGAGATCGACCTCGTCGCCCGTGAGCACGACCTCCTGCACGGGGCCGCTGCGGACGCTCTTCGGCTGCGAGTCCGCGATCGACTTCAGCTTCTTGAGGCCGCGCACCTTCTCGGCGAGGCCCTGCGGCGGCTGCATCTCGAGCACCTCGCCGAGCTTCGCGCCGGCCTCGTCGAGGCGTCTCGACGCCGAGCGCGAGGCACATCCGCCGCTCGGTGCCGAACTGGTTGATCAGCAGCGGATGGTCGGAGCCCTTCGGCCGCTCGAACAGCAGCGCGGGCCCGCCGCTCTTGACGACCCGGTCGGTGATCTCCGTGATCTCGAGGTGCGGGTCGACCTCGGCTGCGACGCGCACGAGCTCGCCTTCCCGCTCCAGGAGCGCGATCCAGTCGCGAAGGTCGGCCGGCAGCGCCATCGATTCAGTCTAGGCCGCGAGCTCCCGTGCCGCCTCCGGTGAGAGTCGTGCTCCTTCCGCGAGCTCGTCCTCGTAGGCCTTCGCTCCGAGCGCCGTGCGCACCTGAGCGACGGTCTGGCCCCGCAGCCAGTCCGCAGCCTCGTCCTCGCTCGCGACGCCGGTCTCGCGGCGAACCTCCTCGGCGCACCCGAGCAACTGCGCTGCGCGGCGATGATCGGCACGAGAGACCAGCACCGCTGCGAGGCCGTCGAGCACGTCTCCGAGAATCGTCTTGCGCCTGGCGAGGGCGCCGTCGAGGCACTCCAGTAGAAGCGGACGCGCCTCCTCGAACCGCTCCTGGCCGAGCAGCGCCAACGCGAGGACGAGCCGGCACGCGACCAGGATCCCGGAGTCGCCCACGTCTTCGGCCGTCGTTATCGCCGCGCGGGCGAGCTCCTCGGCGCGGGTCCAGTCGCGACGCATGATCTCGACAACCGCCCGGTTGGACGCAATGACACCGAGGTCGGGGTACCCGAACGTGCGCCCCAATGCGGCCGCTTCGTCGAGCAGTTCCGCCGCGCGGTCGAGCTCGCCCTTCGCAAGGGCGACGAAGCCCGCGTCGCGCAGCCCCGTCACCTCCCCTTGCGGCGTGCCCTGGGCGCGGAAGTAGGCGAGCTCCTCCTCGGCAAGCGCCTCGGCCCGCACCAGATCGCGTTGCTGCATCGCGACGTTGAACGCGTCGACGAGCAGCACCGATCGCCACTTCGGCGGCACGCTCTGCAGCGGAAGCACGACGTCCAGCCAGCGCTTCGCTTCGTGGATCTGGCCACGGATGAACCAGTAGTTGAACGTGAGCATGCAGAGCCGTCCGAGCTCTTCGCCACGACCGGCGGCCGCTAGCCAGTCCAGTGCAGCCCGGACGTTCTCGAGCTCGAGCTCGATCCGGGAGAGCCACTCGTCGCTCGTGTGGCCGTAGAAGCTGGTCCAGCCGTCTGCGGCGAGCTCGGCGATCCAGCCGGCGTGGCGATCGCGTAGCTCGGCGTCCTCACCTGAGCCTCGGAGCATCTCCGCCGCGAACTCGCCGATCGTCTCGAGCATCCAGAAGCGCTCCTCGGTGAGCCGAACGAGGCTCTTGTCGACGAGGGACTGGAGGATGTCGATGCGGGCCGTCGCGACCGCCTCGGCAGCCTCGAGCGTGCAGCCGCCGCGGAAGACCGCAAGCCTGGCGAACAGCAGCTGCTCCTCCGGCGTGAGCAGCTCGTGGGACCACGCGATCGTCGCGCGGAGCGTCTTCTGACGGGCCTCGGCGTCCCGGCCGCCTTCGAACAGGTCGAGCCGCTGCGAGAGGCGCTCGAGGATCTGCCGCGGCGAGAGCACTTTCGTCCGCGCAGCGGCGAGCTCGATCGCAAGCGGCAGGTCGTCGAGGCGGCTGCAGAGCTCGTCGACCGGCTCGTCCGCCGGCAGTCCGGAGCGCGAGCAGAAGAGATCGACCGCCTCGGCGTGCGCGAGAGGCGGCACCGCGTACTCCACCTCGCCCCGCACACGAAGCTGCTCGCGGCTGGTCGTCAGCAGCCTCAGGTTCGCGCACGATTCGACCAGCGTCGCCAGCTCCGGCGCGGCGTCGATTACCTGCTCGAGGTTGTCCAGCAGCAACAGGAGCTCCCGTTCCCCGATGTGCTCATGGAGCCCTTGCCTCGCCCCGAGCGTTTGCGCGATCGTCGGAAGCACCAGGTCGGGGTCGCGCAGCCCCGCCAGCTCGACCCAGAAGACGCCGGCCTTGAGGTCGGGCACCAGCTCCCCGGCCACCTCGATCGCGAGCCGCGTCTTGCCCGAGCCGCCCGGACCGGTCAGCGTGACCAGGCGCGCCCCGTCCTCGAGCAGCGCGGTCAGCTCCTCGATCTCGCGTTCGCGCCCGACGAACGAGCTGGCCGGGCGCGGCAGGTTCGTGTTGGAGATCGTCTGCAGCGGCGGGAAGGGCTCCGACCCGAGCTGGAAGAGCCCAATCGGCTCGTCGAAGTCCTTGAGCCGGTGCTCGCCCAGATCGAGTACCTCCGCGTTCACGCCGTCGCGGGCCGCCGCGGAGAGGAGCACCTGCCCGCCGTGAGCTGCAGCCGCCACCCGGGCGCCGAGATGCACGTCCAGGCCCACGTAGCCCTCCTCGGTCAAGGCAGGCTCACCCACGTGAATGCCCATCCGAGCCCGGATAGGCCCGTCCTCGAGCGCGCGCTGGGCCTCCACAGCCGCGGCGAGCGCGGCCTCGCCGTCCTCAAAGACAACGAAGAACGCGTCGCCCTGCGTGTCGACCTCGACGCCGCCGTGGCGCTCGAACGCCGCGCGCAGCAGCCGCCGATGTTCCGCCAGCGCGTCCGCGTAGCCGTCGCCGAGCTCCTGGAGCAGGCGCGTCGAGCCCTCGATGTCCGTGAAGAGGAAGGTGACGGTTCCGGTCGGGAGCTCGCGCGTCGGCAAGCCGGCCGTCGCTAGTGATTGCGGTGGCGCAGCCAGTGAGTCAGCTGGCCGAGGGCGATGACGGCCACGAAGATCAAGCCCGTGACGAGCATCGCCAGGATCACCTTCTTGCCCTCCTCGGCGGCCGTTGCCGCACCGAGCGGGGCGAGCAATGCGAGAGGCGCCATCGCGGCGCGACTCTACCCGACTCGGCGCCGGTGAGTCTCGAGGGCGTGCTCGACCGGCTCGGACCCGTCTGCGACCCACGCGCCGCGCGCCGACGGCCCCTCGCCGAGCGTCGACGCGGTCGCCGCCCAGGCCTCGCCGTCGCCCGGAAGCCCGTCGGCGCGGAGCTGCGCGCAGACGTGAGATCAGCGCCGCGAGGTCGGCGACGGCCTCGACCGTTCCCGCCTCGGAGACGCGAACCAGGCCGTGGGCGTACAGGTAGTCGCCGAGCAGGAGCGCCGTGTCGTCGTCCCGGGGCGCGAACAGCCGCGAGCGCCCGTAGTGGAGCAGGTAGCCCTCGTAGATCGTCTCGAGCCCGAGGCCGTACCGCTCCTCGGCGAGCGGCGAGAAGACCGGCTCCAGCTCGCGCTCCTCTTCGGGGCGCAGGGCCTCGGCCCAGAGCGAGCTCTCACGAGCCGCCTCCTGGACGATCGTCTCCCAGGGATGCGCGGCTACAACCACCCGGCGAGCTCCTTCGTCCAGTAGGAGACGACCAGGTCGGCACCTGCCCGGACGATCGCCGTCAGCGACTCGACGGCCGCCTGACGTTCGTCGATCCAGCCGCGCGCGCCGGAGGCCTTCAGCATCGCGTACTCGCCCGAGACGTTGTAGGCGCCGACGGGCAGGTCGAAGCGCTCGCGCACCGCCCGGATCACGTCCAGGTTGGGCAGGGCCGGCTTGACGATCAGCGCGTCGGCGCCCTCGCGCACGTCCAGCTCGCACTCGCGCAGCGCCTCGCGGACGTTCGCGGGATCCATCTGGTAGCCGCGCCGGTCGCCGAATGCGGGCGCCGATTCGGCCGCCTCGCGGAACGGCCCGTAGAACGCGGACGCGTACTTGGCCGCGTACGAGACGATCGGCGTCTGCTCGCGTCCCGCCTCGTCGAGCGCGGAGCGGATCGCGCCCACCCTGCCGTCCATCATGTCGCTCGGGCAGACGGCGTCGGCGCCGGCCTCGACGTGGCTGAGAGCCGTGCGCGCGAGAAGGTCGAGCGTCGCGTCGTTGTCGATCTCCTCGCCGTCGAGGACGCCGCAGTGGCCGTGCGACGTGTACTCGCAGAGGCAGACGTCGGTCAGCAGGAGCAGGCCCGGCGAGGCCTCGCGGAGCGCGCGCAGCGCCTGCTGGACGACGCCGTCCTCGTCCCAGGCGCCCGAGCCCTCCGCGTCCTTCTCGTGCGGGATCCCGAACAGGAGCACCGCGCGGACGCCGAGCCGCTCGAGCTCGCGGGCCTCGGCGTCGAGATCCTCGACCGCGTGGCGGCCGAGCGCGGGCAGGTCCGGGTTCGGCTCGGTCGTCGGGCCGACGAAGAGCGGGAAGACGAAGTCGTCGAGGTCGAGGCGCGTCTCGCGCACGAGCGAGCGCAGCCGGTCGCTTCGCCGGAACCGCCGCAGCCGCGTGCGCGGGTAGGTGCTCACGCGGACAATCTACGCGCTCCCAGACGCGCGAGCCCGCCGAAGATCGCGCCGAGCACGGCGAGCCAGGCCGCCGTCACCGGCTGGCCGCTGCGGGTGGATCCTCGGAGGGCGGGACCGGAGCCACCGGTCTCGTCTCCTCGGTCTCCACCTCGACCGGAACGGCCCCGCCTTCCCGCCACGGCTCCAGCTCCACACGCTCGCCGAAGAACTCCCAGATCGCCCGCCCGGCCGCCAGCAGCGGCAGCGCGATCAGCGCCCCCGCGAGCCCGTAGACCTCGCCCCCGGCCAGCAGCCCGAAGATGACGAGCAGCGGGTGCAGCCGCAGCGCGCTGCCCATCACGTTCGGCACCACGATGTGGCCCTCGATCTGGTGGATCCCGAGGAAGAGCAGCGTCACCCAGACCGCGCCGAGCGGGTGGACGACGATCGCGTACACGATCGGCGGGATCGCCCCGAGCCAGGGGCCGAGATACGGAATGACCTCGGTCACGGCGACCCACGCGCCGAACAGCACCGCGTACCGGTCGGCTCCCGGGACGAGCCCGGTGATGCCGAGGATCCACATCCCTAACCCGGCGCTCGTCCCGATGATCAGCGAGAGCAGGAACTGCCCGCGCACGTAGCTCGCCAGCGACTTCTCGATCCGCGGCAGCAGCGACGGTGAGCCGGGATGGGGCGGGAACCGCCGGTCCACGGCGCGTTTCAGCCGCGGCATGTCGAGCAGCATGTAGATCGAGACCACGATCACCAGGACGAGGCTGAAGAGGAACTTGATCGTGCTGACCGCCGCGCCCTCGATGAAGTCGAGCGCCTTCCCCGTGTACTTGGAGACGTCCTTCTTCTGGACCTTGTCGACGAGGTCGTGGCCCTGCTTCCGGACCTTGATCGAGCTGAGCCGGTGGGTGTTCAGCCAGTGCTGGAGCCGGTCGACGTCGCGATCCGCGTGCGTCTGCTGGGCCTGTCCGTGCTCGACCGTAAAGTAGTCGTTCACGCGGGTCGTGCTCGTCTTCGCCTGGTTCACCACCACCGTGCCGAGCGCGGCAGCCGCGGCGAGGGCGATGACGGCGAACGCCAGATACACCAGCGCCACACCGAAGCCTCGCGGGATCTTGGCTCGCGTCAGCGCACGGACGATCGGGTTCAGCAGGAACGCGATCAGCGACGCGACGAGAAACAGGAAGACGACGTGACGCGCCGCCCCCACCACCACCCACAGAAAGAGCAGCAGGATGGGGAGACCAACGAGCTGAATCCAGCGTGGGATCTGGATCTTCGCGGCCTCGGCGGGAGGCCCGGCCATGAGCGGCATCGTAGCGCGCGCGTCGTACCGCTTCGGAGCGTGCGGCCGCCTGCGTGGGACTGGGACTTCGAGTCGGACGGCGCGCTGGCGCTGCAGCCGAGCCCCGCGGAGTCGGGTCCCGCGTTGCGGCGGGAGCGCGCCTTCGTTAGCGTCCCACCGATGTCTGCACCCACCGGGCACGCACTTGCAGTGCGACGACGGCGGGCGGAGACGGCCGCTGCACGCCGGAAGAGGCGCCTGGTGGGCCTCCTCCTCCTGGCCGCAGTCGCGCTCATCACGCTGCTGCTGACGGCGTTCGGATCGCGCGGAAGCGCGCCGATCACCGCGACCGCGCCGGCTCCCGCGACCCGGCTCCTGCCCTCAGGGCCGCCGCAGCCGCAGGTGGTGGCGATGAACGGGGCGCTCCGGCTCGAGCTGCCGATCGCGCAGAACCGCGTCACCGCGATCGCCTACCACGCCTCCGGCGACGGGGCGCTCGCGCTCGACCCGGTCGGCCACCAGGGCAACCAGGGGATCGTCAGCCGCGTGACGCACAAGCTCTTCGGCAGCGGCCAGAGCGGGCTGCGCTACTACGTGCTCGAGGGCGGCACCGGGCCGCAGACGGCCGCGCTCGACGTGGGCGCCGCTCCGGGAACCGACGTCTACTCGCCCGTGGACGGGACGATCGTCGGGATCACGCCGTACGTCCTCGCCGGCAAGGCCTACGGCTCGCGGATCGACATCCAGCCGAGCGCCGACCCGTCGCTCGTCGTCTCGCTCACCCACCTGCGCCTCGACCCGAGCCTGACGGTCGGCTCGTCGGTCGGCTCGACCACCTCGAAGATCGGCACGGTCCTCAACTTCACCGGCGTCGAGGGCCAGGCGCTCGCCCGCTACACCCAGGACGCCGGCAACCACGTGGCCGTCTCGGTCCACCCCGCCGCGGCGCTGGCCGTTCCCGTAGGAACCTCCTGAAGATCCTCTTCATCGCTGACGTCTTCGGCGCGCCCGGCCGCGCGGCCGTCGAGGAGCGCCTGCCGAAGCTGAAGGACGAGCTCGGCGTCGGCTTCTGCATCGTCAACGCCGAGAACGTGGCCGACGGCGCAGGCGTGACGCCCCGTCTCGCCGACCGGCTGCTCCGCGCGGGCGCCGACGTCCTCACGCTCGGCAACCACGTCTGGCGGCGGCGCGAGATCGCGCCCTACCTCGAGACCTCGGATCGGATCGTGCGCCCGGCCAACCTCTCCATGAAGGCGCCCGGGCGCGGGCTGCGTGTCGTCGAGGCGGAGGACGGGACTCCGGTCGCGGTCGCGAACGTCCAGGGCAGCCTCTTCATGAACACGCCCGTGAGCCCGTTCGAGGTGCTCGAGCCGCTCGTCGAGGAGGCGCGCTCGATGGCGAGGATCGTCGTCGTCGACTTCCACGGCGAGGCGACGAGCGAGAAGATCGCGGCCGCGCGGCTGCTCGACGGACACGTGACCGCGGTGATCGGCACGCACACGCACGTCCAGACGAACGACGCGCGCGTGCAGCCCGGAGGGACCGCCGCGATCACCGACGCGGGCATGACCGGCCCGCACGACTCCGTGATCGGCGTCAAGGCCGAGCTCGCGATCGAGCGGATGCGGACCGGGATGCCGGTCCGGTTCGAGCCGGCCGGCGGCGATGTCCGGATCGAGGGCGTGATCGTCGAGTGCGACGCCGAGGGCCGGGCCCTCAGCTGCGAGCCGGTGCGCGTTTCGGTCCCCTGACGAGCAGGACCGCCAGCAGCGCCAGCAGCACGAGATCGCGCGCCAGCACCGCCCAGGACGGGAACGCCTTCAGGTGGAGCGCGAGGTCCCAGTAGCGGATCGGGAACCAGAGCTGGGTCAGCAGGAGCGCGAGGGCGAGCAGCGCCGACGCGAGCGAGCCCGCGCCGGCCGCGGACGAGCGGCACGAGCGGGATCAGCCAGATCATGAACTGCGGCGAGAGCACCTTCCCGAACGCGACGAACGCGTCACCGAGGCGGCCGCGTAGCGGACGAGCCGGTCCGGGGTCGGCGGCGCGACGGCGGCCAGCGTCCAGATGCCGAGCAGGGCGACGACGAGGAGCACGGTCTCCGCGAGCGGCGAGCGCGTCGGGAAGCGAGCCGCCGAGGTTCTGCGATCCGTGGCTCGTCATCACGTCCAGGTGCAACCCGCCGACCTGATGCGCGGCGAGCAGCACCCCCGAGCCGAGGCTCTCGATCTGGAGCGGCCGCCCCGCCTGACGGACGATGCTCGACCAGAGACCGTCCGGGGCGAGCGCGAGGAACGGCACGACGACCGCGGCCGCCACTCCGGCCGCCCAGGCGAGGCAGACGAGCGCCTCGCGCCGGCCGCGTGACCGCCAGACGTAGGCGAGCGCGGGCGGGACGAGGACGACCGGAAACACCTTCGCGGCGAACCCGAGACCGAGCATCGCGAACCCGAGCCGCGGCCGGCCGGAGACGATCGCGGCGAGGCCCGCGACCGCGAGCGCCGCCGGCCAGAGGTCGTAGCGGTAGATGACCACCGAGCCGAGCACGAGCGGCGCGAGCGCGAAGAACACGAGCGCCCCGGCCATGTGCCGCGGCGTGGCCCGCAGCGAGCGAAGCGCGTAAGCCATCGCCAGCAGCGCGGCCCCGGCACAGACGCCCATCAGCACCTGGAACCAGCTCTCGTACTGGTCGAAGCCGGGCTTCCCGAGCGCGGGCAGCGCAAACGCCGGCAGCGCTCCGGGCGGGTACTCGACCCTGAAGTCGCGGTAGGGCACGTCGCCGTTGACCATCGCCGTCCCGTAGCGCTGGTACTCGATCGTGTCGCGAATCAGGCGGTGCTGGTAGAAGCCGAAGTGGAGCAGCGCGAACGAGACGAGCAGCGCCGCGAGCGCCGCGTAGACGATGTTCGGGCGGTGGCTCACGACCAGCCGGTTCCGGGAAGGAGCGCTCGAGGCGCCGTTCGTCGACGTCGCGTTCAGGACGCGGGAGCTCCGCCGACGCGCCCCTCGGGGCCAGGGCCCGTGATCGGGGCCTGCACCCGCTCGGGCGCCGGCTCTCTGACACGCGCCGCCGCCGGCGCGAGCACCGCGAACGCGGCGAAGGGGAAGAACCAGGGCAGGTAGAGGTAGAACCAGTGCGTCAGCACGAGCTGGCAGCCGAGCAGCAGCGCGGCCGTCAGCGCCGCGAGCTGGAGCGGCGACTTGCGGCGGGGCACGAAGTAGGTCGCGATCGCGCCGATCACGAGCGCGACCTCGAGCACGCGCTGCAGCACGTGCAGGTCAGGGAGGCCCGCGTGGTACTGCCGCCAGTCCCAGATCGAGAAGGGCGAGTCGCGTCCGATCTGCCAGCCGAGTGTGCGCGTCCAGAACTCGTGGGCGGCATGGACCGGGTTGGGCTCGAGCAGGAGGATCGAGAACGCCACGAGGGTCGCCGCGAGGAAGGCGCCCAGGAAGGCGAGCTTCGCGCGCACCTGCCCGAGCGCATCCGGGTACGAGGCCCAGAGCGGCGCGAGCAGGAGCGAGGCGAACTTCGTCCACCCCGAGAGCGCCACGCCGGCCCCGCGCGCGAACGGCGACGTGACCAGCCAGAAGCCCCAGATCAGGAACAGCGGCGGCAGCGCGTCGTTCGTGTTCGAGTTCGAGACGTACTGCGTGAACGGATAGGCCACCCAGGCGAACGCGAGCGTCACCGCCAGCCGCTGGCCGCCGAAGCGCAGCCCCACGAGCGCGAGCCCGAGCAGGCAGAGGAGGTCGAACATGATCGAGCTCAGGTGCGCGGCGGGCAGGTCGTCCCACTTGCCGGTCCAGCCGAGAGTCAGGTAGCCGGGCAGGTAGGCCTCGTAGGCGACCGGACCGTACGTGTCGCCCTGTGGGTTCGCCGACTCGCAGCGGCCGTTCGCCTGCACGCGCTCCCTGATCTCGCCGTCGGTGTCGGCAGGGCCGCAGGCCTTGAGCGTGTCCTCGACCGGGAAGTTGCCGTAGGGCGACTGGCCGTGCGCGATCCGCTCGGCGCCGATCACCCCGGAGTAGCCGACGTCGATCACGTTCGACGAGCTGACGTTCAGGCCGACCCGGAAGCCCGCCGTGAAGACCGTCGCCACGGCCAGCAGCCACACCGGCCAGACGGGCGCGGACCCGGCCGCGAGCCGTCCTCGCCGCGCGCTCCAGACCATGCGGCAGAGCAGGTAGACGAGCGGCGGGTAGACGAGCGGCACGCTCGTGAAGACGTCGCCGCGGTTGAAGTACCAGAGCGAGACCGAGAACGAGAGCAGCGCGATCAGGTCGAGGTTGCGAAGGCTGAGCGGCCGCCGCAGGTCGGCGAGCCCGAAGAGGAAGAGCGCGCAGAAGGCAAGCCAGAGCGCGACTCTGTTGATCTCCGTGCCGCCGAAGGCGCCCGGGTAGCCGCGCGCCATCTTCCACGCGACCTGCGGCCCGGTCCAGGCCGCCGTCACCGCTCCGCTGTGGTCGTCCACCCGGCCGGTCGCGATCTCGCCGGCCGCGCCCCACCAGATCTTCACCGTCCAGCTGCCGTTCTTGTAGGTCGTCTCGGTCGCGCGATCCT
Source organism: uncultured Actinomycetes bacterium (assembly GCA_963746635.1). Lineage (GTDB taxonomy): Bacteria > Actinomycetota > Thermoleophilia > Gaiellales > Gaiellaceae > AC-32. The sequence continues at coordinate 170,379 of CAVVBZ010000029.1, read as the reverse complement.
TGTGCGGGTAGCGGTGCAGCCAGGAGGCGACCTTCGCGGTCGGCGAGGAAGATGCGGGTCGCCTCGGCCTTGGCCAGGCGCGGCTCGGGCGGCTGGAGCGGAGGCTGGACGGGAGCGCGGCTGGGCTGGGTCGGCGTCCCGGCGGCGTTGGCCAGCGCCGGGGCCGCGAGCGTCAGCACGGCGACGGCCAGGGCGAGAGCGCGGCCCATTCGCGTCAGCCTAGCGCCCGGTCAGGCGCGCGAACGAAACGACCAGAGCTTGTTGCCGACGAAGTTCAGAGGCGTCACGACCAGGATCGCGATCGCCTGGGCGAGCACCTCGTCGAGACCGAGCGCGATCAGAACGCTGAGCAGCGCGAGATTCGCGACGTACGCGACCAGCGCGACGGTGAGAAAGCGCAGGCCCTGCCAGGCCACGTGACCCCGTTCCGAGCGGAACGTCCAGAGGCGGTTCCAGAGGTAGTTGTTGGTCACTGCGACGAGGAACGAGCAGGTGGCGGCGGCCGCGTAGTGGAACCCGGCGCCCCGCAGCAGCGCGGTGTAGACGACCAGGTTGACGATGTAGCCGCTCGCGCCGACCGCGCCGAACTTCGCCAGCTGGACCCAGTTCTCCGGCTTGCGCAGCGCGCGGCCCGCACGGGAGCGCGAAAGCGAGGCGGCGGGCGAGAAGGCCATCGGCGCGCGAGCCTAGCAACCGTCTGCTACCGGACCTGGAAGCCGGCCTCCCCGACCGGCCCTTCTCGGACGACCTCGAGCTCGTCGACCCGGGCGCCGGACGGTCCGTGGCGGCACCAGCGCACCATCGACTCGACCCGCTCCTCGTCGCCTTCGAGCACCGCCTCGACGCTTCCGTCCGGGAGGTTCGCGATCCAACCCGAGACGCCGAGCGACTCTGCCCGCGTCCGCGCCTCGGCGCGGAAGAAGACGCCCTGGACCAGGCCGTGGGCCCGAACGCGCACACGCGAGAGCGTCACGCGCTGAAGCCCTCCTTGCCGACGAGCGGCACGAACCGGCACGGCACGGAGTGGACGACCGCCGGGCCTTCGGGGCTGCGGACGATCACCTCCAGGCGCTGGGCGCGCTGGCCGCCGACCGGCACCACGAGCCGGCCGCCCGGCCGGAGCTCCTCGTAGAGGGTCTCGGGCAACCCGGGCGCCGCGGCCGCGACGGCGATTCCGTCGAACGGCGCCCGTTCCGGAACGCCGAGCGTGCCGTCCCCGACGACGACCTCGACCTTGTCGTACCCGGCCGCGGCGAGGTTCACGCGCGCCTGCTCGGCGAGCTCCGGGATCCGCTCGATCGTCACGACCTCGGCTCCGAGCTCGGCCAGAACAGCAGCCTGGTAGCCGGAGCCCGTGCCGACGTCGAGCACGCGCTGGCCCTGCCGCACCTCGAGCGCCTCGCAGATGCGAGCGACCATGTACGGCTGGGAGATCGTCTGGCCGTGCCCGATCGGCAGCGCGGCGTCCTCGAACGCACGTGCCCGCTCGCTCTCAGGGACGAACAGCTCCCGCGGAACGCGCTCCATCGCCGACGAGCACGCGCTTCGTCGACGATGTCGCGCGCGCGCAGCTGGCGCTCGACCATCTGTCGCCGCGGCTCGGCGGGCTTGTCAGGCTGCATTCCGCTTGCGCGCGCGGACGCCGAAGTGTTCGAGCACGAGCGGCGCGAGGTCGACGATTCGCGCCGGAACCTGTCCGTCGAGCCCGACCGTCAGGACCGGCACCTCCGAGTCGCCTGCCTCGAGCGAGCCGTGGCTTCCCCCGCCGAGGTGGCTCCGCCCGGCGAGATCCGCGAACTCGAGACCGAGCGGCGGCGAGACGAGCACGTCGCCCGCGTTCGGGTTCGCAAGCGCGCACCAGGCTCGCTCCAGCGCGTCCGGCTGGTCGAGGATCGCCGCGTCGCCGTCCGTGCTCCAGCCGTCGTCGGCCGGGCTGAAGCGGAGCTCTTGTCCTTCACGGCGCGCGACGGCCTCGCCTCCCTCGCGGTAGAGGGCGACCTCGGCGATGCCGGTCCCGTCCAGCCGTTGCGCGAGCCCGGCGGCCTCCTCACGGCAACCCGGGAGCCGGTACACCATCCCCGCCCGGTTGGACGCGGTCACGACGACGTCCTCCACGCGGGCGAAGCTCGACTGCAGCGAGCCGACGCGGTCGACAGGCGTCTGCCCGTGGTCGGAGCAGACGACCGCGACGTAGCGCTCGAGGAACTCGTCGGGACCGCCGGTCGGCCTCGATCAGGGCGCCGATCGCGGCGTCGCTGCGTACGAGCGCCTCCTGCGAGGCGTCGGGGCCGAGCGCGTGCGAGGCGAAGTCGTAGTCCGGCAGGTAGTAGAAGAGGAAGTCGAAGCCGTCGCGGGTGACGAGCCAGCGCCCGACCGCGGCCGCGTAGGCGTCGATCGAGCCGCCGGAGCGTCCGAAGACCGCGAGCGGGCGCCCCGGTCACGTCCGACTCGAAGAGGTTGTAGAAGAAGAAGCGCTGCGGACCGAAGGCGGGCCGCGTGAGCCACGGCGGCCGGGGCTTGTGCCGCGTGCCGCCCCGGTAGCAGGTGACGTTCACCGCGGCGGCGGTCAGGCCTGCGTCCTCGAGCGCCTCGTAGACGGTCGTCGCCTCCGGGCGCAGGTGCTGCTCGTTCATGTTGAAGATCGTGTCCAGGATCGACCGGCGCGTGCCCGCTGCGCGGATCGCCGCGAAGGAGGAGCCGTACTCGACGACCCGCCGCTCGCCGCGGTGGTACCAGACGAGATGCGGGATCCCGTGCACGTCCGGGCTGCTCGCCGGTCGCGATCGACGACAGGCAGACCGGCGTCAGCGACGGAAACGGGCTGATGCCGCGGCCGTAGCTTCCGTGCTCGGCGAGGAAGGCCAGCGCCGGCGTCGCTCCGGTCGAGACCGCGTCCTCGAACACCCCCGGCGTCAGGCCGTCGATGACGGCGAGGATCAGCTTCTTGCGCTCGGCCACTCAGTCGCGGGCCAGGCTGCGCAGGCCGGCGTAACGATCGGGTTGGCTTCGTCGCGCCCGCACCGCTAGGCCGAGCACGGCCAGCGCCTCGAGATAGCCGACGACCGGGACGAAGGCGAGCGCGGCGAGCACGAGCGCGGCCAGGACGATCGAGCAGCGGCCGTCCCTGCCGCGTGCCGCCGCGCGCCAGCGCGCCGTGGATGATCTGTCGCGGCGGAGATCGCTCCGAGCGCGCCGCCGATCCCGCCGGCAACTGCGCCGGGCCAGCCGTGCGAGCGCGTATCCCGACGCCGCGCCCGCACCGCGCGGCGCCGATCGTCACGGCGAGGAGCAGCGCACGGCGGGGCGCGAGCAGCCCCGAGCAGAGCACTCCGATCGCGGTTCCGAGGCCCGAGCGAGACCCCGATCCAGTACCAGGCCCACATCTCGATGGGAGTGTAGAAGCCGCTACGGGCTTGCGGCAGGAGCTTCCAGCCGGCGGATGACAGCGAGCCCGAACTCGGCTGCGCGGGCGCCGTCGACCACGCGGTGGTCGAAGGTCACGGAGATGTAGCCCAGCGGGCGGACGACGACCTCGCCGTCACGGACGACCGGGCGCTCGGCGACCCGTCCGAGGCTGAGGATCGCCGACCTCCGGGTGGTTGACGATCGGCGTCGTGAAGAGCCCGCCGAGCTTGCCTGCGCTCGTGACCGTGAAGGTCGAGCCACGCAGCTCGTCGGGCGTGAGCGTTCCGGCGCGGGCTGCCTCCGCCAGGCGTTCGACCTCGGCGTGCGAGCTCGTCGACGGACGCCGTGTCGCACCCGCGGACGACCGGCACGACGAGGCCCTGGTCGGTCTGGACCGCGACGCCGATGTCGTAGCGGTCGAGGTAGACGATCTCGTCGCCCTCGAGCCGTGCGTTCAGCTCTGGGATACTCGCGGAGCGTCTCGCGCGCAGGCCTTGAGCGTGGTCGGCACGAGCGGCGGAGGTCGACGTTGCCGAAGTCGCACTCCTCGACCCACGTCACGGCCGGCACCTCGCGGTGGGCGCGGGACATGTGCTCGACGATCGAGCCGCCGGACGCCGCGAAGCGGCTCCCGCCGTCCCTCCGGCCGTGGCCCGGGGTCTGTCCCCCAGACGTGGCCGCACCGCGCACGTCCTCTTCGGTCACGCGCCCCTGCGGCCCTGTTCCGTCGACGGCCGTCGAGGTCGACGCCGAGCTCCTGCGCGAGCCGGCGGACGAGCGGCGTCGCCCGCACGCGTCCGGCCTGGACAGGGCCCGGCGGCTGACCCCGGACTGTCGGGAACAGCCGCCGCCGGCTCGGGTTTCGTCGCGGCAGACGCGCCGCTGCGGCGCCGTCCGTCGCCGATCACGACCAGCACCGTGCCGACCGGGACGACCTCGCCCTCCGCGACGAGGATCCGCGCGACCAGGCCCGCCGCCGGCGAGGGGATCTCGACCGTCGTCTTGTCCGTCTGGATCTCGACGAGCGGGTCGTCCTCGGCCACCTCCTGCCCCTCCGAGACGAGCCAGCGGGCGACCTCGCCCTCCGTCAGGCCCTCGCCGAGATCGGGCAGCTTGAACTCGTACGCCACGGCCCGAGACCCTAGACGAGCGCGTCGTCGCGGAGCACCGCGTGCACGCCCTGGACGCCGTTCACGAGCTGCGTGACGCGAAGGTCGACGACCACGCTCGCAAGCGCGAGCGCGTCGCGGCGCTCGAAGCCGTGCTCGCGTCGCATCAGCTCGAGCATCCCGTCGACCGCCTGAGCCGCAGCCTCGTCGAGATCCTCGTCGAAGCCGAAGGTGAGCCAGGCGCCGTCGATCCGCGCGACGGGCGTCTCGAGCTCGAGGTCCGAGAGCGAGAGCGTCAGCCGCGCACGCTCCATCGGCGCCTCGATCGCCAGCTGCGACACCTCGCCGTCCCCCTGCCGCGCATGCCCGTCGCCGGCCGAGAAGAGCGCGCCGTCGACCGGAATCGGCAGGTAGAGCGTCGTCGCCCACCCCGAGCTCCGAGCAGTCGATGTTCCCGCCCCAGCGCCGAGGCGGGCTCGTCGAGTGGACACCTGGCTCCGGCGGCGGCATCCCCATCACGCCGAGGAACGGCCGCAGTGCGACGACTCGTCCAACTGATCCTGGCCCGTGCCCGCCTGCGCGTCGAGGCGCCAGACAAGCGTGTGCGTCTCGCCCTCGGCGACGCCGAGCCGCTCGTTCAGCGGCGTCGACCAGCCGCCCGCGTCCGTGATCCCCCACGTGCCGACCCGCAGCTCGTCGACCCGGACGGCCAGCGTGCCACCGGCCTGCGCCCCGCGCACCTCGATCGGCCCGAGCAGCGCGTGACCGTCGTCGAGCTCGGGATCGCGTGGCTCGAAGCGCTCGCGCGTGCCACCCAGATCGGTCGGCGGCCCGATCCCCCACCCCGCGTCCGCCGTCGAGAACGCGACCGAGTCGCCGGAGTCGACCGACAGCACCGGCCGCAGGTCGCGCGAGAAGTGCCCGTGCAGGGTTCGCCGCTCGAGCGGAAGCTCGTGCAGCGCCACTAGACGACCCTTCCACCCGACGCGTCGAAGGCCTCCACCTGCGCCTCGGCGGCAGGCGTTCCGGGGAGCTCGCTGCGCAGCAGCGCGAACACGACCGCGTCCCGCTGGAGCGGCGTCCCGTCTGGCCCGTGCAGGCGCCTCCGAAGCGTTCCCTCCTCGACGAAGCCGAGCTTCCGCGGGATCGCGAGGCTCGCCTCGTTGGCCGGGTCGACGCGCACCTCGACCCGCTCGATCCCGTCGATCGCGAGGGCGACTCGCGTGAGCGACGCGGCCGCTTCGGTCGCAAAGCCGCGCCCTGCCCGGCTCGCTCGGATCCAATAGCCGATCTCCAGGGCGCCATCGCCGATCCGCGGATGCAGTCCCGTCCCTCCCACAGCCTCCGCTTCGTCGGAGGAGAAGATGCCGTACACGAAGTCCTGCCCGAGGTCGAAGCGGCCGCGGAAGGTCCGCAAGAGCTCGACGGTCTGGTCGACAGGAACCGGCGCCTCGTGTGCCCACGGCATCCACGGCCGCAGGTGGTCGAGGCTCGAGTCGACCGCCTCCTTGAGGCGCGGCGCGTCGAGCGGCTCCCAGCAGCGCAAGACGAGCCGGTCAGTGACGATCCGATACGGCGGCGAGACGATCAGAACTCGAGCAGTCTCCGCACCGCGTCGACCACGCGCTCGACCGACGGCATGTACGCGTCCTCGATCTGCCAGTACGGATACGGGACGTCGTAGCCCGTCACGCGCAGCACCGGCGCCTGCAGGTCGAGCATCGCCTTCTCGGCGAGGATCGCCGCGAGCTCGGCGCCGTAGCCGGCCGTCCGCGGCGCCTCCTGCACGATCACGACGCGTCCGGTCTTGGCCGCCGCGGCGAGCAGCGCCTCCTCGTCGAGCGGCTTCAGCGTCCGCACGTCGAGGATCTCGACCGAGGCTTCGTCCGCCAGCGCGTCGGCCGCCTGCTCGGCGAGCGGCACCATCGCCCCGTACGCGACGAGCGTCACGTCCGAGCCCTCGCGCGCGACCCGCGCCTCGCCCGAGCGGAACGACGTGCTCGCCCTCGGGCACCTCGCCGCGCATCGTCCGGTAGTGGAGCTTGGGCTCGAGCACGACCACCGGGTCGGGATCGCGGATCGCGGCGGCGAGCAGCCCTTTCGCGTCGGCCGGAGTCGAGGGGATCGCAACCTTCACGCCCGGCGTGTGCACGTAGTACGCCTCGGGCGAGTCGTCGTGCAGCTCGGGTGCCCGCACGCCGCCGCCGTAGGGCATGCGGACGACGATCGGAAACGCCATCCTCCCGCCCGTCCGCCAGCGGTAGCGCCCGACGTGGGTGATCAGCTGGTCGAGGCACGGGTACGAGAACGCGTCGTACTGCATCTCGCAGACCGGTCGCCAGCCGGCCATGCAGAGCCCGACGGCCGAGCCGAGCATTCCGGCCTCGGCGAGCGGCGTGTCGACGCAGCGCTCGGCCCCGAAGCGGTCTCGCAGCCCGGCCGTCGCCCGGAAGACACCGCCCGCGCGGCCGACGTCCTCGCCGAGCACCATCACGTCGGGGTCGCGCCCGAGCTCGACGTGGAAGGCGTCGTTGATCGCCTCGACGAGCGTCAGCTCAGCCACCGAGAACCCTCCGCAGCTCGGCCAGGTCGTCCTGAAACGACGGGGGCGGATCGGCATACGCGGACGAGAAGACCAGCTCGAGATCGGCGGGGGGCTCCGCCTCTGCAGCCGCAATCCCGGCGCGCATCAACTCAGCGGCCTCTGCCCGCACCGCTTCGGCGGCCTCGTCGGAGAGCACCCCGAGTCGGCGGAGGTACGCCTCGTAGCGGCCGACGCACTCGCGTTCCTTCTCCTCCTCGACCCGGGCGAGATCGATGTAGGCGGCCGGATCGTCGGCCGTCGCGTGCGGCGCCGAGCGGTACGTGACCGCCTCGATGAACGTCGGTCCCTCACCGGCGCGTGCGCGCGCGACCGCTTCACGGGTTGCCTCGTAGACCGCAAGCACGTCGGCTCCGTCCACCCGCAGCCCAGGGATGCCGTAGCCGACCGCCTTGTCCGCCAGCGTCTCCGCCGCCGTCTGCTCCTGGACAGGCGTCGAGATCGCCCACTGGTTGTTGTTGCAGAAGAGGACGAGCGGGGCCTTCATCACCCCGGCGAGGTTCGCGCCCTCGTGGAACGCCCCCTCCGAGGTCGCGCCGTCGCCGAAGTAGACGATCGCGCAGTCAGCTTCGCCGCGCAGCTTCTTCCCCCACGCGAGCCCGGCGGCGTGAGGCACGTGCGTCCCGATCGGCACGCAGATCGAGGCGACGTTCCAGTCGAGCGGGTTCCACCAGCCGGACGGATGGCCGCGCCACCACGAGAGCACCGTCGCCGCGGGCAGCCCGCGCAGGAGCCCGATCGCCGACTCCCGGTAGCTCGGGAAGATCCAGTCCCCACGCTCGAGCGCGTAGACGGATCCGGCCTGGATGGCCTCGTGGTTCCAGAAGATCGCGTAGGTGCCGATCCGCCCCTGGCTGTGGTAGACGACCGAGCGCTCGTCGTACGTGCGCAGCAGCACCAGCCAGCGGTGCAGCTCGAGGAGATCGGCCTCGGAGAGCCCCTCGACCTCGCCGTCCGGGACGCTCTCGCCGTCGCCGATCACGCGCCGGAGGTCGCGTGATCCTCGGCCGGAAGCACCTGGGCCATAACTGCGCGAATCTAGCCGAACGGCCCCACCGGCAAGGCCGGCACGGCCTCCAACGTCGGCATCGCAAGCGACGCCTTAGAAGCCGCGGGAGCGGGCGACCACCGCGACGACCACTACGGCGGCGGTTGCGGCGACGACGCCGACGAGCTCGAGCCCCACGCCGCCGGCGACCGGCGCCCCGGCCGTCACCATGATCAGCGCCGCGAGCACGGCCGAGCCCGCACAGGCGCCGACCACAGCCCCGAACCGCCACACGGCGACCTCGAGGTCCGCCCAGGCCGCGACGCGTGGCTCGATCGACCACCACGCGAGCTCGGCCACGAACAGGAAACCCGCTGCGTAGACCGGGATCCACGCGTCGGCGTTGCTCGAGCCGCTCGCCAGGCGGATCGCCTGCTCGGCCCCGAGCAAGACCATGCCGGCGAGAAGCGCGGCGCTCCACCTGAACGCCAGCCCGGCGCAGAGGCAAAGAAGGCCAACTCCCCCGACCCCGACGAGCGGCCAGCCGTCCAGCCACCCCTGGCCGAGCGAGGACAGCGCGAGCGCCGCAGCCACGAGAACGGCGCCGGCCGCCGTGGCTAGACGTGCGACAAGCGGGCGTGGCGCTTGAATGACCTCACCTCCTCGAGAGCGGCCTCGAGCGGCACCCCGTCACGCCACTCCACGACCGGCACACCCAGGCGCATGTAGCGCGAGCGCAGCGCCTCACGGCGCATCAGCCACAGCCGGTGGGCGAGGTCGCCGTCAGGCCCCTCCTCGCCGGGAGTCGCGAACGGGACGGGCGAGATCTCGATCAGCGCGAGGTCGAAGCCGCGTGCGCGAAGGTCGAGCAGCGCGCGGACTCCCCGCTCGTCGAGCAGCGGCGACAGGGCCAGCACGAGCGAGTCCGGCGGCAGCGTCCGCACGGGCAGCAGGTCGATGTCCTTCCAGGCGTAGCTGAGGAAGATCTCGGCGTCGAGCAGCGAGTCGAGCACGCGGTAGAGCTGGACCAGCCCGCTCGACGCGGTGAGCCAGTTGATGACGCCGCCGAACGAGACCAGTCCGACGCGGTCCTTCTCCCGCAGGTAGTGGAGGACGAGCGACGCCGCCGCGCTGATGGTGAGGTCCAGCGTGCCCGCGTCGTCGGCCCTCGCCTCGAGGAAGGTGTCGAGGAAGATGACGATGTCGGAGTTCCGCTCGGGATGCGTCTCGGTGACCCACGTCTCGCCGCGCCGCGCGGTCGCGCGCCAGTTGATCCGCCGCAGGCTGTCGCCGTAGACGAAGGGCCTGATGTCAGCGAACTCGATCCCTTCGCCGCGCGCGCGCGGCACCTGGTTGCCGGCGAACGCCTGGGTCTCGAGCGGCCGCAGCAGGCGGCGCAGGCTCTCTTCGCGCGGGTAGACCTTGAGCGGACGCTCTTGCTCGAGCGTCCACTCGTGCACGAGTAGGCCGAGGGCATCCTGCGAGCGGAGGACGAGGTTGCCGACGCGGTATGCGCCCCAGCGCCTGCAGCGGATCTCGCAGTCGATCGTCCGGCGCTCGTGCCGGTCCCAGCCGAGGCGGACGAGCACCGGGTTCGGCGTCTCGGCGACCAGGCCTCGCGGAAGATCGACCAACAGCTCGAGCCGCCCGACCGCGCGCTCGGCCCAGAGCTCGAGCTCTCCGCCGACGGTCTCGCCTTCGAGCTGGCGCTCGTGGTCGAGCTCGAGCGTCCACTTCACCTCGGGAGCCTCCGCGAGCGAGAGGCCGACGACGAGCACGGCCGCGAACGGCGCCGCGAGCGCGACGAGCTCGGGCCGGCCGAGCACGAGGGCGGCGAGAAGGCCGAGACCGGCAAGCGCCGTGTAGGCGCCGAGCTTCGGCGTCGCGGTACGCGTCACGCGGAGGGCGGCTCGGCCTCGGCCTTTGGCGTCGGCACACGGTCGAGCAGCTCGGCGACGATGTCGTCCGGCCGCAGCCGCTGGACCCAGAGCTCGGGCCGAAGCGACAGCCGGTGGGCGAGCGCAGGCACCGCGACCGCCTTGACGTCCTCCGGGATCACGTAGTCCCGGCCGTCGAGCGCGGCGCGGCAGCGAGAGAGCTTCAGCAGCGCGAGCGAGCCGCGCGGGCTGGCGCCGACCTGGATCCCCGAGGCGGTCCGGGTGGCCGCGACGAGATCGACCATGTAGAGGCCGACGCTGCGCTCGACGTGCACCTGCTCGACGGTGCGCTGCATCTCGAGCAGCTCGTCCCTGCCCACGACCGCGGCGAGCTCGACCTCGTCGGCGGCGCGCGCGATCCTCCGCTCGAGCACGTCCCATTCGTCCTCACGACCGGGGTAGCCGACGCCGAGCCGGAGCAGGAAGCGGTCGAGCTGCGCCTCCGGCAGCGGATAGGTGCCCTCGTACTCGATCGGGTTCTGGGTCGCGAGCACGAGGAACGGCGGCTCGAGCGGTCGCGTCTGGCCCTCGATCGTGACCTGCCGCTCCTGCATCGCCTCGAGCAGCGCGGCCTGGGTCTTCGGAGGGGCGCGGTTGATCTCGTCGGCGAGCAGGAGGTTGGTGAAGATCGGCCCCGGCCGGAACTCGAAGTCGGACTCGCGCTGGTTGAAGATCGACGAGCCGGTCACGTCCGACGGCATCAGGTCCGGCGTGAACTGGATGCGCGTGAAGCCGATGCTCGTCACCTGCGCGAAGGCGCGGGCGATCAGCGTCTTCGCCAGCCCCGGGAAGTCCTCGATCAGCACGTGACCGTCCGCGAGCATTCCCGAGCAGCACGAGCTCGAGCGCCTCGCGCTTGCCGACGATCGCACGCTCGAGCTCGACCAGGATCCGGTCGGCTCGCTCGGCCAGCTGCTCGATTGTCACTGGATCGACTCCAGCCTCTCGACGGCGCGCTCAGACGGCATCGCGATCGACGTCGGGCGCGAAGCGCTCGTCCGGCGACTCACGGTCGGGCCGCACGAGCCCCCACAGCTCCTCGCCGAGCGCGTCCTCGACCTCGGGCCCGCCCGCGTCGAGCCTGAGCCCGCGCCGGTCGGCCAGCCGTTGCTCGGCGACGTCGCGCAGGATCGGGCGGAGCCGGAAATGGAAGTCGAATGCGGTCGAGGTCGAGATCGTCAGCAGCCGCTCGGTCCGCTCCAGGTCGGGCGGCCGCACCGGCTCCTGCGGCTCGACCTGCATGGCCGCCGCGAGCGCCGAGCCCTTCGAGAGCGGAAACGCCTCGCGCGTGATCAGCACCACGGTGAACACCGCCAGCGCTCCGACCAGGAGCACGTAGACGTCCAGCTCGAGCTCGTGCCGGCCGGGTTGCACCGAGCGGAACACGAAGAGCGCGATCGTCGCCAGCACCACGAAGAACGCCATGCTCGAAAGCAGGCGTCTCATCGTGCGGCGGCCTCTTCACGGCCCGCGGGTCGACCGGTCATTGCAGACGGCGGCACGGGCAAAGCCCGCACAGCCTGAGAGAGACACCGCAAGCGGCGTCTCATGCTGCCTCCGGCTTGTACTCGAGCTCCGCGCGCAGGCCGACGAGCGCCTCGATTGCGTCGTCCTTCATGCCCGCGTCGATCTCGTGCTCGCTGAACTTCGCCCGCTCGAACAGCCGGGCAAGACGCTGAACGGCGAACGAGCTCACCTGGAGCCGGTCGAGCACGCGCTCCACGTACTCCTGCGGGGCCTCCGCCTCCTCGCGCGAGACGCCGTAGGCCGCGAACGTCCTCTCCATGCGGGCGTAGGTGCGGATCACGGCCCGCCGCGGGTCGCCCTCGGCGCGGAGGTCGTCGAGCGTGTCCGCCAGCACCTCGTCGAGCGCGACGGCCAGGGCCGCCTCGTCGTCCCAGGCATCGCCCGCACGCCACCGGCGCACGTAAACGGCCCCGGTGCTGACTCCGATCGCAACCACGAGCGAGCCGAGCACCAGCGCCGGCAGCCAGCGGAACTGTGCACGGTAGGCGGGCTGCGACTTGGGCTTGGGCCTCGTCTTCGCCTTGGCCGTCTGGCCCAGGTGAGGCGGAGCCGCCGACCCTTGCCGCCCGTGAAAGACGTGCCGGGTGATGAAGAAGGCGGCTGCCAGGAACGGCGTGACGACCGCGATCAGGACGAGCGTGCCGCCCCAGCTCGTGCCACCAGACCGCAGAATCCTCTGGCGACGGTCGAAGTACGCCCAGACGCAGATGATCGCGCCGATCGGGAGCAGGATCACCATCGTGCTGGCGAGGTAGTCGAAGACCAGCGTCGATGGGTGCTTCGGGCCTGCCCCGTTGCCGCCGCCCGGATGGTGCGCGTGACTCGCGACGGCCACGAGCGCGAGCAGCGCCGTCAGCGCGATCCCGCTCAGCAGAAGCCTTCGGGGGCCGCTCATGGCGAAACCCTAGACGAGCACGTTCACGGCACCCCGCTCGGCCTCGAAGACGGCGGCCTCGACGTCGCCGAGATCCTCGCCGTCCACATGGAGCGGCAGGGGCCGGTCGCACACGATCTCGATCCGGTCGAGGTCGTGGCCGAGCATGAGGTCCGCCGGGCCCGGGCGGCCGCCGCCGCTCAGGGCGTAGCGGAGCAGGCCCGGCACCGCGCGTGGCCGAACCGAGGCGGGAGCGGCGACGTCGAGGCCGAGCTCGAACCGAGCCTCAGGCGTCACGCGCAGCGGAAACGACCCGGCGTACGTGTACGGATCGGTGTTCGCGACGAGCGCGAAGGCCGCGCGCCCCAGCTCGCGAATCTCGAGCGCGGGCTCGAACCGCCCGCGCCGCTCGCCCAGGAGCCGGAGAGCGGCGAGCAGGAAGGCACGGTCGCCCGGACGCCGGCCGTCCTCGCGCCGCCCGAGAGCGTCCACGCGCCGGATGAGCTCGGCGTCGAGACCGATCCCCGCGGAGAAGCCGAACCGGCGGCCGTTCACCCGTCCGAGCGAGATCGTGCGCGTGCGGCCGAGCTCGATCGCCTCCGCCACGCGCCTCGCGGCCGCGGCCGCGTCCCTCGGCAGCCCCAGTGCGCGGGGCAGCACGTTCGTCCCCCCTCCGGGCAGAAAGCCGACCGGGATGTCGTCCTCCAGCCCGTTCAGCACCTCGTTGAAGCCTCCGTCGCCGGAGTAGACGACGAGCGCGTCCGCGCCGGACGCCTCCCGGGCGAGCTGCACGCCGTGCCCGGCCCGCTCCGTGAAGCGCGTCCGCACCGTGCCGACCCGGCCGAGCTTCGACTCGACCGTCTCGACGCGCGGGGCCGTCACCGAGCTGGCAAACGGGTTCACGATCAGGACGACATCCATAAGCTGCCGCGAGCATGCCACGCCCCCGCCAGTCGGCAGTCATCGTTGCGGTGCCGGAGGCGGAGCCGGCTCTTGGCGAGCTCCGTCTTCGCCACACCTACGACGCGCCCCTGGGGATTCCGCCGCACGTGACGCTGCTCTTCCCGTTCGTGCCGGCCGCAGAGCTGACCGAGGAGGTGGAGGAACGGCTGGCAAGGCTGCTCGGAGCCGCACCGGCCTTCGACCTCGCCTTTGCCCGCGCGGCCCGCTGGCCGGAGCTCGTCTACCTCGAGCCGGAGCCGAGCGAGCCGTTCTCACGGCTGACGGAGGTGATCGCCGCGGAGTGGCCGGAGCACCCGCCGTACGAGGGCGAGCACGAGACGGTGATCCCCCACCTGACCGTGGCCGAGTCCGAAGACGGCCGTCTCCTCGACGAGATCGCGGCCGGGCTCGAGGCACACCTGCCGATCGAGCTCCGCGTTCGTGAGGCGCAGCTCTACGCCGAGGGCGCCGACGGCCGCTGGTCGGAGCGGCGCCGCTTTCCGCTCGGCGCCTAGGCCGTCGGCGTCGCGTAGCCGCGCATGCCGTCCATCAGTAGCGCGTAGAAGCGGTCGGCGAGCTCGTCCGTGTCGCGGCCGGGTTGGAGCCACGTGTAGGCCCAGTTCGCGGCCGAGAGCGCGAGCAGCGCCGCGGTCGAGTCGTCGAGGTCGCTGCGGAGCTCACCGAGGTCGCGTCCCTCGCGGAAGAGCGCGCGGATCCGGTCCTCGTAGCGGCGGCGCTCGGCGAGGATCTCGTCCCGCCGCTCGCCCTCGAGGTAGCGCCACTCCTGCACGAAGACCGTCGCGACGTCGAGCTGGTCGGCGACCACGCGCAGGTGCGAGCGCAGGGCCAGCCGGATCTTCTCGGCCGGGCGAAGCTCCTCGGGGATCGCGTCGAGCCCGGCGTGGAAGGCGCGCGCGCCCTCGGCCATCGTCTCGTAGAGCAGATCCTGCTTCGACTCGATGTGCGCGTAGAGCGAGCCCTTCTGGACGCCGAGGGCCCCGGCGATCTCGCCGATCGAGGTGCCGTGGTAGCCCTTCTGAGCAAACAGGCGGGCCGCCTGGCGGGTCAACTCAGCGCGTCTCTCGGACACGCTTGGTAGCCTAACGATCGTTCGTTATGGAACAGCGTGAGCAGGAGTTTCTCGAGTACGTCCAGGCCGGAGGCCAGGTCGAGACCGACGACTGGATGCCGGACGAGTACCGCGCGCGCCTGCGCAAGTTCGTCGAGATGCACGCCAACTCGGAGCTGATGGGCGTGCTCCCCGAGCGCGAGTGGATCCTGCGCGCGCCGACCCTCCAGCGAAAGCTGGCGCTGACCGCGAAGGTCCAGGACGAGGTCGGCCACGCGCAGCTGATCTACCGCGTGGTCGATGACCTCGGCAAGCCGCGCGAGCAGTGCCTCGACGACCTGATCTCCGGCAAATCCAAGTTCCACAACGTCTTCCACTACCCGACCAAGACGTGGGGCGACGTGGGCGTGATCGCCTGGCTCGTCGACGCCGCGGCGATCATCAGCCAGAAGGCGCTGCTCAAGTGCTCATACGCGCCGTACGCGCGGATCATGAAGAAGATCTGCTGGGAGGAGTCGTTCCACATCCTCCACGGCCGCGACGTCGTGCTGACGATGATGCTCGGCACCGACGACCAGCGCGGGCTCGTGCAGGAGGCGCTCGACCGCTGGTGGGGGCCGCTGATGCAGTTCCACGGCAACCCGATCCCGCCCGAAGAGGACCCGACCTACCTCTGGCGGATCAAGACCCAGGGCAACGACGACGCACGTCAGCAGTTCCTGGACGGCTACGTCCCGCAGATCTGGGAGCTGGGGTTGACCGTCCCCGACCCGGAGCTGCGCAAGGACGAGGAGACCGGCCGCTGGCACTTCACCGAGCCCGACTGGGACGAGCTGAAGCACGTCGTCACCGGCCACGGGCCGCTGACCGAGGAGCGGCTCGACCTCCGAAGGGCGGCCCGCGAGAGCTCGGCGTGGGTTCGGCAGGTCGTGCTCGCCGACGCGGCGTGATCTGGGAAGTCTTTCGCCAGGAGCGGAAGGGCCAGGCCTTTCAGCATGCCGGCTCGATCGAGGCGCCCGACGAGCGCTTCGCCGACTGGTACGCGCGCGAGCAGTACGGCCGCCGTGGCGAGTCGGCGGCGCTCTGGATCGTGCCGCGCGAGGCCGTCCACCCGATCGAGGACTTCGTCGACGAGCTGCACCGGAACTACCACCGGGTCGACGGGTATCCGCTCAAGGAGAAGCTGAAGGAGGCGCGTGAACGAGCGGGCACAACTGCTCCTCGCGATCGCTGACGACGAGCTCGTCCTCGGCTGGCGCGACTCGGAGTGGACCGGGGTTGCGCCGTTCCTCGAGGAGGACGTCGCGTTCTCGTCGATCGCCCAGAACGAGATCGGGCACGCGCGTGCGCTCTACGAGCTCGCCGCGCGCGACCTCGGCACGACCGCCGACGAGCTCGCCTTCGACCGCAAGCCCGAGGAGTACCGCTGCGCCCAGCTCGTCGAGCTGCGCCTCCCCGGCTGGGAGCACACGATCGCGCGCCACTACCTCTACGAGGCAGCCGACGCCGAGCGGCTCGAGCGGCTGAAGGCCTCGGACGACGCTGAGCTCGCAGGGCTCGCCGCGAAGATCGACCGCGAGGAGGTCTACCACCGTCTGCACGCGGAGATGTGGTTCGACCGCCTGAAGGACGAGCCGCAGTTCACGGCCGCGCTCGAGGAGCTGCGCCCACTTGCCGCCGCAATCGCCGACCCGGAGTTGAGGAACGGCCACACGCCGGAGCTCGCGGAGCTCTGGGAGGTCATGACCGAGGTCCGGCGCTCCCAGCCGCCCGGCACGACGTGGTAACCGAAGCACAGGTCTGGGCGGCTCTCGCCGAGGTTCCGGACCCGGAGATCCCGGTCATCTCGGTGGTCGATCTCGGCGTCGTCCGCGACGTGCGCGTGGAGGCCGGCCGTGCACATGTCGAGTTCACGCCGACCTTCCTGGGCTGTCCCGCGCTCGAGGTCATGCGCGCGCAGATGGCCGAACGCGTCGCCGCGCTCGGTGTCGAGGCCGAGGTCGAGGTCGTCCTCGACGACTCGTGGTCGACCGACCGGATCACGGGAGAGGGCCGGGAGAAGCTCCGAGCCGCGGGATTCTCACCGCCGGCGCCGAGAGAGGCCGCTGCGCCGACGCTCGTGCAGCTCGAGTCGAACGGCTTCCGCTGCCCGTACTGCGGCTCGCGCGACACCGCGCTCGAGAACATCTTCGGCCCGACGCCGTGCCGCTCGCTGCGCTACTGCCGCAGCTGCCGCCAGCCGTTCGAGCAGTTCAAGACGATCTAGCTAGGACTCGATTCCGACGTTGAAGCTCGGGTAGCGCTGGGTCAGCAGCATCGCGTACGCGTAGGTCTGCGTCTCGACCCGAAGCGCGAACGCGGCGAAGTTCCGGATGCCCTCCGGCACGCGTCCCGTGACGAGCGCGACGAACCAGCTGAACACGGCGAGCAGCTGCGAGAGCTGCGTCAGGATGTTCGCGAGCAGGAACGCGGGGATCGCCAGGATCAACCGGAAGAAGATCATCAGCCGGCTCTGCCTCACGGGTGGGTCGACCTCCAGGTCGACCGGGTACCCGTTCGCGCCCGTGAATCCGGGGTACGGGTCGGCTATCAGGAAGATGTACGCGTACACGTGAGTGCGATAGCGAAGGTACGAGGCCATGAACTGGTGCAGGCCGTTCGGGACGAACGCCGTGAAGACCGCGGCGAACCAGGCCGCGATCCAGGCGAGTGCGACGACGACGCTCCAGAGGAAGAGCCAGACGAAAGCCGGGATCACGAGAATCAGGCGGAAGAACACCGTCAGCCGGTTCCGCTGCAGGTCGTCGGTGACAACGAGGCGGATCGGGTGCCCTGCGGTGGGTTGCGGCGCGGTGGGCTCTTCTGCGGGGACTGGGTCTGTGGGTTCCATGCGACGATCCTAACGAGGGCTCAGGATCCCACGAACTTGGGATCCCGCTTCTCGAGGAACGCGGTCACGCCCTCCTTGAAGTCGTCGGTCTGGGTGGCGACCGCCTGGAGCTGGGCCTCGAGCTCGAGCTGCTCCTCGAGCGTCGAATGCTCAGCCTGGTCGAACAGCCGCTTCGACAAGGCGATCCCGCGCGTGGGGGACGCCGCAAGCCCCGCGGCTGACTCCGCAGCCTGGGCCTGCAGGTCGTCGTCCGGGACCACCCTAGAGACGAGCCCCCACTCGAGGGCCTCGGCCGCGCTGAGCCGCCGACCGGAGGTCATCCACTCGAAGGCGCGGGCGGTGCCGAGCGAGCCGGCGCACGAAGAAGGTGCCTCCCATATCGGGTACGAGGCCGATGTTGATGAAGGCCGGGACGAAGGTCGCGCTCTCTGCCGCGATGCGGAGGTCGCACGCGCAGGCGAACGAGAGACCGGCGCCCGCTGCAGGCCCGTTCACCGCCGCGAGCACGGGCTTCTCGAGCTTCCGGACGGCGAGCACGGTCGGGTGGTAGTCGGTGCGCAGCCGGCCCGCGATGTCGCGCGCGGCCTCTCCGAACTCGTTCAGGTCCTGCCCGACGCAAAAGCCGCGCCCGGCGCCGGTGACGACGACCGCGCGCACCTCGGGGTCACGAGCCTCCTTGAACGCGCCGACGAGCTCGCGGTGCATCTGGCTCGTGAACGCGTTGAGGACGTCGGGCCGGTTGAGGGTGATCGTGAACACGGCGCCCTCTCGGCTGGTCTCGACCTCGGCCATCCGGCGCAGCCTACAACCCGATTGCTAGCTTCGGCCCATGGCCGAGCTGACGTTTGTCTCGTCTGAGGAAGAGGCTCTCGACGCCTACTCGAACGCGGTGATCGGCGTGGCCGAGCGGCTCGCGCCGTCCGTGGCGAACCTGCGGGTCTCGCTCCGTCGCGGGACGGGTGGCGGGAGCGCGGTTGTGATCACGCCCGACGGCTTCCTGCTGACCTCGGCCCATGTCGTCGCCCGCAGCGCGAAAGGGCGCGCGTCGCTCGTGGACGGCCGCGAGCTCGCCTTCGAGGTCGTCGGCTCCGATCCGCATTCGGACCTCGCCGTCCTTCGCTGTGACGCGCACGACCTCGTCGCGGCTGAGCTCGGCGACGCGGAACGCCTTCGCGTGGGGCAGCTCGTGGTCGCGATCGGCAACCCGAACGGCTTCGCCGGCTCGGTCACCGCGGGCGTGATCTCGGCGCTCGGCCGCTCGCTGCCGACGCAGAGCGGACGGATCGTGGACAACGTGATCCAGACCGATGCGGCGCTGAACCCCGGCAACTCGGGGGGAGCGCTCGCCGACGGCGCCGGACGGGTCGTCGGCGTCAACACCGCAGTTGCAGGAGTGGGCCTCGGCCTCGCAGTGCCGGTCAACCAGGCGACGCGTCAGATCGTCGGCGCGCTCATGACCGAAGGGCGGTTTCGCCGCGCATACCTCGGCATCGCCGGAGGCACGCGGCCGTTGCCGCCGCGCCTCGCCCGCCGCCTTGGCCGCGATGCCGGGGTCGAGGTCGTGCAGGTCGTCGATGACACGCCGGCGGCGGCCGCAGGGTTGCGCGCCGAGGATCTGATCGTCGAGCTCGACGGCGCGCCTGTCGCCAACGTCAGCGACATCCAGCGGCTGATGGTCGGCGAGCGGATCGGCGCCCGCGTTCCGGTGCGGCTCCTGCGCGAAGGACGCGAGCTCCAGGTCGAGCTCGTCCCGACCGAGCTCGCCTAGAACGACCGCACCGGCGAAGCCGGCACATCCTGATGCCGGCGCCGCAAGCGGCGCCTAGTGGCCCTTGAACTCCGGCTTGCGCTTCTCGGTGAACGCGGTCAGGCCCTCCTTCGCGTCCTCTGAGGCGAACGATAGGTAGAGCGCGCGCCGCTCCGTCTCGAGCCCTGCCGTGAGCGTCGTCTCGTACGCGCGGTCGACCGACTCCTTGGCGAGACGCGTGGCGACCGGGCCCTTGGCCGCGATCTCGTGGGCGACGCGCTTCGCCTCCGCGAGCCAGGCCTCCTTTGCAACCACCCGCGCGACGAGGCCGGCCGCGAGCGCCTCGCGCGCGGAGAGCCGCCGGCCGCTCAGGATCATGTCCATCGCGAGCGCCTTGCCGACGGCGCGCGTCAGGCGCTGGGTGCCGCCCGCTCCGGGGATGATCCCGAGCCCGGTCTCGGGCTGGCCGAACTCGGCGGTCTCGGACGCGACGATCAGGTCGCACGACATCGCGAGCTCGCAGCCGCCGCCGAGGCAGTAGCCCGACACGGCCGCGACGAGCGGGGTCCAGAGGGAGCGGATGACGTCCCAGCGCTCGACTCGCCGCTGGTAGTACAGGTCGATCGCCGACGACTGGGCCAGCTCTCCGATGTCGGCGCCCGCGGCGAAGGCGCGCTCGGAGCCGCCGAGCACGATCGCGCGCACGGCCTCGTCGCAATCGAGCTTCTCCAGGGCGGTAGCGAGCTCGTCCATCAGCTCGTCGGAGAGCGCGTTCAGCCGGTCGGGCCGGTTGAGCAGCACGACCGCAACGAGCCCGTCCCGCTCGACGAGAACCAGGTCAGCCATGTCCCCTCGGGCCACGACCGGGGTCAGACCCCGGCCGTGGGCGAAACGGACAGGTCCGGCTCACTTCCGCTCCAGGAAGCGCTCGATCGCCTGCCGCGGCTCGTCCGTCGCCATCGACAGGGCGAGCCAGTCGCGGGCGTGGTTGATCGTCTCGTGCCAGGCGAAGTCGCGCCAGAAGTTCAGGTGCTGCTTCGCGTAGCGCGTCGTCTGCGGCAGCTTGCGCGCGAGCGACTCGACCACCTCGTCGACCTTGGCGTCGAGCTCTCCAGCGGGGACGGACCAGTTGACGAGACCCCACTCCGCCGCGCGCACAGCCGGAAGCTCCTCGCACATCAGCACGATCTCTCGGGCACGCCGGTCGCCGACCATGATCGTCAGCCACTGCGTCGCGCCGCCCGCCGGCACCGACCCGTGCTCCGGCCCGACGTGACGGATGAACGTGTCGTCGACCATCACCGCGAGGTCGCACGCCATCTGCAGCTCGTTCCCGCCGCCGACCGCGATCCCGTTGATCCGGGCCAGCGTCGGCTTGCCGATCTCCCGCAGCCGGTCGTGCGCGTCCTTGAACGCGCCGAACCACTTCCAGTACTCGCCCGGCTTGCCGAGGTAGTCCTCCGCCCACGAGCGCAGGTCGGCGCCTACGCAGAAGGCGCGCCCCGCGCCGGTCAGCACGACCACGCGGATCTCGTCGTCCCAGGACGCGTCCTCGCAGGCCCTGGCGAGCTCCCGCAGCATGCGGAAGTCGAACGCGTTCAGGACCTCCGGCCGGTTCAGCGTGATCGTCGCCCTCGGAGGCGCCTTCTCGTAGACGATCCGCTCGAAGCCGAGCTCGTCAGGCGGCCGCGGCTGCGGCCGCTCGGGCTCCGTCACGAGATCTCCGAGAAGTAGACGCGGAACGGGATGCCCAGCTCCTGCGCGTCCTGTCCAGCCGCCATCAGGCCGTCCTGCGCCGCCTTCCACGCGTCGCGATCCGGGAACTCGTACTCGAAGTAGTAGGCGGCGTCGGGGTCGGGCATCCCGCCGAGCACACGCCCGTGCCGGATCACCGCGCCCGGAACCTGCTGCCGGCTCAGCTCGACGTGCTGCTCGTACCGCTCGGGGTCTGGCTGCTCGGAATAGAGAACGAACACACGGACCATTCGGGCTCTTCCCCCTTCGCTCGAGGACCGGCGGAGCGTAACGCTTCAAGGCGTTCGCTTGCGACGCCGCCAAAGAGGCCGTGCCGGCTCTGCCGGTGCGGCCGTCTTTAGTGGTAGCGTCGCGCCCGCCGTGAACGCTTTCGCGACCTTTCTCGCGGTGATCGCCGGCCTCGCGGGCTCGGTGCAGGTCGCGGTCATGGCCCGGCTCGGGGACCGCGTCGGCGTCTTCGCCGCGCTCGCGTGGGCGACGATCCTGACCGCGCTCTTCGCGGTCGGCCTGCTGCTCGTCGCCAAGCAGAGCGTCGGCGGGATCGCGGATGCGGCCAGGCAGCCGGTCTGGCTCTGGACCGGCGCGCTGCTCAGCCTGCTGATCGTGTTCACGATCACGTACTCGGGCTCGCGGCTCGGAGTCGTCGCGACCGTAGCGATCCTGATCGCCGGGCAGCTCGCGATGGGCACCGTGATCGACCGCTTCGGCCTCTTCGGCGTCGACAGGGTCGCACTGGCCTGGCCGCGTGTGCTCGGAGTCGCGCTGCTCGCAGCAGGCGCCGCGCTGACTCTGAGGCGCTAGCCGCTAGCGAAGACCGGCGAGGTCGTCCGGCCGGACGGGAACGCGCGTGAGCTCGTGGCCGCTCGCGTCGCGCAGGGCCGACACGACCGCGGCCGTGGAGACGACCGTCGGCGGCTCGCCGACGCCCTTGGCCCCGTACGGCGCACCCGGCTCCTCCACCTCGACCAGCTCCGCGTCGACCCGCGGCATGTCGAGCGCGGTCGGGATCAGGTAGTCGGTGAAGCTCGCGTTCGTGATCAGCCCTTCGCGCGTCTGGATCTCCTCCATCAGCGCCAGCCCGAGGCCCTGCGCGATCCCGCCCTCGATCTGACCCTCGACCGCGCGCGGGTTCAGCGCCTTGCCGATGTCCTGGGCCGTGCCGATCCAGACGACTCGCGTGAGCCCGAGCTCGACGTCGACCTCCGCCACGACGCGCATCGCAGCGCAGATGAACGCGACGTGGGCGCGCTCGGCGGTGACCTGGCCGGTCTCCGGGTCGAGCGGCGCGGTGCGCTCGTGATGGTACGTCCGCTCCACGTCGACCTCGCTGCGACCGCTCTCGAGCTCGGCGAGCGCGTCGCGGCAGGCGAGCCGCACGGCTCCCGCCGCCATCCACGTGAGGCGGGACGCCGAGGCCGAGCCCGCCGAGCCGACTCCGTCCGAGGATGCGGACGCGAGCGTGACGTTGGCGATCCCGAGCTCGGTGCGGGCGACCTGGAGGATGACGTCGTTCACTCCCTGACCCAGCTCGGCCGCGGCGCAGTGAACCTCGGCGGCGAGCTCCTCGTCGCTCGCGCGCCAGAGCCGGACGCGAGCCGCACACGAGTCGTCGAAGCCCTCCGAGAAGCAGACGTTCTTGAACCCGACCGCGAAGCCCACCCCGCGCCTGACGCCCTGACCGCGGGTGGTGTTGCCGGCGCCGCCCGGGAGCCGGATCGGATCGCGCGGCAGCTCCTCGGGCTCGGGCACGGGCAGCTCGGCAGCGCGGCGAATCACCTCGGCAGCGGGAAACGAGCCTGTCACGAGCTGCCCGGTCGGGAGGCGATCGCCCGGCTCGAGCGCGTTCAGCAGGCGCAGCTCGACCGGGTCGATCCGGAGCGCCGCAGCGAGCTTGTCCATCTGCGCCTCGTGCGCGAAGCAGCCCTGCACCGCGCCGAAGCCGCGCATCGCGCCGCAAGGGGGGTTGTTCGTGTAGACGCAGGTCGACTCGATCAGCGCGTTGTCGACCTTGTATGGCCCACAGGCGAAACAGGCCGCGTTCGCCGTGACCGCCGCCGAGCTGGACGCATAGGCGCCGCCGTCCAGCAGGATCCGCACCCGCACGCAGACGAGCCTGCCCGCGCTCGTGGCCCGGTGCTCGGCCCAGATCTTCGCCGGGTGCCGATGGACGTGGCCGACGAACGACTCCTCCCGGCTGTAGACGATCTTCACCGGCCGGCTCGTGTGGAGCGCGAGCAGCGCGCCGTGGATCTGCATCGAGAGGTCCTCGCGCCCGCCGAAGGCGCCGCCGACCCCGGCGAGATGGATGCGCACCTGATCCGGCTCGAGCCCGAGGCATGGCGCGACCTGGTCGCGGTCGACGTGAACCCACTGCGTGGCGACGTAGACGTCGACTCCGCCCTCGCCGTCAGGCACGGCCAGCCCCGACTCGGGGCCGAGAAACGCCTGGTCCTGCTGGCCGAGCTCGTAGACGCCGCTCACCGAGACGTCGGCCTCGGCATCCGGGTCGCCGTGACGGATCACAATCGTGCGGAGGACGTTCGGCCGAGGATCGTCGCGGAAGCCGTGACCAGCGGTCGGGCTCTCCGGATGGAGGGGCTCCTGCTCGGTCGCGCGCTCCGGGTCGACCACCGGCTCGAGCGGCTCGTACTCGACCAGGATCCGCTCCGCCGCGCGTCTCGCCTGCTCCGGGTGCTCGGCGGCGACGAGCGCGACCGGCTCGCCGAGGTAGCGGACGCGGTCGATCGCCAGCACCGGCTGGTCCGCGAACTCGAGCCCATAGGTCTTGGCGCCAGGGACGTCGTCGTGCGTGAGCACCGCATGGACGCCCGGCATCGCGAGCGCCTGGGAGATGTCGATCTCCACGATCCGCGCGTGCGCGTGCGGGCTGCGGAGCGTGTGGCCCCAGAGCATTCCCTCGGCGTGGAGGTCGCTCGAGTAGGCGAACTCGCCCGTCACCTTCGGCACCGCGTCGGCCCGTCTGACGCTCTCGCCGACACGGCCGAGCTCGAGGCTGCGGGCCGCCGTGCTCATGCGCCGCGGGCCGCCAGCCGGACGGCGTCGAAGATCTTCGCGTAGCCGGTGCAGCGGCAGATGTTCCCGGCGAGCGCCTCGCGGATCTCGTCCTCGCCCGGGTCCGGGCTGCGGGCGAGCAGGTCGACCGTCGCGACGATCAGGCCGGGAGTGCAGAAGCCACACTGGACGGCGCCCGTCTCCGCGAACGCCTCCTGCACCGGGTGCAGCCGGCCGCCACCGGCGACGCCCTCGACGGTGACGATCTCGTGGCCCTCGGCCTGGGCGGCCAGGACAAGGCAAGAGCAGACGAGCGTCCCGTCCAGCAGGACCGAGCACGAGCCGCACTCGCCCTGCTCGCAGGCGTTCTTCGAGCCGGGCAGGCCGAGGCCCTCGCGCAGTGCGAAGAGAAGGCTCTCGCCCTCCCAGACGTCGGTCTCCCGCTTCTCGCCGTTGACGGTGAGCTGGACCTTCACGCCAGGCAGCGCTCCAGCGCCCGCGCCGTGAGCACTCGCAGCGCGTGCCGCCGGTAGGCAGCCGTGCCGCGGACGTCGTCGATCGGGCTCGCCGCCTCGGCCACGCGCTCCGGGAACTCGCCCCGCGCGTCGATCGGAGCGGCTACGACCCCGGGCACGGGGCCCGCGGACCCGAAGACCGCGCGCACCTCGCCACGCTCCTCGTCCACCGCCAGCGCGAGCGAGACGACGGCGATCACCATCGCGTTCCGCGGGCCGATCTTCATGAACGTCTGCCGAGGCCCGCCAGCTCGCACGAGCACCGCGACGATCAGCTCGTCCGGCTCGAGCGCGTTCTGCTTCGGTCCGACGATGAACTCCCGCAGCGGCAACGTGCGCACGCCGCGCGTGCTCGCGAGCTCGACCTCCGCCTCATAGACGAGCAGCGGCGGCAGCGCGTCTCCGGCCGGCGATGCCGTCCCGAGGTTCCCGCCCAGGGTGCCGCGGTTCCGGATCTGAGGCCCGCCGACCGTGCGCGAGGCCTCGGCGAGCGCGCGGCAGTCGTCGGCGAACGAGGCCTGCATCGCCTCGGTGTAGGTCAGGCCGGCGCCGAGCCGCAGGGTGCCGTTCTCACGCGACCAGCCGCGCAGCTCGGACACCTCGTTCAGGTTCAGAAGCGCTTCGGGCCGGCGGCGGTCGAAGTTGAGCTCGACCATCACGTCGGTCCCGCCCTGGATCGGCACCGACTCCGGACGCTCGGCCTTCAGCTGGAGCGCTTCGTCGAGCGAAGTGGGGCTGAGCACGTCCACGGCGGCAAGGGTACTTCTGCGTCGGCGCCCCTGAAAGTCCTGCACCCGCGGGGTATCGTGCGGCATGGCCGACCTCGCTCGACGATTGGCCGTGGCGCGAGGCGACGAGCCCGCCGACCTCGTCATCCGCGGCGGCCGGGTTCTCTCCGTCTTCACGCGCGAGTGGCTGGAGGCCGACGTCGCGGTCGCCGACGGCTTCGTGGCGGGGCTCGGGGACTACGAGGGCACCGAGACACTCGATGCCTCAGGCCGCTTCGTCGTCCCCGGGTTCATCGACGCGCACATGCACCTCGAGACCACGAAGCTGCTCGTCGACGAGTTCGCGCGGCTCGTCCTCCCGCTCGGGACGACCACGGTCGTCGTCGACCCGCACGAGATCGCGAACGTGCTCGGCACCGACGGCGTTCACTGGCTGCTCGACGCCTGCGCCGAGCTGCCGCTGGACGTGTTCGTGATGGCGTCCTCCTGTGTGCCCGCCTCGTCGTTCGAGTCGCCGCGCCGGCCGCTCTCGCCGGGCGACCTGGAGGGCCTCCTCAGGCGGCGGCGCGTGATCGGCCTCGCCGAGATGATGAACTTCCCCGGCGTCATCTCGGGCGACCCGCACGAGCTCGAGAAGCTCGGGCTGGCAGGCGCCGAGCACGTCGACGGGCACGCGCCGGGTGTGCTCGGAAAGGCGCTCAACGCCTACGTCGCCGCTGGGATCCGCTCCGACCACGAGGCCTTCACGATCGAGGAGGGTCGCGAGCGCCTGCGGGCCGGCGCGTGGCTGCTGATCCGCGAGGGCTCGGCGGCGCGGAACCTCGAAGCGCTCGCTCCGCTGATGCTCGAGTACGGGCCCTCCCGCATTGCCTTCTGCACGGACGACCGCGAGCCGGAGCACATCGCCGACGAGGGCCACATCAACTCGATGGTGCGCCGCGCGGTCGAGCTCGGCGTCTCGCCGGAGGACGCGCTCGTGACGGCGACGCTCAACCCCGCCGCCTGGCACGGCCTCACGCAGTTCGGCGCGATCGCGCCCGGGTACCAGGCGGACATCCTGCTGCTCCCCGACCTCGAGCGCTTCGAGCCCGAGACCGTGCTCAAGCTCGGCAGGCCTGTGGCCGAGATCCCGCGGCCGGAGGTGCCCGAGTGGGTGAAGCACACGATCCGCGCCCGGCACGTGGGAGCGCAACAGCTCGCAATTCCCTGGGACGGCGGACAGGCCCGAGTCATCGGCGTCGTCCCGGACCAGATCGTGACCGACTCGCTCGTGGAGGAGCCGACCGTCGTCGACGGGTATGCGGTCGCCGACCCCGGGCGCGACCTGGCCAAGATCGCGGTCGTCGAGCGGCACCTCGGCACCGGGCGGATGGCAGTTGGCTTCGTCCGCGGCTTCGGCCTCCGCTCGGGCGCGCTCGCGTCGACGGTTGCCCACGATGCGCACAACATCGTCGTCGTCGGGGTCGACGACCACGACATGGCGCGCGCGATCAGACGGGTCACCGAGACCGGGGGCGGAGTCGTCGTGGTCGAGGACGGCGGTGTCCGGGCCGAGCTGCCGCTGCCGATCGCCGGCCTGCTCTCGGAGGCGCCGCTCGAGGAAGTGGTCGCGGCCAGCCGGGAGTGCATCGCGGCGGCTGCGCAGCTCGGCTGCAAGCTCGAGTCGCCGTTCCAGACGCTCGCCTTCCTCGCGCTGTCCGTGATCCCGAGCCTGAAGATCACCGACCAGGGCCTCGTCGACGTCGACCGCTTCGAGCTCGTGCCGCTCAAGGTGTGAGACGCCTCCTCGCCAACGCCCACGTCGTCGTGATGGACGACGCGGGCACCGAGCACGCGGGTGGCTGGGTGCTGCTCGAGGACGGCGTCGTGGTGGAGACCGGACGCGGCGAGGAGCCAACCGACCGACGGGCGGGACGATCTCGCGGGCGCCGTCGTCACGCCCGGCCTCGTCAACACCCATCACCACCTGTACCAGACGCTCACCCGCACGCGGGCGCAGGAGGCCGACCTCTTCACGTGGCTGAAGACGCTCTACCCGGTCGTGGGCCCGGATCGACGCCGAGTCCGAGTACGCGGCGGCCGGACGGGCCTGGCCGAGCTCGCGCTCTCCGGCTGCTCGACCGTGTTCGACCACCACTACGTCTTCCCGCGCGGCGGCCGGCGACCTGATCGAGGCGGAGATGACCGGCGGCGCGCGAGCTCGGCGTGCGGCTCGTCGCCTCGCGCGGCTCGATGGACCTCGGCGAGTCGGACGGCGGCCTGCCTCCCGACTCGCTCGTCGAGGACGCTCGACGACGTGCTCGCGGAGACCGAGCGGCTCGCGCGTCGCGCTACGGCGACGGGCAGCTCGCCGTCGCGCCTTGCTCGCCGTTCTCGGTCACGGGCCGCTTGATGCAGGAGTCGGCCGAGCTCGCGCGGCGGCTCGGGCTGACGCTGCACACGCACCTCGCCGAGACGGTCGAGGAGGAGGCCTACTGCCAGGAGCTCTACGGGTGCAGGCCGGTCGAGTACCTCGAGCAGCTCGGCTGGCTCGACGGCGACGTCTGGTGCGCGCACTGCGTCCACCTCGACGAGAGGGACGTCGCGCGCTTCGGCGAGACAGGCACGGGCGTCGCGCACTGTCCGACCTCGAACCTGCGGCTCGGCGCGGGGGTCGCGCCGGTGCGCGAGCTGCTCGACGCGGGCGTTCGCGTCGGGCTCGGCGTCGACGGCTCGGCCTCGAACGAGCGCGGCGACCTGCTTCTGCGAGGTGAAGCAGGCGCTGCTCGTCGCGCGCGGCCGAGGCGGGCCGGAGGCGATGACGGCGCGCGAGGCGCTCTCGCTTGGCACGCGCGGCGGCGCGGCCGTCCTGGAGCGGGACGACATCGGCTCGCTCGAGGCCGGGCAAGAGCGCGGACATCGCCGTCTGGCGGACGGACGGGCTCGAGCTCGGCGGGTCGAGCGACCCCGTCGCCGGCGCTCGTGCTCGCCGGCACCGCACCGGGTCGACCGGCTGCTCGTCGGCGGCGAGGACGTGGTTCGCGACGGCCGTCTCGTCCGGGCCGACGAGGAGGAGATCGCGCGGGAGCACCGCCGCCAGGCGGAGAAGTTCGCACCGTGAGCGTCTCGCTCTCGACACACGTCCTCGACACCGAGCGCGGGCGGCCCGCGGAGGGAGTTCGCGTCGAGCTCTATCGCGGCGACGAGCTCGTCGGCGGCGGGAGACCGACGAGGACGGCCGCATCTCGCCGCTCGCCGAAGGCCTCGAACCCGGCGCCTACCGGCTCGTCTTCCATCCGGCCTCGCCGTACTTCCGTCGCGTCGAGCTGCGAGCTGCGAGCTCGACGACGGCCACTCACCACGTCCCGCTGCTCGTCTCGCCCTACTCGTGCGCGATCTACCGCGGCAGCTGAGCGTCGACGAGCTGCGCCGGAGCTCTTCGAGGGCCAGCACGCCGCTCGTCGACGGCTCGCCGAGCATCGAGCGACCCGCTCGACGCGCGCCGACGAGGTGATCGCCGGGCTCACCGAGGACGAGAAGCTCGAGGCGCTGGACGCGCACCCGGCGATCGGCGCCGCGCACGGCTCTCGGCCCGCTCGGCCGCCGAGCAGGGCGCGGACGCCGACCCGGCCGTGCTCGCCGAGCTCGCGCGAGCTGAACCGCGACTACGAGGAGCGCTTCGGCTTCCGCTTCGTCGTCTTCGTCAACCGGCCGCCCGAAGTCCGAGATCCTGCGAGGTGCTGCGCGAGCGGATCGAGCGCACGCGCGAGGAGGAGCTCGACACCGCCCTCGGCGAGCTCGTCGCGATCGCCCGGGACCGCTGGCAGCCGCGGTCCTGATCGACCCCTACCGACCGACTGGCTCGACCTCGTCTTCCGCTGGTTCCACGTGATCGCGGCGATCGTCTGGATCGGCACGTCGTTCTACTTCGTCGCGCTCGACAACCACCTGCGACCGCCCGAGCGAGGCGCGGACGCCGAGGACGGCGTCGCCGGCGAGTCGTGGGAGATCCACGGCGGCGGCTTCTACCGGATCCAGAAGTTCCGGGTCGCGCCGCCGACGCTGCCCGAGCCGCTGCACTGGTTCAAGTGGGAGGCGTACACGACGTGGCTGTCCGGCTTCGCGCTCCTGGTCGTCCTCTACTACGTCAACGCGCGCACCTACCTGATCGACCCGAGCGTCGCCGACCTCGACGCCGTGGGAGGCGATCCTGATCTCGATCGGCGCTGCTCGTCGTCGCCTGGCTCGTCTACGACGTCCTCTGCCGCGCTGCTCGACGAGCCGAGCTCGTCCTCGCCGCTGGCCGTCGCTCGGCCTCGTCGACGCGTCGCCGCCTGGGGGTGCAGCGAGCTCTTCGCGCCGCGCGCCGCCTACCTCCAGGTCGGCGCGATGCTCGGGACGATCATGGTCGCGAACGTCTTCTTCGTGATCATCCCGGCCCACTGGGAGCTGCGTGCGCGCGAAGGAGGAGGGCCGCGAGCCCGACCCGGCGCCGGGGCTCCGCGCCAAGCAGCGCTCGGTGCACAACAACTACCTGACGCTGCCGGTGCTCTTCGCGATGCTCGCCGGGCACTTCCCGTTCACGTACGGACACAGCGTACTGCGTGGCTGGTCCTCGTCGTGCTGATGGTGATCGGCGCCTGGATCCGCCTCTTCTTCAACCTGCGCCACGCGGGCGAGAACGTCTGGTCGATCCCGGTCACCGCCGCGCTCGCGATCGCGGCCGTCGCGATCGCGATCCGGCCGCAGGGCGGCGCCGGCGGAACGCCCGCCTCGCCGGCCGGTGGGCAAGCGGTCCCGTTCGTGCGAGCCCAGGCGATCGTCCAGGAGCGCTGCGTCGCCCTGCCACTCGTCGAGCCCGACGCAGGATGGACTCGCGCGCCGCTCGGGATCACCTTCGACACGCCCGCGCAGATCAGACGCGCAGAGCGACCTGATCGAGCGCGCGGCCGTCGAGCTCGACGGTCATGCCGCTCGGGAACGCGACCGGGATGACCGAGGCCGAGCGTGCCCTCGCTCGGCGCGTGGATCCGCCAGGGCGCGAAGATCAAGTAGGTTCAGCGCGTGCTCGAGATCACCGTCGGCGACCTCGAGCTTCGTCGCCCGGCTCGAGAGGAGCGATCGCTCCGCAGACCGTCGCGGCCTTCCGGCGACTGCTGCCGCTCGAGAGCCGGATCATCCAGGCGCGCTGGAGCGGCCAGGCGGCTGGATCCCGTTCGGCGACCTCGACGTCGGGCTTCGGCCTCGAGAACGCGACGAGCTACCCGGCGCCCGGGCAGCTGCTCCTCTACCCGGGCGGCGTCAGCGAGACCGAGATCCTCTTCCCGTACGGCGACGACCTGCTTCGCGAGCAAGGCCGGCCAGCTCGCCGGGCAACCACTTCGCCACGGTCGTCGAGGGCGCGGAGCGCCTGCCCGAGATCGGCCGACCTGGTGCTCTGGGAGGGCGCCCAGCCGATTCGCTTCGAGGAGCGCTAGCCACCACCCCACCCTTCATTGGGTGGGCGAGCGCTACCCGCCACCCGCGGTTGAGCGTACCGCTCGAACCCGCGCGTGTCTGTGGCCCGACTGCGCCGACGCGTGACGATTACTCCACCGACGCGAGCGTGGTCAGAGCGCGTCGAGCGCCTCGACGCACAGCGATGTCTCCGCCTCGTCCCTCCTCGGGGAGTGGCTGACGCCGCCGTTCAGGCTGCGCACGAACAGCATCGCCGCTCGGCACGCCCGCCGCGGCGAGCACGCCCGCGTCGTGGCCGGCGCCGGAGGCGAGCTCGACGACCGGCAGGCCGAGCCGCTCGAGCTCCTCCGCGGAGCGCGCCGGTCGGCAGCCGGCGCCATCGTCACCGGCCTCGACCCGCACGGGTCGTCGCCGGGAACGAGCCGCCGAGCAGCCGCGTCGAGCCGCTCGCGGTCGGGCGCGCGGACGTCGACGCTCACCAGCGCACGCGCGACGGGATCACGTTGACGCGCCCGGCTCGACCTCGAGTCTGCCCGACGGTCGCCACCGCACCGTCGACGGCTCCGGCGGCGTCGCGCAGCGCGCAGCACGAACTCGGCGGCCGCGGCGAGCGCGTCGTGCCGGTCAGTCCATCGGCGTCGTCCCGGCGTGGCCCGGCTCGGCCCTCGAAGACGAGCTCGCCGCGCGCCGTAGGCGACGATCCCCGTGACGACGGCGAGCGGTGCGCCCGCCTGCTCGAGCCGCGGCCCCTGCTCGACGTGCAGCTCGACGAACGCCGCGCGGCTTCGGGTCGAGCCATCGCGTCACAGAGCGCGCGCGACCCGACGCAGCCGGGCACGCGGCAGCCCTCCTCGTCCGCGGAACGCGACGACCGCAGCGTGCGCTCCTGCTGCCCGATCCGCTCGACCGCCTCCAGCCCGGCGACGACGCCGAGCGCCCCGTCGAACCGGCCGCCCGCGGGCACGGAGTCGAGGTGCGACCCGGTCCAGACCTCCGCCAGGTCGGCGCTCCGCCCCGCGAGCCGCCCGAACAGGTTGCCGGCCGGGTCGACGTCGACCTCGAGGCCCGGCCTCCCGCATCCACCCGGCGGCGAGCGTCGTGCGCCTCGTCCTCCTCCGCGCTCCCGCCGAGCCGGTTCGCTCCCGGCCCGCCGCCGATCGCGTAGAGCTGTCGAGCCGCTCGAGGACGCGCATGCGCGAACCGTACGTTCAGCCGCGAGCGAGCGGCCGCAGGAGCTGCACGCCCACGAACGGGAACACCGCCGCCGAGCGCAAAGCCCACGCGCCACGAGCTTGCCGCGACGATCGCCGCAAACGCGGGAGGGACGATCGCCCCCGCCGCGGCCAGCGCCGTCTGCTGCATTCCGAGCGCCGCGCCACTCCGAGCCCGCGCCGGCGAGCTCCGCGGCCGCGGTGAATGAGAGCCCGTTCCACCCCATCGCGAACCCGCCGGCGACCACCAGCGCTGCGACGAGCAACGCGGTGGGCGCGTCCAACAGCACCGCCACGAGCGCGAGCGTCACGCCGCTCGCCAGGCCGACGAGGCGGAGCGGCCGGATACGCGAGCCGATCATGTCCGACCAGCGGCCGCCCCCGATCCGGAGCACGACCGCGAGGACCTGGATCCCCGCGAGCACCGCAGCCGCCTCGCCCGGCGAGAACCCGCGCTCGTCGTAGAGGAAGAGGACGACGAACCCGGTCAGCGCCACCTGAGCGACCAGGTAGAAGCTGCTCCCGCCGCAGAGGAGCCAGAGCCGCCCGTCGCGCAGGGTCGCCCCGAGCGGCCGCGGCTGGAGCACGTCCTCGGTTGCCTCCGGCTCGTGGATCACGGCCGCCCCGAAGACCGCGCCCGCGACACAGAGGGCGGCGAGCAGGAGAAGCCCGGAGCGCAGCCCGAGCTGCGGCAACGCCACCGCGGCGATCAAGCCGCCCAGCGGGATCGCGGTCTGCCGCACCCCGAGCGCGAACCCACGCTCGGCCGACGAGAACCAGTACATCACCGCCCGGCCGCTGGCCGCGTTGACGCTCGCGCCGGCCGCTCCTGCCAGGGCGATCAGGACGAAGAACACGGCAAATTCGCCTGCGTGAGCCGGCGCCGACGAGAGCCGCCCCGCAACCGCTGAGGCCGAGCGCCAGCACAAGCCGCTCCCCGAGGCGGTCGGCCAGGAGACCCCACGGAAGCAGGGTCAAGAGCGACCCGATCCAGAAGGCGTCGAGAGCGAAGCCGACGCTGACCAGGCTCAGGTCGTAGGCACTCCGGATCGCCGGCGCGAGCACCGGCAGGCCGATCAGGACCGCCGCGAACGACGTCTGCGCCGCCGTGCCCGCGGCGAGCACGAGCCAGCGGTAACGGCTCAGCGCGCCCGGGGCTACAGCCCGAACGGGTTGAACGGCTTCGGGCTCGTCGAGACGATCACGCTCTTCGTCTCGAGGTAGGCGTCGAGCGTCTCGAGCCCGAGCTCGCGGCCGAAGCCGGACTGCTTGTAGCCGCCGAACGGGATCCCGGGGAAGGCCGTGTAGCGGCATGTTGATCCCGACCGTCCCGGCCTTGATCCGGCGCGCGAGCCGGTGACCCCGCGGCCGGATCGCCGGTCCAGACGGTCGCCATCAGGCCGTAGCGCGTCTCGTTCGCGATCCGGACCGCGTCCCGCTCGTCCTCGAACGGGATCACCGTCACGACCGGCCCGAAGATCTCCTCCTGCGCGACGCGCATCGAGTTGTCGACCTTGCGCCAGCACCGTCGGCGGGTAGAAGGCGCCCTCGCCCTCGGGCGCCTCGCCCGCCGGTGACGACCTCGGCGCCCTCCTCGCGGCCGGTCTCGACGTAGCCGTGGACGCGGTCGCGGTGCTCGTCCGAGATCAGCGAGCCGACCTGCGTCTCCGGGTCGAGCGGGTCGCCGACCTTCAAGCTCGCGGCGGCCTCGGCAGAAGCGCGACGACGAAGTCGTCGTAGATCGAGCGCTCGACGAGCACCCGCGAGCGCGCCTCGCAGCTCTGGCCGGCCGAGTAGTAGATCGACCAGACCGAGCTCGGGATCGCGTCGCTCGAGGTTCGGCGTCGGCGAAGACGAGGTTCGGGCTCTTGCCGCCGAGCTCGAGGATCAGGCGCTTGATCGCCGTCGGAGGCGAGCCGCATGATCTCCGCCCCGGTCGCGGTCGAGCCGGTGAAGGCGACCTTGTCGACGCCCGGGTGCCGCACGAGGTGGGCGCCGACGCTCGGGCCCGGCCCCGGCACGACGTTGATCGTCCCCGGCGGGAAGCCGACCTCGGTCGCGAGCTCGGCCATCCGCAGCGCCGACAGCGGCGTCGCCGAGTCGGGCTTGAGCACGACCGTGCAGCCGGCGGCCAGCGCGGGCGCGAGCTTCCAGGTCGTCATCATCAGCGGGTAGTTCCAGGGCACGATCTGGCCGCAGACGCCGACCGGCTCCTTCAGCGAGTAGAAGAGCAGCGAGCCGCCGACCGGGTTCGAGCGGCCGGCGATCGAGGCGATCGCCGACGCGTAGAAGCGGAAGTTCTCGACCGCCTGCGCGAGCTCGGCCTTGACCGAGGAGATCGCCTTGCCGACGTTGCGGGCCTCGAGCTCGGCCAGCTCCTTGCGGTTGGCGACGAGCGCGTCGGCGAAGCGCGTGCAGGAGCCGCGAGCGCTCGGTGGGCGGCGTCGTGCCCCAGTCGCCCTCGAGCGCGGCGCTCGCCGCGTCGACTGCGCGGTCGACGTCCGTGCTCGCTCGCCATCGCAGCGGACGCGAGCGGCTCGCCGGTCGCCGGCTCGATCAGCTCACGCGTCTCGCCCGACGACGACTCGGCGCTCTCGCCGTTGATGAAGAGCCCGTACTCCCGCTCCGTCGCGACCGCCATCGGGGCGTGAACATAGCGGGTTTGTACGGAGCCTCGCGGGCCCTTCAGAGGCCATAATCGAGGCCATGAGCGACAATCTCGAGGTCCAGGCCGCGAGGATTCCCGACCGCGACCGGCTGCTATCCGAGCTGCGCAAGGCCGGGCTCGACGCGCACGAGGTCGACGAGGTCGGGATCGAAGTTCGGGTCGGCGACGCCGCCGAGGAGGTCACCGACGAGGTGTTCGCTCACGTCGAGTCGGTGACGATGCGGATCGGGGCCAACTTCGTCCCGATCAAGCACGAGGGCGTGATCTACGTCCGGCCCCCGCTCAGCTAGCCAGGGCGGGCAGCCCGGGCGACAGCACGCTGGCCCACGCGAGGGCGTTCTAGAAGGGGCGGCGACCGATAGCAGCGTTCATGCGCTCGGCAAGTGGAGCGGCGGCTCAGGAGTGCCGAAGGGTCACATCGGAGGCGGTAACCCTCGGTGCCGCGCGCACTCTGCACCACGATCTTCAGGTTCGTCGCGGTCGAATGCCCGCAGGCGGTGGCCGTCGCGGCGAGAGCCACCAGCACGAGCCCCGGAAGCAGCCGCTTCACGCTCGCATAGACGCCCTCGCACGCGAAAAGTTCGCTGAGTAATCTTTCCCGCCTGCCCTTTGGGGCTGCGACCGGCTCTGGTGACATTCACGCACTCTGGCCCAGGCGAGCATCTACGGTCTCGCCGCGGCGAGGTGGTCGATGCTTGCCAGGGCGCTGGTTAGGGTGTCGCTTGCTTATTCCCACACCCCGAAGGAGGACGGCCGAATGAGCGGTTATGCGGTGGCCCAGATTGACGAGATCGACGAGATCGATGACGGCCGCGTCCTTTCGCGTCCCGTCCGGTTCCACTTCGGCATCACGTCGTTCGGCGTCAACGCATTTACAGCTCATCAGGTGGGCGATCGGCTCATCAACGAGCACGACGAGTCACAAGAGCATGACTTGCAGGAGGAGCTGTACCTCGTCCAGCGAGGGCGCGCGACGTTCGAACTCGACGGCGAGCGGGTGGACGCACCCGCGGGCACACTCGTCTTCGTTCGCCCCGCCGTTAAGCGGACAGCGTTCGCTGAGGAGCCGGGGACGACGCTCGTCGCGCTCGGCGGAACTCCGGGGAAGGCGTACGAGCCGCAGGGCGGCGAGATCTGGATGCCGCTCCACCATCTCTACGAGTCAGGCCAGTACGCCGAGGCCGCCGATCAAGGACGCGAGTTGATCGAAGCTCATCCCGAGTACGCCGGGCCGCACTACAACCTCGCGTGCTGCGAGAGCCTCGCCGGGCGGACAGACGACGCGATCAAGCATCTCCAGCTCGCGATCGACCGCAAGGAATCGTTCCGTTCGCTTGCTGCCGAGGACAGCGACTTCGACCCGATCCGCGACGAGGACGCTTTCAAGGAGCTGGTTCAGGGCAACGCATCCGAGCCAGCTACTAGCTGACAGACTCGCACCGTTCGCTTCAGGGGACATTCGCGAACACTGGCGCAGGCGAGCGGCCGAGCGGCCGCGCGTCTCACACGTTGGGGTGGAACGGCTAGGGCAGCGGTACCGGGCGCAGCGCACGGGCGACGCGCAGAGCGCCGGCGCGATCCAGCACGTAGTTCCCGTGCTGAGACGCGGACACGCCAACGAGCACGCCGCCCCGGCTGAGCTCGGCGACCACCGAGGGGCTGGAGCTCGGATTCGCGAGCGTGTCCGGCCGCTCCAGCGTCATGCGACCAGGAAGAGAAGCTCCCAAGGCCCCGTTCCCGTTCAGGTCGCGGGCATTGAATTCGCTGATTACAACGTTTCCGTAGTCGTAGAGGACGTACGTTGCCGCCTTCGGGCGGATGCCCGTGGGCGGCTCGAACGTGGACCCGATCGTGACCGCCTGCAGACGATTGCCATCGAAGCGCTCGCCAAGCCAGAGCGGCCTCTGTCCGAGCGCGCGGCGCGCCCGGAGAGCGTAGGGGTTGCTCCCCCTCGCGGACAGCTCGGGGGACGGGTCGACACGCCTCTTGGTCGGGTTCGGCACCACGAACGCGTACTTGCCCGTGGCGATGTCAGGCTTACGCTCGAGCACCAGCGCTTCCGAGGAGATCTTGCCGTTTTCGTACATACGGTCGGCGACGGGCTCGTGCGTGCGCGGGTCGAGGCCGATCCGCTCGCCGAAGTTCGGAGGCGCTGCGAACCCGCCAGCCTGCCGCTGCGCAATCCAAATGACGGGGCGGCCGTGGAAGGTGCCGTGCCGGGCTGCCGCGTATACCGGGACATGTCCAGCGGCCAATAATTTTCGAAGGAGAAGGCCCCCTGAACGCACGGTCTGGGAGCCGAACGGGGGCAGGCGAACGCGTCGTCATGCTGGACCCGGCCGTCGGCCCGAGTCACAACGCGATTGACGTTGCCGCGGCCGTCGTACCAGATCGCGATCGCCGTCCGCACCGGCCGCCCCCGTCCCGTCGCGAGATCGACGCTCTCGGGTTGGGAGAACGTCCAGGTCTCGAGAACGCGGCGTTCGACTGGCCCCTGGCTCTGCACGACGTGGAAGCCTGCTGGAGCGTGGACGGCTTCTGCGCCACCGCCACCGCCGGTCAGCTCGAGACTCGCCCAGATCCCGCCACCGACGAGAAGTGCGAGCAAAGCGATCGCAAGCGCCAGGTTTCTTCGGCGGCGTCCGCGCCTTCGCGCGTCGGCAATCAGTGCGGCGAGGCGGGAACGAGGCGATGGAAGCGTCGACTCCGTCATCGATAGAGCTATTATTGCTAGTACAAGTGTTTCATGTCAAACTGAACCGAAACGAGCCGACAGACCTGCACGAGCAGGTTGCGGCCGAGATTCGCCGTGCGATCGCGAATGGAGAGGCTCGCCCGGGCGAGCGGCTCCCGTCCGCGCTCGACCTGGCCTCCGTGCTGAAGGTGAACCGAAACACCGTCCTCCGCGCGCTCCGGCAACTTCGGGACGAGGGGCTGCTCGAGGTCCGGCGCGGTAGGGGCATCACGGTCGTCGCGACGCCAGAGCAGGGCGAGCTCCACGCGCGCGTGCGCGAGCTCGTCGAGTTCGCCCGGCGCCATGGCTGCCGGCGCGACGAGCTCGTCGATCTGATCCGCGCGGTCTAGCCCACGGGCTGGATCTAGCCGCGCGGTGCGCTGTGCCCGGAGCCGACCGCGTCGGGTGACATTCCCGCACGCTGGCCCAGGTCACGGATGTGTCGCTTGGGCTGCGAGAATCCGGTTGTTGACCGAAGCGCGGCTTGAGGACGCTGGCTCCGGGCTCGCCCCCGTCACCGAGGGCTGGTTCGTCGTCAACGTGCGCGATGCCGAGTGGTTCACTTCGGAGACGAGGGGCGCGGCGTGCTGGTTCGCGAACGAGTACGGCGACTCTCCGGTGGAATTCCCGCAGTTCGGGATCAACGTGACCGTCCTCGAGCCTGGCCAGAGCGGCGTCTATCACGCCGAGTCGAATCAGGAGGCGTTCCTCGTTCTCGGAGGCGAGTGCAGGCTGCTCGTCGAGGGCCAGGAGCGACGCCTTCGAGCCTGGGACTTCTTCCACTCGCCTCCCTGGACGGAGCACGCGTTCGTGGGAGCCGGCGACAGGCCGTGCGTGATCCTGATGGTCGGCGCCCACGTAGGTCCGGAAGCGCGCTACCCGGTCTCGGAACTCGCGGCGCGCTACGGGGCGAGCGTGGAGAAGGAGACATCCGATCCGGAGCAGGTCTATGCGACGGCCGAGCGGTTCCGGCGAGGGCGGCCGCCATACTGGTCCCGCCTGCCCTGGGGCTAGAGCCGTTCGCAGTAAGCCTCGGGGGACATTCCGGAACGCTGGCCCAGGCCGGAGACTCTCACGCTCTGCGCCTGATCCTCCGCTTTCACGAGCGATGATTTCAAGGGAGATGGTGGGTCTAGGGGTAGAAGGACACGACGAAGCCGAGGAGGAGCGATGAAGTACATGCTGTTCACGTACCGCGACCCAAGCGTCCAACTCGACCCCGAGCAGAGGGCAGCGATCCCGCCCGCGGTGGCGGCGTGGTGTGACGAGATGGATGCTCGTGGTGTACGTCTAGAGGGGCACGTACTTGCCCCGCCCGCGGAGAGCCGGACGATACGGAGCCAGGATGGCGAGACGGTGGTGCGCGAAGGGCCGGTCGCCGACGAGGAGTTCCGCATCGCTGGGTTCAACATCCTCGAGTGCGCGAACCTTGACGAGGCGATCGAAGTAGCGTCCAAGAACCCGGGTGCGAGCTTCGGGGTCCTGGAGTTGCGGCCTATCGAGCCCTGAACCTCCGGCGACTCCGGCGATGCACGTCAGGGGTCAATCGCGAACACTGGCCCAGGCGAATGTCGGCTGCCCATCTAGGCTGTAATCGTGCTGAGAGGTCGCTGCGTATGCAATGCCGTCGCGTACGAGGTTTCGGACGAGTTCGTCGCCGCCTACAACTGCCACTGCTCGAATTGTCGTGCGCTGACCGGAGCGGCGTTCTTGCCCGTGGGCCGTATCGAGCGCGACAAACTAACGGTGACGAAAGGTGCGGAATCGTTGCTCGTGGAGGGCGATCTCGATTCAGCCCACGAGGTGCGCTGCGGCGAGTGCTTCTCACTCCTGTATTGGACTTCCCGAGACGGGTACTTCGGCGTTCCGTATGGGACGCTGATCGACGAGCCTACGCTCAAGCCGATGTACCACCAGTTCGTTGGCTCGAAGGCTCCGTGGTACGAGATCCTCGACGACCTTCCTCAGCACGACACGCGTCCTGCCGCCGATAACCGATCAGCAGCAGCGCTTCCGATACCCGACTCCGACGAAGACAGGTAGTCGCTCTCAGGGGTCATTCCGGAACACTGGCCCAGGCGAGCCTGACCTACCTGGACGAGCGGTAGCGACGCTGGGAGTATTGACGGGCGCGACCTCGCGTTTATGTCTGATCCGCTTGCTCTCAGCAACTTCATTGCAACCCTGCTCGTGTTCGGACCTCCCGTGGTGTCGGTGCTGATCGAGAATCGGCGGTTTCGCGGTGATGCGAAGCATCGGTGGTCCGATCCGACGTATTGGCGGTTGGAGGCCTGGCAGATCGCTGGCCTCGTCCTGGGTGTGCTCCTCGCGAAGCAGGTTCCAGGTGCGGCGCTGCCGGGGAATGAATGGCTCTGGCCCGTACTCGGGTGCGTGGTCGGGCTGGCGGGCGTGGCCCTACGCTGGTGGGCGATCCGAACCCTCGGCGTTCACTTCACGCGCAACCTCCAGGTTGCGGCAGGACAAACCGTCGTCGTCGATGGCCCCTATCAGCATCTACGGCATCCCTCGTACACGGGAGCGATCCTCATGTTCGCTGGCATCGGAATCGGGCTGGGGAACGCCTTGAGCCTTGCGGCGTGCCTTTTGTTGCCTGCAATCGGCTATGTCCGGCGAATCCCGCACGAGGAAGCGCTTCTGAGACGAGAGCTTGGCGAGCCGTACTCCGACTACGCCAGTCACACACGGCGCCTCTTACCGGGTCTTTGGTGAGTATCGGCGACGACGTAGCGGGCGCACGATCCATCATTTCCGCTGCGTCGAGTGCGGATGGGATCTACTCGTCTCGGACACCAGCTACACCAAGAGACATTGCCGCACACTCGCACACGCCAGGCTCCCAGCACCTGAGTAGTTGGTCAGAAAGGGCAGAAGATCAGCCAGCAGCTGCCGTTCGGTCGCTGACCAGGTAGGCGACGATCAGCGCAGCGGGGAAAAAGAAGAGGCTGAAGATGAAGTAGCCGAAGAAGCTGTGCCCTTTACGGCCAGCGACACGGGCGGGCCAAAAGGCGAGCGCGATCCAGACGATGATCGCGAGCGTTGTCCAGAGCCAGACACCGTTGGCAGCGAGAAGCACGTCGACCTCCTTGTGGTCGGGCTGCGTAGAGCATTGCGGTTGCGAAGTCTTGCATAGGCCGGATCGACGCCAATCTTGGTGGACGCGGAACCGTTGTGCGGATACCTACGCATCCGTCCGTCAGGGGACATTTGCGAACGCTGGCCCACACGACATGTTCGGGGTGGACCTAACCGATGCTCTCGTCCGTCCTGTCTTCGCCGTCGTCCTCTCTCTTCGATTCGCTAGTCGGATCAACTCGCCGCCCGAGCACGAAACTGTCCGAACTCCAACTCGATCCCGATTCGGTCGGGGCCTCTTCCGGCCATAGCTTCTCCGACAAAGCGCTCGCTTGGAGGATGAGCGCAGCATCTACCTCATGCTTCGTGAGTTCGATCTGCGCTGACGGCCACTCGACGACGAACGTCAACGGGCCTGGCGGCGGTAGGGGCCAGAGCCAGTAGTCCCCATCCCA
Organism: uncultured Actinomycetes bacterium; assembly: GCA_963746635.1. Taxonomy (GTDB): domain Bacteria; phylum Actinomycetota; class Thermoleophilia; order Gaiellales; family Gaiellaceae; genus AC-32. Next base: position 129,682 of record CAVVBZ010000029.1, on the reverse strand, counting down.
TTCGCCGTCACCGCCGCCAGCGGCGCCCTGCATGAGCACCGGGCCGGTTGGCTCTTCGGCAGCATCATCCCCATCCGCCCAGGGGAACCCACCCACTGTCGTGGCCTTGCGCCCATCGGAGAACTGAATGCCAAACCGAAGGATCTCGGGAGAAAGCTCGCCGGTCGGTCTCCGGTGCATCATCGCCAGACCGAATGGGTCCTCGAAGGGGTCGTCGTAGAGGCCCTCGGAGTCGTCGGCAACGTGTCTCCGCCAGCGCACGGCGATCCTCAGCTCGACCCCTGTCGTGTATGCGGTTGCACCAACCAATGCGATCGCAACCCTTTCGCTCCGGGCGAGGACGAGTCGGAGCGGGACTTGAGCGCCAAGCTCGTTTCTGGGAGCCTGCCACCAGGGAACCGGCGCTGGAACGTCGGGCCCTCGTGGAGCAGATGGCGGAGGCTCAAAAAAGCTCACCTCCGCAGTCTGCCGCATCAACTTCCACTGTGCTTCGTGCGCTTGGGCGCCTTCGGGTGACACTCCCGCACGCTAGCCCAGGGGAGGGTTTCCGCTCGTTGCTTTCGACCATAAACTCGATGCAGAGTGAACCGCGTCGGGATCGGCGTATGCGCGGCCGCGTGCATTCTCATGGGTGCGGCCTGCGAGTCGACGCACCACACAACCACTCGGAGCACACGAGCGCCGAAGCAGACCAAGGAGCCCGGCGTGTTCGACCCGGCGGTTCCCTCGCGTGACGGCAACCGGATCGCGATCGTGAGACACCTCGGGAAAGTCGGCTACCTCGAGATCGGCCCGGCGGGCGGAGGCCCCAGGCGCGTGATCTTCCACTCGCGGGGCTGCTGCGAGAACGTCGCCTGGGCTTCTCGTTACCTGATCGCTTTCGTCAACGACGGAATCCAGACCATCGACGTGAGGACACTCCGTGTGCGTCTGATCGCGGAGGCCTTTGAATTCAACATCTCCAGCGACGGTCGCTGGATCGCCTGGTCAAGGACCGCTGGCCCGGAAACCCCGGACACGGTGGGCGTCGTATCGATCACGGGCGACACGTGCTTGCTGGTGGCGAGACCCCGGAACAGGCAGGACTCGCTCCCGTTCTTCCACCCCGGCGGGACGCGCCTCTACTTCCTGCGCGAGCCGTTCGAGCCCGAGGGTGGGTCCGGCCCGGTCGGCTCCGGCCGAACGGGAACGATAGGCGTGCCGATGTCGAGCCTGAGACGAGCTCCGGCAAGTGCCTGCCTCTGGTAGGCGCTGAGCCACGACAAAGCCTCAGGTGACATTCCCGCACGCTCGCCCGTCCGGCGGTCGCCTCCCCCAGAGCCATCACGCCTGGCTTACAAACGCGCTATACCTCCAGGCATGAACGCGAGCGTGTCTGCCGTGCTTACAGCAGTCGCGCTCTCGCAAACGACGCTGTATCCCGTGGTGGCCCATCTCGGCTCGGTGCCTGTGCGCGCGCCCGTACAACGGGATGCCTGGGGAAGGTGTCCCTCGCACACCCTGCGTCTCGATCAGAAAGGTCTCGCCGGAGCCAAGCGCGCCGTGCTCCTCGCCTTGCCGACGGTCGCGAAGCAGACCCAGCGTGCCCTCAAGATCCGGGGCGCGCGCGTGGTCGGCCTCCGCAACACACACCGCTCGGGCGATGTCCTGCCGACGCGCCGCTCGTGTCGAGGGACGGCCTTCAAGCGCAGTGCCCTCGTGCAGATCGTCTTACCGGCCGAGCGAACGTCGCCTGACATTCGCGGCAACCCCTGGTTCTACGTCGCGCGCACGCCCAGGGCGTGGGTGGTCTGGGATCAGGTGCATTAGCTAGCGGCCGTCCCCTCGGGTGACATTCCCGCACGCTGGCCAAAGCCGCCGACTCGTCATCAGAGTTGACCAGCGCTAGAGTCGGTCCATGCCGCGAGGTATGGCAACGCTAATCGCCAGGCTGCGTCGGCTTCTGCGGCGGTTGACGAGCGTAGAAGTAGTCCGAGCGGAAGACGACCGCTCCTCCGCCGCGACTGACCCCGAAATGCTCAGGAACATTCCGCCCGGTGGCGGGGTCTCTCCAAGTTAGCCGCACCTGTCCTCGGGTGACATCCCCGCACGCTGGCCCAGGCGACCCCGCCTAGGGCAGGCGCTCGTGGCGGTACTTCTCTTTGTCCTCCTCACGCCACTTCGCCTCGAATGCCTCCGCCTCGGCGAACTCCTGCTCCGTTAGCGCTCGTTCTTGCGCGTCTTCGCTCGCGGGATGCTCGCCGGCAACCTTTCGGCGACGTGTGGCCACGAAGGCGACGACGACCAGGGGTACGGCAACCAGGGCGAAGATGATCCATGGAAACACGCGGGCAGCGTACCTTGCACCTGCGAGTAATCCGCACCGTCAGACGGTTTCGGGTACGTCGGGTGACATTCCCGCACGCTGGCCCAGGCTGGCGCTCACGTGCCGACCGTAACTCGAAGCGGCGTCGGAGAACCGAGCCGAGACTGATTCCAATTGCTGCCGTCGGCGATGTCGGTGACGTCGAGCGTCCGGGCGTCCATCACAACTGCGAGCGACCGGGGGTCGAGGTGCCTGCGACCTTCGTAGTCTCGGTAGCTGAAGCGCACCAGGAGCACGTAGATCGGCTCCGCCCGGCTCCTAGTCAGATCGTTGGCGGCTCCGACGCTTTCAGCCTGCCCGCGAGTCGTCGAGTACACCTTGACGCTGCCTGGGAAGGGTCCGTTCGGGAGGCTCCCTGCCTCCAGCCTCTGCGCGAGGACCCGCCTCGCGAGCGCGTCCGGTGGTGTTCCCGCGACAAGCCGCACCGTGCCGGCAACGAGCCTTGCCTGACGGCGGCGCGAAAGTCGCTGAGCTGCTCGTGAGAGATTGTCACGGCGGACGTAGCGCTCATGTCTCCGGGCCCGCTGCGGCGCCGTAAGGCGAACCGGAGCAAACTCGCGCACGGCCACGCCGCGGCCGGGGTTCGTGAGCAGCGAAGCCCATTCGGCGTAGGCATCACCCTGACCCGGCACCCAGCCGCAGCTGGGTGTTCCGAACGTGGCATCGACAGGGTGCCCCCGGTAGCTGCCGCTCACGCGGTACGCCGCGACGTCAGATGCCGGGCAGCTGTGGTCGAGTCCGCCGCCGCCGACGAGCAGGCTCGGATTGCGGGCGAGGGCTTGGCAAATCGCCCGCGGCCGGCGAACTGTGCCGCCGGCTGGACTACACGTCAGCCGGTAGGCGTGTGCGTCGCTGGTGTTCCCGATCTCGATCTGCAGCTTGGTCGAGGGAGGACTCGAGCCGCAGCCAGCCGCCACAAGAGCGGCGAGCGCGACCCCACAGAGCCAATGCCTCACGTCCGTATATACGTCGGTGGGGAGCGCAAGTTAGCCGTCGCGCAGCGTTTGGCCAGCAGGCTCGGTGACGTTCCCGAACGGTTGGCCCGGGGACGTTGAGCTCCATCCGCAAATGCCGCCTGGCTTAGAGTTCCGTCACTCAGAAGCGACGAGATGGGAGCCGAGCATGGCTAACTGGACGGTGGATCACCTTGAAGACATTCGCGAGCTGCAACCTGCTGCTGGAGAGCTTCCGATACGGCCTGTCCGCCACCACTTCGGGATCACGTCGTTCGGAGTGACCGCGTGGACCGCAAAGGCGGCCGGCGACCGGCTGATCAATGAGCACGACGAAGATCCCGGAAACGAGGAGCTCTACATCGTCATCCGCGGACGGGCTACGTTCGAGCTCGACGGCGAGCGGCACGAGGCAAGCCAGGGCACGTTCATCTTCGCCGCCCCGGACGTCAAGCGGACGGCGTTCGCCGAGGAGGCAGGAACCACAGTGGTCGCTGTCGGCGGAACGGCTGGGAAGGCGTACGACCCCGTCGGATGGGAGTTGTGGTACCCGCTGCGGAAACAGTACGAGGCCGGCAACTACGAAGAGGTGTTGCTGCAGCTGCGCGAGGTCGTCGCCGAGGCGCCGCAGTACGGGTTGCTGTTCTACAACCTCGCCTGTCTCGAAAGCCTCACCGGCCAAGAAGCAGAAGCGATCGGACACTTGCAGGAGGCGATCGGGCTGTCCGAGCAGTTCCGGGCATACGCACGACAGGATTCAGACCTCGATGCAATTCGCGAGGATCCCGCCGTGAAGGAGCTACTCGCGAGCGACGAGAACGGCACGTCGACCGGCTCCGCCCCGTGAACGCCTGGGCTGCACGTTCGCCTGCTTAGAGTCGTCGAGATGGAGGCCCGTATGCCGCACGCGCGTGTGTGGCCGCGAACTGACGGCTCGGTGAGTAGCAAGGCGTGGCACCTCGCGCCCTGATCCTCATCCTCTGCGCTTGCCCTACGAGGCGAGGTCGCCCGGAAGCACCCGCGCGGTCATCAGGCTGCGCAGGCGCCCCGCGTCGCCGCGCACGTGGGCGTCGACGAGCTCGAGACCCTGCCAGTAGCAGTGCTGGTAGCCGGGCGAGCGATCGTCGAGCTGCGACCGAACCATCCTGTCGACGCGCTCATCGGGCAGCTGCGACCACGTCGCCGCGTACTCGCGCGCCTCGCCGCGGGAGGCGCCGCGGCCGTGGATCAGCATCGCCACGTTCGCCGCGACGGGCACCAGCAGCCGCCTCCCGTCGGTGACGCGGGACGCGGTCTCCGCGTCGTGGTCGAAGCCCAGCCGTCCGAGCACCTCCGCGGCGAGGGCCTGGTCGTCGTCGCCGGCGACGATCATGGGACCTGCCTGCGCGATCCCCTCGGAGAGGACGGCTTCCGGCGACCAGAGCACGTCGAGCGTCCTCTCCAGCTGGCCGCGGCCGCGCACGAGGTCGACCTCCTGCCAGGCCCGATGCGTGTGGTGGCCGCCGTAGATCTCGTGCGCGGTGAGGTGCACGAGGTCGGCCGCCGGGAGCGGGAGGTCGGTGTTCAGCAGGATCTGTGTCCGGAGCCCGCCGAGGTAGTGCGCGTAGCCCGTCCACGGCTTTCCGGCCACGAGCTCGAGCTCGAAGTCCTCGCCGTCGGGAAGGCCCACGGTCTCGCGGGTCAGCCGCCGCAGCTCCTCGGCGACGTCGCGCACCGCCTGCTCCAGGAGGTCGGGCGGAATCACGGTCTGCCCGAACCAGCGGGCGTAGCGTGCTCGCAGGTCGCCGGCACCCGGGAGCGCCTCGTCGAGGATCGCTGCCGCGTCTGCAAACGCCTCCTCGTCGTGCCAGCGCGGCTCGATGCCGTAGACGAGCTCGACTTCCTCGGCGTACGGCAGGCGCTCGCCGGCGAGCTTCCGCGCACTGCTGCCGAGCGACCGCACCTGCGACGCCAGCCACGGGTCGTCGTCGAGCTCCGCGAGCAGCGCATCCGCCTCCTCGGCCAACGCCGCCGGGTCGCGCGGGTCTTCGTCCGCGATGCGCCGGGAGAGCTCTTCCGGGCCGTAGTAGGAGTCGACGAGCTCGTCCGCGTGCCGGCCGAGCCGAAGGGCGAGCGCGAGGTAGCGCTCGACGGCGCTCATCGCTCGAACAGCGCCGCTTGCCCCTGACCAACCCCCACGCAGAGCGTCGCCAGTCCGTAGTGCGCTTCGCGACGGCGCAGCTCGTGCAGCAGCGTTACGACGAGGCGCGCACCGCTCATCCCGAGCGGGTGGCCGAGCGCGATCGCGCCGCCGTTCACGTTCACGCGCTCCGGGTCGAGGCCGAGCTCGCGGATCACGACGAGGCTCTGCGAGGCAAAGGCCTCGTTCAGCTCCACGAGGTCGATCTCGTCGACGCCGACTCCCGCCCGCTCGAGGAGCTTCTGCACGGCCGGCACGGGGCCGATGCCCATCACCCGCGGGTCGACGCCGGCCACGGCCGAGCCGACGAACGCGCCGAGCGGCTCCGCGCCCAGCGCCTGAGCCCGCTCCTCGCTGGCGATCACGAGCGCGGCGGCGCCGTCGTTGAGCCCGCTCGCGTTACCCGCCGTGACCGTCCCGCCCTCGCGGAAGGCCGGCTTGAGCGAGGCGAGCTTCTCCGCGCTCGTGTCCGGCCGCGGGTGCTCGTCCTGCGTCGCGTCCCCGACCGGAAGAAGCTCGTCGGCGAAGCGTCCGGCCTCGTTCGCCTCGGCCCAGCGCCGCTGAGAACGCAGGGCGAACTCGTCCTGGTCCTCGCGCGCGACGCCGTAGCGCTCGGCCACGTTCTCGCCGGTCTCGCCCATCGACTCGAGCGGAAACATCGCCTCCATGCGCGGGTTCGGGAAGCGCCAGCCGAGCGTCGAGTCCCAGATCGTCCGGTTGCCGCGCGGGAAGGCCGTGTCGGGCTTGCGGAACACGAGCGGCGCACGGCTCATCGACTCGACCCCGCCCGCGACGAAGAGGTCGCCGTCCCCCGCGACCACAGCGTGGCAGGCAGCGACAACCGCCGAAAGTCCGGACGCACACAGGCGGTTGACGGTCACGCCCGCGACCGAGTCGGGCAGCCCCGCGAGCAGGGCGCCCATCCGCGCGACGTTCCGGTTGTCCTCGCCCGCCTGGTTGGCGCAGCCGAAGTAGACGTCCTCGATCTCGCCCGCGTCCACGCTGGCTCGCTCGACAGCTGCGGCGATCACGCTTCCGGCGAGGTCATCGGGGCGCACGCTCGAAAGCACGCCCCCGTAACGACCGACAGGGGTGCGTACCGCCGACAGGATCACCGCGCGAGTCACGCGGCGAACGCTAGCCGACGAACTCGACCCGAACGGGCTGCTCGTACGTGCCGAGCTCCTCGGCCCGCAGCAGCAGCTCCCGGACGGCCTGGCGGCCCTCCTCGCCGTACTCGCAGGTGAGCTCGTTGACGTACATGCCGACGAAGCGGTCGGCGAGCTCGAGGTCGAGGCCGCGCCCGAACTGGAGCGCGTACTCCATCGCCTCGCGGCGGTTGTCGAGCCCGGCCTTGATCGACTCGCGGAGGACGTCCGAGAGCTCGAACAGCGTGTCTGCCCCGAGATCGCGGCGCGCGACGTTCGCCCCGAGCGGGAGCGGCAGCCCCGTCTCGAGCAGCCACCACTCGCCAAGGTCGACGACCTTCTTCAGCCCCTCGGTCTCGTACGTGAGCTGGCCCTCGTGGATAAGGAGCCCGGCCTGGCACCGGCCCGAGGTGACCTCGTCGATGATCTGGTCGAACGGCACCGCGCGGTAGCGGAAGGGCACGTTGCCGAGGCACATGCGCAGCACGAGGAACGCCGTCGTCAACTCGCCCGGGACGGCGATCTCGACGTCGCGCAGATCACGCGTGCACATCTCCTCGCGCGCGACCACGATCGGCCCGTAGCCCGAGCCCATCGACGCGCCGTGGGGGAGCAGCACGTAGCGGTCCTGCACGAGCGGGTACGCGGCGAGCGAGATCGCGCTCACCTCGAGCATGCCTTCGAGCGCCCACTCGTTCAGCGTCTGGATGTCGCGCAGGACGTGCTCGAACTCGAAGTCGCCCGGGTCGACCTCGCCCGAGGCGAGGCCCCAGAACATGAACGCGTCGTCTGGGTCGGGGCTGTGTCCGAGACGGATCAGCACAGGCGCCGGAGGCTAACAGGGGCGGGCGCCCCGCGAGCGTCAAGGCGCTCGCTTGCGACGCCGACCGTAAGAGGGTGTGCCGGCTTCGCCGGTGCACCCGATGACCAGTCGTAGACTGGTCCGGTGGCGAAGCCCGCGCTTTCCGACGCGATCCAGGACTACCTCAAGGCGCTCTACCACCTGCAGGTGGACGGCAGCCGCGTCTCGGTGACCGAGCTCGCCCGGGCGCAGAAGGTCTCGCCCGCTTCGGCCAGCGAGATGGTGAAGAAGCTCGCCGCGCTCGGGCTCGTGGAGCACGCGCCGTATCGCGGCGTGCGATTGACCCCACCCGGCGAGAAGGTCGCCGTCGAGGTCATCCGCCACCACCGCCTGCTCGAGCTCTACCTCGCGCGGACGCTGGGGTTGCACGTCGATGCCGTCCACGAGGAGGCCGACAAGCTCGAGCATGTCCTCTCCGAGGAGCTCGAGGCGCGGATCGACAGCGCGCTCGGCTACCCGACGCACGACCCGCACGGCGACCCGATCCCGAACGCCGACCTCGAGTGGCCTAAGTGACCATGCGCGCGAGCGCGTAAATCCGCGCGTTCTCCTCGACCGCGAACGCACACGCCAGCGCGCTCGCCAGGTCTGGGCCGAAGCACACCGGCCCGTGGTCGCGGACGACGACGGCCGAGCGCTCACCGGCTGCCGCCAGCACGGCCTCGCCGAGCTCGGCTGTTCCCGACGCCACCGGCGGAGCGACCGGAACCGGGCCGCCGACGAGCTCCTCCTGCTCGGGCTCGACGACCGGGATCTCCTCGAGCACGCGCGAGAGCGCCGTCGCGTAGGGCGAGTGCGTGTGGACGACCGCCCTGACCTCCGGGCGCGCCGCGAGCACGGCGAGGTGCATCGGCAGTTCGACGCTCGGCACAGGCCCCTCGACGAGCGTGCCGTCCTCGCCGACGAGACAGACGTCCTCGGGCCTGAGGGCGTCGTACGCAGAGCCGGCTCGGCGAGATCGCGACCAGTTCTCCGGCGCGGGCGCTCGCGTTGCCGGCGGCACCGAGCACGAGGCCACCAGCGGTCATGCGTCGCAAGGTCTCGCAGAGCTCCGCACGGAGCTCGTGGTGCTTCATCTGCCGAAGAACCAGCGCTGCAGCGGGCGGAGCAGCTCGGCCCGGACAAACGGTTTCACCTTCTCGTCCCGCCCGTCCTGCTCGGAGACGCGGGCGTCGTCCTCGAGCGCGCCGTTCGCCGCCTCGAGCGCGTCGGACAGCTCGTAGCCCTGGAAGATGTAGTCGTCGCGCCGGGCCTCGTCGCTCCGGCGGTACTGCGGATTGACGGCGCGACCCACCGCCCATAGCGCGCCCGGAAGGCGCTCGATCCAGATCACCACGCGCTCCGCCTCGCCCCGGTCGTCGACCCCTTGCACCTCGCGCTCCGCGAACCGGGCGGCGGACGGCTTCCTCACGGCACGGACCCTACTAGGATCCCGGCATGGCCCGGTTCTCGAGCTTCCTCCGGAATCCGTTCTCGTTTCTGTTCGCGCGGTCGGGCAAGGAGGACCGCGTGACGGCCTACATCATCCGCGAGCACGAACGTGGGCGGCCGCTGGCGGAGATCCTCGAGGACCCGTACATCCGCAACCGTTGCAGCGAGCAGGAGCTCGGGCGTCTGCTCGACCAGCCCGAGCTCGTCCACGCACTCGGCGAGACCGACGTCGCCGCCGAGCGTGACCGGCTGACCTAGACCTTCGTGCCGACGCTGCGCTCGCGTGCTCGCTCGAGCGCGACCGCTCCGATCGCGACGTCCCACGCGGCGAGCCCGTTCGACTTGAAGAGGACGACGTCGTCGTCCGCCTGGCGGCCGGGCAGCTCTCCGGCGACGACCTCCTGCAGCTCGTGCACCTCGAGCCAGTCGAGCACTCCAGCCTGGACCGGCTCGATCAGGTCCCCGACTCGAGCCGCGCCTGCTCACGCGAGTCGCAACAGACGAATGCCGCGCGCTCGAGCACGACGTTGTCGAGCTCCCGATGCCGAGGGTCGTTTGCGCCGATCGCGCACACGAGTGCGCCCGGCTGGAGCCACTCGCCGCGCAGGACCGGGTCCGGCGAGGTCGTCGCGGTGACGACGACGTCCTGCGCCGCCGCGTCGCGGTGGCTCTCGCCGGCCTCGGCGCCGGTCTCCTTGCAGAACGCGCGCAGCCGCTTCTCGTCGCGGCAGTAGGCGACGACCCGCTCGATCCCCGGAACCGCCTCGCGGATGCAGGCGACCTGGCTCCGCGCCTGCCAGCCGCAGCCGATCACACCCAGCGACTCGGCGCCCTCGCGCGCGAGATGCTTCGCAGCCACACCGCTCGCTGCGCCCGTTCGGAGCTGCCCCAGCTTGTCCGCCTCGATCACCGCCGCGAGCTCGGCCTTGGCCGTGTCGAAGAGAACGACCACGAACGGCGTCCCGTCCTCGAGCCAGGCGTACGACTTGAGCCCCGCGAGCCCCAGCTCCCGGTCTACCGCGGACATGACGGCGAACATCCCGCCATCGAGCCGGGCGCGCTTGCGCGGCGTGTTCTCGATCACGCCCGCCGCCAGCCGCTGGAAGCAGCCCTCGACGGCCTCGAGCGCATCGGCAGGCGTGAGCAGCTCGCCGACCTCGGCCTCGGTCAGGTAGAGAGGCATGCGACGAGGCTACTGCGTTCCGCTAGCTGTGCGCCCAGACGACGAGCCCACCGGCGACGAGCACGAGCGACCCGGCGACGGTCAGCACGACGAGCAGGGTGTTGCTGCCGCCGCCCGTCGGAACGACAGCCGCAGCCTCTGGGGCCGCCGCCCTGACCGTCGTGTAGACGTAGACCGCGCGGCTGGGCCCGTCGGCTTCGGGGTTGGTGAGGAAGCTCTCGTACTGATCCGCGCGCACGAGGCGCAGCCGGGCCGCGAACAGGCGCCGAAGGAGGAGCACGGAGGGAAGAGGCCGGCTCCGAACCGCCGCCGTCCAGGTCGAAGCCCCGGGCGGGCGCAGCAGCCTGACGACCGGCGCAGGGCTTACCCGCAGGCGCACCCGAGGCGTGCCGTTCCCGCGCGTCTCCACCTGGAAGCCGAGCGGCTCGCCGTCCCCGAGGGTCCGGGAGAACGAGACCGGCCGCTGTCCCGGGACGCTCAGCTCGCCCTCGACGCGAAGCGGCGCCTCGATCGCCTCCTTGCGAAGATGCACCGGCCCGGAGAAGGTCGCGAAGGCCGCCTTCAGCCGCGAGCCCGAGAGCGAGGCCGTCCGGGTCGAGTCCAGCAGCGCCGCGAGGTCGGCGGTGCGCGCAACACCCGTGTAGGCGACCCCAGACGCCCGGGTGGCGTTGACGACGGTCAGTGACACGCGCGAGCCCTCGCGCCGGACGCGCAGCCGAACCGGCAGGAACTCCGCAACCCGCGCTGTGCGGAGAGTGACGTCGGCAGCGAGAACCTTCCTTCCGGGCGAGAATCCCGCCCAGAGAACCTGGTCGGCGCGCAGGCCGGGCTCCGACTGCGACCCGGGCGCGGCGCGAACGTCCACGACCGGCGCCCCGATCGCGAACTGGTAATCACCCTTGCCCGAGAGGAGCAGCCGTTGCCGAACATGGACGCTCACGGGCCGGCCGCGCGCGTCCATGCCGACGAGGACGCGCTGGGCGCTCGACACTCGAAGCCGAAGCGCGAGGTAGCTCCGCGGCAACGGCTTGTTTCCGGTCACCGGCGGACTCACGGTGGGATACGGCACCGGCCCCGGGAGGACGATCTGCTGGCTCGGCGTCCGCGCGGCGGCCAACGCCGCAAGTGAGAGCGCGGCGGCCGCGAGCACGGCGCCGGTCAGAACGAGGCGCCTCATGACCCTCAGCGGGTCTGCGGAATCGTCGGCAGCGTCGACGACAACGGGTCGTCGGGAACGGGCGAGTAGGTCATGTCGTGGAAGCGCGCGAAGTAGATGTCGTCGTCGACGACCCCTTCGTGGTTGTGCTCGTTGAACCCGCGCTCGTCCCCGTTGGCGCCCTGCGTCGTCACCTGGTTCAGCGCGGCCTGGACCTTGCGCGGGTCGACCGAGCCGCGCCCGCGTGAGCGCGGCGATGAGCACGTTCACGAAGTCGTACGAGTACATCGCGAACTCGGGCGGCTGGACGACCTGCTTCCCGTGAGAGTTCTTGACGCCCACCTTGTCGACTCCGTACGTGGCCTCGTACTGCGACTGGAAGCTCTTGAACGGCGCCGCGCCGACCTCGGCCGTCATCCGGCCGGAGCCGAACGTGAGGCCGTCGACCCAGTCCGGGTGGTCGGCGAGTCTCTGGCGGATGTAGGGATCCGCGCCGGTCGGCGGCGTGTAGACCGGAACCTTCCAGCCCGTGCTGCGCGCGGCCGTCAGCACCGAGGCGATCGTCGAAGGCTGGCCCCAGACGAGCAGCGCGGTCGCGCCCGAGCGGCGGGCGCGCAGGATCTGCGCCGAGAGATCGGTCGCGCCGGCCGGCAGGGTCATCCTGGTCGCAACGGAGCGCGGGTTGGCGGAGAAGGCGCTGTCGACGTCAGAGGACCCTTCTTGCCCGTAGGCGCTGTCGTCGTGCAGGAGCCCGACCTTCAGACCCTTCGGGATCAGGTACTCGGCCAGGCGGAAGGCGATCGCGTGATTCGTCGGGGCGATCCGGAAGACGTTGGGCCGGCGGTCGGGATCGACGAGACCGGTGCCGCCGTCGTAGGTGATCCCGATCGGAACCCCGTCCTTCCGCGCGAGCTGCCAGGTCGCCGGCACGCCCGTGCCGTCGGTGACGATCACGACCGCCCCCGCGCCGAGCGCGCGCCTCGTGTTCTCGACCGCGCGGCGAGCCGAGAGGTGGTTGTCGTAGAGCTTGACCGCGAGCTTGTACTTGCGCGAGCCGACCGTGAGCCCGCCCCCGCTGTCGACCCGGTCGACCGCAAGCCCGACGCCGTTGCGGATCGTCTGGGCGACGTAGGGGCTACCCGTGACCGGCACGTCGACGGCCAAGGCGATCCTCCCCGGAGGCGAGCCGGTGCTCTTGCCGCAACCTCCCGCAAGCACCGCGAGGCCGGCGAGCAGAAGGGCTGTCCGGCGCACCGGCCGAGCTTACAGGCCCGGATCAGAGGCTCTGCGTGCCGAGATACGCCTGCCGGACCGCGTCGCTCTCGCCGACCTCGGCGACCGATCCCTCGGCCACGACGTGCCCCGCGGCAAGCACGAGCACCCGGTCGGAGACGAGGCGCACGAGGCGCAGGTTGTGCTCGACCAGCAGGAGCGCGATTCCGCGGCGGCGAATCCGCGCGACCACCTCGGCGAGCCGCTCGAGCTCGTCCGAGCCCGCGCCCGCGCCCGCGGCGAGCTCGTCGACGAGCAGGACGTCCGGCTCCGTCGCAAGCGCCGAGGCCAGCGCGACGAGGCGCCTCTCCGAGTTGGTCAGCAGCTGCGTCGGGACGTCGGCGACCGGCGCGAGCCCGACCAGCGCGAGCGCCTCGAGCGCCGAGCTCTCGCTCGCCATCGCCTCGCTGCGGGCGTTCGGCGTCGCGAGCGCCGTCCTGATCCCACCCGCGTAGCGCCGCCGCACGGTCCTGCCGACGAGCACGTTCTCGAGCGCGGTCAGCTCGGGAAAGGTCGTCACCGTCTGGAGCGTGCGCGCGATGCCGAGCCGCACCCGCTCTGGCGGAGTCGTCCCGTTCAGGTCCCGGCCGCCGAGGAGGACGCGGCCTTCGTCGGGAGCCACCGCCCCGGAGATCAGGCGCAGCGCAGTCGTCTTGCCGGAGCCGTTCGGCCCGACCAGTGCCGTCGCCTCGCCGCGTACGAGCTCGAGCGAGAGACCGTCGACCGCGACGAGCCCGCCGAAGGCCTTCTTCAGATCGACCGCCCGCACAACCGGCCCAGCCCCGACGGGCGGAGCGCCCTCCTCCTTGTAACAGTCTGTTACTTGCCTCGGGCTCGACCGTTCTCGAAGCCAGCCGAGTTGGGCGAGCCAGCGGGTCAGCCAGGGCACGATCCCGGCACCTCCGAGAGCGAGCACGAAGACGAGCAGCAGCGCGGCGACGGCGGCATCGAAGCGCTCGAGCGGCAGTTGCAGTGCGCGCGCGAGCGGGCCCGAGGCGAGCGCGATGAGTCCGAGTGCTGCCACGCCTACCGCGGGACCGAGCGTCGCCGCCGCGCCGCCGAGCAACACGGCGACGAGGAGCTTGAACGAGAGGAACGGGTCGTAGCTCGCCGGGTCGGCGACGGCCGCGAGCTGCACCGAGAGCCCTCCGGCCAACCCGGCGACGAATGCCGACGCGGCGAAGGCGCCGAGCCGACGACGGCCCAGCCGAACCCCGAGCGAGGTCGCGAGAACCGGCGCCTGACGAAGAGCCGAGAGCTCCAGGCCCGGCGCCCCGCGCCGCACGGCAGCGATGCCGAGAGCCGTGACGACAAGCAGCGCAAGCCCAATCTCGAAGTGCACGGTCGGCGTGGCGTCGAGACCGAACAGCGTCCGCTCGGGAATGATCAACCCCTGGGAGCCACCTGAGATCGACGGGAAGGCGAGCAGGCCCAGCCAGACCAGCCACGCAAGGGCCCACGTGCTGGCGGCGACGAATGCGGGCCGCAGGCGGACCACACCGCCGAAGAGCAGTCCTGCACCGAGTGCAGCGAGCGCGCCGATGAGCGCGGCCGGCTCGAGCGGCCAGTCCGCGCGAGCGACGAGCAGCGCCGACGTGAAGGCGCCGATCGCGACGAACGCGCCGGCCCCGAGCGACGGCAGACCGGCGGCGCCGACGATCAGCCCGAGCCCGGTCGCGGCGACGGCGAGGTAGACGGTCTGCGCGAGCGCGTCGACCCGTACGCCGGGCAGCGACAGAAACGGGACGAGCGCCGCCAACGCCACTCCGGCAACGGCCAGCCACCCGGGCAAACGCCAACCCGCCCGCGCCTCCGCGAGCGCCCGCCCGAGCTCGGCTCGCGTCCGGCCGACCGCCACCGCGCTCACTCGCGTTCCTCGAGCGCCTCGCGCGAGGGCCAGACCGAGATGAGCACCAACACGAAGAGCAGCGGCAGCACCTCGCGGTAGGCAGGGCCGAGCTGCCACGTGCCGAGGTGGACGTTGGCGATCCCAGCCTCGACGACTCCCAGCACGAGGCCGGCGGCGAAGGCGCGGAGCGGAGGCCCGAAGCGAACGGCCAGCGCGGCGATAAGCCCCTTCAGGCCGAGCAGCGTGCCGGTGTTCGCGTTGACAGCCTCACCCGGCGCGGCCGCGATCGCGGCCAGCATCGCCAGCGCGCCGACGAGCCCGAACGCCACCGCCACCACGAGGTCGACCGGGACGCCCACCACGCGCGCGCCCTCGGCGTCGTCGGACACCGCCCGCAGCGCGCGGCCGAAGCGGCTCCGCTCGAGAAGCCACGCCGAGCCGAGCGCCAGCGCGAGCGCGAGCCCGATCACGAAGAACGCGCGCGCCTGCACCTGGGCGCCGGCGATCTTCACGAAGCCGGAGTTGCCGACCCGGTGAAACGGGAGCGGGTCCGGGAAGACGTAGCTCGACCGCTGGAAGGTCGCGCCGATCACGGCGCGAATCGCAAACGCGACCGCGGCCGTCCCCGCGACCCAGCCGATCGTCGAGCCGCGCGCCAGATACGGCTGGACGAGCCCCACATAGGTGGCCACCCCGGCCGTCACGCACACGATCAGACCGACAGCCAGCGCGGCGAGGAAGCGTGGCTCGTGTGCCCCCGACTGCGTCACGGGGGTCGTGCCCGCGAGGACGAGCAGCGTGGCGAACACGCCGAGCCCGACGAGGTCGCCGAAAGCGAAGTTCACGATCCCGGTCAGCCGGTACATCGAGCGAGTACCCGGCCGCGAAGAGCCCGTAGACGCCACCGGCAGCGAGACCGGATACGAGCACTTGGAGCGTGATGGTCACGAATACGAACTCTTGCGCATCCTCCTGCTGTGACGTCGCCGCTCCTTGCGCGCCTCCGACTGTAGACGCGCGTCCTTGCGGATCTCGAGCGCCCGCAGTTCCCTCAGGAGCTTGCTGTAGCTAGCAAAGCGCTCTGCCGGCAGCGAGCCGTCGGCGATTGCGGCCTTGACCGCGCAGCCGGGCTCGTGCTCGTGCGAGCAGTCGGCGAATCGGCACTCGCCGGCGAGCTCGGCGATCTCCGTGAACGTGCTGTCGAGCACGGCCTCGTCGGCCCACAGCTGCAGCTCCCGCATCCCGGGTGTATCGATCAGCAACGCACCCGAGGGGAGCGGCACGAGCTCGCGGTGGGTGGTCGTGTGGCGGCCGCGCCCGTCGGCCCGGATCTCTTGCGTGACGAGCAGCTCGCGGCCCGCGAGCCGGTTCACGAGCGTGGACTTGCCCACACCGGACGAGCCGAGCAGCGCGACCGTCCGGCCAGGCACGAGGTGCGGCTCGAGCTTCTCGAGCCCGACGCCGGTCTCGGCACTGAGGACGATCACCGGAACGCCCACCGCGACGGCCTCGACCTCTGCCAGCTCGAAGACCGGGTCGTCCGCGAGGTCGACCTTGTTCGCGACGACGACCGGAGTCGAGCCGCTGTCCCAGGCGGAGGTCAGGTAGCGCTCGAGCCTCCGCGGATTGAGGTCGCCGCCGAACGCGGTCACGAGGAAGACCGTGTCCACGTTCGCCGCAACGACCTGCGCGACGGTCCGCCGCCAGGCCTCCTTCCGCGTGAATGCCGAGCGACGCGGAAGCACCGCCTCGATCACCGCCTTGCGCTCACCGTCGAGCGGCCGGACCGCGACCCAGTCGCCGACCGCGGGCAGCTCGTCTTCGCCGAGCTTCCCGGCGGGAACGCCGCCGAGCCGTCCGAGCGTCGGTCAGGAGCTCACACGGCCCGTGGTGGCGCGCCGCGACGCGCGCCGGGATCAGATTGTCCTTCTCGTAAGGCTGGAACGCGTCCGCGAAGAAGGCGTCCCAGCCGAGGTCTTGCAGCTTCAACGCTGACTCCTTTGGCTTGGGAACGAAAAAGCGCCCGGACGGGCGCGAATCGAGCCTCAGGAGCTGCCGCTGACTAGCAGGCGCGACCGGAGGCTCGGCGAGAGAACAGCTCAGTCATCGTCAAACCTCCTTCCGTCGCTGGACTGCCACAGGGTAGACGAGGGCCGCGGCTCGGGCAAGCCAGCCGCTCAGTAGCCGAACGAGACCGCGGTCGCCAGTCTCTTCCCTGGACGACAGCGAATGTGCTCGCCGTCCGCAAGATCGCGTGCCTTGCACGTGTAGCCGAGCACCACACAGAGCTTCCCGCAACGGTGTCCGAAGGCGCGGCTGCGGCTGATGAGCGAAATCTACGGAGGAGGCGAGCCGTCGAATGTCGTCATGCCCGCGAAGCGGGCGGACTTTCGACAGGAGTGCGCCCGGCAAGATTCGAACTTGCGACCTCTGCCTCCGCAGGGCAGCGCTCTATCCCCTGAGCTACGGGCGCGGGGAGGCGAAGTGTAGCCGTGCCTCTTGGCCGCCGATGATGAGCGCCGCATCGTCCGGGACCTCGCGGCGGACGTAGCCGAGCGCCCTGTCTGCGACGGCGCTCGTGATCCGGCCGACGACCTTCCCCCCATAGGTGATCTCGTCGCCCGGCTCGGCTTCGGTGACCTCCAGCACATGCAAGCGGCGGTTCGGGCGGCCTCGGTAATGGAGCCGGGCGATCGGCTCCTGGCCCGGGTAGCAGCCCTTCGTGAACGAGACGTGCGTCTCGTCGAGACCCGCCTCGGCCGGGAGGATCGTCTCGTCGAGCTCCTTGCCCCAGCGCGGCGTGCCGGCCTCGATCCGCAGCGCCTCGAGCTCCTCGGCATCGGGGGCGTCCGGCCGCTCCGCGCCCCACGTCTCCCAGGCCTCGACGCCGTAGTCGTCATTGCGCACGCCGGCGCCGGGGTCGGCGAAGTGGAGGAGGCCGGACCATGCCTCGACTGAGACCTCGCACCTGGCCGCAAAGCGGGCTCGCAGCAGGGTCGAGGCGACCGTCTCCGCGAGCTCGGCCTCGGTGATAAGCAGAAAGGCCTCCGGCCCTTCATGCACGACGCGGAGCGGGGCAACGATCCGGCTCTTCGGCGTCAGGAGAAGGGCCCGCCGCCCCTCTCCCAACTCGAGCGAGGCGACCTCGTTCGAGACCATCCGCTCGAGGAAATCGGCGGCCTCGGGACCGGTCACACGGACGTAGCCGCGCTGCAGCCGGACGAGCGTAGGAGTCGTGGTCGCCACAACGCCAGTGTAGGCGCGGGACCCCCTCGTGGAGGCCGGCGTGAGTTCACTCGAAAGGGGGAAACAGGCGATCCGGAAGCGGCCGATATCTAGGGCGACCCACCTCCCCATCCCCCTCGTACGAAACGGCCTCTGGGCCGTTTCGTCCGTCCAGGGTCAATGAAATGGGCCGGCGCCGAGCCGGCCCTTTTCGTGCCCTAGGTGGCACCGCTAGGGTTGAGCGTGATGCTGAAGAGCGTTGGCGCGATCACCCTGTTCGTCGAGGACCCGCAGCGTTCGAAATCGTTCTATGAGGACGTCTTCGACGCCTCGGTGATCTACGAGGACGAGAGCTCCGCGGCCCTCAAGTTCGAGAACCTGATCGTCAACCTGCTGGCGACTCCGGCGGCGCGCGATCTCATCGATCCCGGAGCCGTCGCCGGCCGCGAGACCGGAGCGCGCTTCCAGCTCACGATCTGGGTCGATGATGCGGACGCGGCGTGCGCGGATCTCGCAAAACACGGCGTGGAAGTGCTCAACGGGCCCGTGAACCGGGAGTGGGGAATGCGCACTGCCAGCTTCACCGACCCCGACGGCCACATCTGGGAGATCGCACAGGAGCTCCCGGAGGGTCAACACTAGACCGCAGGCTTCTCCCAGACGGAGACATGCTGGCGGCTCTCGCTCGTGAACGGCTCCCGCTGCCACCCGCTCCAGCGGTCGCGCAATCTCATCCCCGCGAGCTCCGCCATCAGGTCGAGCTCCGCGGGCCACGCATAGCGAAACGGCATCGAGACGAGCTCGAAGCGCCCGTCGACCAGGTCGAAGTGGTGTGAGACAAGCCCCTGATTCGCGACGTCGTATTCGTCGATGCCCCAGTGCGTCTCGCTCGCGTCGAACACGCGAAACGTGTCGCCCGGCGGAAGCCGCCGGAGGTCGGGGACGAGGACCTCGACCACGAAGCAGCCGCCGGGCTCGATGTGGGCCGCCACGTTCCGGAAGCACGCGACCTGGGCCGTCTGGGTCGTCAGGTTCATGATCGTGTTGAACACGACGTACGCAACCGAGAACGTCCCGTCGACGGTCGCGGTCGCGAAGTCGCCGATCGTGACGCCGATCTCGTCGCCGCCCGGCTTCTCGCGCAGCTTCGCGGCCATCGCCTTCGAGAGCTCGATCCCGTGCACCGGAACTCCGCGCTGCGCGAGCGGTAGCGCGATCCGGCCAGTCCCGATCCCGAGCTCCAGTGCGCGCCCGCTTCCGGCGAGCTCGGCAAGCACGTCGACGGCCGGGTCGACGACCGCCGGTTCGAACAGCTCCGCGGCGGACTCGTCGTACCTCGCCGCAACGCGCTCGTCGAAGTACCCGTCTTCACCCATCATGCGCCGCGGGCTGCGAGCCGCTCGGCCCGCTCCTTGATGCCTTGCAGCATCTTCCGCTCCATGACCAGCGACGCAGGTTCCATGAGGATCATCCCGAGGCTGGCGCCGAGCGTCGGAAGCCTGAAGCGATTCCGGCTGATCAGTCTCGTGGAGGCGTCACGTCCCTCGAGCACGAACGTCCAGACCCAGTTGCCGTCCTGGGAGCGCCACGCGAGGACATGCTCCGGCTCGACCCGCTCGAGCCGCATTCGATTCGATCCGTAGCCGATCGTGTCGCCCACCTCGGGGTGCTGGAACTCCGGCAGAACGCGATCGACGCCGTGCATGCCGAGGCCGAGAAGGTTCTCGACCCAGTCGTAGGTGTACGCGCCGCCACGAGGGTCCGGTCCCATCTGTGCGATCCAGGGCCAGACGGCGGCCGGGGATGCGGCGATCTCGATGGCACGCGTAGCGATCCCGTCCGCCTCCTCGAGCAGCTCATCGCCCGGCAGCCGCGCCGCCGCTTCTGCACCCGTCGCTCCCCAGGCCAGAACCGGCCTGCGCAGAAACCGGAAGTAGAGAGCGCCGAGCCCGGCAAATGCAAGAGCGCCGCGTCGCAGCCTCACGAAGAGAGTCTGCCGCGTGTGCCGACGGCTATGGTGAATCACGTGCCCGGCTCGCAGGTTCACGCGCTCGTGGTCGTGGGCGTTGCGTGCTGGGGAGTGCTCGTGCTCGCCTGGGTGGTCGGGGCGGTGCACACGGCCTCTCGAGGCCCGCGGGCGGAGACCAGGCCGCAGCTCAGGTCGAACCTGGCGGCCGGCTTCATCGTGGCGGCACTCGCGTGGGCAATCGTCCGGGTCTTCCCCAGATCAGACTGGGACTCGCTGGCGGTCGGGACACCCTGGGTCCGGGTTCTCGGCTTCGCCATTCTGATCTGCTCGAGCGCCTTCACGCTCTGGGCCCGCGTCGCGCTGGGCACCATGTGGAGCTCTTCGCCCACGGTCAAGGCCCAGCATCAGCTCCGTACCGACGGGCCGTACGGTGTCACACGCCATCCGATCTATACGGGCCTGCTCGGAATGGTGCTCGGCACTGTTCTTCTGGTCGGATTCGGGCGCTGGCTGGTGTTGTTGCCTGTCGGTTTCGTCTTCATCGCGATCAGGATCCACATGGAGGAGCGCCTCATGCTCGAGACCTTCCCCGAGGCGTACCCCCGATATCGTCGACGGGTCCCACAGCTCGTTCCGGGACTTCGTCGATTGCATCGATCCCGGACAGCCGACACGTGACACTGCTGTCGTCTACTCGATGCGCTTCAGAAACCCGAGCACGCGTTCACTAAGCAGTGCCGCGGCGTCTGCGTCGTAGTCGGGAAGGCTGTTGTCGGCGAACAGGTGACGATCGCCGGGATACAGGAACAGCTCCGCGCTCTCGACTGTCTCGTCGAGTTCACGAGCGGCGTCGAGGTCCCCTTCCAGCACCCACTCGTCGGCCTCCATCAGGTGGATCTGCAGCGGCACGCCCTGCGGCCACGAGCCGAACTCCGAGGCCGGGAGAGCTGCGCTGAACAGCAAGGCCGCCTTGGCGCCGGGACGCGTCTGGGCCAGCATCTGCGCCGGCATCACCCCGAGCGAGAATCCGCCGTAGACGAGCTCGTTCGGCAGGCTGTCGGCGGCGAGCCGGCCGCGCTCGAGGATCGTGTCGAAGCCGACCTGCTGCGCGTAGCCGACGCCCTCGTCCAGCGCAGCGAACGTCTTGCCGTCGTAGAGATCCGGAGTGTGGACGGCATGTCCGGCTGCGCGGAGCTCGTCCGCGAACGCGAGGAAGCCGGACGTCTGTCCCTGCGCATGGTGAAAGAGCAGGACCTCGGCCATGTCGACCTCAGCCTACTGCGGCCGGACTGCATCGTGCGAGGACCCGCAAGAAGGGGCGAACGGGGGGAACCAGGGTTCCCCCCGTGATCGCTCTACATCATGTCCGGCATCCCCCCGCCGGGCATGCCTGCCATTGCCGGCTGCTTCTCCGGCGGCTCGGCGACGATCGCCTCGGTCGTGAGGATGTTCTTCGCGATCGAAGCCGCGTTCTGCAGCGCCGAGCGCGTGACCATCGTCGGATCGATGATCCCGGCCTTGACCAGGTCCTCGTATTCGCCGGTCTCGACGTTCAGACCCTGGCCCGCAGGAAGCGAGCGGATCTTGTCGATGACGACCGAGCCCTCGAGGCCTGCGTTGTTGGCCAGCTGGCGGATCGGCTCCTCGAGCGCGCGGGTCACGATGAACGCGCCCGTCCGCTCGTCCCCGTCCTTGGCGGGCTTGATCGCGTCGATCGCGTTCACGAGCGCGACGCCGCCGCCCGGGACGATGCCCTCTTCGAGAGCGGCCCGGGTGGCCTGCAGCGCGTCCTCGACGCGGTGCTTCTTCTCCTTCATCTCCGTCTCCGTCGCGGCGCCGACCTTGACGACGGCCACGCCGCCCGCGAGCTTCGCCAGGCGCTCCTGGAGCTTCTCGCGGTCGAAGTCGGAGTCGGTGTTCTCGATCTCGGCCTTCAGCTGCTTGATCCGGCCCTTGATCCCTTCGGATTCGCCGGCACCGTCGATGATCGTGGTCGAGTCCTTGTCGATCACGACCTTGCGGGCCTTGCCGAGCTGGCTGATCTTCGTGTTCTCCAGCTTCAGGCCCATCTCTTCGGTGATCACCTCGGCGCCGCTCAAGATCGCGATGTCCTCGAGCATCCGCTTGCGCCGGTCGCCGAAGCCCGGAGCCTTGACCGCAACCGCGGTGAAGGTGCCGCGCAGCTTGTTGACGACGATCGTCGCGAGCGACTCGCCCTCGACGTCCTCCGCCACGATCAGCAGCGGACGGCCGGCCTGGATGACCTGCTCGAGCACGGGCAGGATGTCCTTGACCGCCCCGATCTTCTGGTTCGCGACCAGGATGTACGGCTCGTCGAGGACGGCCTCCATGCGCTCGGCGTCGGTGATCATGTACGGCGACAGGTAGCCCTTGTCGAACTGCATGCCCTCCGTGAACTCGAGCTCGAGGCCGAAGGTCTGGCCCTCCTCGACGTTGACGACGCCGTCCTTGCCGACCTTGTCGATCGCGTCGGCGATCACGTCGCCGATCTCACGCTCGCGCGCAGAGATCGTGGCGACCCGGGCGATGTCCTCCTTGCCCGAGATCTCCTTCGACTGCGTCTTCAGGCTCTCGACGACCTGGTCCACGGCGCCCTCGATGCCGCGCTTCAGGCCCATGGGATTCGCGCCTGCCGCGACGTTCTTCAGGCCCTCGCGGACGATGGCCTGAGCGAGAACGGTTGCAGTGGTCGTGCCGTCGCCGGCCACGTCGTTGGTCGCGGTTGCGACCTCGCGGACGAGCTGGGCGCCCTGGTTCTCGAACACGTCCTCGATCTCGATCTCACGTGCGATGGTGACGCCGTCGTTCGTGATCGTCGGCGCCCCGAACTTCTTGTCGAGCACCACGTAGCGGCCCTTCGGGCCGAGCGTGACCTTGACCGCGTCGGCGAGGATATTCACTCCCCGCTCGAGCGAGCGCCGAGCATCCTCGCTGAACTTCAACTCCTTGTGAGCCATTCAGTTTCCTCCTTCGTAGCGCGGCTACGCAGATGCGCCGGCCAGCGCCTTCTTCTTCTTCGATGAACCCTTCGCGCCGGTCGAGGTGACCTTGGCGAGCACGTCCGACTCGCGCAGGATCAGGACCTCGTCGGCCCCGAGCTTGATCTCGGTTCCGCCGTACTTGGAGAAGATGATCTCGTCGCCTTTGGCGATCTCCATCGGCACGAGCTCACCCTTGTCGTCGCGATTGCCCGGACCGACCGCGAGCACGTTGCCGCGCTGCGGCTTCTCCTTGGCGGTGTCAGGGAGGACGATCCCGCTCACCGTCGTCTCCTCGTCTTCGAGGACCTCGACGATCAGGCGGTCGCCCAGTGGCTGTAGATCCATCCAGCCCTCCTTCTCTCCTGGGTGACTTTGTGACAGCACTTGGCACTCTTGACTCTTGAGTGCCAGAGGATCATAACGGGTTTGCCCCGGGCCGTGCAACGGTGCCACGACTTTCCAAGTAACAGTCTGTTACAAACGTTTGTGTGCGACGGGAGTTCTCGGCGGGTGGAGTCCTCGTGCGGCGGTTGCGGGGGCGCTGGGTGCTGGCGGCGATCCGGCCAGCCGGCAAGGCTCCCGGGGTGTGGGCGCTGCCGAAGGGCCTGATCGACGAAGGCGAGCGTCCGGAGGCAACCGCTCTTCGAGAGGTTGCCGAGGAGACCGGGGTCGAGGGAAGGCTCGTTGAGAAGCTCGGGGACGTCCGCTACGTCTATACGTGGGAGGGCGAGCGGATCTTCAAGATCGTCAGCTTCTACCTCGTGCGCTACTCGCGAGGCCGCCTCGGGGACCTGCCTGCCACGACCGCGCACGAGGTTGCCGAGGCCCGCTGGCTGCCGATCGATGACGCGCCGCGGCTGCTCGCATACAAGGGCGAGCGGGAGATGGCGGAACGCGCCCTAGCTTCTGTGCGCGACTGCGCACTATGATTCCGCGGCCCAGTGCCAGGAGACGACGACGCCGTGTATGCCCTCAACTTCTATTCGCCGATCGTGGCCGACCAGCTGCGGACCCACCGCAAGACCGCGACGATCCGCCTCGGAGACAAGTCAGGCAAGTACCGCAAGGGCATGATCGTCCAGGTGCTGGCGGGCACTCGCTTCAGCGCGCGCGACAAGATCTTCGACGCCGTGATCGACAAGGTCGAGGTCAAGCTGCTTTCCGATCTGTCGCCGCGCGAGATCGAGCACGACAACCCGGAGATCCGTCGGCCGGAGGAGATGGCGAGCTTCCTCGGTCAGCTCTACAACCGCGAGGTCGGCCCGGACGACCTCGTGACCGTGATCCGCTTCTCCGAGATCCGCGGCTAGGCCCGGCGGATCTTCACGCCGAACTGCTCCGCCGGGCGAAGCTCGGTGCCGCACTCCTCGCACTCCACGGCGAACGCTGACGAGAAGCGAGCGTCGCATGATGGGCAGCGTGCACGGATCTCGCCGGCGCACTGAGGGCACTCCGCCGGTAGCTCGGCCTCGTTGTCCTCGAAGTAGCGCTGCACGAAGCCACAGCGGAGACAGAAAGCGACCCAGTCGCCGAGTGTCTTGCGCCGCTCCTCGCGGAGCCAGTCCGCGGCCTTTCCCACAACCCGACTGTACCGCCAGGACGATCGTTAGAGTGAGGCCCCATGGCCATCGTCCGTGAAGCGGAGCCGGTCGGCTCGCTCCAGGAGGTCAAGGAGGCGGGTCTCGACCGCGAGGATCTCCTCGGCGTCTACCGCAACATGCTGGTCACGCGCGGGATCGAGGAGCGCGGCCACATCCTCTACAAGCAGGGGAAGATTCCGGGCTCGTTCTACACGGGCCGCGGGAACGAGGCCGCTGCGGTCGGCGTCGCGACCGCGATGGACGACAACGACGTGGGGACCCCGCTCCACCGGGACATGGGCGTTCACATCACGCGCGGAGTCGAGCCCTGGCGGATCCTCGCGCAGTACATGGGACGCGCCGACGGGCCGACGCACGGCAAGGACGGCAACGTCCACATGGCCGACTTGAGACTCGGGCTCCTGGCGATGGTCAGCCACCTCCCGGCGATGCTTCCCGTCGCTGTCGGGTGCGCGCTCGCGTTCCGGATCCGCGAGGAGAAGCGCGTCGCGCTCGGCTGGTTCGGCGAGGGCGCGTCCGCGCGGGGCGACTGCCACGAGGCGATGAACCTCGCCGGCGTGCGCAAGCTGCCGGTCGTCTTCATCTGCGACAACAACCAGTGGGCCTACTCGACGCCGACCTACCTCGAGTACGCGACCGAGCACGTCGCCGACCGCGCGGAGGCCTACGGCTTCGACGGCGTGGTCGTCGATGGAACGGACGTGCTTGCGGTCTACCGCGAGACCAAGCGCGCGATCGAGAAGGCTCGCGAGGGCGGCGGCCCGACCCTGGTCGAGTGCTTGACGCTGCGGATGGAGGGACACGCGGTCCACGACGACGCGTTCTACGTCCCGAAGGAGATGTTCGAGCGCTGGGCCGCGAGCGACCCGATCGAGCGCTTCCGCACCTGGCTTCGCGAGCACGCCGAGCTGAACGACGAGGAGGAGGACGAGATCACCTCCGGCGTCAAGAAGCTCCTGAACGACGCGCTCAGCCGGGCCGATGAGTCTCCGCTGCCCGATCCGTCGACGCTCCACGACGGCGTCTTCGCGACCCCCGAAGATCTGGACACCCCACACCACAAGTAGTGCCTGAGAAGACTTACCTCCAAGCGATTTCCGACGGCCTCCGGCAGGAGATGCGCCGGGACAAGCGCGTCTTCGTGATCGGCGAGGACGTCGGTGTCTACGGCGGCGCCTTCAAGGTCACGCTCGGCTTCCAGGAGGAGTTCGGGCCGTGGCGCGTGCTCGACTCGCCGCTCTCCGAGACAGCGATCGTCGGCGGCTGCACCGGCGCCGCGATCATGGGCCTGCGGCCGGTCGCGGAGATGCAGTTCGCCGACTTCATCTCCTGCGCCTGGGACCAGCTCGTCACCGTGGCCGCCAAGCAGCGTTACCGCGCAGGCACGCCGGTGCCGATCGTCGTGCGCCTGCCTTCGGGCGGCGGATTCTCGGGCGGACCGTTCCACTCGCAGAACCCCGAGAGCTCGTTCGCGCACATCCCGGGCCTGAAGGTCGTCTGTCCGGCGACCCCCGAGGACGCGAAGGGCCTGCTGGTAACGGCGATCGAGGACCCGAACCCGGTTCTCTACTTCGAGCACAAGCACCTCTACCGGCGGATCAAGGCCGAGGTGCCGGACGAGCGCTACACGACGCCGTTCGGCCAGGCGCGCCTCCATCGCGAGGGCGACGACGTCTCCGTGATCACCTGGGGCGCGATGGTCTGGACTGCCGACGAGGCCGCGGCGAAGCTCGAGGAAGAGGGGATCTCGGTCGAGATCCTCGACCTGCGCACGCTCATTCCATGGGACCGGAAGGCGGTGCTCGAGAGCGTCCGCAAGACGTCGAAGGTGATCGTCCTGCACGAGGACACGCACACCGGCGGCTTCGGCGGCGAGATCGCCGCGACGATCGCCGAGGAGGCGTTCGAGGATCTCGACGCGCCCGTGAGGCGGATCACCGCCCCGGACACGCCGGTGCCGTTCTCGCCGCCGCTCGAGCAGGCCTTCATCCCGCAGGCCGAGGACGTAGCCGCAGGACTGCGCGAGCTCGCCGAGTATTGATGGCCACTACGTCCGCGATCGACGTCGTCATGCCCCAGATGGGCGTCTCCGTCTCCGAGGGGACGATCACGAAGTGGCTCAAGCAGGAGGGCGAGCACATCGCCGCCGATGAGCCGCTGCTCGAGATCTCGACCGACAAGGTAGACACGGAGGTGCCGAGCCCGGGCGAGGGAGTCGTGCAGCAGATCCTCGTGCAGGAGGGCCAGACGGTCGACGTGGGGACCAAGCTGGCCGTGATTGCGCCCGAGGGCGAGGGCGAAGCGGCACCGCCTCCGGAGCCCGAGCCCGTCGTCACCGAGCCCGAGGCCCCCGCTCCGGAGCCCGAAGTGGTTGCAGCGCCTGAGCCGGTCGCAGAGCCAGAGCCTGAGCCCGTCGCGCAGGAGCCTCCTGCGCCCGAGCCCGTCGTCGAGGAGCCTGCGGCGGCGCCCGTCGAGCCCGCGACCGACGGCGCCGGCGAGAGGACGTTCGTCTCGCCCGTCGTCGCGCGGATCGCCTCCGAGCACGGCGTCGACGTAGCGCAGGTCTCGGGCACCGGCCGCGGCGGGCGCGTGACCAAGAAGGACATCCTCGCCTTCGTCGAGTCCGGGCCGGCCGCCGCCCCGCTCCCGCCCGAGCCGGTCCCGGTCGAAGCCGCAGCGCCTCCCGAGGCGCCTGCGCCGCCACCGCCTCCGCCGCCACCACCACCGCCCGAGCCGGCCCCACCCGCCGAGCCTCCGCCTGCTCCGCCGGCCGCGCAGCCGCCCGAGCCGGCGCCTCCGGCGGTCGTCGCCGAGGCCGGCGAGGAGATCGTCCCGATGACCGCGATGCGCCGCGGGATTGCCGAGCACATGCGCCGCTCACTCGATACATCCGCGCACGTCACGACCGTCTTCGAGATCGACCTGTCCAAGGTGGTCGCGCTCCGCAAGCAGCTGAAGCCGGAGTACGAGCAGAGCTACGGCGTCAACCTCACCTACCTCGCGTTCATCGCGCGCGCGACGATCGAGGCGATCAAGAACTGGCCATGGGTCAACGCCGAGGTCCGGGGCGAGCAGATCGTCTCGAAGAAGTACGTCAACCTCGGAATCGCCGTCGCGCTCGAGGACGGCCAGGGGCTGATCGTGCCGGTGATCAAGAACGCCGAGGGCCTGAACCTGCTCGGAATCGCCCGCGCGATCGTCGACCTCGCCGACCGCGCCCGGAACAAGAAGCTGATGCCCGACGACGTCCAGGGCGGCACGTTCACGATCACGAACCCGGGCGGCTGGGGCGCGATCATCGGCACGCCGATCATCAGCCAGCCGCAGGTCGCGATCCTCGACGTCGAGGCGCTCGTCAAGCGGCCGGTCGTCATCCAGGACGAGACCGGCGAGGACGTGATCGCGATCCGGCCGATGATGAATCTCTGTCTCTCGTACGACCACCGGCTCGTGGACGGCGCGTATGCCGCCCAGTTCATGAAGGAGCTCCGCGAGAGCCTCGAGAGCTGGGACGAGGGCTCCTACTAGCCCTTCCCGCGACAAGGGCGATATGAGTTCCCTCTCGTGGGAACAGGTTCGGCGGCGGCGGCTCGCGCGTAATCATCTGCTCGTGCGGGCGCCTCGGGAGCAGCTCGTCGACGTGGTTCGGGACGTCTGTGGCGTTCAGGCGCAGGTGACCTCGGCCGCCGAGCTCGCGATCGGCGCGCGGGTCGACGGCGTGACGCAGGCCGACGTTCGCGCGGAGCTCTGGGAGCGTCGCTCGCTCGTGAAGACCTGGACCGTGCGCGGCACGCTCCACCTCCATCCGGCCGACGACCTGCCGATGTGGGCGGCGGCGACACGCGCGGTGGGCCCGCCGTGGTACGAGGCCTACGGGCTCGATGCGTCGCAGGGCGCGGCTGTCCTCGATGCGATCGCAGACGCGCTCGACGGGCGCTGCCTCTTGCGAGCTGAGCTTGCCGACGAGGTCGCCCGACGAGTCGGCGAGTGGCCTCGCGAGAGGATCGCCTCCGGCTGGGGGTACATCATCGGCTCGGCGGCGGCTTTCGGGAAGCTGTGCCACGGGCCGCCGCGCGGCGCGAAGGTGACCTTCGTACGAACCGACCAGTGGTCCGGGTGGCACGAGGTCGACCCCGGCGAGGCGCTTGCGGAGGCCTGGCGACGCTACCTCGCTTCGTACGGGCCGGCCGGGCCTCGCGAGTTTGCCGAGTGGTTCGGCATCAAGGGCGCTGAGGCACGGCGGCTGTTCGAGCCCCTCGAGGAGATCGAGCTCCCGCGAGAACCACGCTCACGCTCCTGGCCCGCTGCGGCTGCTGCCCGAGTACGACTGTTACGTGATGGGCTTCCGTGAGCGCGAGCAGCTCGTGCCGGAAGGGGTACGCGAGCTTCTGAAGAAGCACCCCCGAGGCCGCTTTGAGGGGATCGCCGGCGTCCCCACGCTGCTCGTCGACGGCCTGGTTGCCGGGCTCTGGCGACGGTCGAAGCTAGGCAAACGGATCGCGATCCTCGTCGAGCCGGCCCGCCGTCTGAGCGCGGAGGAGCGGCGGCTGCTCGAGACCGAGGTGGAGCGAATCGGGGCATTCTTCGATGCCGAGCCGGAGCTGCAGGTGGGTAGTCTGAGCGCATGAGCCGCGGCTACGTGATGCAGCTCGGCCTGGTGCCGTACACCGAGGCCTGGGAGCTGCAGCGCGCACTCGCAGGCGCAGTCTCAGAGGGGGCGATCCCGGACACGGTCGTCCTGCTCGAGCATCCGCCGGTGATCACGCTCGGGCGGCGCGCCGAGGAGCACGAGCTGCACGTGCCCGAGGGCGCGGACGTCGAGATCGTCGAGACCGACCGCGGCGGGAAGTCCACCTACCACGGGCCCGGTCAGCTCGTCTGCTACCCGATCCTCGACCTCCACCGCCACGGCCAGGACGTGAAGCGCTACTGCCGCGACCTCGAAGAAGCGCTCATCCGCACGCTCGCGCCGCTCGGAGTCGAGGCCACGCGGATCGACGGGCTGACGGGGATCTGGCTCCCGGCGACGTCGCTTGCGATGTCGCCTGGAGGCCGGCCCGGCTCTGCCGGGGCGGCCGGTCGCATCTCGCCTCCTCGCAAGATCGCCTCGATCGGCATCCACGTCTCGAAGTGGGTCACGACCCACGGCTACGCCCTCAACGTCGACCTCGACCCGGCGCCGTTCACCGACTGGATCACCGCCTGCGGGCTCGACGACGCCGCGTTCACGACTATCGCGCGTGAGCTCGATCGGCCGGTGCCGATCGACGATGTCCGTCCCCACGCGGTCGCGGCCCTGGAGGAGGTCTTCGGGCTCGAGCTCGAGGAGCTTCCCGCGGACGTCGGGCACACGCTCTGGCCGCAGCCGGCCCACGAGCAGATCGCCCGCGCCCGCTAGCCGACCGGACGGCGTAGCCCAAACCTCGCGCTGCGCCTGTCAGACTCGTGCGTCATCAGGCGGGCAACGCTGATCGCGATGGTGGCGGTCGCCCTTACGGCGGCTGCGCCCGCGTCCGCAAAGAGCTACCGCCTTCTTCGCGCGAACGAGGTCTTCCGCATCCAGCACGACGGCTCCGTCCTCGCGACCGAGCGGCTGACGTTCGAGTTCGACGGAGCCTTCCACGGCGCCTACCGGCTGATCCCGGTCGCCGGCTCCGAGACGGTCGACCAGGTTCAGGTCTCGGAGAACGGGCGCCCGTACGCGTCGGGCGCTGATCCGCGTGTGGGCTCGTCGGGCTCGCCCGGCACCTATGGCGTCACGACGAACGACGACGGCTGGGTGCAGGCCGCGTGGCATTTCAACGCTCTGAACGAGACCCGGACGTTCACGCTCTCCTACCGCATGCGGCAGTTCGTCACCGCGTTCGACGACGTGGGGAACCTGTACCTGCAGGTCTGGGGTGACCAGTGGCCGGTTCCACTCGAGGCGCTGCACGCGCGAGTGGTTTTCCCGTCCGGGACAACCAAGTCCGAGCACGCGCTCGTACGCGTCTGGGGCCATCCTGCCTCCGTCCACGGCTCGACCAGGATCGTCGGTCCCGACGTCGTGGCGGTGGATGCGATCGCGGTTCCTGCCCGAACGTTCGTGGAGGTCGACATCACGTTCCCTCGCCGGCTGCTCGCCGACACGGGGGCGTTCATACGACAACCCGGCAACGGCCTGCAGAGCGTCGCGGACAGGGAGAAACAGACCTTCTCGTCGCCGTTCGGCCCGGGCTCGGGACCGGCGACGAAGCCGGCCGGAGGCGGGGGCGGCGGCATCACGCGCTGGCTCTGGTTCCTCCTGCTTCCGCTCGTGCTGGTGGCCCGCCTGTTCGGCTTCGGCCGCTCGGGGCGAGGGTCTGACTCGGGCGCCGGCGGCTTCGGGGGCTCGTTCGGAGGCGGAGGCGGGGGAGGCGGCGGCGGAGGCGGGGGCGGCGCCTGGTAATCAGGCAGGCCGCCGCGCGTAGTGCGCGGCCTCGAGACGGGCGAGCGTCAGCCGGGCAAGCGGGAACACGATGATCTCGAGGGCGATCGCCGTGAAGACGGCGACAGCTTCCGGAATCACGCCGGTCAGGCCGAGCACGATCGGCACGCCGAGGACGATGCTCCCACCGGCGAGCAGCGCGGCGTGCGAGTACGAGTAGCGAGCGTGGCTCGGTGCACCGGCCTTGTGGCTACGCCGGCCGCGCACGACCGCCGCCACAGCAATCAGCAGCTGGGCGCAGTCGAGCGCGAGCAGAACGATGAGCAGTGCGTGCATGGCGCAGAGACGATACGCCTCGGCCGACAGGCCCTGCTCGTACACTCGCCCGGGTGAGCACCGGCCGGCTCGAGACGTTTGCCGACGGCGTCTTCGCGATCGCCGCGACGCTGCTGATCCTGAACGTCGACGCGCAGATTCCCGAAAACGTCCAGAACCTCGGAGCCCAGATCCTCGACATCTGGCCTTCGTATCTCGCCTATGCGGTCAGCTTCGTCACGATCGGGATCATGTGGATCAACCACCACACGATGATGGATCAGATCGAGAGGGCAGATCGCCGTTTCCTGATCGCGACGATCGGCCTGCTCATGTGCATCGCGTTCGTACCCTTCCCGACCCGGGTCGTCGCCGAGCACATCCGCGGCGCGGGCGCTCAGGACGCGGCGCTCCTCTACGGGTTCACGCTCGTGGTGACCGCGATCATGTTCAACGTCAACTGGTTCTACGCGTCTCGCGGCGGGCGGCTCCTCCGTCCCGACCCCGACCCGGCGATCGTCAGCGGGATCACCCGCAGCTATCTCCCGGGCCCCTACATCTACCTCGGCGCGACACTGGTGGCGTTCGCAAGCCCGAGGGCCAGCGTGATCCTGTTCATGGCGATCGCGGTCTTCTACATCGTCGAGAGCTCGATCTTCGGCGGCAACAAAGCCGCCCTCTAGACTGCGGCTCATGGAGCGCTCCCTGCCCGTCGCAGAGCGGCCCCGCAGGCCCGAGTGGATGAAGGTGCGCGCGCCCAGCGCGGACTCGCGCTACTTCGACGTGCGCAAGCTGCTCCACGGCGCAAGCCTCAACACGATCTGCGAGGAGGCGCGTTGCCCGAACATCGCCGAGTGCTGGGGCCGGGGCACCGCCACGTTCCAGATCCTCGGCGACACCTGCACCCGTGCGTGCCGCTACTGCTACGTGCACTCCGGAAAACCCGACGGGCCGCCCGATCCGCTCGAGCCGCTCCGCCTCGCGGCGGCGGCCGCGTCCATGGATCTCAAGCACGTCGTCGTCACGTCCGTCGATCGCGACGACCTCCCGGACCGGGGCGCCCGGCACTACGCGGCGACGATCCGGGCGCTGAAGCGCAAGCTGCCCGCGGCGTCGATCGAGATCCTCACGCCCGATTTCCTCGGGTACGAGGAGGAGGCGCTCCGAACCGTGCTCACCGAGAGACCCGACGTCTTCAACCACAACATCGAGACCGTGCGGCGGCTGCACCGGAAGATGCGGGGCGCGAAGGCCGCCTACGACACCGCGCTCTGGCTCCTCAGACGCGCGAAGGAGCTCGCCGACTACCCGGTGCTGACCAAGTCCGGGATCATCGTCGGCCTCGGCGAGACGAACGACGAGGTCGTCGAGACGATGCGCGACCTCCGCGGCAACGGCGTGGACGTGGTCACAATCGGCCAGTACCTGCAGCCGAGCTCGAAGCACACGGCGATCGACCGCTGGGTCCACCCGGACGAGTTCAGTTGGTTCCGCGAGCAGGGCGAGGCGCTGGGCTTCGGCTCCGTGTTTTCCGGGCCGCTGGTACGCAGCTCCTACCGAGCCGATGAGCAGCGCCACGCAGCGGCGACTGGTCGCGGCGCGGTCGCGTACTGACCGAGACGCGCTGAGACAAAGAAGAGGGCCGCCCGAAGGCGGCCCTCTCCACGGCCTGCTGGGTGCGGCCTGGTTAGTGGCTCAGCTTCATCCTCCAGATGCCCTGGGAGTGGGTAGCGGCGTACAGGATCCGCTTGCAGTGCCCGGGCCCCATGCAGACGGGGTCGCGGTTGGAGGGCTGGATCGCGAGGTGCATGATCTCGTAGCGAGGCATGCCCTTCGTGACGTGCCAGCTCGCTCCGTCGTTGGATCCGCGGAGGACGCCGAAGTCCGTGCCGACGTACAGGGTGTGAGTCAGATCGTCACGGACGATGTCGCTCACCGGCAGGTCGCCGTCCGAGAACGGTGTCGGGAATGCCGACGCGCCGCTCTCGACGTCCAGGTTCGTGAAGGTTCCCGAGCCCGGGACGTTGGGGCCCTCGGTCACGCTGAAGGCGTGGCCGGGGGTGGTCGGTGTCACAGCGTTGTAGCCGGAGTAGGTGATCCACGCGTGACCCGAGTTCTTCGGATCGACGTAGATCGAGCTCGGGTACCGCGTCGGCGAGTTACCCGAGGTCGAGCTGTCTATGCGATGCCATGTGACCGTACTCGGGTCGCTCGCATCCCCGTTGTGCGTCACGAAGATACGCCCGGGCCCGGTCGCGGCCCAGATCGTGCCGTGGTCGGCGCCGTCGCGCGCGATCCACGAGATCGAACCGCCCGCTCGATCGGTCCCGTACACCGTCCCGGTCAGATCACCGGGCTGGTTCGCGCACGGCGGCAGCGGAGTGCTGGCGACGCCGTCGCAGTACGGGCCGCCGAGCGGCTGGTAGTCACCGCAGTTCGGGTCGGCACCCGACACGACGAACTCCGGACAATTCGCTTCGTAGAAGGCGATGTTCGGCGTCGTGTCCTGAGGAACAGCTCCCGGCGTCCCGGCCCCGAATGCCCAGGTGCGCCAGACGTGCTGCGCGCCCGAGTAGATCGGGTGCGTGCCGGCAACCGGGTTCGGGTCGCTGACCTGCGGCCAGTAGAAGCCGATGGCTTCACCGCTGTTCACGACCGGAGCCGAGGAGATCACCCAGCGCTCCTGATCGCCGTTCTCGAAGTTCGAGTCGCTGAAGCCACTCGTGAACTCGTTGAAGCGCCACGTCGCCTGGGTCGCGTCGTAGCCGGCGTTGCCACCGTCTCCGTAGATGACCTGCGGCCACGTGTTCTTGTTGCAGTTGTCGTTGTTCGACCACGTGCCGTTGTCTTGCGTCCCGGCCATGACCTCGCACGACTTGGACGGGTTGATCGACACGCCGATGAACTGCAGCGTGCTGCTCAGGTTCTTCTGGATGTGGTCGAGCTGCACCGGAACACGCGACAGCAGCCGCTTGCACGCGGCGTAGCTGCCCGATGTAGGCGGCAGCGGCGTCCCGCCGTTGCGGAACGGGTTGTCGCACTCCGCGGAGGTGTCCGCGAACGTCCCGCTCGTGCGGATCACCCCGCCGTCCGAGCCCTCGAAGATCTGGGTCGGGTTGCCGGGGTTGACCACGATCTCGTGCTGGTCGGGATGGATCGCGTCAGGTGACTTGCCGCAGCCCTGGTCGAAGTACGGGGCGTAGGCGCACCACGACGCCGGGTTGTCCTGTGCGTCGTACGTCAGGTCTGTGAAGGTGCGCATGTTGCCTGCGCCCGTGACCACGCCGTTCGGATCACCCGCGGTGTCCGAGTAGAGCACGGCCCGACCGTTGGAACGGCCGTTTCCGCAGCCGACGCCCTTGGTGCTGCACGGCAGCTCGCCGTACCCGTAAGAGCCGATCACGTAGACGGTGTCCGGCATGCCCTTCGGCGTGTAGACGTCCTGGTCGTACCAGCACTGACCGGTGCAGAAGTCATCGGTCGCGAAGTACGGGTTCGAGGTCGTCTTCGACGTGAGACACGTCCAGCCGTTGTAGACGGTTGGGAACGTGCTCGTCGCCGGATTCGGGGGCGTGCAGGGAAGCGTCTGGGACGCGAGCAGCGTCGCAGCCGACTGGTTGGCGTTGTCGAGGCGCCAGAAGTTCGACGCCAGCGCGCCTCCGATCCCGGCGCCGTTCTGCGTGCCCTCGGTCAGGTAGACCCGCGTGTGCAGGTTCTTGACCGTCATGTCGAACATCAATCGGTCGATCCCTGCGCCCTGGTTGAACTGCGGCGCAAAGACCTGGTTGAACGAAGTTGCCGACGCGCCGGCATCACGCCGCCACATGCCTGCGTCGAACGCAGACACGTACACCGTCCCCGGGTTGAGTGGATCGAGCCCAACATCGTTGATCCCGAACGAGGACGGGCCTGCATCCGGCTTCGCGCCGTCCCAGACCTCGGTGAACGTCTTGCCTCCGTTCCAGGACTCGTAGAGACCGGGCTCGTTCGCGCCGGGCTCGTTGCGGGTCGTGCCGCCGGAGCCGATCACGTGCGAGAGGCCGCGCACGGCCTGCGCCGAGCCGACCAGGAGGTGCCTGCTGTTCTTCGGGTCGACGACGATCGCGGCGATCGCCCGGCCCAGGAAGGCGTCGTTCCCTGGTACCACGCACTTGTAGACCGCGTTGTCCACGCATGCGCCGGCCAGCTTGTTCCAATGCTTGCCGTCGTCGGTCGACTTGTAGATCCCGACGCCGGCCTCGCAGCCCGACGAGCAGCGGTTCGGCTCGCCCGTCCCGAGGTAGAGCGTGTCGTCGTTGTTGTCGTCGTTCCACTGCCCGTGCTTCTGCCCGTGCTCGTGCTTCTTGCTGCCCGGAACGAGCACGAGGGTCCCGACGGAGTTCTGGTCGAGATCCTCGGGGCTCATCTGCTTCCACACCGGATCCGGAGCAAGCGCGTTCTCTGTCATCCACACGCCGCCACCCGACACCCCGGCCCAGAGCCGGCATTTCTTGGCCGAGCAGTCGGGATCGGCCACCACCATCGGTGTTCGGCTTGCGGTGTTGTTCGTCGCTCCCGAGAACGAGATGACGCCCGGCTCGGTCGCGTTCACGCGCGGGCCGTACTGCTTCCACTTGTTGCTGTCCCACAGGAACGTGCGGCCACGCCGTACGCGGCGGGCATCTGCCTTGACCATCCGAGCGAAGGTCAGCTGCGCCCGCTTCACGAGCGCCGGCGAGATCGATTTCGCCGGATACGTGCGCATCGCCGACAGGAAGGCCTCGTAGCTGTTCGGGCCAAGGCCGGCCTTCGCAGCGACGGTCTCCTCCGAGCCGCCCTTCGGCACGACGGCGGCGCCGGGGCCCGTCGATCTCCCGGCCAACAAGACCAGGAACAAGGTAAGCACTGCGGCGACCACGAAGATCGCCGTCACTGCGCCTACGCGTACTCGAGTCATCTGTCCTCCCCCTACTTGACGGATTCGTCTGTTCTCGTCGTTGTCTCTCCCCAAACCCTGCTCCGGCTCCTGGCCGCGATGCTTGGCCCAGCGAGCCTGCGCCGCCTTCCGAGCGCTCTCGGAGCGCTCCTCCTTCGTCATCTTGGCGGCGCGCGCCTTGCCACCCTTGAGCCCACCTCGACGGCCGAGCTCGACCGCGAGCGGGTCCTTGCCGTTCTCGTTGGATGTACCAGTGCGCTCAGGCATAAACCGAAGGCAGAGCGACGTTTATATGCCTCTCTAGATCAGAATGCAAGCAAGGTGCGGCGTGCGTAACCGCTTAGGTACTTGCTGCGTGCGGGTGGGTTAGCGGACGGCCGCGCCGGCATCGACGAGCCCCGCGCCGTACGCATCCGAGAACGCGATCGGCTGGGACTGGTCGATGTGGCAGAAACCCGCCGGGCACGGCGTGCCGTCGAGAGCAGGCGCGAGGTTGTCCGGGTCGTTTGCGCCCATGTAGTTGACGAGCCGCGTCCGCGCAGTGTTCTCCAAACGCGCGACGAGCGCATCGGGGCGATTCCGGAGGTTCCGGCGGGCCGAGAGCACGAGCGCCGCGACGCCGGCCGCGTTCGGCGAGGCCTGCGAAGTTCCCTGGAGCCAGCCGAAGCCCTGGCCGGCCAGCTTGAAGCACGCCGAGTTGAACAGGGCGGCCTCGTAGGGGTCGGTGCAGATCAGGCCTCTCGGGGCGAGGGCGCCGAACGAGCCCCAGCCGCCGTAGAGGATGTCGCCGTCGCCGCCGTCGTAGAGCGGGATCTCGTACCGGCGCGCGCCGCCCGGCGCCGCGAGGTCGACGCGCGAGCCGTAGTTCGAGTAGTAGGCGAGCTGGTCACGCGCGCCCACGTGGTGGCGCCAGCGCAGCGGGACGTCCGCCGGGGCTGCGCCGATCGCGTTTGCGGTGGCTGAAACCATCGTCACTCCGGGAAGCCCGGCCGGGACCTCGAGCAGGCCGCGCAGGTCGTAGTTCGCGAGCTCGGGGTCGCCGGGCGTGACCGTGGCGATCCCTCGGGGCCGAGCGTGACCTGGCCGACGCCCTCGAGCGACTCGTCGCCGAGCGCCATGTCGACGCGGTCGATCCGGACGTGCTCGTTGCCGGCCGACGAGAACAGCGCGATCCCGTGTGCGCGGCAGTAGTCCATGACGTCGTTGAGCAGGAGGTAGACCTGCTGGTCGTCCGGGTTCGACGGGTCGAGGTAGCCGCCGAACGACATGTTCACGATGTCGACGTCGCGCGAGGAGCACGCGTCCACGATTCCGGAGACGATCCAGCTCGTCAGGCCGCCGAGACCCGCCGCGAGCACCTTGTACGAGGCGACGCGGACGCCAGGAGCGACGCCGTTCGAGGCGAAGCCGTTCGCGTCGCCGGCGATCCGGCTCGCGACCCAGGTGCCGTGGCCCTCGAAGTCGCTGTTGCGGCAGTCACGCAGCGAGGACGGGTCGATCAGGCCCGCGTCGACCAGCGCCTGCAGGTCGTCGCAGTCGACGAAGTTGCCGCCGAGCCTGTCGTCGAGCTGATCCCTCAGCTCGCGGTGCTGCGCGTCGACGCCCGTGTCGACGACAGCCACGACCACGCCGTGATCGCCGGTCGTCTTCTTCCAGGCCGACGGGACGTTCATCCGGTTGTCGTCCCACTGGAGGATGCCCTCGGGGTTGGTGACGCCGAGGAACGAGGGGAAGTCGTGCCAGGGATCCGGGAAGTCTCTGCCCGGGCGCCAGTCGAAGTCGGGCGCTCTCGAGAAGTCGTGGCCGCCGCGCTCGCGGTGGTTGTTGCTGAGCAGCACGTCCGGGAAGGCGGACGTCACGTCCGAGTCCCGGTTCACGCGCGCGAGGAAACCGCTCGAGCGCGGGACGACCGCCAGCGCGTCGACCTCGCTCAGGTCGGCGACGACGACAGCGCCGGCAGCGTTGACTGACGCGCGCATCTCGGCCGGGGTCGTTCCGTGCTGGAAGCGGACCACGGTTACCCCGAACGGGTTACCGGATGCCGATGCGGATCCGGCTAGCGCAAGCGCGGCGACGAGCGCCGCAAGGAGAATGGTGGGCCGCTTCACCGCTACCACGTCGGCAGCAAGCCGATTTCTCTGCATCACCCGGTTTCGGTATTCCCCGAAACGAGAAGAGGCCCGCCGAAGCGGGCCTCCTCTGTCCTCCAGTCTGGAGCTCGACGCTACGGCGTAACCGTGAGCGTCTGCACCACCTGGGCGATTCCAGACGTCTGGTCCGACGTCATGGCCGCGGTGGTGTCGTACGTGCCCGTCTTCCTCGACGAAGCGTCGTACGAGACATCCGCGGTTCCACCGGCCGTCGGGCCGGTCGCTACGACTGCCCACTCCGTGTTGTTCGCCGGAGTGGTCAGGTTCTTGCCGCTCGTGCCGTCACGGTTCTCGGCACCCGAGTTGCCACCCGAGCCCGGATCAGGCGAAGCGGTGTTGCCGGCTCCGTAGCTGATCGTGACCTGCTCGCTCGCAGGTGCCGTTCCGAGCCGGAACCACATCTGGAACGTGTGCGTGGTCGTGTTGCTGAAGTTCTTCACAGCAGCGTAGTCGACCACCAGCCACGTAGTCGTCCCGTCGCTCAGGGTTGCGATGCGAATCGCGCCCCCGGCCGGCGGGTTCAGGTCGTTCCAGAGCGGAGCAACCACGTTGTTCGGCCGTCCCGCGTTCGGGAACGTCTGCGGAGCGAACACGACATCGGAGCTGGTGCCGCCACCGATCACGACGTACCCGTTCGAGACCACGCCGATCGACGAGTAGGGCTCGCCGCCGTAGTAGTACGTGGGCACGTTGAAGTTCGTGATCGTGTCGTCACCGACACCGGCGATCGGAGCTACTCCGAAGGCCGACAGCGGCAGGTAACCGCCGCCAGGCCCGGTCGTCGGGTTGATCGCGGTGATCTGCGGAGGAATCGCGGGGCTCAGTGTCCCGCTCCACTCCACGCCGTCACCGTGATGGATCAGGCTCGCGCCGGCCGACGGATTCGAGTAGTCGAGATTGTTGTCACCCGTGATCTCGACGTTCGTGTTCGCCGGCGACTTGGAGAAGTTGGCCACGGTCGCCGTGCAGTGCGCCTTCCCGGTCTTCTTCTGGAAGGACAGCGGTGCACAGGTGTGCGTGAGCGTCACTGCTCCCTGCTTCTTGACCCAGGCAACCGGCATGTGCACGGAGTTCGTGTGCCATGCGATCGGGTCGAGCGTGATCTCGCCGAAGTACTGGCCCGGTGCCTGCTTCGGGGCACTGATCGTGACCCAGAACACCAGATTGCCCCACTTGTGAGCGACGAGGAACTTGTCGCCCTTGCCCGGGCCGTTCTTGCCCGGCTTGTGGTCGGAGACGATGATGCTCGATCCGTCCGGAGCATCGGTCCTGACGCGGAGGATCTGCGTCCTGTGCGAGACGTTGATCGCGACGCGCTTGGTCGTGATCTCACCCGCCATCGTGGGGGCGTTGATGCTCGCCAGGTTCAGATCGATCCGGTGCAACGGGTCAGCGCCCGCGGCGACGAAGTCCGCGTACGACTCGTCGAAGACGAGCGTCGGCTTGACCGCGCGGTTTGCGCGGATCGAGCCGGCACCGTCATCGAACGGAGTCGCCGGGGTGACGCCGTCTTCCTTGACGACGTCTTCCACAGCGGAGGTCATCAACGCGGATTTGATCTCCGGGGGTGTCCACGACGGGTGAGCCGCCTTGACCAGCGCCGAGACGCCGGCCGAGTGCGGGCTCGACATCGAGGTACCCGCGATTGCCTGGTAGAGGTTGCCCGGCGGTCCGTTGACGCTACCGGTCGGCTGCGGCGTCATGCCCGCGAGCACCTGAATGCCCGGAGCCGTGACGTCCGGCTTGATCCA
Source organism: uncultured Actinomycetes bacterium (assembly GCA_963746635.1). Lineage (GTDB taxonomy): Bacteria > Actinomycetota > Thermoleophilia > Gaiellales > Gaiellaceae > AC-32. Next base: position 89,950 of record CAVVBZ010000029.1, on the reverse strand, counting down.
GTCGCCGAGCGGGCCACGCGACGAGAAGGCCGCCATCACGTCGGCCTGCGTCGGGGTCGCCACGCCCTGAGCGAACGTCGCCATCACGTTGGTGTGCGTGCTGACGAAGGTGAGCAGGTCCGTGTTCGGGCCCGTTCACGTGGATCGCCGGGAGCCAGTGGTTGTCGGACTCGACGTCCTGGTTGACCGTGTTGTAGAGGATCATCCCGGCCGCTCCGCCCGAAACGACGTTGAAGCCCTTGTCTACGCGAGCGTTTACGCCGCGCTGGCAGAGCACGATCTTGCCGGCCGCCGCAGAGCCTGCGGTCAGCTTCGTCTGGCAGAGAGCGTCCTCACCGGGGATGCTCGCCGCCATGATCACCGGCGTGGGCGAGCTGATCCCATTCGTCAACGTGACGCCGTCCTTGTCGAACGTGGCGCCGCCGTCGCCGGTCAGGTGGAGCGTCGACGTGAAGAAGCGCGGTCCGGTCGATGCAGCGACCGTGGTCGTCCACGGGCCGCCGTGATCCGACGTCCCTGCGCCAGGGCCGCTGTTGCCGGCCGAAGCGCTGACGGAGATCCCCGCGTTCGTCGCGTCGAGGAATGCGAGCTCGACCGGGTCGGAGTACGGCTGTGCTCCACCCGAGATCGAGAAGTTGATCACGTTCACGCCGTTGGCGATTGCCTGCGCAACGGCGGCGACCGAGTCGGAGCTGAAGCAGCCCTGATCCAGGCAGACGCGATACTGAATCACTCGCGCGCCCGGAGCGATGCCGCACACGGGCCCACGCTCGACGCCGTAGAGCATCGCCGAGTCGACGCACGCGCCTGCGGCCGTGGTCGTGGTGTGGGTGCCGTGTCCCTCCGAGTCACGCGCGGAGCACTGATGCGTGGCGTTGTTGCAGAACTCGGTCGGGAGGGCTCCGATGTTCGCCATGTAGGTAGCGGTCTTGGCGTACGCGCCGATCAGCTTGTCGTTGCACGTGAACGTCGGGCCGAGGTGCGCCACGTCGCTCCCGTCGCCGAACTGGCAGCCGAAACTCCCCGACACGGGCGGAAGCCCCTTGTCGGCGAGCATCGGATGCTCGGGCCAGACGCCGGTGTCGATGACGCCGACGATCACGTTCTGGCCGGCGTGGACGCTGCCACCGAGCCGGTGCCAGACCTTCTTCGCGCCGATCCACTGCGTGTTGTCGTCGAGCGGCTGGCGGAGGGCATCCCTCTGCACCGCCGAGACCCCACGGATCGAGAGCAGCTTGCCGATCTGGTTCGCCGGCACGCTTGCTGCGACGCCGCCGTACACCGTTCGGAACGCGGTGCCGAAGCGAACGTCTGGAACCGTGCTCTTGATCCTCCCGCTGATCTGCCCGCTCAGCCGTTGCGCGTAGCGGTTGTACTTCGCCACGGCGAGGCGGTTCTTGCGGAGGCTCTTACCCGTTACCCGCGGGCTCGTCGCCCGAAGGCCCCTGATCCGCCCGGTATACGAGGCGGTGGCGTCGAAGTCGTACTTGATCATGACCGGCACGAGCTTCGAGCCCGTCAGGTCCAACAGCGACTGGTCGGTCTTCGCGGCCTGGCCGCTGATCGACTTCGAACCGTAGTACGTCGCCCCGGCCGTGATCTGGCCCGTGGCGACCCGGAGCGACGTGCTACCTGCCCCGGATGCCGTACTCGTCGTGGCCACCAGCAGCATGACAAGCGCCGCTGCCGCGACCAAAACGGGCACACCCCGAACAAACGGGAGCGCCCGCTTTCGATATCCGCTCAAAGCGTCCTCTCCTCTCCCCTTAATCTATGGATCTCTCGCGGGCACACCCTTGAAACCCGCGACCCAGCGCACGGATTGTCCGACACATGCGCCGGTGAGTCAAGTTTTCAATACATGGACCGGCGGGCAGGCGCTTATTCGTGCGGGCGAGCCATCTTGCGGTAGTCCAGCGCCTCGTCCAGAACCGCTTCGTCGACCCCCGCATCACGGGCTACGTCACGCAGCGAACGGCCTGAGCTGGCCGCTTGCACGACGATCTCCGTCGCCTTGTCGTAGCCGATGTAGGGGTTGAGCGCGGTCGCAGCGGAGAGCGTCAGCTCGGCGTAGCGCTCGCAGGTCTCGCGGTTCGCCTCGATGCCCTCGACGCACTTCTCTGCGAAGAGCCTCGAGGCGCTCGCCAGCAGCGTGATCGAGTCGAGCAGGTTGCGGGCGAGCAGCGGGACGAAGACGTTCAGCTCGAAGTGGCCCTGCAGGCCGCCGACGGTGATCGCCTGGTCGTTGCCGATCACCTGGGCCGCGACCTGCGTCACGACCTCGGGCATGACGGGGTTGACCTTCCCGGGCATGATCGAGCTCCCCTTCTGCAGCTCGGGCAGGACGAGCTCGCCTAGACCGGCCCGCGGGCCGGAGCCCATGTAGCGGATGTCGTTCGCGATCTTGGTCAGCGACACCGCGACGGTCTTGAGCGCGCCGGAGGCCTCGACCAGGGCGTCGCGCCCCGCCTGCGCCTCGAACGGGTCGGCGGGTGCGAAGATTTCGAGCCCGGTCTGTTCCTGCAGACGCGCGCGCACGCGTGAGGCGAACTCGGGGTGCGTGTTGAGCCCGGTGCCGACGGCGGTTCCGCCGAGCGGGATCTGGCCGAGCCGCGGGAGAGCGTCGGCGATGCGCGCGAGCCCCTGGCGCACCTGGGCCGCGTACCCGCCGAACTCCTGGCCGAGCGTCACGGGAACGGCGTCCATCCAGTGCGTACGCCCGGACTTGACGACATCGTCGAGCTCGTGCGCCTTCGCCTCGAGCGCGTCGGCCAGGCGCTCGAGCGCCGGGCGCAGCTTGGAGGTGATCTCGTCGAGCGCTGCGAGATGGACCGCCGAGGGGAAAACGTCGTTCGACGACTGGCCCATGTTCACGTCGTCGTTCGCGTGGACATCGTCACCGGCGAGAGCGGCGAGCACCTCGTTTGCGTTCATGTTCGACGAGGTGCCGGAGCCGGTCTGAAAGACGTCGATCGGGAACTGATCGTCGAGCTCGCCGGCCGCGACCCGGTCGCCGGCGGCGGCGATCCGCTCGGCCTTGCCGGGGTCGAGCAGCCCGAGCTCGGCGTTCACGCGCGCGGCGGCGGCCTTGATCCGGCCGAGCCAGCGTGCAACGGGAGCCGGAATCGGCTCGCCGGAAACAGGAAAGTTCTCGATTGCCTTCTGCGTCTCGGCACCCCACAGCTGCTGCTGCGCCTCGGTAGCCACAAAAGCGAGTCTAGCTTCGCTCAAGACGGCCGAACCGGCAAAGCCGGCCTGGCCTCCAAGTCGGCATCGCAAGCGACGCCTCAGGCAGCGTGGAGCCGGCGGCTCTCGAGCGGGCGGGTGCGGAGCCGCCGGCGGAGCGCCTCGTCGAGCGTGAGGGACGGCGCCCAGCCCACATACCCGCAGCGCGGGCACTCGCCGCCGTCGACGCGATCGTGCGACACCTGATCCAGCAGACGGGCCTCACCACAGCGAAGACACTCGACCTGAAAATGCGCCATCTCAGGTTCGGGATCGTCCGAACCGGGCCTCGCCTTGAGCGGCAAATCAATCGGTCGAGTACTTGGGCTGGACCTTCTCGTCCCTGATCTGGGCGACGGCGTTGTTCGCGGCGATCGCGGCCTCGCCCATGCCGATCGTGATCAGCGTGATCTTGCCCGGGTAGCCGGCGACGTCCCCGGCAGCGAAGACGCCGGGGAGGCTGGTCTCGCAGGTCGTCGGCTCGATTCTGATCTGGCGCTTGCCCTCGAGCTCGAGGCCCCACTCGGCGATCGCCCCGAGGTGCGAGTGGAAGCCGAGCAACGTGATCAGCGCCTCGCAGTCGACCTGCTCGCTCTCGCCCGTGTTCGTGTACTCGATCGTGACCGCCTTGATCTGGCCGTCGCCGTGGATGTCGCGCACCTCGCACGGGGTCATGATCCGGACACGACCCTCGCCCTCGAGCTGGCGCGCCTCGCTGACCGACGACTCGAGCGCCCGGAAGTTGTCTCGCCGGTGGACGAGCGAGATCGGCGGACGCGCGGTGTCCTGGAGCCCGAGCGTCCAGTCGAGCGCCGAGTCGCCGCCGCCGACGATCACGCAGGTCAGGTCGTCGAAGACCGCCTTCTCGCGAACGAAGTAGTGGAGACCCTTGCCCTCCCATTCGTCGATTCCGTCGACCCCGAGCTTGCGCGGCTCGAACGCCCCGTGGCCGGCCGTGATGATCAGCGAGCGCGAGAGGTACGGGCCGCCCTTGTCGGTGCCAACCGCGAACAGCTCCTCGCCGTTCTCGCTGATGCGCTCGAGCGTCTGCACTTCCTCGCCGAGCAATACCTCGGGGCCGTACTGCAGGCCCTGCTCGGCGCAGAGCTCGATCAGCCGGGTGCCCAGGATCTTCGGATGCCCGGCGACGTCGTAGACGTGCTTCTCCGGGTAGACGGCTGCGACCTGCCCGCCGAGCTGCTCGAGGCTCTCGACGATCCGCACGGAGGCGTCGCGGTGGCCGGCGTAGTAGGCGGCAGCGAGGCCGGTCGGGCCTGCGCCCAGGATCATGATGTCGACGACGCCGGTTTCGCTCACGCGATCGGAATGCTAACTATGGCCTCCGCGGAACCGACCGCTTGAGCCACTCGGGCGCATTCGAGTGACAGTGCGCTCGCGCAAGCGAGCCTCGACCGATCAGTTACGAGGAAGCTGGTGCGTAACAAGCACGCGAAGAGCTGACTTCGAGTCGCGCCGCGCCCGTACGCAAGAGCTGAGTCGCAGCGCGGCCTCCGCTGCGGTAGTTCACTCGAAGTGTCGCGTTCTCGCTGTCAGTCGTCTGAACCGGTGCGACGGTGCACGGAACCCAGCGGAAGTGAAGCTGGACGCTTGCGAGCCGATGCGAGGGAATTGTCAGCGGGGGCAGCGCCGGCAGTGGCCCATACGGCGGGCCGCCGAGACCAAGATCGGTCGCAGGGCACGAGTGACCATCGCAATCGGGAGGCACGTACGGGGCGGCACTGACACCGACGAGCTGCGCAAAGCGCGTCCCGCTCTCGTCGCCGCTGGACAGCCCGACGACGGTCACCGCCCTGTCACTGCGGTTCTTGATCACGAACGCGAGGCCGAAATTGCCGTTAGGTGTGTAGTCGGCCGTCAACATCGTGGGGTACGACCCGCGCAGGCCGACCCCGCCTGCTGTGACCGCGCCCGATGCGACAAGGGGCGATGGCTTGGCCGCCGTGTGTCCTCCGCAGCCAGCCGCAAGCACGGCTACAAGCGTCAAGACACAACGGCTCGCCCACGTGCGTGTCATCACACTCACCATACGCCGCCACCGCCTCCTTCGTCACGCCTCGGATGACATCCCGCACACTGGCCCAAGTTGCGACCGTCTCACTCGCTAAAGAAAACGGACGGTGTGAGGATCAGTACGTGCAGGTGGATGAGAAGACTGCTGCGCTCGAACAGCTCTATCGAGACCGGTACACGACGTTCCGAGACGTACTTGCCGGCACTGTCGGCAGCCATGATCTGGCGCGCGACGTCGTCCAGGAGGCGTTTGCTCGAGCAGTGCGCGAGCGTAGGCGCTTTCGCGGCGAGGGAAGCCTCGAAGCGTGGGTCTGGAAGATCGCCGTCAACGTCGCACTCAAGGAGCGCCGCGGTCTCGCCCGCCAGCGGGAGTTCGCGGCGGAGCCCGGCGCAGACGCCGGCCATTCCGATCCGGCCGTCCGCGACGCCGTGTTGGCGCTTCCGCCGAGGAGGCGGCTGGTGATCTTTCTCCGCTACTTCGTCGATCTCTCGTACCGAGAAATCGCGGAGATCGTCGGCGTCTCGGAGGGCACCGTGGCCGCGACGCTGTCACAGGCGCACCGGGATTTGGCACAGCGCCTTGAGCAAGAGGGGGTGCGGCCGTGACCGAGGCGCTGCGCTGGGGCGAGATCCTCGTCCCCGGCCCGGACGACCCGGACTGGAGTGATGTTCTCCGCCGGGCCAGCCGGACGCGCCGCCGCCGTCTGACCTCGGGTGGACTTGCGGTCATGACGATCCTTTCTCTCGGAGTTGCGGCCGCATATGCGTTTGGCCATCCGATTGTCGACTTCGCAAGCGCACCGAAGGGGCCGCGCACCGTGGTCAACGACTTTGGGAGCCTTCAGGTCGGCGCACCGGAGGGGATGGCCCCCGATGTGCTGCCGCAGGAGGCACGACGGATCACGGCCGTGACGATCGACGGCAAGCAGCACGTCCTCTGGGTCGCGCCGACGAAGAAGGGCGGCTTCTGCGAGCAGTGGTCGCACCTGTTCGGCGGATGCCGCGCCGACCGCCACGACCGGTTTTCAAGTCGAATCGACCTCACAAGCGTGTACGCCGGTAAGGAAGGGAGCTCCGGTCTCGCCGTGCTCGGCGGCTCCTTCTTCCAAAGCGCGGCGACAAGGCTGGAGCTGGCCTACGCGGACGGAGCGGCGGACGAGATTCCCTTCGTCTGGGTCACGGCTCCAATTGACGCCGGCTTCTACCTCTTCCGCGTGCCGGATGCGCACCGGGTCGACGGTCACCGCCCGACTGCTGTGCGTCTGTACGACGACGCAGGCAAGCTGCTCGCGAGCGAGCCCACCCTCCCTCCGGGTGCCAACCTGTGGCGCTCCGTTGAACACCGGCTCGCCGGATACCCGCCCCTGTTGGTGCCGGCCGCTGCGGTCTGGCAGGAGCGACGCCAGCTGTTCGATCTACGCGCGGACGACGGTGCTCACATCGGCCTCTGGGTCGCGCCGAGCCGAAGCGGCGGAACCTGCTTCTGGACGAATCAAGCCAGCGGCTGCCCGCCTCCAGGCAGCGACCGCAAAGCGCCAGCACTCGGACTCGGCTTCTCAGGGGGAGCGACCCACGTCACTCTCTGCTGCACGGTCGGAGGCCGCGTCGCTCGCGTCGAGGCGCGGTTCGAGGACGGCGATCGTGTCGAGCTGACACCGAAAGAGGGCTACCTGGCCTGGCCGGTTCCGTCGCGCTACTACCCCCGCGGTCACAGGCTCGAGCAATTGCTCGCGTTCGACTCTTCGGGTCGCGAGATCGCTACACAGCAGGTAAAGATCAACGCCCGCGGCCTCTACCCGTGCTCGACGCCGAAGCGGCTCGGCTACGGCGTCTCGATGTGCCCGTAGGACGTGATGGTGCCGCGATCGTCGGGGACATTCCCGCACACTGGCCCAGGCCACCAGTCAGTCTGAGAAGCGGCGGCCACGCCAGACTAGGAGCGACGCGACGCCGAGGCAGACCTCTCCAACGCCGCGCCAGTTCCGGGCGGAGTGCGTCACGAGAACAAGGACGCCGAGTGTGAGTGAGACCAGGCCAAGCCCGGCCAGAATGTCCACTCGCTCGAAGCGGCCCATCTTTGGCCGAGTGCGAGTCGTTCGCCCGCGGCGCCTTGGGACATATTTCGTCGCGGCGGCGGGCTTTGCCCGGCGCCGCCGCTACGGCATTCGGAGACCACCCAAGTAGTTCGAAGTCGTCATGGTCTCCGCGCAGCGGAGGCCGGACTTCGAACTAGTGACAGGAGCCGCAGCCGGCGGCGTCCTCGGGGCCCGCGCCCTCCTCCACCTGGAAGGAGTGGCCGCAGCCGCACGAGGCGGAGACGTTCGGGTTGTTGATCGCGAAGCCCGCCTGCAGGCCCTCGACCCAGTCGATCTCGGTGCCGGACAGGTAGGGCGCGCTGAACGGGTCGACCACGACCGGAACGCCGTGACTCTGGAGCTCGATGTCGCCCTCCTGCGGACCCCTGTCGAAGCCGAGGGCGTACTGGAAGCCGGAGCAGCCGCCGCCCTGGACCGCGATCCGCAGGACCCCTGCCTCGCCCTCGGGCTCCTCGCTCATCAGGTCGACGATCTTGGCCGCCGCGCTCTCGGTCAGCGCGACGAGGGTCACCGGACGCTCGGAGATCTCCATCGGCCTCATCGTAGCAACGTCCTCCGACCGCCCGAATCACCCTTCGAGGGCACGCGCTTGTAACAGCTGCCTCACGCTTGGTTGAGCCGTTTTCCTCCTCGCTCGTGAGTCTCGGTGCCGTGCTAAGTTCCGGCTCGCTCGACACGGGAGGATCGCGGTGCTTGATAGCTGGTTGGCCTTCCTCATCTACGGGGTGTTCGCGCTTGCGATTCCGCTGTCGATGGTGACGATGTCGTTCGTCTTTGCCACGCGGCCGAAACGCCGTACGCGGGCGCGCACGATCCCGTTCGAGTCGGGTGTCTCCAAGGGGCCGCCGCAGCAGAACCGCTTCACGGTCAGCTTCTACCTGACGGCGATGCTCTTCATCGTCTTCGACATCGAGATCGTCTTCCTCTACCCGCTCGCGGTGCTCGTCAAGAGCCTCGCGTGGTTCGCGTTCGCCGAGTTCGCCTTCTTCCTCGCGATCCTCGCCGTCGCCTACGTCTACATCTGGCGCAAGGGGGCATTGGAGTGGCACTGAAGAAGCGGCTGGCCGACTACGGCCTGAGCTCCGAGCGGGTGCTGTGGAAGGGCAAGGGCCCGGGCGTCTTCGAGTCCGAGCTCGGCGAGCTCGAGGACAAGCTGATGCTCACGACCATGCAGAAGGCGGTCACGTGGGCGCAGGGGAGCTCGATCTGGCCCGACACGTTCGGGCTCGCGTGCTGCGCGATCGAGATGATGTCGATCGTCTCCGCCCGGTACGACATCGCGCGCTTCGGCGCCGAGGTCTTCCGCTCCTCGCCGCGCCAGGCCGACCTGTTGATCGTCTCGGGCCGCGTCGCGCACAAGATGGCCGCGCCGCTGCGCCAGATCTACGACCAGATGCTGGAGCCGAAATGGGTGATCGCGATGGGCGCCTGCGCGAGCTCGGGCGGGATGTTCAACAACTACGCCGTCCTCCAGGGCGTCGACAAGATCGTCGCCGTCGACATCCACGTGCCCGGCTGCCCGCCGCGGCCGGAGGCGCTCGTCGAGGGGATCGTTCGCCTCCAGGAGAAGATCAAGGCGGGCGTGCCGCCCGCGTACGAGATCCGCGGAGTGGCCTCATAGCCCTCTTCGATCATGTGCCGGGCTTCGTCGAGGCACGCGACGAGAACGGGGAGAAGACCGTCGTCGTCGAGCCGGCGCGCCTCGTGGACGCCTGCGAGCACCTGCGCGGCGACGGGTTCAACTTCCTCGCGGACATCTCCTCAGTCGACTACCTCGGCTGGGGCAAGAGAGGAGTCGCCGGGTACATCGGCACGAGCTCGGGGCGCGACCTGAACGCGCCCGGCTCGCAGGGGCACGAGCGGCTGCCCGAGCCGAAACCGAAGCGGTTCGCGATGAACTACCACCTGCTCGCGATCCCGGACGGACGGCGCGCGCGCGTCCAGGTGTGGCTCGACGAGGAGGAGCCGGTGCCGAGTGTCGTCTCCGTCTGGCCGACCGCCGACTGGCACGAGCGCGAGGCGTGGGACCTGATGGGCATCCGGATCGAGGGCCACCCGAACCTGGCGCGGATCCTGCTCGAGGACGACTGGGAAGGCCACCCCCTGCGCAAGGACTACCCGATCGGCGGCGAGCCGGTGCGGTTCTCGGGAGAGGAGTAATGGCCGTAGCCTCCGAGAGGCCGCGGATCTACGAGGGCACGCGGATCCCCTCGCCGATCCCGACGAGCCTCCTCGTCTCGGACGAGCTGCGCGGCTCGGAGGATCTCCTCCAGGTCAACTTCGGGCCGAACCACCCCTCGACGCACGGCGTCCTGCGCCTCGTGGTCGACCTGCACGGCGAGAGCGTCGTCGGCCTGCGCGCCGTGATCGGCTACCTCCACACCGGCTTCGAGAAGAACATGGAGGCCAAGTCGTGGTGGAAGGCGATCACGTACCCGGAGCGGATCGACTACCTCTCCTTCCAGAACAACGAGCTCGTCTTCGTGCTCGCGATCGAGAAGCTGCTCGGCCTCGAGGTGCCCGAGAAGGCGACCTGGATGCGGATGTGCCTCGCTGAGCTGAACCGGATCCACTCGCATCTCGTCTGGCTCGGGACCGCCGCGCTCGAGCTGGGAGCGATCTCGATGTTCTGGTACTGCTTTCGCGAGCGCGACCAGATCCTCGACCTCTCCGAGATGGTTGCCGGGGCGCGCATGCACACGCGCTACTTCCAGGCGGGCGGCCTGGCCGAGGACATCCCGCGCGGGTTCTTTCCCGACGCGCGCAAGTTCGTCGACTGGATGCCGAGGGCGGTCGACGACTACGAGGCGCCTGGTCGACCAGAACGAGATCTGGCTCGAGCGGACGAAGGGGATCGGCCTGCTCTCGGCCGACGACGCGATCGCGCTCGGCCAGTCCGGGCCGGTCCTGCGTGGGTCCGGCGTCGAGTGGGACCTGCGCAAGGAGCAGCCGTACCTCGCCTACGACCAGGTCGACTTCCGCGTTCCCACGTACCCGAACGGGGACGTCTGGGACCGGTACAAGGTGCACATGGACGAGATGCGGGAGTCGACCCGCATCATCGCCCAGTGCCTCGACCGGCTCGAGGAGATGGAAGGCGAGCCGTGGATCGCGGACGACCGCAAGGTCGTGCTCCCGCCGCGCGAGGAGCTGCACACCTCGATGGAGTCGCTGATCCACCACTTCAAGATCGTTACCGAGGGCTACCGCGTGCCCGCGGGCGAGATCTACGTCACGGTCGAGTCGGCGCGCGGGGAGCTCGGCTGCTACGTCGTCTCCGACGGCGGGCCGAGGCCCTGGCGGGTCAAGTTCCGGGCGCCGAGCTTCGTCGCGCTCGAGGCGACGGCGACCTGCATGTCGGACGCGTTGATCGCGGACATGATCGCGATCGTCGGCTCGCTGGACACGGTGATGGGCGAGGTGGACCGGTGACAGAGTTGGCTGCGGAGATCCGCAAAGCCGCAGCGGAGTACCCGGACTCGCGCTCGGCGGTGTTGCCGGCGCTCCGGCTCGCGCAGGAGGAGCACGGCGGGTGGCTCCCGCCCGAGGCGCTGCGCCAGGTCGGCGACGCGCTCGGGCTGACGCCTGCGTACTGCCAGGCGGTCGCGTCCTTTTACGACATGTTCCACCTGGAGCCGGTGGGGCGGCACCTCGTGGAGGTCTGCACCAACCTGTCCTGTGCCCTCGTCGGCGCGCAGCAGGTGCTGGAGGCCTTCCAGCAGGAGCTCGGCATCGGCCCCGGCGAGACGACCGAGGACGGGGCGTTCACGCTGCGCGCGATCGAGTGCGCGGGCGGGTGCGGAAAGGCCGTCGTCGTCTCGGTGGACGAGCGCTACCGCGAGCCCGTTCGACCCGACGACGTCCCGGCACTCGTGGAGGAGCTGCGCAGTGGGGATTGACCAGATCACGCTCGCGCACGCCGACGAGCGCGACCTGACGAAACTGGCCGAGTACGAGGCGATCGGCGGCTACAAGGCACTCGCGAAGGCGCGCAAGCTGAAGCCCGAGAAGATCGTCGAGGAGCTGCTCGCCTCGAATCTCCGCGGCCGCGGGGGGGCCGGGTTCCCGATGGGCCGCAAAGCGAGCTTCCTCGCGAAGGGAACCGGCAAGCCGACCTACCTCTGCGTCAACGCGGACGAGTCCGAGCCCGGCACGTTCAAGGACCGCGAGATCATGCTCAGCAACCCGCACCGCCTGATCGAGGGCTGCCTGATCACGGCGCACGGGATCGAGTCGCAGAACGTCTTCATCTACCTGCGCGGCGAGTACCTCGACGTGTTCGAAGTGATGCGCGGCGCGCTCGAGGACGCGCGCAAGGCCAAGCTGCTCGGCGACGTGACCCTCGTCCTGCACCGCGGCGCGGGCGCGTACATCTGTGGCGAGGAGTCGGCGCTGCTCGAATCGCTCGAGGGCAAGCGCGGGCAGCCGCGGCCGCGGCCGCCGTTCCCGGCCGTCAGCGGGCTCTACGGCTCGCCGACGCTGATCAACAACGTCCAGACGGTCGCGACGGTGCCGACGATCATCGACAAGGGCGGGGAGTGGTACGCGAAGGTCGGGCCGGAGCAATCGCCGGGGACGGTCGTCTTCTCGCTCTCGGGGAACGTGGTGCGCCCGGGCAACTACGAGCTCGAGCTCGGGACGCCTCTGCGCGAGCTCGTCTACGAGATCGGCGGCGGGGTTCCGGACGGGCGCGAGCTGAAGGCGATCATCCCGGGCGGCTCGTCGACGACCGTGATGACGCCGGACCAGCTCGACACGAACCTCGACTTCAACTCCGTCGCCGAGGCGGGCTCCCAGCTCGGGGCCGCAGCGGTGATCGTGATCGACGACCGAGCCTGCATGGTGCAGCTGGCGCTCCGCTCGTCGCAGTTCTACATGCACGAGTCCTGCGGGAAGTGCACCCCGTGCCGCGAGGGGACGCGCTGGATGGTGCTGCTCCTGCAGAAGCTCGAGGCAGGGCGGGCCGAGCAGCACGAGCTCGACCTGCTGCTCTCGGTCTGCGACCGGATGCTGGGCAAGTGCCTCTGCGCGCTCGGCGACTTCGCGGCGGGGCCGGTGGTCGAGTACGCGACGAGCTTCCGCGAGGAGTTCCAGCGCCACATCGACGAGGGCGGCTGCCCGTTCGGCGGCGAGTCCTCGCTCGAGGGCATCTTCGCGCCGGTCGACCAGCACGCGCACCAGCCGGTCGCCGAGGTGCCCGCTTGAGCGCGCCCGAGCTCGTCACGGTGTCGATCGACGGGCGGGAGGTGCAGATCGCCCCCGGAACCGGCCTGGTCGAGACCGCGCTCGCGGCCGGCGTCGAGATCCCCGTCTTCTGCTACGAGCCGCGGCTCGGGCCTGCAGTCGGCGCGTGCCGCATGTGCCTCTGCGAGATCGAGGGGATGCCGAAGCTCCAGGCCGCGTGCACGCTGACCGCGCAGGACGGGATGGTCGTCCACACCGCGCAGACCTCCGAGAAGGCCGCCGAGGGACAGGAGGCGACGCTCGAGTTCATCCTCGTCAACCACCCGCTCGACTGTCCCGTGTGCGACAAGGGCGGCGAGTGCCCGCTACAGGACCTGACCTTCCGCTGGGGCCCGGGCAACACGCGCATGACCTTCCCGAAGCGCACCTTCGAGAAGCCGATCCCGATCTCGCCGGCGATCGCCCTCGACCGCGAGCGCTGCATCCTCTGCTACCGCTGCACGCGCTTCTCGGAGGGCGTCTCCGAGGACGGGCAGCTGGTCGCGCGCAACCGCGGCGCGCAGTCGGTGATCGCCACCTTCGAGGACGAGCCCTACCGCGCGCCGTTCTCCGGGAACGTGATCGAGCTCTGCCCGGTCGGCGCGCTGACCTCGACCCAGTACCGCTTCGAGGGTCGGCCGTGGGAGATCCAGAACGTGCCGACGGTCTGCGGCCTCTGCCCGGTCGGCTGCAACATCCAGGCGACGACGCGCGAGGGCAAGGTCAAGCGGATTCTCTCGCGCAACCACCCCGAGGTGGACGAGGGCTGGCTCTGCGACAAGGGCCGCTTCGCCTTCACCCACCTCTACGCGCGCGACCGGATCGCCGACCCGCTTCGCCGTGTACGGCGCCGCGGGTTCGAGGAGCTCTCCTGGGACGACGCGCTCGACGAGGCCGAGCGGCTCCTGCGCGGGGCCGAGGGCCGGATCGTGACCGCGCTCTCAGGCTCGGAGACGATCGAGCAGGCGTACGCGCTCGGCAGGCTCCTGCGCGAGGGGCTGGGCGCGCACTCGGCTGTCCTGGCCGAGGAGACGAGCCCTGCGCTCGACGCCTTCCGCCTGCCGCTGTCCGCCATCGGCGAGGCCGAGCTCGTCGTCGTCCTCGGCGACGAGCCGGTCGCCGAGCGCGCGCCCGTCGTCGACCTCTGGCTCAAGGCCGCCGGGCGGAACGGCGCCGACGTCGAGCACGCGGGCGGAGCGGTCGAGAGCTGCAGCCGCCTGGCCGACAAGCGGAACGCCCTCGGCAAGCGCCTGCGCGAGAGCGATCGAGCCGTGCTCGTCTGGTCGGGGGAGGAGGGGGCGGGCGGCGCCCACCTGGCGGCGCTCGCACACGAGCTCGGCTTCGCCGACAAGCCCGGCTGCGGCGCCTTCCACCTCCCGACGATGCCGAACGGTCGCGGCGTGGCCGATGCCTGGGCGGCAGCGTCGGACGAGGAAGGGCCGAACCCCGACCCGATCGGGCTGCTGATCGTCTCGGGCGACGAGGCTGCCGTCCGACCCGGCGTGCGCGCGCTCGCGGAGCACGCGGAGAGCGTGCTCGTCACCTCGATGTTCCAGGGCCTCGCGGTCGGGTGGGCCGATCTCGTCCTGCCGGGAACCGGCTACCTCGAGCGCGACGGGACCTACGTCAACCTCGAAGGCCGGCTCCAGCGCCTCCGCCGCGCCGTGATTCCGCCCGCGCCGGACGAGCTCGCCTGGATCTCGAAGCTGGCGGAGCGCTTCGGCGTCGAGGTCGCGCCGTACCCGGCAGCCGTCTTCGCGGAGCTCTCGGACCGGATCTACGGCGGGCTCGCGTTCGGCGAGGTCGGCGAGCAGGCGCCGCTCGGAGCGCGCAGCGAGGCCCCGGCGACGAAGCTGCCGGGGAAGCCTGCGGCCGGCGAGGGCGACGGGCTGGAGCTCGTCCGCTACCGGCCACTCTTCTCGGGCTCCGCCGTCGAGCGCGTGCCCGAGCTTCAGTTCCAACGCCCGGAGCCGGAGGTCGAGCTCTCGCCCGAGGACGCAGAGTCGCGAGGAATCGCGAGCGGCGAGACCGTCACCGTCTCGCACAACGGCACGTCGCTCGAGTTGCGCGCGCGGGTCAGTCGCGGCCTGCGCGAGGGCGTCGCCAGGATCGCGCACGAGCACGCGGGCGAGCTGGGCGGCCGCGTGGAGGTAGCGAAAGCGTGAGCTTTCGACGCCGCCACGCGTGGGGAAGGGTCTCGGGAAACCGGGAGGTTTCCCGCCTCTTCGTGCGCGCGCAGCGCGCTGAGCTCAGAGGAAGAAGGGGGCCGTGCGGGGGAAACATGGTTTCCCCCGCAGGAGCGAAGCGACGGGTGGAGGTGGCGAAGTGACCGACGCCTGGTGGATCGCCTTGATCAAGGCCTTCCTGGTCATCAACCTGCTCATGCTCACGTTCGCGTACATGACGCTGGGTCGAGCGCAAGGTGCTCGCGCGGATGCAGCTCCGCTACGGGCCGAACCGCGCCGGGCCGTTCGGGCTGCTGCAGCCGATCGCCGACCTCCTCAAGCTGATCCGCAAGGAGAGCTTCTTCCCGGCCTCCGCGGTCGACATCCTCTACATCGCCGCGCCCGTGCTGTCGGCGTTCACCGCGCTCGCTCGCCTTCAGCGTGATCCCGTTCGGGCCGGGCTGGGAGATCGCAGGCTGGTCGGTGAGCGGCGAGGTCGTGAACGTGCCGATCTCGCTCGTCCTGATCTTCGCGCTCGAGCTCGCTCGGGATCTACGGGTTCATCGTCGGCGGCTGGGCCTCGGACTCGAAGTACGCGCTGCTCGGCTCGATGCGGACCTGCGCGCAGATGGTCTCCTACGAGGTCGCGCTGACCTTCGCCGTGCTCGGCGTCGTCGTGATGGCGCAGTCGCTCTCGCTCGTCGACATCGTCCACGCGCAGCACGACACGATCTGGTACCTCGTCCCGCAGTTCGTCGGCCTCCTGATCTTCTTCGTCGCCGGAATCGCCGAGACGAACCGGCCGCCGTTCGACCTGCCCGAGGCCGACAGCGAGCTCGTCGCCGGCTACCACACCGAGTACAGCGGCATGCGCTTCGGCCTCTTCCAGATGGCCGAGTACGTGAACATGATCGTGCTCTCGGCGCTCGCGGTGACGCTCTTCTTCGGCGGCTGGTACGGGCCCTGGGCGCCGCTCGGGCCGCTCTGGTTCCTGCTCAAGCTGTTCGCGATCCTGTTCGTCTTCATCTGGCTGCGCGCGACCCTGCCGCGCCTGCGCTACGACCAGCTGATGCGCCTCGGCTGGAAGGTGCTGCTGCCCGTGGCGACGATCAACGCGGTCGTGACCGCGGCCTGTCGTGGTGGCCTTCTGATGCCCAGGCCGACTGGACAGCGTCAAGGGCTTCGGCGTCACCTTCAAGCAGATCTTCCGCAAGCCGATCACGCAGCAGTACCCGGAGTACAAGCGGCCCGGTCTACCCGCGCTTCCGCGGGCGGCACCGGCTGCACACGCACGAGAACGGGCTCGAGAAGTGCGTCGGCTGCTCGCTCTGCGCGGCCGCCTGCCCGGCCGACTGCATCCGCGTCGTCGCGGCCGAGAACACCCCCGAGAACCGCGTCTCGGCCGGCGAGCGCTACGCGCGGATCTACGAGATCAACATGAGCCGCTGCATCTTCTGCGGCTACTGCGAGCTCGCCTGCCCGTTCGACGCGATCACGCTCGGCAACGAGTACGAGATCTCGGAGTACTCGCGCGACGACCTGATCTACACGAAGGACATGCTCCTCGCCGAGCCGATCAAGAAGATCCCGGTCGCCGACGCGGACCTCTACGACACCCCGATCCCGTACTACAAGGACCACTCGTGATCGTCGCGATCGCGGGCAACGTCCTCGTCTGGATCGTCTGGGTGCTCGCGGCCTTCGCCTGCCTCGGCTCCGGGATCGCGGTCGTCTCGTTCACGAACCCGTTCTACTCGGCGCTCTCGCTGATCGGGAACCTCGCCTCGCTCGCCGTGCTCTACCTGCTGCTCTCGGCCGAGTTCGTCGCGGCCGCGCAGGTGCTCGTCTACGCAGGCGCCGTGATGGTGATGTTCCTGTTCGTGATCGCCTACCTCGGCGGGCGGGCCGATACGCCCTGGGCCGGCGGGCCGAGCTGGCAGGCGATCGCGGCAGTCGCGGCTGCGGCCATGCTCCTGGTCGAGGTGATCGTCGTGATCGGCCTGAAGACCGGCGGGCGCCTCTCGCACGCCCCGGCGACGGACTACTTCTTCGGCAGCCCGTACGAGATCGGAAAGCTCTTCCTCACCGACCACCTGCTCGCGTTCGAGATCACCTCGATCGTGCTCCTGATCGCGGCAGTCGGCGGCGTGATCCTCGGCAGCCACGCGCGCGAGCTCCCGGAGACCGAGCAGCAATGAGAGGTCCCGAGGTCGTCTGGTACCTGGGCGTCGCTGCCTTCCTGTTCACGACCGGCGCCGCCGGCGTGCTGATCCGGCGGAGCCCGCTGATCATCCTGCTCTCGCTCGAGATCATGCTCAACGGCGCGAACCTCGCCCTGATCGCGTTCTCGCGCCACCACGGCCAGGGTGACGGCCAGATCTTCGCGCTGACGGTGATGGCGATCGCGGCCTCGGAGGTCGTCGTCGGGCTCGGCCTGATCGTCGCGATGGCGCGACGTCGTCTCGACCTCGACGTGGACAAGCTCAGGACGCTGCGCGGTTGATCGCCGCCGCCTGGATCTGCCTCTTCGCGCCGCTCGGTGCGGCCGTTCTGATCACGCTCGCCGGACAGCGGCTGTCGCGCCGCGGCGCCGGTTACCTGGCGACGGGCTCGGTCGGCGTCTCGTTCGTCGCGGCCCTCGTCAGCTTCGCGCTCCTGCTCGGCGACTCGCCCGACGACCGCTCGCACCCGTCCGTGCTCTGGCACTGGCTGACGGCCGGCACGTATACGTTCAACCTGGGCATCCTCGTCGACCCGCTCTCGATGTTCATGATGCTGATCGTCTCCGGGGTCGGCTTCCTGATCGTCGCCTACTCGATCGGCTACATGGACGGCGACGACGAGGAGCGCCGCTACTTCGCCTACATGGCGCTGTTCGTCTTCTCGATGCTGCTGCTCGTCCAGGCGGGCAACCTGCTGATCCTGCTCGCCGGCTGGGGGCTGGTCGGCCTCTCCTCGTACCTGCTGATCGGGTTCTGGCACGAGCGGCCGAGCGCGGTCGCCGCCGCCAAGAAGGCATTCGTGATGAACGCGGTCGGCGACGCGACGATGGCGCTGGCGCTGTTCCTGCTCGTCCAGCAGACGGGCTCGCTCGACTTCGGCGTCGTCTTCCCGGCGGCCGGCGGGCTCAGCACGACGACCGCGAACCTGGTCGCGCTCGGGCTGCTCGGCGGCGCGGTCGCGAAGTCGGCCCAGCTCCCGCTCCAGACGTGGCTCCCGGACGCGATGGAGGGCCCGACCCCGGTCAGCGCCCTCATCCACGCGGCGACGATGGTCACGGCCGGCGTCTACCTGATCGTGCGGACCAACGCGCTCTTCGAGGCGGCACCGAAGATCCAGGACCTCGCGGCCGGCCTCGGCGCCACGACGCTGCTCGTGGCCGGCCTGATCGCGCTCGTCCAGACCGACATCAAGCGCGTGATCGCGTACTCGACGATGTCGCAGATCGGCTACATGTTCCTCGCGGCCGGGATCGGCGCGTACGCCAACGGGATGTTCCACCTGATGACGCACGCGTTCTTCAAGGCGCTCCTCTTCATGGCGGCGGGGATCGTGATCCACGCCCTCTCGGGCGAGCAGGACCTGCGCAAGATGGGCGGGCTGCGGTCGGTCTTACCGCGCACCTACTGGGCGTTCGTCGTCGGTGCCCTGGCGCTCGCCGGCATGCCGGTCTTCTCGGGCTTCTTCTCGAAGGACCCGATCCTCTCCTCCGCGCTCGCCGAAGGGTGGTACGGCGAGCTGTTGTGGGTGGCCGGGATGCTGGGCTGCTTCCTGACCGGGCTCTACGCCTTCCGGATGGTCTTCCTCGCCTTCTGGGGCGACCGCCGCAGCCCTGACGTCCACGTCCACGCCCCGAAGAAGGACGTGCCGGGGATCTCGCTCGGCGTGCCCGTCGCCGTGCTGGCCGTGCTGGCGGCGATCACGGGCTTCCTCCAGGTGGAGCTCCTCTGGACGCCGGTCTCCGACTGGCTCGACCCCGTGGCGCCGCCGCTCGTCGTGGCGAGCACGACCCAGGAGGTGGTCTCGAGCATCGTCGCCGTCTGTCTCGGCCTCGCGGGGATCGGGGTCGCCTGGTGGATCTACGCCGCGCGCAGGGCAACGGCGCCCGAGGCGCCCAAGCTGCTCGAGCGCAAGTTCTACTTCGACGAGCTCTACGACGCGATCTTCTACCGGCCTGCGGTGCTCCTCGCGCACGGGCTGCTTCGCTTCATCGAGCGCCCGCTCGTCTTCGGCTCGCTCCGTGAGCTGGGCGAAGGCATGCGCGAGCTCGGCACGGCGACGCGCAACCTCCAGACCGGGCTCGTGCGCACGTATGCCTTCGCGATCGCGGCCAGCCTCGCGGTCGTGACCCTCGTCTTCGTCGTGGTGCGCTGATGGACAGCGGCTGGCTCACGACCGCGCTGATCGTTCTCCCGGTCGCCGGCGCCCTCGTCGTTTGGATCCTCCCGCTGCGGCCGTTCGCGGTCGGCTCGACGGCGCTGCTGTTCGCCCTGGCCGAGGTTGCGCTCTGGATCGATGCCGTCGCGCGCTACGACTTCTCGAAACCGGGGCCTCAGCTCGACCAGAAGACGAGCTGGTTCTCCGACCTGCACGTCTCCTACCACGTCGGCCTCTACGGCTTCTCGCTCTGGCTCGTCGGCCTGACCACGGTCGTGCTGGCCGCCTCGATCGCGTACGCGTTCTGGGCGGGACGGGAGCGGCCGCAGGCCTACTACGGGCTGATGCTGCTCCTGACGGGCGCGATCGTCGGCGTGTTCGCCGCCCAGGACCTGCTGCTCTTCTACGTCTTCTGGGAGGCGATGCTGATCCCGCTCTACTTCCTGGTCGGGGTCTGGGGCGGAGCGGGACGACTGCGGGCGACGCTGGTCTTCGTCATCTACACGATGGCCGGCTCGCTGCTGATGCTCGCCGCGATCATCGCGCTCGGGTTCTCGCAGGGGACGTTCGACATGGTCGGCACGGGGACGAGCGGCAGCGACTGGATCTTCCTCGGCTTCGTGGCCGCCTTCGCAGTCAAGGCGCCGCTCTTCCCGTTCCACGGCTGGCTGCCCGAGGCCTACCGCGAGTCCTCGCCCGAGGTGGCGGCGGTGCTCTCGGGCGTCATCTCGAAGGCAGCCGCCTACGGCTTCCTGCGGATCGCGATCGCGAAGTTCCCGGAGCCTGCGCTCGACTTCCGCGTCCCGAT
Source organism: uncultured Actinomycetes bacterium (assembly GCA_963746635.1). Taxonomy (GTDB): domain Bacteria; phylum Actinomycetota; class Thermoleophilia; order Gaiellales; family Gaiellaceae; genus AC-32. The sequence goes on along the minus strand of CAVVBZ010000029.1, from coordinate 70,025 downwards.
CCTCGTGCTCGCCGGCTGCGGGCTCGTCTACGGCTCGCTGCTGGCCTTTCGCGCGCCCGACCTGCGCGGCGTGATCGCCTACTCGAGCCTCGCCCAGATGGGGCTGATCACGTTCGGGCTCTTCGCGATCAACGACCTCGGCCTGAACGGAGCCGTGCTGCAGATGGTCAACCACGGGCTCCTCTCGGCGGCGCTCTTCCTGCTCGCCGGCGGGATCGAGCGGAGAGCGGCGACCGGCGAGCTCGGCCGTCTGGGCGGGATGGCGCGTGGGCGTCCGGCCCTCGCGACCGTCCTGATGATCACGGGCGTGATCGCCCTCGCGGTGCCCGGCTCGACCGCCTTTGCCGGAGAGTTCGCGATCCTCGCGGGCGTCTTCCAGACCGGTTGGGGATGGGCCGTGGTCGGCGCCGTCGCGATCGTGCTCGCCGCGATGTACATGCTCCGCCTGATCTCGGCCGTGCTGCACCGGAGCCCCGGGCCTGCGGTGTCGGACGCCGCGCTCGACCTCCGCCCGGCCGAGCTCGGGATCCTCGTCCCGCTCCTCGCCTGCCTGCTCGTCCTGTCGGCCTGGCCCGCAGCGATCACGGAGCGCTCGTTCGTGCAGCGTCAGCCGCTGACCGACGTCCTCGCGGCAGCGCAGGCGGGACAGCTTCCGGTCACTCTCTGCGCGGCCACGCTGTCGCCCGCCGCGCAGCGGGCGGCGCTCGGCCTCGGGGTCAAGCTCGACCGGTCGCCAGGCTGCGACAAGCTCGTGCTGGGGGCCTCGCCCTTGCATCCCGGCCTCCGATCGGTGCTCCCGTGACGCTCGCCGCCCTCGCGACGCCGCACATCGACTGGTTCGCGCTCGCGGCGCCACTCTCGCTGCTCGCCTCCGGAGTCGTCTCGCTGCTCGCCGCCGTGCTCGTGCCGAAGGGCTGGCGCCGCCCGTTCGGGGCCACGGTCTGCGCGCTCGGCTTCGCAGGCGCGCTGGTGGCGGCAGCGCTCCTCTACGCGCACTCCGCCGACGGGCACGGCGTGATCGCCGACGCGATCCAGCGCGACCGCCTCGGAGCGCTGGCCCAGATCGTCGTCGCCGGCGCGGGGCTGCTCGTGGTCGCGATCTCGTACTCGGAGCCGATGGGCGACGACCACGTCGCCGAGTACTACGCCCTGCTCGCCTTCGCCGGCGCGGGGATGGTCTTCCTGGTCACGGCGAGCACGCTGATGACGCTCTTCCTCGGGCTCGAGTGGTTCTCGATCAGCCTCTACATCCTCTGCGCGATCGACGTCGACCTCGCGGGATCGCTCGAGGCGGGGCTGAAGTACCTGATCATCGGCAGCTTCGGCTCGGCGATGCTGCTCTTCGGCTCCGCGCTCGTCTACGGAGCGACCGGCGAGCTCGAGTTCGACCAGATCGCCGACGCCGTCCAGGCGCAGCACCTCTCGCACGACGCGCTCCTCGTCACCGGCCTCGCGTTCATCATCGTCGGGCTCGCGTTCAAGGCCTCGGCCGCGCCGTTCCACATGTGGACTCCCGACGTCTACGAGGGCGCGCCGACGCCGGTGACGGCGTTCATGTCCGCGGCCACGAAGACCGTCGCGCTCGTCGTGATGATGCGCGTGCTCGTGACCGCGTTCCCGCAGGAGGCGCGGCTCTGGACGGTGACGATCGCGGTGATCGCCTGCGCCTCGCTCGCGGTCGGGAACCTCGCCGCGCTCGTGCAGACGAACGTCAAGCGGATGCTCGCCTACTCGTCGATCTCGCAGGCCGGCTTCATGCTGATCCCGATCTCGACGAACAGCGCGCTCGGCGGGCGGGCGCTCCTCTACTTCCTGATCCCGTACTCGGCGATGTCGGTCGGCGCATTCGCGGTCGTCGCCGCCCGCGAGCGGGAGCTGAACCAGCCCGTCACCTTCGAAGGGCTCGCCGGCTTCGGCTGGGAGCGGCCGCTGCTCGGAGCGTCGATGACGGTCTTCATGCTCGGCTTCGCCGGACTGCCGCTGACCGGCGGCTTCGTCGGCAAGTTCTACGCGTTCTCGGCCGCCTACGAGCACGGCTGGGCCTGGCTCGTGATCGTCGGCGTCGCCGCGACCGCCGTCAGCCTCTACTACTACCTCGGCGTCATCCGCGCGATGTACATGCGGCCCTCGGAGGAACTCCAGCTCGCCCCGGTGGTCGGCGGCTCACCGCCGCCGGAGCTGCTCCTGCAGACGGCCGTCGGCGACGGCGATCGTCGTCACGGTCACGTCGTTCATCCTCGTGCAGCCGCTGATCGACGTCGCGAGGCACGCGGCGGACTCGATCTTCTAGGGCACATGGCTCGGCCCTAGGTCGACGCGAGCGAGAACTGCATGATGCGCACCCCGACCGTCGGCGACGAGCCGAGCTGGTAGACCTTGGCGCCGGGGCCGATCCGGACGTCGGTGATCATGAGGCCCCACCCGGCACGTCCGCTCTGGTCCGTGTTGTCCTCGCCGCCGCGCCGCCAGCGAAAAGCGCGATGCGACTCGGCCCGCTGCGGGCCAGGCGCAGCACCAGGTACTCGTCTTCTACGCTCCTGCAGGGATTCCCAGCAGGGCCGGAAGGGCGCCGGACCAGAAGCACCACGACCGGGTCGCCGCCGACGAGCGCGGGCGTGGCGGACAGGGACTCGGTGATCTGGGTCCCGCTGGTGATCCGCCAGGCGCGGAGGAGCCGACCGGCCCGGTTGATCAGGGCGAAGCGCCTCTCGGCGGGCACAGGCCCGCAGGCATTCTTACCTTCGCGGCCGATGCTCGACACGAGCCGCAGCCCACCCGGCAGTGGCTGGTAGTGCAGCCTCCGTCGCAGCTGGTAGGCCGTGCTGAGCGGTCGTCCGGCGGGCGTGGCCGCCGGGACCCAACTCGTCGCCCTCCCCGCGGCTCTGCGAGTCCACCGACGAGTAGAGCGTGCCATCCGGCCCGAGACGGAGCTCGGTGTTGCAGACTCGCGGTAGCGAGCTGGCTCGTCCAGAGCACGCTGTCCGGTGGCTGTCAGCCGGCTCAGCCAAGCGTGCGGCTTCCGAGGCATCCCGTAGGAGACGTAGAGGCTGCCCGCGGGGCCGAGCGCGAAGTCGACGGCCCGAGCCATGGCTGGTTGGCCACGCGGGAAGCGAGACCGCGCGCGGGTGAGCGTTCGGCTGTCCGGGCGGCCACACGAGCAGCCGCTGTTGAACGATGGTCGAGCAGCCACACCGACCGATCCGCAGCGATCTGGAAGGACCCCGGCCCAAGCGGATAGCCCATCTCGTCGTTTCCGATCGCGACGTCCTTCGGGCCGGCGCTCGCGACGATCGCCTCGGGCGCGCGCAGCTGGCCGAAGCGGTGGGTTCCGAGCTTGACGATCTGCGCTCCGGTGAGAACGCGGACAGACTCGAGGCCGGCAGGGACCCTGACCGAGCGGCCGCTCTTCCGGTCATGGATGACCGCGTAGTAGTAGAGCCAGTGCCCGCGCACCGTCCGAACGGGAACGACTCCACGCAACAGCCGTCGCTTATCGGTCGGAAAGGCTCTGGACTTTTCTCAAGAGCAAGGTGACCCGCGTGAACGCGCGCTGCAGGTCGTTGCGCACGTACAGGAATCCCCTCGCCGAAGGAAGCGTCCGCGTGTCGTACTCGACCTCGACCCGCTCGCCCGGAGCCACGAGCAACGGCGGAAACTCCAGCTGCGCCACCTTCAGCTTGGCCGCCGTCGGCGCCGAAGGCGCGCTCGCCGCCACGAGCGAGAGGCTGCCGGCGACGAGCACGGCAATCATCAGAGAGATGCGAGCGACCGCTCTTGGCGACCAAACCCTGAGCGGCACGTGATACATGCCAACACCTCCGAGATTCGACTCAAGGTTCGCTGCTCAGCGAGGCCACCGCATCGGAGGGACCGCTGATCCGTGTTGTGGGGATCTACGGAGCTTCTAGCGGCGGAACTCGGCCACCAGGCCGAGCAGGGCCTGGAGGCAGATGATCCCCAGGCACGCGACGAGGGCCGACCGGGCGAACCCGGGCACCGCGCCCTCGGTCACCACCGGCGCACGCGCGGCGGCGCCGCACACGACGAGCCCGAGCACGGCCGCCCAGAGCAGCGCGTGCAGCCTGTTCCCCGCGCCGTCGAGCACCTGGCCGAACGCCTCGAGCGCGACGACGGCCACGGCCGGCACCGCGAGCAGCAACGCGTAGAAGGCGACCCCGTGCGCCCCTGCCCCGTCCGCCGCCGCAACCACCACCACGAGCCCGACCGCAAGCGCGCGTCGCATGCTGCGCAGGTTCGGCGTCCGCGCCGAGGCTCCTTCGTTACGCTCACGCGAAGGTTCCCGTCGGAAAGGAGCGCGAATGGCCGATGTCCCGCTGACGTGGCTGGGCCACGGGAGCTTCCGCCTCGACTCGCCGGGCGGCAAGCGGATCTACATCGATCCGTGGCTGAGCAACCCGAAGATGCCCCGACTCGGAGAAGGAGCCCGAGCGGATCGACGTGATCGCGCTGACCCACGGGCACGGCGACCACGTGGGCGAGACGGTCGAGCTGAGCAAGCAGTTCAAGCCGGAGATCGTGGCGCAGCTCGAGCTGAAGGGCTGGCTCGGCGGGCAGGGCGCCGAGATCGACGAGATGCCCGGGCCGAACAAGGGCGGGACCGTCGAGGCCGGCGGCGTCAGGTTCACGGTCGTCAACGCGTTCCACTCGAGCTCGACCGATGACGGCGCCTACCTGGGCGAGGCGGCCGGGCTCGTGCTCGAGTTCGACAACGGGACGTCGATCTACTTCGCCGGCGACACGTGCGTCTTCGGCGACATGCAGCTGATCGGGCGGATCTACTCGCCGGACCTCGCCGTCCTGCCGATCGGCGGGCCACTTCACGATGGACCCGCGCGAGGCCGCGGTCGCGCTCGAGCTGATCGGGACGAAGCGCTGCGTCCCGTGCCACTACGGCACGTTCCCGCTGCTCGCCGGCTCGCCGGACGAGCTCAAGGAGAAGGCATCCGGGGTCGAGGTGATCGCGCTCGAGCCGGGGGAGACGACCACGGTTTGAGGGAGCGCTGGTTCGGAGCTAGCGGCCGCACGGTTCCGGAGATCGCGGTCGAGGGCGAGCTCGAGCTCGACGACGCGCTCGTGCTCGACGGCGTGTCCGACACGGCGGCCCTGAAGGAGGCGCACGACGCGGGGCGGCCGGTCGTCGTCCGCGCCGGGTCGGCCGAGGAGGTGAAGGCGGCGCTCGCCCGGCCGGAGGTCGCCTGCGTGCTCGTGCCCGAGGATCACCGCGAGCTGCTCGACCTCGACCTGACCGAGCTCACGTATGGCTAAACCGGTCGAACGGTCGCACGAGCAAAGCCCGCACGACCTCCTTGGTCGGCGCCGCCAAGTCGACGCCTTAGTCGCCACCTACTCGATCGCCGCGTGCGACCTCGACGCGGGCCAGTGGGGCGTCGCGACGCAGTCGAAGTTCCTCGGCGTCGGCTCCGTCGTCCCGTGGGCCGAGCCGGGCGTCGGCGCGATCGCGACCCAGGCCTACGCGAACCCGCGCTACGGGCCGGACGGGCTCGCGCTCCTGCGCGAAGGGCTGAGCGCCGAGCAGGTGGTCGAGCGCCTGACCGCCGCCGACGAGGGCCGCGACCACCGCCAGCTCGGCGTGGTCGACGGCGAGGGCCGCGGGGCGAGCTACACCGGCACCGAGTGCCTGGACTGGGCCGGCGGGCGCACCGGCCCGTGCTACGCGGCGCAGGGGAACATCCTCGTCTCCGCCGCGACCGTGGACGCGATCGCGGAGACCTTCGAGGCGGGCAACGGGCCCGCTGGCCGAGCGGCTGCTCGACTGCCTCGACGCCGCCCAGGCGGCCGGGGGCGACCAGCCGCGGCCAGCAGTCGGCGGCGATCCTGGTCGTCGAGCGGGACGGCGGCTACGCGGGCCTCTCCGACAGCGTCGTCGACCTCCGCGTCGACGAGCACCCGAGGCCGCTCGAGGAGCTCCGCCGCATCTACGTCATGCACCAGGCGATCTTCGGCAAGACGCCGCCAGCCGAGTGGCTGGACGTCGACGACGCGCTGGCCGCCGAGCTGGGCGAGCGGCTGGCCCGGATCGGCTACGAGGGCGAGCTCGGCGATGCGTTCTTCCGCTGGTCGGCGAATGAAAACCTCGAGGAGCGCGTTGACGGCATCGAGCGCGTCGATCCCGTCGTGCTCGAGGAGCTGAGGAGGCAGTCGTGAGCGAGCGGACGTACGGCGTGGCGAGCATCGACGAGCTGGACAGCTACCCGATCGCGAACCAGGACGGCCTGACGTGGCGCCCGGTCCGGCGCCGCTTCGACATCCAGGCCTTCGGGGTGAACGCCTACACCGCCGAGGAGGCCGGGCAGCGCGTCGTCGAGGAGCACCGCGAGGAGGACGGGCACGAGGAGCTGTACGTCGTGATCGGCGGGCCGCGCGACGCTTCACGCTCGACGGCGACGAGCACGACGCGCCGGTCGGGCACGCTGGTGCACTGCCCGCCCGGGACGCTGCGGAGCGCGATCGCCGCCGAGCCGGGCACGACGGTGCTCGGGATCGGCGCGAAGCCCGGCGAGGTCTTCCAGCCGTCCGGCTGGGAGTGGTCGTTCGCTGGCCTTCTCGCGCCTGGACGGGGGCGACGCCGACGCCGCGCGCGCCGAGCTCGAGGCCGGCATCGCCGACCTACCCGGACGCCTGGCAGGGCAACTACAACTACGCCTGCTTCGAGATGCGGCTCGGGAACACGGACGCCGCCCTCGACCGGCTCGAGCGTGCGGCCGAGACTCGATCCGGAGCGTGGTCGCGAAGTACGCGCCCGGCGACGAGGACTTCGCGGCGGTGCTCGACGACCCGCGGTTCCTAGCGATCACCGGGCAGGCGCACGCCAACGGCGCCGGGCTCGTAGCGCCGGCACCGGGTCCGCCTCCGGGCGGGCGACGAGCAGCACCGCGCCGTAGCCGGGCTCGGCGACGAGCGCGTCGACGAGCAGCTGGAGGCCGAGCGCGAGCGCGAAGGCCTTGTGCGCGTGCTCGCCGCCGAACGGGACGAGCTGCTCCTCGGTGGCCGCGCCCGCGATCACGTCGCCGTAGGTGACCTCGCCCATCGAGACGTCCGCGACGATCGGCTTCCCGTCCGAGCTCGGGATCGCGATCGCCAGCGGGTTCGTGCCGGCCAGCTTCGGGCCGCCGTCGGGATGAGCCAGCCGCGGCGGGGACGTGGCGGTCAGGCACGCGACGAGACCTCCGTCGGCCAGCTTGCGCGCCCAGTAGCCGAGCATGCCGGTCGGGAAGCAGCGCTGCGCCACGACGAGCCTCGCCTCGGGCGGCGGCGAGGCGAGCTGCGCGTCGACGATCGCCGCCAGCGTGAGGTAGCCGAGCGCGCCGTTCCCGTCCCAGCGCTCGTATGTGTCTCTCGTGCACGAGCCGCTCCGGCCGCGCGGCAGGATCGAGGCCGGGAAGGCCCGCCAGCCACTCGACCCGCGAGAGGCCGTGGCCCTGCTTTCCCCGCCCCTCGGCATCCAGAAAGTGGTCGGCGAGTGTCCGCGCGTCGGCCTCCGAGAAGCCGAGACCGGCCAGACGCTCGACAACCTGCTCCTCTCCGGCCTGCATTTCACGAAATCCTTACGAAGGAGAGCGGCAATTTCCCGCGCTGCGGCGTCTCATCTCCTAGTTTCAGCGGGGCTCAAGGTACAAAGCCCCGGGGTCCGCTGGAACCGCGGAGGGCGCCCTTAGGGGCGCCCTTCGAGTTTTGGCTCGGCGGCTCAGGAGAGAACGGGCAGGGCCTTGACGATCCCGACGCCCTCCTCGCGCTTCGTGGCCGCGATCGCCTCGGCGATCGCCGTGATCGCGCGCGCGGATCTCGGAGTCGGGATCGCTCTCGACGAGCGGCTCGCCCGCGTCGCCGGCCTCGCGCAGGCGCGGGTCGAGCGGCACCCGACCCAGCAGCGGAACGCCGAGCTCCTCGGCGAGACGGTCGCCGCCGCCGCTCCCGAAGATCTCGCCGCTCATGTTCTCGATCACGCCGAGCAGGCGCATGTTCGTCTTCTGCGCCATCAGCGCCGCGCGCGCGGCGACCTCCTGCGCGAGCGGCTGCGGCGTCGTGACGATCACCGCCTCCGCGCGCGGGAGCAGCTGGCCGAGCGAGATCGAGACGTCGCCGGTCCCCGGCGGCATGTCCACGACGAGCGTGTCCAGCTCGCCCCAGTGGACGTCGGTCAGGAACTGCTCGAGCGCGCGGTGGAGCATCGGGCCGCGCCACATGACCGGCTGGTTGTCGTCGAGGAAGAACCCGATCGACATCAGCTTCAGCTCGCCGCGCACCGGCGGCACGATCATCCGGTCGACGGCGACCGGCTTCTGGTCGATCCCGAGCAGGTGCGGAATCGAGTGGCCGTAGATGTCGGCGTCGAGGATCCCCGTGCGCTGGCCGGCCTGGGAGAAGGCGGCGGCCAGGTTCGCGCTCAGCGTCGACTTGCCGACGCCGCCCTTGCCGCTCGCGACCGCGAGCACGCGCGTCGAGCGGTCGAGCGCGATCCCCTTCGTCCGCTCGGTGACCGAGCCGCGCAGGCGCGCCGTGAGCGCCGAGCGCTCCTCGGGCGTCATCACGCCGAACTCGAGCTGCGACCCGCTCGACGCCGTCGACCGGCGCAAGCGCCTTGGCGACCTGCTCCTCGAAGCTGGCCCGCAGCGGGCAGCCCGCGACCGTGAGCGCGAGCTCGACGGTGACGTCGCCGCCCTCGATCCGGACGTCGCGCACCATGTCGAGCTCGACCACGTTCCGCTTGAGCTCGGGGTCGATGACCTGCTCGAGCGCCTTCAGGATCTCCTCGCGCGAGGCTTCCATTCTGGAGCTGAGCCTAGCGGAGCGCCGCGAACAGCCGATTGCGAACACCCGGCGTCGCGGCCGCGACGACCCGGGAGCGCCCTTTGATGTCGAGCGGCGCGGCGCCGAACGGCGGGTCGTCCGGGAGCTCGATCGCGATCCCTCGCTCCCGCACGAGCAGCTGCGCGGCGGCGATGTCCACGGCACGCGCGGCCTTGAGCGAGCACACGGCGTCCACCCGCCCGTCCGCGAGATGGCAGAGCGAGAGCGCGAGCGACCCCATGATCCGCAGGCGGTAGGCGAGCTCGACCACCGCAGGCGCCTTCTCGGCGACCAGCGAGGTCAGCGTCGCCTCGAAGGAGAGGATCTCGATCTTCTCGCGCGGATGGATGTCTCCGAGCGGCTCTCCGTTCAGGCGCGCGCCGCCGCCGCGCTCGGCCGTCCACTCCTCGCCGCTGCCGAAGTCGTAGACGTAGCCGAAGAGGACGTCGTCCATCGTCGTCCCGTCGGCGATCGCGACCGAGAGCGAGAAGAACGGGATCCCGCGCTTCGCGTTGAGCGAGCCGTCGATCGGGTCGACGACGATGCGCAGCGGTCCGTCGCCCTTCAGCTCGCCGACCTCCTCGGAGACGATCGTCGCGCCGTCGATCGCGCGCAGCCGCTCGATGATCACCCGCTCGGCCGCCGCGTCGACCGCAGTGGTCTCGTCTCCGCCGTCCCCGTCGCCGACGACCGGCTCGCGCTCCGTCCGGGTCGGCAGGTCGCGGAGCACGCCGCGCACGTCCTCGGTCGCCTCCCGGCAGACGGCGAGCCAGTTGTTCACAACGGCAGGAACAGAAGGCCGGAGACGAGCTTCGGATAGAAGTAGGTGCTCTTCTGCGGCATCGTCTCGCCGCGCTGCGCGACCGCGAAGACATCCTCGATCCGCGTCGGCCGCATCAGGACCGCGACCTCCGCCTCGCCCGAGTCGACCGCGCGCACCGCCTCCTGCCAGTCGGGCGTGTAGCTGATGCCCTCGTGGCCGAGCCGGTCGACGAGGCGAACATCGAGCTCGCCCTCCCCGTCGACCGCGAGCTCCGAGTGACCGTTGCGATAGACGACTGCCGCGGCGCGGTCGGACGGCGCCTCGCTCCAGGGCGCGCAGAGCCGCAGCGGGGTCAGGAAGCTGCTCATCGGTGGGCAGCTGCTCGCCGGCTCGCGCTCGAAGACGCGGTGGGTGGGGAAGATCATCAGCCCGGGGTCGTCGAGGCTGACGAGCACGGCGAGGACGTAGGCGCTCTCGGGCGTGCCGGTCTCGGCGTGGTAGGCGAGCGCGGTCTCGTAGCGGTGGTGTCCGTCGGCGATCAGGAGCTGTCGGTCGGCGAAGGCCTCGGAGATCCCGTCGGGCGGGAGCCGCCAGAGTCGAGCGCCGTCGACCTCGAGGTCGGGCTCACGGTCCGGGCGATTTGCCGGCGACGGTCCCTCGTGGAGGAAGAAGAGCGGCTCGAGCTGGGCGCGAACCTCGCGCAGCAGGCGCAGGCGGCCTTCCTTGGGGCCGCGGTGCGTGCGCTCGTGCGGGAGCACGACGCGGTTCTCGTAGGGCTCGACCCGCAGCGCGGCGACGAGGCCCTCGCGCGTGCGAGCCACGCCGTCAGGGCCGACGTACTCCTGCGAGAGCCACCAGAAGCCGGGCTCGTCTCGTCGAGGAGGACCCCGTCAGCGCGCCACTCGCGCCAGAGCCGGCCGGCCTCGGCCTCGTCTTCGGGCAGCGTCAGGTGAACGACGTTGTACGGATTTCGGGCCTGGAGCTCCTCGCGCTCGTCCTCCGAGATGACGTCGTACGGGGGCGCGACGAGCGTCTCGAGCGGCCCGGCGCGCTCGCCGTAGCGGACGGCGCGAAATGGCTTGACCTGGGCCATCGCCGGCGAGCCTAGCATCCGGTTTCGGACCTAGACTCGTGCCGTGAGCGCCGCTATCGCCTCCCTCGCCGAGGACCGCACGGTCGAGGGCATCTATGCGGTTGCGCGGAAGGAGCGACGGCGAACGAAGGCGGGCGCGCCCTACCTCGCGCTCGAGCTCGTCGACTCGAGCGGGCGCATCGAGGCACGGGTCTGGTCCGACGTCGAGCTGCTCGACGGGCGCTTCGGCGAGGGCGACGCGGTGCGCGTGCTCGGGCGGGTCGAGCGCTTCCGCGACCGGCTCCAGCTCGAGGTTCGCTCGCTCGAGGCAGCCGAGGCCGACCCCGCCCAGCTCGTGCCGGCGATGCGGCGCGACGCGGACGAGCTCGACGGGTTCCTCGAGTTCCTGGCGGCAGAGATCGCGCACGCGGGCCTGCGCGACGCCGTCCAGCGGTTTATCGCGGACGAGCCGCTGCGAGAGGCGCTGCGCGAGCTGCCTGCCGCCGAGACGCACCACGCGTACGCGGGCGGGCTGCTCGAGCACACGGTCGGCGTGACGACACTCTGCCGCGAGGCCGCGCAGCTGCACCCGCGCCTGCGGGCCGACCTCGTGCTGGCGGCCGCGCTCCTGCACGACGTCGGTCGCACGCTGGAGCTGCAGCGCGGGCCGACCTTCCGAGCCACCGAGGAAGGACGGCTGCTCGGCCACGTCCACCTCGGCCTCCGCCTGATCGAGGAGCGGACGCCCGAGCTCGAGCCGGAGGTGCGCGCCGAGTTGCTGCACGCGGTCGCCGTCCACCACGAGGCCCGCTCGGCGCGCACCGCCGAGGCCGCCGTTCTCTACCACGCAAACCAGCTCGACGCGACAGCCGCCACGCGCCCGGTCGACTAGCGCGGCTATTTCTCCCGAGCGGGCGTGGCGGCGAAACGTCACACATTCGGCACATCCAGGTCACACACTCGTGACGATTTCGTCGCTACCCTCAAAAGCGGGGGCAAGGGGCCGAAGGCCCCCGGGGGAATCGAATTTCACGCGCGCGCGGAGAACGATTCTGCTGCGAGCTGGGACGGCCTTCCGCGCTACGCGAGCTCGCCGATCCGGCGGTCGATGTCGTCGCGGAGCGCGCGAACCTCCTCGATCGGCGCGCCGATCGGATCGGGCAGGTTCCAGTCCAGGTACCGCTTCCCGGGCAGCACCGGGCACGCGTCGCCGCAGCCCATCGTGACGACGACCTCCGCCCACTCGACGTCCTCGCGGGTGATGCCCTTCGGGCGCCGGTCGGAGATGTCGATCCCGACCTCGCGCATCGCCTCGACCACCTGCGGATGAAGCTCGTCCTCAGGGTGCGAGCCGGCCGAGCGGGCCTCGCCGCCGCGTCGCTCGTACAGGGCCTGCGCCATCTGGGAGCGGCCGGCGTTCCCGATGCAGACGAAGTAGGCGCGCGGCAGGTCGCTCATCAGGCCACGCCCCGACACGAGGCGCACCGCCAAGCGCGAATGCGAGCTGTTCTACCGCCTCGGGCACGAGCCGGTAGTAGACCCAGGTTCCCCGCTTCCGCGCAACCTCGATCAGCCGCGCCTCTCGCAGGATGCGCAGGTGGTGCGAGACGGTCGGCTGGGAGAGCCCGAGCCGCAGCTGGCACACGCACAGCTCGTCCGCGCCCGCGAGCTGGTTGACGATCGCGACGCGCGCCGGATCGGACAGCGCCTTGAACCGCCGCGCGAGCTGCTCCGCGACCGCCGGCCGAAGCGGCGGCGCTCCTGGGGCGCAGCACGGTTGCTCGAGCACCTTCAGCTGTTGCATCGACGTTTATCAATGTATCATCGGTACAGGCGAACGAGCGAAAGGAGGATCGATGCGCTGCGATTGCGGATGCGATTGCGACGAGAGCTGCGACTGCGGCTGCTGCTGAGAACCGCCTAGACGGCGAAGCGCACGTTGAGCACGTCCCCGTCGGCGACGACGTACGTCTTCCCCTCCACGCGCTGAAGCCCGCGCCGCGCGGCCTCGGCATGGGAGCCGCACTCGACGAGGTCCTTCCAGGCGATGACCTCGCAGCGGATGAACCCGCGTGCCAGATCCGTGTGCACCGCAGCGGCCGCATCGAGCGCGGTCTCTCCACGGTCGAGCGTCCAGGCCCGCGCCTCGTTGTCGCCCGCCGTGAAGAACGTGATCAGGTCGGCGGCCTCGAAGACCTCCCGGAGGACGGCCTCGAACGCGGACGGCCCGTCGCGGTACTCGGCCGCCTCCTCGGCGGGCAGCTCGGCCAGCTCGGCCTCGAGCTTCAGATCGATCCCGCCCGGCCCGTTCTCGACCACGACGAGCGGCTTCGTGGTCAGCGGCTCGAGCTCCGGCGGCAGCGGCTGCCCGTACGAGGACAACGACTCGCCGGCCTCGAGATGGGCCAGCATCCGCTCGAGCGCGGCGACCTCGTCCCTCAGCGCAGGATCGCCCGACTTCGCCTGTGTCCGCACGCGCTCGAGGCGCTTCTCCACGTGGTCCCGGTCGGCGACGATCAGCTCGAGGCCGATCGCCTCGACGTCGGCCGACGGATCGCGCGCACCGGAGAACCCGTCCACGACGGCGAGCAGCGCGTCGACCTTGCGGAGGTTCCCGAGCAGCGCCGGGCCGGCCCCGGGGACGTCGACCACCTGAAGTGTCGCCGGGGTCGTCTTCTCCGAACCGACCGCCTGCGCGACCGCGTCGAGCCGCTCATCGGGGATCGGCACGACGCCGAGTGACCCGTGGGCCGCCGACGAGCGTGGAGAACAGCGTCGAGCGGCCGGAGCCGGGCAGCCCGACGATCCCGATCTGGAGCACGTGCCGCTACGCAGGCGTGAAGCCGACGCGCGCCTCGCGCGTGAAGCGCTTCACGTAGACGACGCGCCGCAGCGAGACCGTGTAGCGCCCGTCCTCCGCCTCGAACGAGAACGCGCCGTCGCCGTCGCCGCCGAGCGCGCGCTCGAGATCGTCGGCCGCCGCCTCGTCGACGAACGAGCCCATCACCTGGCCGCCGTCGAAGCCGATCTCGATCCGGATCCGCTCGTCAACCACTGCTGACCACCTCCGCGAGAACGCCGTTCAACGAATCCGGGTGGACGAACGCGACCTCGAGCCCGAAGAGCCCGTGGCGCGGCTGCTCGTCGATCAGCTCGCGCCTCCGGCCGCGAGATCGCCGAGCGCCGCGCCGACGTCGTCGACCTCGAACGCGACGTGGTGCATTCCGGGACCGCGCTTCTCGAGGAACTTGCCGACGGGCGTGTCCTCGCCGAGCGAGGCGAGCAGCTCGACCCGGTCCGAGCCGATCCGCAGCGAGGCAGCCTCGACGCCCTGCTCCGGAACGGTCTCGCGCCGCTCGAGCGCCGCGCCGAAGAGCCGCTCGTACGTGGCGACCGCCTCGTCGAGATCCTCGACGGCGACGCCGAGATGATGGATTCCGCGCGGCTCCACGCCGTCGATGCTATCGAGGCGAGGGTGCGCTCGTCGCCGACTAGTCGGCTGCGACCACACGAACGGTGCCGACGGTCTCCGACGAGCGCGACTCCGGCTCGGTGCCCTCGAGCAGCTCGGCCAGCTCGCGCTTGTCGAGCGTCTCCTTGTCCAGCAGCGCCAGCGCGATCCGGTCGAGCGCGGCCCGGTGCTTCTGCAGCAGGCGCAGCGCCTCCTGGAAGGCCTCGTCGGTGAGACGTGCCTGCTCCTCGTCCCGCAGCCGCTTGGTCGCCTCGGAGAGCGCGTAGTTGTCGGCGCGCATCGTGCGCGAGGCCGCCGCGGTCGACATGCCGAAGTCGAAGACCATCGCGCGCGTCAGCTCGGTCGCCTTCTCGAGGTCGTTCGCCGCGCCGTTCGTGACCCGCCCGAAGACGACCTGCTCGGCGGCGCGACCGGCGAGGTAGACCTTCAGCAGGTCCTCGAACTCCTCGGTCGTGTGCAGGTAGCGCTCCTCGCTCGGGAGGTTGAGCGTGTAGCCGAGCGCGTGCCCGCGCGAGACGATCGTCACCTTGTGCACCGGCAGGAGGTCGCCGGTCAGGTGTGACATGACCGCGTGGCCGGCCTCGTGGTAGGCGAGGATCCGCCGCTCCTTCTCCGTCACCACACGCTTTTGCTGGAGCCCCGCGACGACGCGCTCCATCGCGTCGTCGAAGTTGCGCTGGGTGAGCTGATTCTGGTCGGCGCGGCCGGCGAAGATGGCTGCCTCGTTGGCGATGTTCTCGAGCTCGGCGCCCGTCAGGCCCGCGGTCTGGCGCGCGACGGCCTTCAGGTCGACGTCGTCGGCGAGCGGCTTGCCGCGCGTGTGCACCTCGAGGATCTCCTCGCGCCCCGCGAGATCCGGCGCCGCCACGAGCACCTGCCGGTCGAAGCGGCCCGGTCGCAGAAGAGCGGTGTCCAGGTCCTGCAGCCGGTTCGAGGCGCCCATGACCACGATCTGGTCACGCGACTCGAAGCCGTCGAGCTCGACGAGCAGCTGGTTCAGCGTCTGGTCCTGCTCACGCGAGAAGCCGTGGCCGGTGCGCTGCGCGCCGACCGCGTCGAGCTCGTCGATGAAGATGATCGCCGGTGCGTGCTTGCGCGCCTCCTCGAACAGCTTGCGGATGCGGGCCGCGCCGAGCCCGGCGAACATCTCGACGAAGGCCGACGCGCTCTGCGCGAAGAAGCGGGCGCCCGCCTCGTGCGCGATCGCGCGCGCGAGCAGCGTCTTGCCGGTTCCCGGAGGCCCGTAGAGCAGGATCCCCTTCGGCACGCGCGCGCCCAGTCGGCCGAAGCGCTGGGGATCGCGCAGGAAGTCGACCACCTCCGCGAGCTCCTCCTTTGCCTCTTCGAGGCCGGCGACCTGGTCCCACGTGATCGTGGAGTCCGAGACCATGGTCTTCGCGGCGGTCACGCGCGGCATCACCTGCAGCGTGCGCCACAGGATGTAGACCATCAGGAAGAGCATCACCGCGAACAGCAGCGGCAACCAGTTCGCGATCTCGTCGCGGAGCACCACCAGCCAATCCATCCACTCTCGTTATGGGTCGCTTTCGCGGCCGAGTCAACCGCAGCGGGTGCCGACGATCGCAGCGGTCTCCGGGGTCGTCAGGAGCTCGATCGCGGCGATTCGCGGGTGGTTGAGCCAGAACTCGCGTACTGGATCGTGCTCGCTTCGGCCGGGCGTCAGGTCGTCCATCACCATGGTTGCGCCCGGCGCGAGCAGTCCGACGACGTCCTCGCCGTCGACCTCGGGGTGCTGCTTGCCGCCGCCGTCGTAGAAGAGAAGGTCGAACGGCGCCTCCGGCGGCATCAGCTCGTGCCAGTCGCCGTGGAGCACGCGGACGTTCTCGTCCTCGGCGAAGAGGCCGGCGGTTGCACGCGCTCGCTCCTCGTCCAGCTCGACGGTCACGAACGGCACCGCCGGCGGCAGCGCCGAGACGATCCAGGCCGCGCCGACCCCGCAGCCGCTTCCGAGCTCGCCGACGCGGGCTCGTCCGCGCTGAGCTGCGAACACGTGGAGAAGCCGGCCGACCTCCGGGATCGACGAGCGCTCGAAGCCGAGCTCTCGCTCCAGCGCGAGCGCGCGCGTCACGAGCGGCGGCTCGATCACGTGCTCAGTCGACGAGCTCGAGACGGGGATTCGCTCGATAGCCGCGGCCGGCCTTGGCCGAAGGTCGCCCGTCGGTCATGACGATGTCGCTGGTGAAGTCGTTCTCGCCGCGGATCAGCGCGGAGCCGACCCCGTAGGAGTCGACCGGCACGCCTCGGCTCTCGAACTCGCGGATCCGCTCGACGGTGAAGCCCCCCGACGCGACGATCTTGACCCGCTCGAAGCCGTCGCGGTCGAGGGCGTCGCGCACCTTCCGCACGAGCCGTTCGTTGACACCACGCGGGTCGAAGTCGCCCATCTCGCCCCACAGCGACCGGTCGACGAGCTGGCCGGACGTGTCGAGCCGGACACCCCAGAGCCGTGGGCCAAGCGCGCGTGCGACCTCGAGCGCAGTCTTCACCGAGTCGTTCTCGAAGTCGACCAGGACGGTGATGTTGATGTCCGGGTCGGCGTTCTCGGCGAACTTGGTCGCCGCGAGAACGGTGTTGCCGCCGTACGAGGCGACCAGCGCGTGCGGGACCGTGCCGAGGCCGCGGCCGCCCCACCACGAGGCCTGCGCCTCCGAGGTGACGCCGATCTCCGCGCCGACGATCTGGCCGGCGACCCAGGCCGCGTAGCCGTCGCCGGTCTGCACGCGGTGGTGATCGTGACGAGCCGGCATGAAGATGATCGGCTTCGCGTTCGCCGCCTCGAGCACCCGGACGACGTTGGTGGTGATCAGCGTGCGCCGGGCCAGGACACCCAGGTAGACAGTCTCCAGGTGGGCAAAGCCGGTGTAGTCGCCCTCGATCGTCAGCACGGGCGCGTAGGGCTCGAGCAGGTCGCCGTCGTGGAGAGCGTGGACGGTGAGGTCGTCCCAATCGGCGGCGCAGAGCTTGAGGATCGCGATCGCCTCGTCGACTCCGCCGAGGTACGAGTGCTTCTTCTGAAAGACCTGCATCACGACGCGCGGGTGCCGCTCGTCGCGGAGAAGGACTTCGCGCGTGTGGTTGAAGTACGCGTCGGTGTAGTAGCCCTCCCGCATCTTCTCGACGGGGAGCTCGAAAACCTCCGGCGGAAGGCGACCTCCCGCCTTTGCGGAAGAGCGTCTCACGGATCGATCGTTCATTTCAGACGGTTGCCCGGGCAAAGCCCGTACGGCCTGAGGTCGGCACCGCGAGCGGCGCCTTAGTTCGGGTCCGCTCCATCGGCGGTGCGCTCGAGCTCGAGGCAGGCGGCGAGGGCGGCCTCGGCCACCTCGAGTTGATCCGGCGTGGGCTCCGCCGTCGCGAAGCGGTGCTGGAGCTCGTGGCCCGGCCGGGAGAGCGCCTGGGCGAGGCGGTGGTCGGGGTGGCGCACCATCCAGCCGAAGATCTCGGTCGTCGCGGCGAGCGCGCCGAGCTGCGCCACGAGGCGCGCCGGGCCGCGCAGGTTGACCGGGGCGCGCGAGGCGAGGGCGCCGCCGATCGCAGAGCTGACGAGGAGCGGGCCGAGCATGTGCGAGCCGCACCGCTCGTGCTCGCGCTGGCGCGGAGAGCCGTGCTCGTAGCTGCCGATCGAAATGTGCTCTGCGCCATGGTAGGCGGCGAGCTCGGAGCCGCGCAGCGCGAGCGTGGCAGGCACGGCCGAGAGCAGGCCGGAGACGAGCTCGCGCGCGAGCGGCGTCAACCTCGTGGATCCTCGAACGGCGCGTACGGCAAGCGCGCTCACGACCATCGACCCGAGCACCTGCGCCCGCTGGAAGGGAAGACGGGCCTCGGGAACGCGCCGCCGGATCGCCGGCAGGAGCGCGAACATCTCGGCGAACCGCGCCGGCCCGCGGAGGAGCGGTGAGCGCACCTGGTTCGCGCGAAGGGTCTTGTACTCCGCGGCGACCTTGAGCTCGCCGCTCGGCGTGCGGACCGCGCAGGCCCAGGCGTGCGGCCCGTGCACGAGCACGCCGTTCAGGAGCGCCATCCCGCCTAGGCGGATCTTGTCGTCACGTTCGCCGGCGGCCATTGCGAAGAGCGTAGCGCGAGCGCCCGGCACCCCGCTTCCCCACTTTCGGCACATTTGCGTTACCCACCCGTGGGTGTTTCCTCGTTACGCTCGCAGCGGGGAGGAGGCTACTGGGACCTGCGCTCGGAACAGCAGCCGGCGGCGGTCAGGCGCAGAGCGTCTGCGCGACGTGGCGGAAGCACTCGACGCCAAGCTCGAGGTCTTCGACGGCGACCCGCTCGTCGGCGGAGTGGACGAGCCGCGCGGCGACCTGCGGATCCATCGTCCGCATCGGGAAGAAGCCGTACGCGACCGTCCCGAACGCCTCGCGAAGCCAGTGGCTGTCGGTGAACCCCGCAACGCACAGCGGCACCACCGTAGCGCCGGGCTCCGCTTCGGCGACGAAGCTCTCGATCGCATCCCAGAGCGGCGTCTGCATCGGCGAGCGCGTTCCGCCGCGACCGTCGACCCACTCGAAGTCGTAGTCGCCTTCGCCGAGGACCGAGCGCACGATCTGCTCCGCCTCGGCCTGCGTCTGGTCGGGAAGAAGCCGGCAGTCGACCTCGACCTCGCAGACCGACGGGATCACGTTTCGCCGCTCCGAAGCAGAGATCATCGTCGGCGAGAGCGTCAGCGACAACAGCGGCTCGACCACCTCGGCGGCGAAGGGATCGAGCTCGCGCGCCAGCTCGAGCACCTGGGCCGCTTCCAGCTGCTGTCCGACAACTGCCTGGACGAGCGCCTCCGTCTCCGGCCCGAGCCGCGGCTCGGGGCGATATGCAGCCAGCCGCTCGATCAGCGGCGCCGCCTTGGCGAGCGCGTTGTCCGCGATCCCCGGCACAGAGGCGTGCCCAGCACGGCCGTGCACCCGCAGGCGGAAAGGAGAGCTCATCTTCTCCGCGGTCGAGCAGAGGTAGAAGACGCGCCCGCCGAGCTCGATCCGCTCGCCGGCGCCTTCGTTGAGTGCGTAATCGGCCCGGACCGCGTCCGGATGCTCGCGGCAGAGCCAGGGCAGGCCGAAGTCGTCCCCCACCTCCTCGTCGGCGGCCGCCACGAAGATCAGGTCGCCCGCGGGCCGGAAACCTTCCCGCGCGAGCGACGCGATCGTGACTGCGCTCGCCGCGACCTCGCCCTTCATGTCGAGCGCGCCGCGGCCCCAGATCTCGCCGTCCCGAAGCTCCGCCGACCAGGGATCGAGCTGCCACTCGGATGCATCCGCGACGACGGTGTCCGTGTGCGAGAGGAGGAGGAGGCTCGGGCCTTCACCCCGCCCGGGGAGCCGCGCGACGAGGTTCGCCCGCTCGGGCACCTTCGCCAGCAGCTGGCTCTCGACCCCGCTCTCGGCGAGGTAGTCGCGCAGGAGCTCCGCCGCGAGCGTCTCGTTTCCCGGCGGATTCACCGTATCGAGCCGGATGAGCGACCGAAGCAGCTCGACCGTCTCGTCGCGCAGGGCCGCAGCGAGCGCCGTTCAGTCCTCCTCGTTGGAGAGCTGCGTGAGCTTGTTGCGAGCCTGCCAGAGCTCGGGGTAGAAGCGCTGCTTGATCAGCCCGCCGAGCAGCTCGACCGGCGTGCCCTGCGTGCCCACGACCTGGTCGCCGATCACACGCGCGACGACCAGGTAGTGCCGCATGCGCCAGAGCGAGATGTGCTCGTCCCACGCGATCAGGAGCTCGGCGAGCTGGTACAGATCCTCGTGCTCCCGGCCCTGACGGTAGACCTCGACGACGGTCAGGCCGCGCTCGCGCACGAGGGCGAAGAACGCCTGGCCGAGCTGCGGCGTGATCCGCCGAATCTCCCGGAAGCCGGGCGAGTCGAAGCCGCTGCCGTGACCCAGGACCTTGCGGATCGTCTGGTACTCCCACGGCGACATCTGCTCGAGCATGTCGAGCTGCGCGATCACGTACTGGAGGCAGAGCGTGCTCCGCCGAAGCAGGCGCTCGGCTGCAGCCAGCTCGTTCTGCTGGAGGAGGGAGGTCGCCTCCTCGGCCTCGCTCCAGGCGAGCTTCAACCAGAGCTCCGAAGCCTGGTGCACCGTCTGGAAGAGATGCTCGTCCCGATGAGCCTGCTCGTCAGGCTTCTTCTGCAGGGCCAGCAGCTCGTCGGTGCGCAGATAGCGCTCGTAGTCGCTCTCGCCCTCGCCCGAGAGAATGGGCGTGCTGAAGTCCTCCGCCTCGTGACCCTCCACGGCCGGAGCATACTTCTCGACGTGAGCGACCTCTTCGCCGACGCGGCCCAGGAACGGATCAACGAGCTGGCGCCTCTCGCCCTGCGGCTTCGCCCGCGCACCCTCGACGAGTTCGTGGGCCAGGAGCAAGCGCTCGGCGAGAAATCGGCGTTGAGGCTCTCGATCGCCGAGGATCGCGTCCGCTCGATGATCCTCTTCGGGCCTCCGGGAAGCGGGAAGACGACGCTTGCGCGGATCGTCGCCGAGAGCACCGGTGCCGACTTCGAGGAGCTCTCCGCGGTGTCGGCCTCGGTGTCCGACGTGCGCGAGGTTCTCGCCCGTGCGCGGGACCGCCTCGGCGGCTCCGGCCAGCGGACGATCCTGTTCCTCGACGAGATCCACCGGTTCAACAAGGCGCAGCAGGACGCGCTGCTGCCCGGAGTCGAGGAAGGCCTCGTCACGCTGATCGGGGCGACGACCGAGAATCCGTACTTCCAGGTCAACTCGGCGCTGCTCTCGCGGTGCCAGGTCTACGAGCTCGAGTCGTTGTCGGGAGACGAGCTGGCGCAGATCGTGCGGCGCGGCGCAGAAGCGCTCGACGTCGAGATCGACGGCGAGGTCGTCGAGCTCGTCGCGCGCCGCGCGGGCGGCGATGCCCGCAATGCGCTCAACATCGTCGAGCTCGCTGTCCAGACTGCCCGAGCCGAGGGCGGTGGCCTTCGCGCGGAGCACGTCGAGGACGCCGCCCGGAAGCGGCCGCTCGTCTACGACAAGGAGCGGCGACGCCCACTACGACTTCACCTCGGCCTTCATCAAGTCGATGCGGGGCTCCGACCCGGACGCGGCCGTCTACTACCTCGCCGCGATGCTCGAAGGGGGCGAGGACGCCCGCTTCATCGCGCGGCGCATGATCGTGCTGGCCTCGGAGGACATCGGGAACGCCGATCCGCGCGCGCTCGTCGTGGCGGTCGCCGCGGCGCAGGCCGTCGAGCACGTCGGGCTGCCGGAGGCGCGACTGAACCTGGCGCAGGCCGCGATCTACCTGGCGCGGGCGCCGAAGTCGAACGCCTCGTACGTCGCGCATCAACGAAGCCACGGCCGACGTGAAGGAGCACGGCCAGGCGCGGCCGCCCGACTCGCTGCGAAGCGCGGGCTACCGCGGCGCACGCCAGCTCGGGCGCGGAGCCGGTTACATTTATCCGCACGACGATCCGCGCGGGTTCGACGCTGAGCACCTGCCGGAGGAGCTGCGTGGACGGACCTACTACCGACCGTCAGGGTCAGGCGAGGAGGAGGCGCACGATGGCGATTGAGCGGCACGCGCACGCGACGTGGGAGGGTGACCTCGTCTCACGGTTCCGGCCGGTTCGACACCGGGCAGCGGCGCGATCAGCGGGCAGCAGGTGACGTTCGCTTCGCGGTTCGAGGACTCGGGCGGCAAGACCAGTCCTGAAGAGCTGATCGCCGCAGCGCACGCGACCTGCGTCTCGATGGCCCTCGCGCACGGGCTCGCCCAGGCCGGGCATCCGCCGACGCGACATCGAGACCGACGCGGTCTGCTCGCTCGACCAGACCGACGAGGGCTTTCGCATCATCTCGATGCGACTCTACGATGCGCGGCGAGGTGGACGGAATCGACGAGGAGACGTTCCGTCGCCGCAGCGGACGAGGCGAAGAAGGGCTGCCCGGTCTCGAACGCGCTAGGCGGCGTGGAGATCGAGATCGACGCGGCGCTTGACGGCTAGCCGCTCTTTCTCTCCCCTAGTTAAGGCGCGCCCAGCCTCCTCCCCGCTACGAGCGTAACGAGCGCGGGCGCACGCGTGTCTGCCACGAAACTGCGCCGAGAGTGTGACGCTTCCGCCGCACAGCGCTGCGGCCTCAGTCCGAGCCGCGCTCGATCCGCCGCGCCGCGAGCTGCCCGAAGCGGCCGCTGAGCGCACGGAATGCGTCAGCCGCACGCTCGACAGTCGTACTCGGTGCGCCGGAACTCGAACTCGCCGGGCGCGGCGCTGACCGCCCAGGATGCCCGGCGGTCGCCGTCGAGCGGCATTCCGACGCTGCCCGGATTGACGAGCGTCGTCCCCGCCGGCCCGGCCCGCCGGAACTGCTGGTGGCTGTGGCCGAAGACGACGACCCGGTCGCGTTCCCCGGCCAGCATCCTGATCTCCTCGGGCTCCGCCTCGGGCTGAGGCGCGAAGCTCTCGACGTCCGAGAGCGGCGAGCCGTGCACGAAGAGCACCCCGTCGAGCTCGGCCCGCTCCGGCAACGCGTAGAGCCAGTCGATCTCCTCCCGGGGCAGATTGCCGAGAAAGAGCGCGTAGTCGCGCATCACCTCGGGGCGATCGACCGGCGGCTCCCGCAGCCAACGCTCGCCGTTGCCGCGGATCCAGGTCGCATCCTCGAGCCGCCGCAGCCGGTCGAGCGTCTCCAGGGGCCACGGGCTCGGCGTCCCGTAGTCGCCGCCCAGCAGCCAGCGGTCGACGCCTTCGCGCTCGGCCTCCGCCAGCACCGCCTCGAGCGCGGGCAGGTTTCCGTGGATGTCGTAGAGCAGCCCGAGCACGGCCGGGTAGTCTCACCGAGGTGAAGATCGTCTGCCTGGTCAAGCAGGTGCCCCGAGGCGACGCGATTCGCTTCGACGAGGAGACGAAGTCGCTCGTGCGCGAGGGAGTGCCGCTCGAGTTGAGTCGCTTCGACGCCTACGCGGTCGCACACGCCGCCCGCCTGCGAGACGAGCACGGCGGCGAGGTGATCGCGCTGACGATGGGCCCGCCGGCGGCCGAGGAAGCTCTCCGCCAGGCGCTCGCCCTCGGCGCGGATCGCTGCATCCATCTCTCCGACCGGCTCTTCGCGCTCGCCGACGCGCTCGGCACGTCGCGGGCGCTCGCGCTCGCGATTCGAAAGGAGGGCGCAGACCTCGTCCTCTGCGGCCGCAAGACGCTCGACTCGGAGACCTGGCAGGTGCCGCCCGAGGTCGCTGCCTTCCTCGACTTGCCCGCAGGTGACGAGCGTCGTCTCGCTCGAGGCGAGCGACGGAACGCTGCGAGCACGGCGGCTCGGCGACGAGGGCGAGGAGGTGTACGAGCTGGCGCTGCCGGCCCTCTGCTCGGTCGCGCTCGCCGCCGGAGGGCGCGCAGCTCGACGTCGACCTCGGTCGCGAGCGCGGACGGCCGAGATCGTCGTCTGGACCGCGGCGACCTCGTGGCCGACGCGCGGCCGAACGACAAGCGCTTCGGCCAGTCGGGCTCGCCGACGCGCGTCCTCGCCGTGCGCGACGTCACGCCCGAGCGGAGCCGGAGAGACGCTTCATCGGACCCGGTCGCCGCGGCCGAGCGCGTTCGAGTGCTGCTCGCCGAGCGGCCGGGACCGGCCTCCGTCTGGGAGAAGCCCGAGCGCCTCGGCGAGAAGCCCGGTGACGTCGTACGACTGCTGGACGATGGTCGAGCTCGTCGACGGCACGGCCCGCGCGCATCTCGCTCGAGCTCCTGGCCAAGGGCCGCGAGCTCTCGGGCAAGCTCGGCGGGGCGAACGTCGCGCTTGTGCTCGGTCACGGGCTGGACGACGCGGCCCGCGAGGCGGCGCGGCACGGGGCCGAGGTGGTCGCGACCGTCGACGACCCCCGCCTGGCCGAGTACGAGCCGGCTCGTGTGGGCGGACGCGCTCCGCCAGGTGCTCGAGCGCGAGCGGCCCCACGCGCTGCTGATCCCGGCGACCAGCCGCGGGCGCGACTACGGCCCTCGCGCAGCGGGCGCGCTCGAGCTCGGGATGACCGGCGACTGCGTCGACCTCGGAATCGACCGGGCGGGCCGCCTGATCCAGTTCAAGCCGGCCTATGGCGGCAACATCGTCTCCGTGATCATGGGCGCGACGACTCCGCAGCTCGCGACCGTCCGCCCGCGCATGTTCGAGCCGCTCGATCCCAGCGACTCGGCCGAGGCGCTAGTCAGGCCGCTGCAGCTCGCGGACCTCCCCGAGCCACGCTCACGTCTGGTCGAGCGCGACGACTCCGAGCGAGGTTTCGAGCTGGACGAGGCCGAGACCGTGCTGGCCGTCGGCTCGGATGTCGGCGCCGGGCTCGACGAGCTCCGGCAACACGCGGCCGATCTTCACGCCGCGCTCGGCGGTGACCGCCGCGCCTGTGAGGCAGGCCTCTTGCCACCGAGCCGCCAGCTAGGCCTGCTCGGCCGAGCGGTCGCGCCGCGTCTCTACGTCGCCGTGGAGACCGAGCCCGGCTACGAGCAGGCGGCCGCGTCCGTGAAGGCAGCGGTGGTCGTCGCCCTGAGGAGCGCCGAGACCGATGACCCGGCGGATGTCGCTCTGATCGGCGACTGGCGGAAGACGCTGCCGCCGTTCGTTGCCTCGCTCTCCGGCGCTCCCTGATGCAGCTCCACCTCCACGAGTGGGGAGACCGACAGGCTCCCGCCGTTGTCTGCCTGCACGGTGTCTCGACGCACGGGCGGCGCTTCCGCCGTCTTGCCGAGGAGCGCCTGGCTGATCGGTTTCGCGTGCTCGCGCCCGACCTGCGAGGACACGGACAGTCCGGCTACGAGGCGCCCTGGAGCCTCGCGACCCACGTCGAAGACATACTCGAGACGACCGCCGCCGCCGGCGTCGAGCACGCGGCGTGGATCGGCCACAGCTTCGGCGCTCGCCTGATCCTCGAGCTCTGCGCACGTGCGCCGGAGCGGGTCGAGCGGGCCGTGCTGCTCGACCCCGCGATCCAGCTGCTTCCGCACGTCGGCCAGAACTTTGCCGAGGAGTCGGCCAAGGACCAGCGGTTCTCGAGTGCCGAAGAGGCGATCGAGGCCCGGCTACTGACGTCGACTCGGACTCCGCGCGAATTCCTCGAGGAGGAGGCTGCCGAGCATCTCGAGCGGTGCCCGGACGACTGGCTCCGCTGGCGCTACTCGCGCGCGGCCGTCGTCACCGGCTACAGCGAGCTCTGCACCGAGCCTCCACCGCCTACGGTTCTGCCCACCCCGACGCTACTCGTACACGCAGAGGAGTTCGGGCTGGTGCGCGAAGACCAGCTCGCCGAATACGTCGAGCGGCTCGGCGACCGGCTCGAAGTCGTCTCGGTGCCCGGCGGGCACATCGTCTACTGGGACGCGTACGAGGAGACCGCCGACGCCGTCGAGAAGTTTCTGAATCGAGACAGAGTCGTCACACACGCGTAGCGGTTTCGCTGCTCTGCGATGTCACAAGATGCGCGCGCCGAGGGCGCTCGCGACGAGCTCGACCGCCAGTAGTGCGGTCTCGTTCCCACGATCGAGGATCGGGTTCACCTCGACCACCTCGAGCGAGTCAACGAGGCCCGACTCGGCGACGAGCTCCATCGCCAGGTGGGCCTCGCGGTACGACAGACCTCCGCGCACAGGCGTGCCCACGCCCGGCGCAACCTCCGGATCGAGCACGTCCATGTCGAGGCTCATGTGCACGAAGCCGTCGCCTGCCACGTGGTCGAGCGCCTCGCGCAGAACGGGCTCGACGCCGAGCCGGTCGAGGTCGCTCATCGTGTAGATGCGCGCATCCAGCTCCGCGAGCAGCTCCCGCTCGGCCTCGTCGAGCGCTCGCACCCCGACCAGCGCGACGCGCGCGGGATCGATCGCCGGCAACCGGAAGGCCTTGCTCTCGAACTCCGCCCCGGCCCGTCCGAGCGCGGCGGCCAAGGGCATTCCGTGGACGTTTCCCGTCGGCGACGTCTCGGGTCGGTTCAGGTCGCCGTGCGCGTCGAACCAGAGGACGCCGCCGGGGCCTCTCACACGACCGAGCCCTCCGAGTGTCCCCAGCGCAACCGAGTGGTCGCCCCCGAGAACGAGAGGCACGTAGCCCTCGCCGATCGCGCGTGCGACCAGGTCGGCAACCCGCTCGCAGGTCTCCTTGATCTGGGCCAGGAAGCGCGCATGCTCGTCGCCGACGGCACTCGCCTCCGCAACTGCGGTCGTGACGTTGCCCCAGTCCTCACAGCGCAGGCCGAGCTCCTCGATCCGCGCGTCGAGCCCCGCGTAGCGAATCGCCGACGGGCCCATGTCGACGCCGCGCCGCCCGGCGCCGAGATCGAGCGCGGCCCCGATGATCGCAACCGCCTTCGGCTCCTGACCGGCCACGAGCCAAGGCTAACCCGAGCGGTCCCTGGTGAAAGACCGCTTGCGGTCAATGCAGCGGTTCGCCGGTCGCTAGAAGGAGAGGTCGAGGTGGCGAGGGCCGGAATCGAACCGGCGACACCACGGTTTTCAGCCGTGTGCTCTACCAACTGAGCTACCTCGCCGCATAACCAAGCGGGTTCCCCACGCGATTACACAGAGCAATGCTAGCGCCGCTTCTGCGGAGGCTCGCGGCTGGCGTTTCAGATGACGCCGAGGCCAGTGAGTGCCTTGGCCAGAAACCACGTCCCGAAAACGAGGCTGGCCACAATCACGATGATTCGATTCTTCCGTTGCAGCCAGTCCGCAACGTCGTCGAGGAGTGATCTCGACCGGGTGGGTGCGATCACAGCGAGACCGAGTGCGAGGAGCTGCGGAGCGACCACGGCTACGACAAATAGGAGGAAGGTAGCGATGGATGCGCGCTGACTGAGGTCCCCCTCCTCGATGGCCGAGATCGCGCCGAGCGTGAACACCCAGAACTTCGCGTTGACCAGAAGGAGCCCGGCGCCGAAGAGGAACGCCCTGCCGGTACTCATCTTCTCGATCAGCGCCATCCATTTGGATGGAGGCGCATCGGGGTCGTCGCCGCCGAGAAGCTTCTGCGCGGCTGTGACGAACAGCAAGACGCTCACGACCAGAAGGACACCCGAGAGGATCGCCGAGCGCCCCCCGGGCGTTTCGGTCGCCGCGGTGGATCCATCGGAGAAGATCAGCGCGAACAAGGCGCCCTGAGCCAGTCGAACTGCGGTCATGCCCGCGACCCACGCACCGGCCGCCCAAGTCGAGGACCGCAGCAGCAGGATCGTCACAACCAGCGGAGCTGGAACGACCGCGCTGGCCAAGGCGAGGGGAAGCAGGTTCCCCCAAACCTCAAGCACCGCGGTTCACCGACCGGTGCAGGCGCGCGAAGCCGAGCATGGATGCGGGAGTATCCCGCGAACTCCGCCGCTGCCTCCGCACCACACAACACGACGGCCCCTAGCCGAACCGCTCGCGAAAGAAGGACGTCCGGGCCGGTGCTACCGCGCCGCGAACGTCCTTGTGCCACAGAGGCTAGACCGGCTTGCTCTTGCGGGCAAGGAGCGCGGTGCCGAGGCCGGCCTGAAAATCCGCAAATTCCCCGAAACCGCGGGCGCCGAGCTCCTTCCGCAGACGCTCTGGCGGCACCCAGATCGGCGTCTCCGGCCCGGCCGAGAACGAGAGGACGATCCAGCCACCCGAAGCGCTGACGCGGGCCAGCTCGTCGAAGAACGGGATCATGTTGGCGAGCGACACCAGCTCGAAAGACGCGTCGTCGAAGGGAAGTCGCGTTGCGTCGGCGGGCTCGAAGCGCACCCGGTCGGCGAGCTCTGGCGGCGTGTTCTTCCTCGCCTGCGCCACCATCTCGGGCGCGAGGTCGACGCCGACCACATCGCTGTCGGGAAAGCGCGACGCGATGAGAAAGGCCGCCGCTCCGGTACCTGTCCCGAGATCGAGCACTCGGCCGGGAGGCGTGGGAAGCGCCGCGAGAGCACGCTCGAGCGGTGCGAGGGCGTCGGGGCGCCGCATGCCGTCCCAGACGGGCGCCATGCGACCGAACTGGGCGCGCAGCGGGCCTCGGAACAGGCCCCAGAGCCGAGGTCGCGCAACCACGGCGTTCGTCGCAGCACGGGCGAAGCGGCGGCCGACCGTCCGTTCGAGATCGGCGAGCTTCACGGCACGCGGAGGTGGATCCGCAGCTCCTGCCCGGCCGAGACGCCGAACAGCTCGGCAGCGTTGCCGCCGCGGATCGCAACCGCCACATTCCGGAACGAGTCCTCGTACAGGATGATGTCGCCGGGCGCGGCGTCGGCGAAGGTGCGCGCGGCCACCGCGTAGTAGCGCTCGAGCGCCAGCTCCAGCTCGACCGTGACGCCGGGAAGCACGTCGGCCTCCTCCAGCTGCTTCCGCGTGAGGTTGAGCCGCACGTTGCCGAAGTGATCGACGTAGAGCACGGTCGCGTTGATGCGGTTGTGCCCGATCTCCGGCTGCGGGCACGTCGAGCTGGACGAGCGCCTGCGGGTCGACAGGCGGCCCCAGCTCCTCGATGGCCACGCCGCGGGAGAGGTGGGCGGCCGCGGGCGAAAAGAGGTCGCGGCCGTGGAACGTGCGAGAGACGGTGTCCAGGGCGTACTCGGGGTTCGCCAGCTCGTGGACCGCTTCGATGCCCCCGAGGCGCTCCGCCGCGGGCAAGATGAGCCCGTTGTCCGGGCCGACGAGGAGTCGCCCCTCGACCGTCCGCAGCGCCAGAGCCCTTCGGCTCCCGCCGACGCCCGGGTCGACGACCGCAAGATGGACTCCCTCGGGCATGTACGGGAGCGTGTCGCGCAGGACGAGCGCCCCCTGGAGGACATGCTGCGGCGGGATCCCGTGCGTGATGTCGATGATCTGGGCCTCGGGCGCGATTCGCTTCATCACGCCGTGGCAGGTTCCGACGAAGTCGTCCTGCAGCCCGAAGTCGGACAGGAACGTGATGAACACAGCGAGAGCCTAAGAGATGCCGGAGCCGGGCACACGCGCTGCGCCTGCGACCGCGTTCACGAGGCCGTCGAGGTCGTGGCTTTCGGCTTCGGCGATCACCTGGATGCCGTGAGCACGCGCCTCGCGGGTCGTCTCGGGGCCGATCGAGACCGCCGGCAGCTCGAGCTCGAGCGCCGCGCAGGCCCGCGCGGCCGAGGCCGAGGCAAGCACGACCAGGTCGCCCTCGGGCGGCGTCGCGGGTCGGAGCTCACGCGTCCGGTACAGGAGGACGGTATCCGCGCCAAGGGCCTCGGCCAGATAGGGCCGCGCATCGGCGGCGCCTGCGAACAGAACCCGGCCGGGTGGCTGCGGGAGCTCGGCCACGAGGCCCTCTTGCGTGGAGATCCGGGGCACGAGGGCCGGCTCGATTCCGTGCTCCCGAAGCGCGGCCGCGGTTCCCGGCCCGATCGCCGCGACCTGGGGAAGATCGCCGCGGCGGCGGCGAGCTAGCTCGTCGGCCCCACGCGGGCTCGTGACCACGACCCAGTCGTAGCCCGAGACGTCGACCTCGTGCGGGCCGGTCGACTCCAGCTCGAGCAGCGGGCAGAGCACGACCTCGAGCCCGAGCGCCTCGAGCCGCTCAGCGAGCGCTCCAGCCTGCTCACGCGGCCTTGTGACAATCACACGCAGGCGAGCCGCGGGACCCATCCCTAACCCCCACCCACCCGGGGACTACGCACGGTAGTGGGAAAAACCGCGCGAGTGTGTGCCTGGCCTGTCGCGGATGCGTGTCGATCTGCCCACAGCCTCACGAGCCGACGAAGGCTCCGAGCTCCGCTGCGAGCGCGGCGGGATCGTCTCCGATCCGGCGCTCGAGCCAGCTGCCGTCCTCGGCGGCCACGAGCGCGGTCAGCGTCTCCCCGTCGTGATGCGCCGCCACCGGGGCCAGGCAGCCGCCGCCCAGAGCGAACACGCAGGCCCGCTCGGCCTCGACCCGCCGCCGCGTCTCCTCGTCGTCGGCCTCAGCCACCACGTGTTCCTCGCCCGCGCGAACCTGCAACGCGAGCGCGCCCTGCCCGGCCTCGGGGAGCATCTCCTCGGGCGACAGTCGCCGGGAGATCTCCGCACCGAGCCCGAGCCGGTCGAGCCCGCACGCCGCAAGCACGACCGCGTCCAGCCCCCGCTCCCGTCGCTTGCGCAGACGCGTCTCGACGTTCCCGCGCAGCGGCTCGATCGAGAGCTCGGGCTCGAGAGCCAGCAGCTGCGCCCGCCGCCGCACCGACGCAGTCCCGATCCGCAGACCCGGCCGCAGCTCTGCGACCCCGCACAGTGCGTCACGCGGATCCTCCCGGGCGAGGTACGCGCCGACGACCAGACCGTCCGTGTCGGAGGAGGTCATGTCCTTCGCCGAGTGCACGGCGACGTCGACCCGCCCCTCGAGCAGCGCCTCCTCGATCTCCTTGACGAACACCCCGCGCGAGCCGATCTCGCCGAACGGCTTCGAGCGGTCGCGGTCGCCGGCCGTCGTGATCGGGACGAGCGCGATCTCGATCCCGGGCCGCCGAAGCTGCTCCGCCGCGAGCTCGGCCTGTGTCAGCGCGAGCCGCGAGCCGCGCGAGCCGATCCGCAGGAGCGCCAGCTAGACCCCGACTTCGTCGCGCTCGGGCTCGGGCTCGCGCTCCACCCGGCGCCGCGCCAGCTCTGTCAGCTCCCCTGCGTCCCGCTCGAGCCGCGCCAGCTTCGACGCGATGATCGCGACCCAGATCAGCACGGCGACGAAGACGACCAGATACGCAGCCGCCACGTACTTCTCCGAGGCGCTCACCGACCTGCCCTTTGTGGGAAAGCGTGTCGACTGGTCAGTTCAGACGGCCGACCAGGCAAAGCCCGCCCGGCCTGATAGAGACGACGCGAGCGTCGTCTCATGCCAGCAACTCACGAAGCTCGCGCAGCTGCTCGTCCAGCCGCTTCCCCGCGAGCTCGACCCGGTACATCGTCCCCGCCAGGGCCAGCAGCGCGGCCCACGACACGCAGAAGGCAAGGAACATCGAGCCGGTCA
The DNA here is from genome assembly GCA_963746635.1 of uncultured Actinomycetes bacterium. GTDB lineage: Bacteria > Actinomycetota > Thermoleophilia > Gaiellales > Gaiellaceae > AC-32. The sequence goes on along the minus strand of CAVVBZ010000029.1, from coordinate 38,982 downwards.
TCTGAGGCCCGTGCCGCGTGAACACCGTCGGGTGAATGTAGTCGTTCGCGAGCCTGATCGAGAGCCAGCTGACCGGGATCAGGACGACACCGAAGAGCGCGTAGACCGCGCACATGTTCGCGCGCGCGGGCCCGGGCTCGACCGAATAGCGCAGCATGAAGTAGGCCGAGTAGAACAAGAAGAGGATCAGGAACGTGACCAGCTGGTTGGAGCTCCACGTCCACCAGATCCCCCACGAGACGCGCGCCCAGATCGAGCCCGTCACCAGTGTGAGCGCGCCGAAGATCACGCCCTGGTGGATGGCTGCGTAGCTCTCGAGGTCGGCCCCCTCCGGACGCTTCCAGAGGTGCAGGAACGCCTTCGCCGCGCCCCACGCAAAGCAGGCGTACGCCGTCAGGGCGATCGGGACGTGGATGTAGAAGATCTTCTGCGAGAGTCCCTGGTCGGCGTCGAGAGGCGCGTAGAAGAAGATCAGCGCGAGCGCCGTCGCCATCAGCACGACGGCGGCGGCGGCAAGCGTCGAGAGCGGGATGTGGCGCAGCCGGAGGAGCACGAAACCGCCTGCATGATCGCAGAACGAGCCCTGCACGCAGGCCGCTAGACTCGCGCCGTGGCTGACCTCGGTCGCGCCGCCCTCATCGTCGCGTTCGGCCTCGCTCTCTATGCGGCGGTCGCGGGCGGCCTCGCCGCCTACCAGGGGCGCCGGCGTCTGCACGAGTCGGCCCGCAACGCGCTCGTCGGCGTCTTCGTCGCGACCGCCGTCGCGGCCCTCGTCCTCCTGAACGCATTCCGGACGCGCGACTTCTCGTTCAGCTACGTCGCCGACCACTCCAGCCGCAAGCTGCCGTTCCCGTACTCCTTCAGCGCCTTCTGGGGCGGCCAGGAGGGCTCGCTCCTGCTCTGGCTGCTCGTCCTGACCGCCCTCGGGTCGGCCGCCGTGCTGCTCAACCGCACCCTCGTCCGGCAGCTCCTGCCCTGGACCGTGCCCGTGCTCGGCGCGATCGCCGGGTTCTTCGCGTTCGTGCTCGCGTTCGTGGCCAGCCCGTTCGTGCGCCAGGTCGCCCCGGTCGACGGCTCGGGCCTCACGCCCAGCCTGCAGAACCCGTACATGATGATCCACCCCCCGCTCCTCTACCTCGGCTACGTCGGGATGACGATCCCGTTCGCCTTCGCCGCAGGTGCGCTGCTCTCGGGTCGCGGCGACGAGCGCTGGATCGTCATCACCCGCCGCTGGACGCTGCTCGCCTGGACCGCGCTCGGGATCGGGATCCTGCTCGGCGCCAAGTGGGCCTACGAGGAGGTCGGCTGGGGCGGCTACTACGCCTGGGACCCGGTCGAGAACGCGGCCCTGATGCCGTGGCTCGCGTCGACCGCCTTCCTGCACTCGGTGATGGTGCAGGAGAAGAAGAACATGCTCCGCGTCTGGAACGTGGTGCTCGTCTCGCTCGCCTTCTGCCTCTCGCTCTTCGGCACCTTCCTGACCCGCAGCGGGGTGCTCAGCTCGATCCACAGCTTCGCGCAGTCGTCGATCGGGCCGTGGTTCCTCGGTTTCATCGTCGCCGCGGCGCTCTTCTCGACGGCGCTCATCTTCTGGCGACTGCCGCTGCTGCGGACGCGCACGCGGCTGGAGTCGCTCGTCTCGCGCGAAGCGGCCTTCCTCTACAACAACCTGCTGCTCGTCGCACTCACGCTGACCGTCCTCTGGGGAGTCGTCTTCCCGCTCCTCTCCGAGGCCGTGCGCGGTGAGCGGATCACGGTCGGGCCTGCCGTACTTCGACTTCTTCCTGCGCGTGTTCGGGCTGCCGCTGCTGCTGCTGATGGGGATCGGGCCGCTCGTCGCGTGGCGGCGGAGCTCACTGCGCGCGCTCGGCGCGAGCCTCGTCTGGCCCGCAGTCACCGCCCTGGTGGCCGGCGCGGCGCTGATCGCGCTGGGTGCCGGCTCGAGCCCGCCGGGGCTCGTCGCCTACACGTTCTCGGTGTTCGTGCTGGCCGCGATCGTGCTCGAGTTCGCGCGCGGGACGAGAGCGCGCAAGGCCCTCGGCGACCGCACCTGGCTCGGCGCCTTCTCGTCGCTCGTCGCCCGCAACCGGCGACGCTACGGCGGCTACGTCGTCCATGCGGCGATCGTCCTCCTGGCGATCGGGATCGCCGGCGGCGCCTACGGCGCGACGAAGGTGCAGCACCTCCGGCCGGGCGAGTCGATGACGATCCGCGGCTACCGGCTCGACTACCTCGGCGCGGTCGTGAAACGCGGGCCGAACGACATCGAGGAGCGGGCGCGGCTCGCCGTCTCGCGCGGGAACGAGCGCATGGGCACGCTCATGGCCGGCAAGAACGACTACCCGGCCGAGCAGCAGGTCTCGAACGAGGTCTCGGTCCACACGGACTGGCTGCGCGCCCAGGACCTGTTCGTGATCGGCGACCAGTTCAACAAGGACGGCTCGGTGGTGCTCAAGGTGCTCGTCAACCCGCTCGTCCCGTTCGTCTGGCTCGCGGGCCTCGTCTTCCTGCTCGGCGCGCTGATCGCGATGTGGCCGGACGAGCGCGAGCAGCGGCGGTTGGCCAGACGCGCCGAGCCGATCCCCGCCACGACATGACCCGGCTCCCGCACACCGACGGCGGCACGTTCATCACGGACGGCGGGATGGAGACGACGCTGATCTTCCACGGCGGGCTCGAGCTGCCCGAGTTCGCGTCGTTCGTGCTGCTCGACGACCCGGCCGGGACCGAGGCGCTGCTCACCTACTACGAGCCGTACCTCGAGATCGCGCGCCGGCGCGGCGTGGCCATCCTGCTCGACGCTCCGACCTGGCGCGCGAACCGGGACTGGGGCGAGCGGCTCGGCTACTCGCCGGAGGCGCTCGCGGACGTGAACCGACGCGGCGTCGCGCTGCTCGAGGGCCTGCGCTCGGCCACGGGAGGCGACCCGGAGATCGTGATCAGCGGCTGCATCGGCCCGCGCGGGGACGCGTACCGCGTGGACGACGCCATGACCCCCGCCGAGGCCGAGACGCTACCACGCTCCGCAGGTCGAGACGTTCGCGCGCACGTCAGCCGACCTGATCAGCGCGCTGACGCTCGCCTACGCGGACGAGGCCGTCGGCATCGTGCGCGCCGCCGGCAAGACTGACCTTCCGGTCGTGATCTCGTTCACGGTCGAGACGGACGGGCGCCTGCCGAGCGGGCAGGCACTCGGCGACGCGATCGAGCAGGTCGACGCCGAGACCGACGGGGCGACCGCGTACTTCATGGTCAATTGCGCCCACCCGACGCACCTGGCCCCCGCGCTCGATCCCGCGCCGTGGCTCGACCGCGTGCGCGGACTACGCGCGAACGCCTCCCCGAAGAGCCACGCCGAGCTCGACGAGGCGGAGGAGCTGGACGAGGGCGATCCGGCCGAGCTGGCGGCCGGCTACAGCGGATCTGCGGCCGAGACTGCCGAATCTGAACGTCGTCGGAGGGTGCTGCGGCACCGACCACCGCCACGTCGACGCGATCAGCGCCGTCTTCACTCGGTGACGACGAACTCGAACGAGGCCCAGGCGAGCAGCGCGAAGATCGCGTCGTAGAGCGCCAGGAACGCGAGGTAGCGGCCCGGCGAATCCGCGACGCTCGCGCCGACGCCTCCGATCACGATCGGGAGCGCCAGCGGCAGGAAGAGCAGCGGCAGCAGCAGCTCGCGCGCCCGGCCCGCGGCCGCCATCGCCGAGAGCAGCACTCCGACCGCGCAGATGCCGAGGTCGGCGAGAAAGACACCGGCCACCGTTGCCCAGCCGACCGGCGTGAAGAAGAGCGCGAAGGCGGCGAGCGCGACGACCTCGGCCAGCGCGAGGAAGACGAGCGTCGCGAGCCCCTTCGCGAGCCAGATCGCGCTCCGGTCGCACGGCGCGAGCACGAGCCCGTCCAGGAGCCCCTGCTCGCGCTCCGCCGCGAAGGCCCGCCCGAGGCCGAGCAGCGCCGTGAAGATGATCGCGACCCAGAGCAGACCGAACTCCGCGAGCCGGGACGACCCCGACGGCAGCGCGAAGTGGAAGACCGCCAGGACCGAGAGGACGAACAGGAGCATCGCGGGCAGCGTGTCGCGGGCCCGCAGCTCGAGGCGCAGGTCCTTGCGCGCCAGCACCGCGGTGTCGCCGAAGTAGCGCTTCACGCCAGAGCGAGCCTCCCGCTCGCCAGCGACGCGACGCGGTCCGGGTCGTGGGTCGCGACGAGCAGCGTCCGCCGTTCGCGCATCCCCGCCAGCTCTCGGTCGAGCAGCGCCGCGCCATCGTCATCCAAACCGGAGAACGGCTCGTCGAGGATCAACAGCTCGGGCTTGTGCAGCAGCGACCGGCAGAGCGCGAGCCGCTGCACCTGCCCACGCGAGAGCGTCGAGGCCCGCTCGCGCCGTGCCTCCCAGAGCCCGAAGCGCTCGAGCAGCATCCCGATCCGCTCCCGCCGCTCGGGCACGCGGTAGAGGCGCCCGTAGAGGTCGAGGTTCTCGAGCGCGGTCAGCTCGCGGTAGACGAGCGGCTCGTGCCCGGCGAAGCCGATCCCGCTGCGGTCGGGCTCGACCTCCAGCGTCCCCGCGGTCGGAAGCGCGAGCCCCGCGCAGAGCCGCAGCAGCGTCGTCTTGCCCGCTCCGTTCGGCCCGGTCACGACGAGGAAGCCTCCGCGCGGCAGCTCGAAGTCGAGGCCTTGCAGGACCCGCTTGAGCCCGTACCGCTTCTCGAGCCCGGCGGCGCGGATCACACGAGCACGTCCGCGAGCACGCACGCAAGGAAGGCGAGCGAGATGACGCCGTTCATCGTGAAGAACGCCGTGTCGAGGCGGCGCAGGTCGCCTGGCCGGACCAGGGAGTGCTCGTAGGCGAGCAGGCTCGCGACGACCGCGACCCCGAGCCAGTAGAAGGCGTTCACGTCGAGCCCGAGGCCCGCGACCACGAGCAGCGCAACGGTGCCAAGATGGAAGGCGCGCGCGCCCCAGAAGGCACCCCGCTCGCCGAATCGCGTCGACACCGAGTGCAAGCGCTGCGCGCGATCGATCTCGAGGTCGAGCAGCGAGTAGAAGAGGTCGAAGCCGGCCACCCAGAGCGCGACAGCGCCGCCGAGCGCCCAGGCCTCCCAGGGAATCGTTCCCGTGATCGCAGCCCACGCGCCGACCGGAGCGAGGCCGTCCACCGCGCCGAGCCAGAGGTGGCAGAGCCAGGTCCAGCGCTTCAGGTACGGGTAGATCACGAACGCCACAACGGGGATCGGCCAGAGCTTCTGGACGAGCGGGCTGAGCTGGTAGACGGCGAGCAGGAAGACGGCGAGCGAGGCGAGGCAGAAGACGACGACCTGCGCGTACGAGAGCAGCCCGGCCGGGAGCTCGCGTCCCGCGGTGCGCGGATTGCGCGCGTCGAGGCCGGCGTCGATCAGGCGGTTGAGCCCCATCGCGAGCGAGCGGGCGCCGACCATCGCGACGGTGATCCAGAGGAGGTCGTGCGCACTCGGCACGCCGTCGACCGCTAGCAGCGCCCCGACGTACGCAAACGGCAGCGCGAAGATCGTGTGCTCGAACTTGACGAGCGCGAAGAACCGCGACGGATACACCGAGACACTCATGTCTGCTTGTGCGCCGTTGGCTCGCCGGCGAGCAACGCGACCGCGTGAGCCAGCGCCGGTCGCAGAACCTCGAAGCCGTCGCGGCAGCCACCGGGCGAGCCGGGCAGGTTGACCACGAGCGCGCGGCCCCGAACACCTGCGACGCCTCGCGAGAGCAGGGCGTGCGGCGTCTTCGCGAGCGCGTCGGCGCGAATCGCCTCGGCGATCCCGGGCGCGTGGCGCTCGAGCACCTCGAGCGTCGCCTCGGGCGTCACGTCCCGCGGAGCGAGGCCGGTGCCGCCGGTCGTCAGCACGAGCGCCGCCTCCTCGGCCAGCTCGGCGATGGCCTCGGCTACCGCGTCGCGTTCGTCCGGCACGACCCGGCGCTCGACCTCGTAGCCCTCAGCGCCGAGCAGGTCGGCGAGCAGATCGCCGCTCGTGTCCTCGCGCGTGCCGCCGGAGACGCCGTCGGAGACGGTGACGACCGCGGCCTTCACTCCTTCACCTTCTCGAGCAGCCGGATCTCGCCGATCTCCATCGCCTGGTCGATCCCCTTGGCCATGTCGTAGACGGTCAGCGCCGCGACCGACGCGGCGACGAGCGCCTCCATCTCGACCCCGGTCTGCGCGGTCGTCTCGGCCGAGGCCACGATCTCGACCGCGTCCGTGCCCACCTCGAGCTCGACCGCGAGGTGCGTCAGCGGCAGCGGGTGGCAGAGCGGGATCAGCTCGCTCGTCCGCTTCGCGGCCATGATCCCGGCGAGCCTGGCGGCGGCGAGCGCGTCGCCCTTCGGCAGGGCCGAGAGCTGCGCGGCCGTCTCGGGCGCCATCCGCACCACCGCGCGGGCGCGGGCTCGCCTGCGTGACACCGGCTTGCCGCCGACGTCGACCATGCGCACCGCGCCGGTCTCATCCACGTGCGAGAGCTCGCTCATCGGCCCGAAAGGTACCGCCGTCCGAGCGAGAGCAGGCCGCGGCGGTGCCGCCACGCCGCCTCCAGCTTGCGGCCCAACCTCTCGCCGTAGAGGACGCCGGCCAGCCCGCGGAACCCCTCCAGCAGGCCCTCGTCGTACGGGTACCACCACGTCACGGGCGACCGGCCGCGGTCGAGGTCGGCGAACTTGACCCGCGAGAGCTCGTAGAGACCGTGCTTCGAATGCGTGCGACCGAACCCGGACTCCTTTGTCCCGCCCCACGAGGCCTGGCCCGCGCCGTAGGAGTACGAGACGTCGTTCGTCCAGACCGAGCCTGCCTCGAGCCGCCGCGCGATCCGCTTGGCCCGGGCCAGGTCGCGCGTCCAGACGCTAGCGCCGAGGCCGAAGCTCGAGCCGTTCGCAAGCCGCACGGCCTCGTCCTCGTCGCCGAACGGCGCGACGGTGACCACGGGCCCGAAGACCTCCTCGCGCTGGATCCTCGCCTCGCGCTCGACGCCGGTCAGGATCGTCGGCTCGTAGAACCAGCCCGGAAGACCGACTTCGGGCCGCTCGCCGCCGAGCCGCAGCTCCGCGCCGCGGCCGAGAGCGTCTGCGACGAGCTCCTCGACGTGCGCGCGCTGAGGCTCCGTGATCAGCGGCCCCAGCTCGGTCTCGAGCTCCTCGCCGCGCCCGAGCCGGAGCCCGCGCGCGCGTCGCGTCAGCTCCTCGACGAAAGGCTCCTGGAGCGGTCGCGCGACGTAGATCCGCTCCACGCCCGAGCAGACCTGGCCGCAGTTGGAGAAGCTGCCCCACAGCGCGCCGGCGACCGCGCGGTCGAGGTCGGCGTCCTCGAACACGAGCATCGGGTCCTTGCCGCCGAGCTCGAGCGTCACCGGCCGGAGCCGCTCGCCCGCGAGCGACGCGACGCGCCGGCCGGTCTCACCCGAGCCGGTGAAGACGACCTTTGCGGTCCCGGGCGCGCGCACGAGCGCCTCGCCCGCCTCGGCGCCACCCTGGACGACCTGGACGAGCCGCTTCGGCGCACCTGCCTCCCGGAAGACGCGCTGGACCCACGCCCCGGACAGCGGCGTCAGCTCCGACGGCTTGACGACGACCGCATTCCCGGCCGCGACCGCGAAAGCCGCCTGGCTGAACGCGATCCCGAACGGGAAGTTCCACGGCGAGATCACGCCGATCACGCCCAGCGGCTCGTAGAAGAGGCAGCCGCGCTTGTGGCGCAGGTGCGGCTGGTGGAAGCGGAACGGCTCCGGCGCCAGCAGGCGGCCGGCGTTCGAGGCGGCCCAGACGAGGTTGTCGAGCGCGACGAACAGCTCGGCCGTGTACGACTCGACGAGCGGCTTGCCCGTCTCGGCGGTCACCGTCGCGGCGATCTCGTCGGCGGCGTCGAGCAGCGCCGCGGCGGCCCGCCCAAGGAGCGCCCGCCGCTCGGCGAACGAGGCGCCCGCCCAGCGCTCGGCCGCAATGCGCGCATCGCCGACTGCCTCTGCGACCTCCTCCGGGGCGGAGACCGGAACCGAGCCGACCGGCTCGAGCGTCGCCGGGTTGACGGGTCGAAGCTCGCCGGCCTGCGCCGCTCGATCCATCAGCGCCCGCCGACCGGCTCGGCCTCGGCGTCTGCCGTCGCCCGCGCCGCGCGCTCGAGCCAGGGTCGCGCTTCGAGCCGCTCGAAGGTCTCGCGCGCCTCTTCCAGTAGCGGCGCGGCCTCGTCCACCCGGCCCGCCGCGGCCAGCACCTCGCTCTGCTCGAGCAGCGTCACCGCGAGCCAGAACGGAAGCTCGAGCTCGCGGAAGATCCGCGAAGCCGCCTCGAGCTCGGCCTCGTCCCCGGCGAGCCGCCCGCGGAAACGGTAGGCCTGCGCCGTGAGGTACGGGGATTGGAGTCCAGGAGGAGCGTCCTCCAGCGAGTCGATCAGCTCGCGCGCCTTCGCCAAGTCGCCGAGCGCAATCGCCGCCTCCAGCGCCGCCACCGCGGCCTGCTTCGAGCTCTGCTGCCCGTAGCCGAGCGTTCGGCCCGCCTCGACCGTCGCCTCGTAGTCCGCAAGCGCCTGGTCGAGTTGCCCCTCCGCCCGACTCAGTGACGCCCGGGCTCCCAGATAGGAAGAGCGGTCCTGCATGTCGGTCGATCCGTCGAGATGCGCGAAGAGCGAGAAGATCTTCTGCGCCTCGTCGAGCCGGCCGCGCGCCAGATGAATCTCGACGAGGGAGGTCAGGAGGCTGAGCAGGACGCCTCCGGACTGCGTCTGCTCTTCGGTCACCTCTTCCAAGAGCCCGAGCGCTTCGTCCCAGCGCCCGAGCATGAAGAGCGGGTAGGTCATCTCGGCGAGATCCGCCAGCTCCGAGGGCCTGCTTCCCAGCTTGCGGGAGACCGCCAGAGCCTCTTCCAGGTACGCGAGCGCTTCCCGGTATCGGTCCGACCGGAACTGCCCATCGGAGAGGAGGAAGTAGGTCGTGGCGGCCTGGTCCAGCAGGTCGTGCTCGAGCGCCACCTTGAGGGCATGGCGAATGAGGGCCCCGGACTCCTCCACGTGGCCGCGGCTGAAGGCAACGGCCCCCCTGCTGCGGAGGGCGATCGCGAGCGCCGCGGGATAGGCCTGAGCCTCCGCGATGTCCAGCGCCAGCTCCGCCCGCTCGGCGGCCCGCTCCAGATCGCCCCTGAACCAGTAAGCGCGGCTGAGAGCTGCGGCGAGGAGCGCCAGGTCCTCGTCGGCCGGGTCGCGCGAGATCACCTCGAAGGCCCGCTCCATTCGTGCGAGCGCTTCGTCGCGATGAACGAAGCCGAGCAGCTGGCCGAACTGCCCCGAGACCCGGGCTGCCGCGTGCGTGTCCCCCTCGGCCTCGAACAGCGAGATCGACTCCTCCAAAAGGGCTCGGCTCGCATCAGGGTCTCCGGTTCTGTTCGCCATCACGCCCGCGCGCGCCAGGATCGCGGCACGCTGGAGCGGTTCCACCGCAAGGACCCCGGCCTGCTCGAAGTAACGTCGGGCCTCGCCTGCGGCGGCGAGGGACGCCGCGCGCTCCCCCGCGCGCGTCAGCATCTCGCACGCTCGCTGCTTGATCTCGGCCGCATCCTCGGCGTCTGGCACGGCGTTGTAGGCATCGACGTAGTGCGATGCGATCACCTCGATCACCTCGTCCTGCTCGCCGGCGAACGTCGACTGGAGCTCGGCGGCCGCGGCGAGGTGCTTGCTCCGGCGATCGCGCCTGGACAACGTGCCGTAGGCGACGTGGCGGACGAGGTCCTGCAGGAAGCCGTACTGGCCGTGCTCCGGCGACCGCGGGTCCGCCTGTACGCCCAGCACCTCCTTGCGAACGAGCCCGTCGAGCAGAGACTCGACCTGCTCGCTGTCGAGCCCGGAGAGAGCTGCGAGGGTGTCTCTGCTGAACGTCTTGCCGAGCACGGCGGCATCGTCGAGCAGCGCACGCTCTGGCTGAGCCAAAGCATCGAGGCGAGCGGCGATCAGCGCGTGCAAGGTCTCAGGCACTTCGAGCGCCTCGACCGCACCGGTGAGCCGGTACGTCGAGCCCTCCTGGACGAGCAGGCCGCGGTCGAGGAGCATCCGCACGGTCTCGACCGCGTACAGCGGCACACCCTCGGCCCGCGCGAGGATCTGCCCACGAAGCGTCTCGGGGAGCCCGGGCACGAGCCCGGTCAGCAGCTCCTCCATCGCCTCCTCCGAGAGCGGCTCGAGGTAGAGGGAGGTGAAGCTGCGCTGGCCCGCGCCCCAGGTCGGGCGGCGCTCGACCAGCTCCGGCCGAGCCAGGGTGACGACGAAGAGCGGATGGTTTCGCGACCAGTCGAGCAGGTACTCGACGAAGTCGAGCAGCCCGGTGTCGGCCCACTGCATGTCCTCGAATGCGAGCACTGTCGGATACGTCTCGGCGAGGCGCTCGAAGAAGAGCCGCCAGGCGCCGAACAGCTCCTGCTGGTCACGGGCCTGGTGCTCGGCGAGGCCCAGCAGGTGGGCGAGGCGCGGCTCGACGAAGGCGCGCTCCTCCGCGTCGAGGATGTGCTCGTCGAGCGTGGCACGGAGCTTCTCCTCGGCGGCGGCCGACTCCTCGTCCTCGGAGATCCGGCAGCGCATGCGCACCATGTCGGCCAGCGCCCAGTAGGTCACGCCCTCGCCGTACGGAAGGCAGCGGCCGCGGTGCCAGTAGACCGTGTCGGCAATCCCGTCGAAGTACTTGTAGAACTCCCATGCGAGCCGTGACTTGCCGATCCCGGCGATTCCCGTGACCGAGACGAGATGTGCCCGGCTCTCGTCCGCGCAAGCGTGGAAGAGGTCCTTGATCTGGCGCAGCTCACGGTCGCGGCCGACGAACGGCGCCTCGAGCCCCTCCGACTTCAGCGAGCCGCGCAGGCCCGAGACGACCCGGCGCGCCTTCCACAGCGTGACCGGCTCCTCCTTGCCCTTGAGCTCGAACGTGCCGGCCTCCTCGTAAACGACCGTCTGCTCGGTGGTGCGGCGGGTCGACTCGCCCACGTAGACAGCGCCGGGCTCCGCGAGTGACTGCACCCGCGAGGCCGTGTTGACGAGATCGCCCGCGACCATTCCCTGGCCCTCGGCCCCGATCGTCACGGCCGCCTCTCCGGTCAACACTCCGGCACGGGCGCGCAGCTCCTCCTCGCCGACCTCCTGGCCGAGCGCGGAGACCGCGGCGACGAGATCGAGGGCGGCGCGGACCGCCCGCTCCGCGTCGTCTTCGCGTCGCCGTGGGCGTGCCCCACACGGCCATGACGGCGTCGCCGATGAACTTCTCGACCGTTCCGCCGTAGAGCGCGATGATCCGGCTGCACGTCTCGAAGTAGCGCGAGAGCAGCTCGCGCACGTCCTCGGCGTCCCGCGTCTCCGACAGGGGCGTGAACCCGACCAGGTCGGCGAAGAGCACCGACACGAGACGGCGCTCCGCGGTCGGCGGAGCTTCGACCGGAGCCGGCGTCTCCGCCGTGAGCGCCGCGCCGCACTCGCCGCAGAAGCGCTCGCCGGGCTCGTTGGCGGCGCCACAGGACGGGCAGGCAGCGGGCGCGAGGGCGTGGCCGCACTCGGCGCAGAACTTGCGCCCTTCACGGTTCTCGGTCCCGCAGCTAGGACAAACCATCTCGATCGGGCGAAAGCCTAGACCCGTAGCGCGGCGCAGCGGTCGAGATCGGCCAGCTGGCCCTCGATCCAGGCTGCAACGTCGTGCTCGCGAACGAAGGCGCGGATCGCCTCGAGGCGCTCGCGCCTCTCCACGGCGGGCATGGTCAGCGCCCGCTCGAGCGCGTCCGCCTGCCCCGCGACGTCGAACGGGTTCACGCTCACCGCCCACTCGCCCAGCTCCTCGTAGGCGCCCGCATTCTCCGAGAGGACGAGCACGCCGTCGCGCTCGTTCACGAGCGGCGCCTCCTTCGCGACGAGATTCATGCCGTCGAAGATCGAGTTCACGAACAGGACGTCGAACTGCTTGTACGCAGCTACCGCGGCCGGCAGGTTGTCCTCGATCACGACCTCGATCGGATCCCAGCCTTCCTCCGGGAAACGGTCGTTCACCCGCCGCGCCTCGCGCTGGATCGCGCCGATGTACTCGGAGTACTCGGGGATGTCCTGGCGCGAGGGGTCGAGCAGCGCGAGCATTCCGACCCGGCCGACGCGCTCCGGGTTCGCCTCGAGGTAGAGCTCGAAGGCGCGGAAGCCGCGCACGATGTTCTTCGACGGATCGGTGCGGTCGACGCGCAGGATCAGCTGCTCCGGCCGCCGGCCGACGAGCTCGCGCTCGGCGGCGAGAACCTCCTCGCTCCCCGCGAGCTGCTCGAACTCCAGCGGGTCGATCGAGATCGGATGGACGCTGACGAGCGAGCGGTGGTCGCGGTACCGCGCCACACCCTCCTCGAAGTCGCACTCGGCCCCGGCCAGGTCGGCCGCGGCGCGGAGGAAGTTCAGCTGCCAGCGGTGCGAGTGGAAACCGACCGCGTCGTTCGCGAGCAGCCCGTCGTGGATCGCTCGCCGGGTCGCGTCGGGAAGCACGTGCCAGTAGTCCGTCTGCGGCCAGGGGATGTGGACGAAGTGCGCGAGCAATGCGTCCGGTGCGCGCTCGCGGACGAGGCGCGGCGCGAGATAGAGGTGGTAGTCGTGGAAGAAGACGGCCGCCTCGGGCTCCCGCTCGAGCTCCGCGAGCGCCGCCTCCGCGAAGCCCGCGTTCACCTGCGCGTAGCCGTCGTCCCAGGCGTGCTGGACCGCGACGTCGAGCGCGGGCGTGTACGCGAGGTCCCACAGATAGTGCTGCAGGAACCAGAGGACGGGGTTCGAGACGACGTTGTAGTACCGGTCGTAGGCGGCCTCGTCGTGGGCCACCAGGCGCAGCCGGAACGGCGACCCGTCGTCCGCGCTCTCCGCGACCGCCTGGCCGCCGGCCTCCGCGGCCACGACCCGGTCCTCCTCGCTCATCGCGCTCGCGATCCACGTCACGTCGTGGTGCGCGAGCAACCCGCGTAACGCGGTCACGAGCCCGCCCGCGCCGCGCCTGGCCGTTCGCTCGCCGCTCTCGTCGCGCCCGTAGGTGACCGGCCCGCGGTTGGAGACGAGGATCAGCTTCCTGCGCCCTGCAACCACCGCGGGGGACCCTACCCGCGGCGCGCCGGTACAGTGAGCGAGCTGCAGCGCGATGAGGCTCGCGCCCAACCGCGGGGGATTTCCCGCTGATGGCCTCTACCAACGACAACCACATCGGAGGTAGAGATGGGCGACTTCGCCGTAGCAACAGTTCTCGCACTGACGATCCTGCTGGCCTCGATGGTCTCGATCGAGGTTGGAGTCTCGGTCGCGCTGATCGAGCTCTTCGCGGGCGTCGTCGTCGGCAACGCGTTCAACCTCGACGTGCCGGGCTGGCTCGCGTTCATCGGGTCATTCGCCGGGATCGTGCTCACGTTTCTCGCAGGCGCGGAGGTCGACGTGCCGCAGTTCCGGCGCGACTGGCACGCGTCGCTATCGATCGGCCTCGTCTCGTTCTTCGGCCCGTTCGTCGTCGTGGGCCTGCTCGCGTACTACGGCCTCGACTGGAACCGGCAGCAGGCCGAGATCGCGGGCATCGCGCTCTCGACGACGAGCCTGGCGGTCGTCTACTCCGTGCTCGTCGAGACCGGGCTCAACCGGACGATCCTCGGCAAGCGCCTGATGGCCGCGACCTTCGTGACCGACTTCGGCACGGCCGCTGCGCTCGCCGTTCTCTTCATCACCCCGACCGTCTGGATCGTGCCCTTCGTCGCGGTCTCGGTGATCCTCGTCGTCGGGTTGCCGCTCCTCGGACCGTGGTTCTTCAAGCGCTACGGCAACCGCATCATCGAGCCCGAGATCAAGCTCGTCTTCGCCGCGCTCTTCCTGCTCATGTGGCTCGGCGGCCGCGCGCACTCACACGCGGTCCTGCCGGCCTTCGTGCTCGGCCTCGCGATGAGCTCCCACTACCACCTACACCGCCTCGAGCAGGAGCGGTTGCGCGTCGTCGCGTTCGCGTTCCTGACGCCGTTCTTCTTCCTCAAGGGCGGAATGAGCGTCTCGGCCGGCGCGCTCTGGGCCAACCTCGGCGTCCTGGCCCTGCTGTTCGCCGGGAAGCTCGTCCCGAAGTTCCTCGGGATCTACCCGCTCGCCCGCCGCTACACGGGCGAGGACGCGGTGTTCACCACGCTGCTGATGTCGACCGGGCTGACCTTCGGGACGATCGCGTCGCTCTACGGGCTGACCGCCCACATCATCGACCGGACGCAGTTCTCGCTCCTGATCGGCGTCGTCGTGCTCTCGGCGATCGTGCCGACGGCGATCGCGCAGCGGTTCTTCCAGCCGGGCTCAGACCGCGGCGACGGTCTCGAGCTCCGCGCCGGCCGTGTCGTTGCCGGACAGGAGGTTGAAGAGCACTAGCCAGTCGCGCAGCAGGCGCGGCATCAGGAAGCGGCGGCGGACGAACTCCTTCCCGCGCAGCGAGCGCTGCCGGGCCGCGGCCGGATCGGCGAGGATCTCGAGGCAGACCTCGGCGCACTCGGCGGGCGACTCTACGAGCCATCCGGTCTCGCCGTCCTGGATCTGGGCGACGATGCCGCCGACCCGGCTCGCGACCATCGGCTTCGTCTTCCAGAGCGCCTCGGTCACGGTCAGGCCGAAGCCCTCGCGGATCGACTTCTGGATCACGGCCGCCGAGTGCACCTGGAAGGCGTTGACCTCGACCGAGCCGATGTTGTTCAGGTTGGACAGGATGTAGATGTCCGGGTCGCCGGCCGCGTACGAGACGGTCCGGCTGTAGTAGTCCCAGCCTTCGGGATCGTCGTGCGCCATCGAGCCGACGAGCGCGAGCTGCACCTCCGGCCGCTCGGCCTTGACCGCGCGGTACGCGTCGATCACGCCGAGGGGGTCCTTCCAGGGGTCGAAGCGCGACACCTGCGTCAGGAGCGGCCGGTCGACGTCGATCCCGAACTGGTCGACGATGTAGGCCGCGTCCTCCGGCGACAGAGCCATGTTCTTCGGCGTCAGCGGGTCGATCGCAGGCGGCCAGATGTATGCGGGCGGGAGGCCGCTCGCGCGCGGCACGTACTCCGGCATGTGGAAGATCGCGCCGTCGTACCGCTTGAGCCAGGGTGTGAGGAATCCGAGCACGTCGCGATTCGGCTCGGAGAGATCGATGTGGCAGCGCCAGATCCAGCGCGCAGTGCTGTCGGGGAAGTGCTCGATCATCGCCGCCGGCTGCGGGTCGTGGACGATCACGAAGTCGTAGGCGTCCTCGAACTCCTCCGCGTTGAGCGCGTTGTAGCGCCGGAAGATCTCCTCCTGGGCCTGCGAGAGCCCCTCGGGGCTGCCCTGGAGCGCGTTGTGCATCGTCTTCGTGACTCCGAAGAACTCGTCGGCGCCGCCGATGATCCGCCACTCGACATCGAGGCCCGCGTCCTTCATCAGCGGTATGAGCGCGTAGTTGATCTCCGCGACGCCGCCGCCGAACGCCGTCGCGGAGAGGTGCACGACGCGCTTGCCCGCGAGCGGCTCGGCCAGACGGCGGATCTCGTCCATCAGCCCACGCGTGGCGATGGTGGCGTAGTCGCTGAGCGACTTCTGTCCGACGTTGACGAGTTGCAGCATGGTCTGAGGCTGGACGCGCGGCGTCCGAGCATAAACGGTCGTCAGGAAGGAGTTCGCAAGCCTTCGCCGAAAGAGGCGGGTTCGGCTGCTAGGGCGTTGTCGGCCGCTCCGCCAGCCGGACCGGCACCTCGAGCCGCGAGCCGCCCCGCGCGATCGTCAGACGCACGGTCTGCCCCGGGGAGAGATCTTCGGTGATGATCCGAACGACATCCTCGGAGCTGCGGACGGGGTGGCCGGCGATCGCGAGGATCACGTCCCCGGCCGGCGCGAAGCCCACGCCGAGGAACTGCTGCCGGCGACCGCTCGTCCAGGCGCGAAGGCCGGCGCTGCGGCCGGGCGAGGATGCCTCGACGTTCGTGACCACAGCGCCGTGCTGCACCGAGTAGCCGAAGTGCCGTGCCAGGGCCGGTGTCAGATCGGTTGTTGCAATTCCCACAAACGGGTACGAGATCGAGCCGTTCGCGATCAACTGCTCCATCGAGCGGCGGGCCGAGTTGATCGGGACGGCGAAGCCCACCCCCTCGGCGTTGCCCGAGTCACTGCGAATCTGCGCGTTGATGCCGATCACGCGGCCGCGCGCGTCGAAGAGCGGCCCACCGGAGTTGCCGTGGTTGATCGGTGCATCGGTCTGGATCGCGTCCACGAGGCTGTAGCGCGACGTCAGCGAGTCGATCGAGCGGCGGATCGCGGACACGACCCCGACGCCGAGCGAGTTCTCGTTCCCGAACGGGCTGCCGATCGCGGCCACCGGCTCGCCGACCGTCACCGCCGCCGAGTTGCCGAGCGGAACCGGGTCGAGCGCGTGGCCCGCAGGGTCGACCTTGATCAGGCCGACGTCGTCGAACACGTCCCAACCGACCACCTTCGCGGCCGCGCGGTCGTGGTCCTGAAACTCGACGTAGACCTTGTCCGCCGCGTGAGCCGGAATCGACTCGGAGGCGTCCGTGATCACGTGCGAGTTGGTGAGGATGTAGCCCGTCCGCGAGACGACGAACCCCGAGCCCTGGGCCACCTGCTCTGGATTCGAGCCCGAGATCGCGAAGATCGTGATGACGCCAGGCGAGCGGGCTGCGTAGATTCGGCGCGGATCGAACCCGTTGCCGGCCAGGGGCCTCGCCGCCCGCCCGACGGCCGCCGGCACCGCGGAGCCCGTGTCCGGAAGCACCGGAGACGCGCGAAAGACCGTCGTCGACGAACCGTTGCCGACCCAGCCGGTCAGCTTGCCGAGTCCGAGCGCGGCCACGCCGCCTAGGAGGGCGCACGCAACTACGACGGCGGCAAGAGGCCAGGAACGCACGGCCGTCTCACTCTAGCCGCAGACGATCCAGATGCCACCGCACGCGTTTTCACGGGAAAACGCTCAGGAGACCGCGGCGGGCTCTCGCTCGCGCGGCTCGGCGGCCACGGGCTGCGGCAGCACGAGGCTGAAGACCGTCCGTCCGACGCGCGAGTCGACCTCGACAGCGCCGTCCATCAGCACGGCGAGCTCTCTGGCGATCGCCAGGCCGAGGCCGCTGCCCGAGGCGCGAGTGCCGTCCAGGCGGAAGAACCGCTCGAACAGCTGCTCCTGCTGTTCGCTCGGGATTCCGGTCCCTCGTCCTCGACCTCGAGGACGGCGCGCTCGCCGCGCACGAACGCGCGCACGCGGACGGTGGTCGCCGGCGGCGTGTGCCGGAGCGCGTTCTCGACCAGGATCCGGCCGATCTGCAGCGCGCGCAGCTCGTCTGCGAGGGCGATCGCGCGGTCGGCGCCGCCGAGCTCGAGCACGTGGTCACCGGCACGGGCGGCCGGGCCGAACTCCTCGACGATCTCCTCGCAGAGCGCCGAGAGGTCGACGGGCTCCCGCTCGACGCTCAGCCGGCCGGCGTCGAGCCGCGAGAGGTCCAGCAGATCCGAGGCGAGCTTGGTCAGACGAGTCACCTGCTCGCGCATCGAGTCGAGAAACTCCAGCCGGGTCGGCTCGTCCAGCTCCTCGTCGTCCAAGAGCTCGAGGTACCCGGCGAGCGAGAACAGCGGCGTGCGCAACTCGTGCGAGGCGTTCGCGACGAATGCTCGCCGCGCGTCGTCCAGCTGCGCGAGCCGGACGCGCATCCGCTCGAACGCCCGCGCGAGGTCGCCGAGCTCGTCCTTCCCGCTGTCCCGGACCGGCTCGTCGAAGCGTCCACCGGCGATCCGGTCGGCTGCCCGCTCGAGCCTCTTGATCCGCCGGGCGAACACCCTGGCGCCGCCGTAGCCGAGCAGCAGCGCAATCAGCAGCGCAACGCCGGCCGAGAACAGGACGCGCCGCTGGACAAGATGAACGCCTCCGAACTGGTTCTGGAGCGAATCCCTGAGCAGAAGCACGTAGTCGCCGCCGAGCACGGGGACCGCCGCTTCGGCGTACTCCGCCTCGCCGCTACGAACCATGCCGTCCTGCGGCTGGCCGGTCTTGTACGCCCTCAGCGCAAGGGCGTCGTTCGTGACGTCGCTCCCGGCGCCCCCGAGCGAGTCCTGATACGGCACCATCGTGAGCGGGTTGTCCTCGAACCGCTGCAGCAGCACGACCCGCGCACCGGTGCTGTCGCGTGCCGTGTCGACGAAGTCGGGGTCATACGGCGCCGCAGGAGTGACCGCGTCGCCCAGGCTCACCGCCGCCGTCCGAAGCTGGGAGACCCGGGTGTCGACGAGGCGGTGCTCCAGCGACGGCACCACGGTCAGGTAGACGATCCCGAGCGCGGCCGCCACGACCAGAAGCAGCGCCAGGCTGAGGCGCGTGCCTACGCTCCGGAAGAGACGGCTCAACGGCTTCGAAAGCGGTAGCCGACGCCGCGCACGGTCAAGATGAACTCCGGCTCGCGCGGGTCCTGCTCGAGCTTCTCGCGCAGGTGGCGGATGTGCACGTCGATCGTGCGCGGCTCGCGGTAGTCCGACCCGCCCCAGAGCGCCTGGAGCAGCTGCTCTCGCGAGTACACGCGCCCGGCGTGCGATGCCAGCGTGCGCAGGAGCTCGAACTCGACGTAGGTGAGCTGCACGGGGAGCCCGCGCACCTCGACCTCCCGCTTCGCGAGATCGAGTCTGAGCCCGTCGCTCTCGATCACCTCGGCGTTCCTGTCGTCCGCCGGGCTCGCCGCCGCGCGGCGCAGCAACGCACGCACACGGCTTCGAAACTCGCGGATCGAGAACGGCTTGGTGATGTAGTCGTCCGCGCCGAGCTCGAGTCCGAGCACCTTGTCGAGCTCGTCATCGCGGGCCGTCAGCATGATGATCGGGACGCTACTCGCGGCCCGAAGGCGCCGGCAGACCTCGAGCCCGTCCAGCTTCGGCAGCATCACGTCGAGGACGACGAGGTCGACGGACTCGTGCTCGAACCGCTCGAGCGCTTCCTGTCCGTCGCGTGCTTGCACGACTCGGAACCCGTCGCGTTCGAGCGGATAGGCGAGGAGCTTCTGAACGGCATCCTCGTCGTCAACGAGCAAAATCGTGGAGGAGTCTGGCATCGGCAGTGCCTGCCGGCGCATGTCGATCTGCGGCCTACTATAGCCACGCATGGCCGCGCTCCCGCCCCGTCCGTCGCGGCGCCGGCCCAGGCACGGCTCGCTCGAGCGTCCGGTCAACGGACGTCTCTACCGCGGAACGTGGCTGCTCGTCGGAATCCCGCTCCTGATCGCGGCCTTCAGCGTGCGCAAAGCCGAGCCGTTGCCGACGCCCCAGCCGGTCCTGCCGGCCTCGTTCGACCAGGCCGGAGCCGTTGCGCTCGCCGGAGAGCTGGCCGAGACGTATCCCGACCGCGCTCCCGGGACGGCGGAAGCCGCAGGAGCGGCGGATTGGGTCTCTGCGCAGCTCGCTCCGTACGGCCTGAAGGCCATCTCCGATCGTTTTCGCGCCAATCTGCCCGGCGGAGCGCGCAAAAACCTCGTCAACCAGGTCGTGACCGTTCCGGGACGGCTCCCGACGGAGATCGTCGTCATGGCTCATCGCGACGACAGCGGCAAAGGCCAGGGTGCCAACGACAATGCTTCGGGAGTCGCGACGCTGATCGAGCTTGCGCGCTCGTACGGAACCCCGGCCGCGGCGGCCGGCGCCCGCGCCCTGAGCCCTCTGCACACGCTGGTCTTCGTAGCCACCGACGGTGGAGCTTACGGCGCGCTGGGCGCACGCCACTTCGCGCAGACGCACCGCGGCCGGGTTCTTGCCGTGATCGACCTGGCCGCGCTCGCCGGTCGCGGGCCACCGCGGCTCGTGCTCGCGGGCTCGGAGCCCCGGTTGGCGGCGTCTGCAGTCGTCGAGACCGCCGCGCAGCGCGTGCTCGACCAGACGGGCCAGCGGCCGCGCCGGCCGAGTCCGCTCGCGCAGCTCGTCGATCTCGCGTTTCCGTTCACGCTCGGCGAGCAGGGCCCGCTCCTTGCTCACGGGGTCCCGGCCCTCACACTCACGAGCGGCGGCGAGCGCCCGCCCGCCGCCTTCGCCGACCGCGCCGACCGTCTCGATGGCGCCCGGATGGCATCCCTCGGCCGCGCCGCTCAGCAGCTCCTG
Organism: uncultured Actinomycetes bacterium; assembly: GCA_963746635.1. Lineage (GTDB taxonomy): Bacteria > Actinomycetota > Thermoleophilia > Gaiellales > Gaiellaceae > AC-32. The sequence continues at coordinate 18,881 of CAVVBZ010000029.1, read as the reverse complement.
CGCTGGCTCGACTCGGGCGCAGAGCTTGCTCCCGGGACCGCGGCCTACATCTATTTCGGACCCCGGATCCTGCCCGGCTGGGCGATTGAGCTCGTTCTGATCGCCGCGCTCGTGCCCTTTCTCACCGCTGTCGTCGACCTCTTCGCCCGCTGCCGGCGGCGTCACATCTCGCTCGGACCGGCCCTGCGCAGCTATCGCAGCCGGGCCGGCTTCTGGCTCTGGACGGCCGTCGTCTTCGAACTCTTCGCCCTCGTGGGATTCTGGCCCGCCGCACCCGCGGTGGCGCTCCCGCTGAGCGGCTCACCGGCGACGGAGTGGCCGATCGTCGCACTCGTCGGACTGGGCGTTCTCGTCGGCCTTGGGTGGCTCGTCGCGCGTCAACGCCTCCTCCCGCGCGGTCCCGTCTCGTCCACGGAGGAGCTCGCCGGGACAACAGCCGCGCTGCTCGCGCTCGGCGTCGTCTCGCTGCTCGTCGTGGCGACGAATCCCTTCGCGCTGATCTTCCTGCTCCCGTCCGCGCACGCGTGGCTCTGGCTCCCGCAGGTCCGTGCGCGGCCGCTCTGGGCGCGTGCCGCGCTGCTCGCTGCGGGGTTTCTCGGACCGGCCCTCCTGCTCGGCTCGCTTGCCTCGCGCTTCGGGCTCGGGCTCGACGCCCCCTGGTATCTCGTGGAGCTGACGGCGACGGGCTACGTCCGGCTGCCTGCGGTGGCCATCGCCGTCGGCTGGCTGGCCGTGGCCGGCCAGGTAGCCGCATTGTCGACCGGTCGCTATGGGCCCTATCCGAGCCGAGCCGAGCGGCCGCCCAGGGGGCCGATCAGGGAGACAGTGAGGCGAGTCGCGCTTACAGTTAGGTCGAGGAAACGGGCGTCCGGAGCGGAGCAGAAGGCAGCGGAAGGCTGAACGTGAGACGGATCGTGAGGATCGCCGGTACGGCACTGGTCGTGGCGGGCGCGCTGATGCTGGTGTGGGTCGTCGTCGTCTGGCGCTGGCAGGACCCGTTCACCGCCGCCTACACGCACTGGAAGCAGCACCAGCTCGCGAGCAGCTACGACCGTCGCTTCGTCGCCTACCGCCCCTCGCCGACTCCGAGCACGACGATCTCACCCACGGTGGCGGCGCGAGCGCTCGAGCGCGAGGCGCGCCGCTACCGGCTGGGATCGGGCCGAGGCCAGGCGATCGGCCGCATCCGCGTCCCGCGTCTCGGGCTGAACATGATCTTCGTCAACGGGACCGACGAGGCCTCGCTCGAGAAAGGCCCCGGCCGGGACCTCCGAACCTACATGCCCGGCGAGGGCCAGCTGATCTACATCGCGGGCCACCGGACGACCTACCTCGCACCGTTCGCGAACATCGACGAGCTGCGTCCCGGCGACATGATCACGCTCGAGGTGCCGTACGGAACCTTTCGCTACCGGGTCTTTCGGCACGTGATCGTCGCTGCGGACGACCTGGCCGCGCTCCGGTCGCACGGCCGCGAGGTGGTAGCGCTGCAGGCGTGCCATCCGCGCTTCTTCGCCTCTCACCGCTACATCGTGTACGGCCGGCTCGCGCAGATCCTCCCTCGAGGCGGCCACGCGTTCACGCCGCCGTCCGCCAGCCTTGCCGCGGCGCCGCTCGCAGCCGCGCAGGGGTGACTCGTCAGCCGAGCCTGATGTAGCGGACCGACTCACCCGCCGGCAACTCGCCCGCGCCTCGCGGAACGAGCACGAGCACATCTGCGGCGGCAGCGCGCGCAATCATGTGCGACTCCTGTCCGGCGAGCGGCTCGAGGACGATCGCGCCGTCCTCCACCGAAAGCGTGCGCGCGCGGATCAACTCGTCGCGGGCAGCGTTCCTACTGACGGCAGCCGAGAGCCGCCCCGGCTCGAACCGGGGGAGAGGGGTCGCGTGGCCCTGGAGCGCGAGCACCGCAGGGCGGACGAACAGCTCGAAGCCGACCAGCGCCGAGACCGGGTTCCCGGGGAGGCCGAAGACGAGAGTCGGCCCGCGGACGCCGAACGAGATCGGCTTGCCTGGCTTGACAGCCACGCGCCAGAACACCTCTTCCACTCCGAGCGCCGCCTCCACGCGGCGCACGAGATCGTGCGGGCCTACGGAGACTCCGCCCGACGTCACGAGCACATCCGACTCGAGGCCGCGCGCGATGACCTCGCGGTGCGCCGCCTCTTCGTCCGCCACCGCCGCCAGGCGCTCGACCTCGGCGCCCGCCGACCTGAGTTGCGCGGCGAGAATCAGCCCGTTCGCCTCGTAGACCTCGCCCGGCCCGAGTGGCTCGCCCGGCGGCCGGAGCTCGGTTCCGGTGGTCAGTACGGAGGCGCGCGGGCGAGGCGAGCACGTGATCTCGGCGACCCCGGCAGCCGCGAGGGCGCCCAGCTGAGCCGGGCCGAGACGTTGACCGGGCTCGACAACCGTGTCCCCGGCTCGCAGATCGCCGCCGCGAGGACGAATGTTGGCGCCGGGATCCACCCGCTCGCGAACCTCAACACGTCCGTTGTCATGCTCGACAACATACTCGATAGGGATGACGGCATCCGCCCCGTCGGGGACGAGCCCTCCCGTGGCGATTCCCATCGCCTCTCCGGCACTCAGTCCCCGGCCGGCCGGGATGCCCGCGGCGATCCGCGCAACCACCGGGAGCTCACCCGGCGTGTCCTGCGACCGCAGCGCGAACCCGTCCATCGCCGAGCTTCGAAACGGTGGCAGGTCGACGGCCGCACGCGCTGTCTCTGCCAGGACGCGTCCGTCCGCGTCCTCCAGGCGCACCGTCTCGGCCCGGAGCGGGCGGGCCCGCTCCAGGATCAGGCGCTGCGCCTCCTCGATCGTCAGCAGGTCGGCCACAAGCGCCGCATACGCTACGCGTGCAGGATAGGCTCATGGTGCCGTGATCTCGGTCGTCGTCCCCGTTCACGACGAGGAGCGAACGATCGCACTCCTCTACGAAGAGCTGCAAGCGGCGCTCGAACCGCTAGACCAGCCGTGGGAGACCGTCTTCGTCGATGACGGCTCAACAGACGGCTCGTTTTCGGCCCTGACGCGCCTCCACAACGCCCGCGACAACGTGCGGGTCGTCCGCCTGCGGCGCAACTTCGGCAAGGCGGCGGCGCTCGCGGCCGGTTTCGCAAACGCGCAGGGCGAAATCGTGGTCACGATCGACGCCGACCTCCAGGACGATCCCGCCGAGATCCCGCGACTCCTAGCAAAGCTCGACGAGGGCTTCGACCTCGTGTCGGGCTGGAAGACCCACCGGCGAGACCCGCTCAGCCGCCGGGTGCCGTCACGGATCTTCAACTGGGTGACAGGGCGCGTCTCGGGCCTTCGCCTCCACGACCTCAACTGCGGGCTGAAGGCGTATCGCGCCGATGTGCTGCAAGGCCTTCGCCTCTACGGCGAGCTGCACCGCTTCATCCCGGTGCTCGCCTACTACCGCGGCTACCGGATCGCCGAGCTGCCGGTCAACCACCGGCCCCGCGAGCACGGCCGGTCGCGGTACGGCGTCGAGCGCTACGTGCGCGGCTTCCTCGACCTGCTGACCGTCTCGTTCATCGGCCGCTACCGCCACCGCCCGCTGCACCTATTCGGGGGCCTGGGCCTGATCCTGGGGTTCCTGGGCTTCATCGTCCTCGCCTATCTGACCGCCCTCAAGCTCGGCGGACACGCCATTGGGCAACGGCCGCTGCTGATCCTGGGCGTCCTGCTCGTGGTCGTCGGCCTGCAGTTCTTCTCGCTCGGGCTGATCAGCGAGCTGATCACCAGCCAGCACGAGGAGCTCGCAGCCATCCGAGAGCGCACGGAGCTCCACGTCGACGAAATCCTCTCCTAGCGGTCGGCACACATTCGTTACGAAGGCGTCACACATGTATGCGCCTTTCCTCGTTACGCTCGCAGCGGGGAGGAGGCCGGGCGCGCCTGAACTAGGTGACCGGCACCGGGGCTGCTGATGCGTGTCCTCTACTTCGGGACGTACGAGCGCGACTACCCGCGGAACCAGCAGGTGATCTCCTGCCTCCGCCTTGCGGGCGCCGAGGTGGTCGAGCACCACGTCGGTATGTGGGAGGGGCAGAGGCAGAGCTGGCAGGCCGGTCTGGGCAGTGCTGCCCGCCTCACGGCGGCCGAGCTTCGGCTGCTACGGCGGCCGCAGGTCGACTTCGACGTCCTCATCGTCGGCTATCCCGGCCACTTCGATCTCCGCGCGGCCCGGCGCGCAGCCGGAGCGCGCCCGGTCGTCTTCAACCCGCTCGTGTCGCTCTCCGACACCTTCGTCGCCGACCGCGGCCGGTTCCGTCCCGGATCGCTCGCGGCGCGCGCGCTCGCAGCGCTCGACCGTCACGCGCTCGGCTCTGCCGATCTCGTCGTCGCGGACACGAAGGCAAACGCCGACCATCTGGCATCGATCGCCGGACTGCCGGCCGAGCGCGTCGAGGTCTGCCTGGTCGGAGCCGAGGACCGGCTCTTCCTACCCGGCTGGTCTCCGCGCGAGCCCTTCACGTTTCTCTTCGTGGGCAAGCTGATCCCGCTGCACGGGCTCGAGGCGATCCTCGCTGCAGCCCGTGTTGCACCGGAGCTGCCCATCCGGCTCGTGGGGAGCGGCCAGCTCGAGCCTCTTCTCGCCGGCCGCCCCACCAACGTGGACTGGGTGCCGTGGGTCGAGTACGAACGCCTGCCGGAGGAGCTTCACCAGGCCGGGTGCGCGCTCGGGATCTTCGGCACGTCGGACAAGGCCCAGCGGGTAATCCCCAACAAGGCGTTCCAGGCGCTCGCTTGCGGGACGCCACTCATCACGGCCGACACGCCGGGCGCGCGTGAGCTGCTCGTCCATGAGCAGAGCGCGCTCCTCGTCCCACCTGGAAACGCGGAGGCCCTGGCCGCGGCCATGCGCCGGGTGGCCTCGGATGCCGAGCTGGCACGCAGGCTGAGCGAGGGCGGACGGCGCCGCTACTTGGAGCACGCGAGCGAGGAGGTTCTCGGCAGGCGCTGGCTGGCACTGCTCGAGAACGCACGACCCGTACGATCGGCATCCTGATGACCGCGCGTCGCGTCACATCCCCGTCGTTCCTCCTCGGGAGCGCGATCGTCGCCTTCGCCGCGGGCTTCTCCGCTCTTTCCGTACTCAGGCACCGCGCGTTCCAGACGGGACGCTTCGATCTCGGCAACATGGTCCAGGCCGTCTGGTCGACCGCGCACGGCCACCCGCTCCAGGTGACCGGACTACGCGGCGACGAGATCTCGCGGCTGGCCGCCCATTTCGACCCTGCCCTGGTGGTCTTCGCGCCGCTCTGGCTCGTCTGGCCGAGCCCCGACTCGTTGCTCGTCGCGCAGTCGGTCGCGGTCGCGCTCGGCGCGGTGCCCGTCTTCTGGCTTGCGCGCAAGCACCTGGAATCGGAGCGCGCCGGGCTCGGCTTCGCGCTGGCCTACCTCTTCTACCCGCCCACCCAGTGGCTCACGCTCAACGAGTTCCACCCCGTCGCCCTGGCTTGCCCGCTCCTGCTGTTCGCGTTCTGGTACCTCGACGAGGGGCGCCTGCTGCCGTTCGCGCTCTTTGCGATCGCGGCAGTCACGACCAAGGAGGAGGTCGGGTTCGTCGTGGCCGGGCTCGGGATCTGGTACGCGCTCGCTCGCGGCCGGCGAATCGAGGGCGCTCTGATCGCAGTCGCCGGGGTTGCCGTCTCCGCCTTCGCGATCGAGGTCGTGATCGCGCACTTCAACCGTGCCGGGAGCTCGAGTTTCCTCGCGCGCTACAACGAGGTCGGCGGCTCGCCGGGAGGCATCCTGCGAACGGCCGTCACCGACCCGTGGAAGATCGTCACCTCCGCGTTCACGGGGCGGGGCCTCGGCTACCTCGCACAGCTGCTGCTCCCGCTCGGCCTCCTGGCGCTGTTCTCGCCGCTGATCCTCGTCGCCGCGGTGCCCGAGCTCGCGGCCAATCTGCTCTCGGCCGCGACCACGCAGACCTCGATCCGCTTTCACTACACCGCCGGGCTGATCCCGGTGCTGGTAGCGGGCTCGGTTCTCGGCGCCGCGCGAATCGTCCGGCACCGACCGCACCTGACCGCGCCACTCGCGACCGGCGCCGTCGTGCTGGCGGTCGCGTCCAACTACGCCCTCGGCGCGATCCCGCTCTGGCGCTATCTCCCGGGGGGAGAGCAGACCGACGCGACCGCGGCGCAGGTGACGGCACACGACCGGATCGCCGCCCGCGCGCTGCGGCTGATTCCTCCGACTGCGGTCGTCAGCGCGACGAACACGCTCGGCGCGCACCTCTCCGCGCGCCGACGCATGCTGAGCTTCCCGTACATCCAGGATGCGACCTGGGTCGCAGCAGACGAGACCTCCCCCGGCTACGCCGACCGGCTGGCGCCGTTGCCGACCGCCGTCCAGCTTTCGTCGCTGCGTCGCAACCCGGACTGGCGTCTCGTCTTCGAGCGCGACGGGATCCTCGTCTTCCATCGCAGGGGCTGACGGCGCGCGAGCTCGACAGCTAGCACGGCGAAGATCGCGAGCACGAGGGCGTTGCGCACGAAGCAGGAGCCAGGTCGGCCACGCGATCCTGAAGAGCGCGTGGTAGTGGAAGAACCAGGCCTGGGCCAGCAGCAACGAGATGGCGGTCAGCGAGACGGCGAGCACGCTGCCCGCGATCACGACGAGGGGCACGAGCCAGACGAGGTACTGCGGCGAGAAGACCTTCGTGAACGCGAGGAGGCCGGCGACCGCGGCGGCGAACGCGAGCGGCAGACGTGCACGTACGTCCTGCGCCCGCGCGTAGAGCACCCAGACCACACCGACCGCCAGCGCCTCCAGGACGAGGGTCGCATTCGAGACCGCGTCCGGCAGCGAGCCGCTCAGGCTCCGGCCGGCTACGCCGGTCGTCTCCACGACCTTCGCGTCGTAGAGCCCAAGCCGGTCGGCCAGCAGCAGCAGCGACGCGCCGAGGCTCTCCACCTGGAGCCCCCGCTCGGCCTGAGAGCGGAAGCTCGACGCCACGCCGTGCGCGTCGTAGGCGGCGAACGGTACGACGATGAGCGCCACGACCGCGACCAGGACGCCGAGGGCCAGCGCCGTGCGCCGCGGGCCGGCCCGGCGCCACACGTAGATGCCCGCGAGCGGAACCAGCGCGAGTGGATAGACCTTCGCCGAGACCGCGAGCCCGAGCGCTCCGCAGCCCATGACATAGCGGCCGCGCAGGAGCAAGAAGAGCGCGAGCACGGTCAGGAGCGCGGGCCAGGCGTCGTAGGTGTTCAGCGAGATCGGCCCGAGCGCGGCGGGCGCCAGCGCGAGCAGGCCGACGGCGATGTACACGCGCCGCCGCGAGGCTTCGATCTCGACGAGCACGAGCGCCGCGAGCAGGATCGTCGCCGCGCCGCAGAGCGCCATCAGCGTCTTGAACGCCGCGTTGTAGTGCGAGGCGCCGAACGCGGTGCCCGGCATGAAGACCGCGAACGCGCCCGGCGGGTACTCGACGAAGACGTCGCGGTACGGCAGCTGCCCGTGGAGGAAGTGCTCCGCGTAGCCCTGGTAGACGTGAACATCTCGGAACCGAGCGGCCCGGAAGAGCCCGCCGTCCGGAACAGCGCAGGCGGCGATGAAGACGGGCAGCGCTACGAGCGCAGCACGCAGCGCGTCCCGCAAGCCCGCCGGCTCGAGACGCGGCTCCACGCGGCTACGGCGGTGGGGGCGGCGGGGGCGGTCCCGGCGGTGGTTCGGGAGGAGACGGCGGGGGAGGAGGCGGCGGCTCGGGCGGCGGCCGCACGGTCGCGGTCCTCCCGGTCGGCGCGGTGGGCGTGGACGGAGTGCTCGTGGTCGTTCCCTGCGTCACGCTCGGCGGAGCGACGTACCCGCCGCCGGAGTACACGAAACTCGAGCCGTACTGGCCCTGCGTGAAAGGCCTCCAGGTGACCGGGTTGAACGGTTGGCGCCAGTCGAGCGCGGGCGCGTTGGCCATCGCCGCCTCCATGAAGAGCCGCCAGATCGTCGCCGGGAACGTCCCGCCGGCGACGGAGATCCCGTGGACGTTCTCCATCGGGATCTCGCCCTGCGGGTACCCGACCCAGATCGAGGCTTCGAGCTGCGGCACGTAGCCGGAGAACCAGCCGTCGGCGTGGTTGTCGGTCGTGCCCGTCTTCCCGGCCGCCGGGCGCCCGAAGTACGCGCCGACGCCGGTCCCTCCGAGCACGTTGTCCTGGAGGATTCGCGTCACCTCGTACGCGACGCCGTCGGAGATCACGCGCTTCCGCTCCGGGCTCCCCCAGCCGGCGTCGGTGTCGACCTTGCCGTTCGCGAACTTGACCTCCCGGATCGCCATCGGCTTCGAGTAGATCCCGCCGGCGGCCAGGGTTGCGTAGGCGGAGGCCTCGTCGAGCGGCGAGATCGCATCGGCTCCGAGACCCATCGCCGGGACGACGTCCAGGTGGGTCGTCACGCCGAGCCGGTGCGCCATTTCGGCGACCTTCTCCGGGCCGACGTCGAGCGTCAGCTGCGCGTAGACCGTGTTGTCCGAGCGCAGGGTCGCGCTCGTGACCGAGATCGAGCCCGCATAGGTGTGGTCGTAGGTCGTGACGTCCCAGGCGGGCGTGTACGGATCCGGCTGGTAGTGGAACGGCGCAGAGGTGTAGTAGGTCGTGTCCGGGTTCATCCCCTCGGCGACGGCGGCGGTCAGGACGAAGACCTTGAACGTCGAGCCCGGCTGCCTGCGGGCCTGGGCGGCGAGGTTGAACTGGTTGCCGGTCTGGCCCGGCGTCACCGCCGTCATCGCCCGGATCGCGCCGTTCGCGGGATTGATCGAGACAACCGCCGCCGCAGGGTCGGTCCGCAGGTAGAGAGTGTCCCGGATCGCCTTCGCCGCGGCCACCTGGAGCCGCGGGTTGATCGTCGTGTACACGCGCAGCCCCCCGGAGCGAACGGTGCTTGACCCGTACTCGGCGATCAACTGGTCGCGCACGTAGCTGAAGAAGTACGGCTCCTTGATGCGCGTGTAGAGCTTGCCGGGCTTGAGCCGCAGGTTCCGAACCGAGACCGCTTCCTTGTACTGGGCCGGTGTGATGTACCCGTACTCCAGCATCGCCCGCAGCACGGCGTCCCGGCGGACGATCGCGCTCGCCGGCCGGTGGAGCGGGTCGTAGCTCGACGGCGCCTGCGGAAGGCCCGCGAGGAGCGCCGCCTGGCCCAGCCAGAGCTGGCTCGCGTGCTTCGAGAAGTAGGTCTGCGCCGCCGCCTCGATCCCGTAGGCGTGGTTCCCGTAGTAGACCTGGTTGACGTACTCGTCGAGGATCCGGTCCTTCGACCAGCGGCGGCTCAGCTTGACCGCCAGGCACGCCTCCTTGATCTTGCGCTTGAAGGTGCGCTCCTTCGAGATGTAGAGGTTGCGCACGAGCTGCTGGGTGATCGTGGAGCCGCCCTGGACGACGTGCCCGGCGCGCAGGTCGCTCACGGCCGCGCGCGCGATCCCTTCGTAGTCGACCCCGCCGTGCCCGTAGAAGCGGTGGTCCTCGATCGCGACCGTCGCCTTCGGCAACCACGGGCTGATCTTCCAGAGCGGCACCGGCGTCCGGTTCTTCTCGGCCGGGATCGACCCGAGCAGCGAGCCGTCCGCGGCGAAGATGAACGAGTTCTCGCCGGTCTGGACGGCGTTCAGCTTGCTCAGGTCGCAGCTCGAGCGGAACTTCGCCACGGCGCCGACGCCCGTGGCGAGCAGCACAAGGAGCACGACCAGGATCGCCCCGAAGAAGATCTTCGCGCGCCGGCGGCGCTTGCCGACGACGCGGCTGCGGCGCCTGCGGGCCCTGCGCAGGACCTCGTCGAGACCGTCGTCCCCGCCGCGCCTTCTCCGCGGAGGCGGGCTCACGCGAACACCCCGGCCTCGCGGAGGCGCGCGTGGGCCTTCAGCCGGAGCTCGCTCTCCAGCCGCTCGGCAGCAGGCGCGTCATCGGCCCACGCGCTGAGCACCAGTCGGGCCGAGCTCCCGAGAGCCTCGACCTCGACCTCGGCGCGTGCATCACCGGCCGCCTCGCGGAGCAGGCCGCGAACGACATCGAGATCACGGTCGAGAGGTACCTGGACGGTCACCTGTGCGAGCTTCCTTCGTCCAACGATCGAAGAGTTGCGGATGGTATCCGAGGCGATCCGCTCGTTCGGGATCACGAGCCGGTCGTTGTCCGGGGTGCGGATGAACGTGTACGTGAGCCCGACCTCCTCGACCACGCCGCTGAGCTCAGCGATCTCGACGTGGTCGCCGAGCCGCAGCGGCTGCGCGAACGCGATCAGGAGGCCCGCGATGTAGTTGCCGAGCGTCCGCTGCGCGGCAAACCCGACCACGAGCCCGATCACCGCCGACGAAGCGAGGATGCCCATCGCGGCCGCCCTGACGGGCGGAATCACCAACAGCGCGGAGAGGGCGCCGACGAACACGATCAATGAGACGACGCTCCGGCGGAGAATCCGGTAGCGCGTCTCGACGGCCGGCGGCAGGTCGCGGCGGGTCATCCGGCGGTCGATCAGCCACGCAACGAGAAGCGTCAGCAGGAGGACCGCTCCGAAAACGATCAGCCGGTTCCAGTAATGCATCAGCGCGCTGTTAGTCGAAAGGCAGGGCTTTCCTGCCGGCGAAGCCCTCGTCGAGGCCGTGCCAGAAGGCGACCTCGTCCTCGCCGACCTGCCAGCAGAGGAGCACTTCCTCGCCATTTCGCAGCGCGGGGAAGTCGACCAGGCCGCGGTCGAGGTCCTTGACGACGACGCCGAGGCGCTCGAGCCGCTCGGCGCACCGGGCCACCGCCGCGGCCTCGCGCTCGAAGTCCTCCTCGAGCGAACGCGGCTCCTGCGGGTCGAAGTCGCCGCCGTTCCCCGAGATCCGGTGGACGAGCTTTGCCCTGCGGGCAGCCGCAACCGTCATGCCGCGGCGGTGCGCGACGAGCTCCTCGGCCGCGGGCCGAACCTCGACCAGCGCCGCGTTCGCCTCCTCGGGGGTGAAGTAGCGCGTGGTCACCCGGGTATCATCGCGCGCCGTGTCCGCCGGTCAACGCGTTCGCGAGCCGCGGGCGGCTCGCCACGAGCCCGCGCCGCGCGGAGCGCGGAATCCGGCGCTCGAGATCTTCCTCTGGACGCGGGCTGCAATCTGGGCCGCGGCGCTCTTCTCGCTGTTCGTGTTCGTGCCGAACCGCCACCCGCGCGCGGCGCGCTGGGACGATCCCTCGCTCACCCATGACCTGGGCGCGGTCACCGACGTCTGGGCACGGTGGGACAGCGTCTGGTTCCTGCGGATCGCTGAGCACGGCTACAGCTCGGCGGCCGGTGCCGCCTCCGCCTTCTACCCGCTCTATCCCGGCTCGGTCGCGGTGCTCGGGCGCGCGCTCTTCGGCCACTATGTCCTCGCTGGGATCCTCGTCTCGCTCGCCGCCGCGCTCGGCTCGTGCCTGCTGCTCTACCGGCTCGCGGAGGAGCGGCTCGGAGCCGACGGCGCCCGCCGGGCCGTCCTCTACCTCGCGCTCTTCCCGTTCGCGCTCTTCCTGCAGGCGGTCTACAGCGAGTCGCTCTACCTCCTGCTCACGCTGGCGGCGTTCGTGCTCGCCGAGCGAAAGCGCTTCCTCGCGGCCGGAGGCGCGGCCGGCCTTGCCCTTCTGACCCGGCCGACCGGCCTTGCGCTGCTGCCCGCGCTCGCGCTGATCGCCTGGCACGAGCGCGACCGGCTGCGCGCCCTCGCCTCGCTGGCGGTCGCTCCGCTTGTCTTCGCCGGCTACCCGCTCTACCTCTGGCGCGCCGAGGGCGACCCCTGGGCGTTCCTGCACGCACAGAAGATCTGGAGCCGTCATCTCTCTCCGGCCGGGCCCCTGGGCGGAATCTGGGACGGGCTGCGGGCCGGCTGGGCCGGCGTCGAGCAGCTCGCTTCGGGCTCGCACACGCACGTCTACTGGACCCCGGTACAGGACACCGACCCGATCCGGGCGGCGACGCTGAACCTCGAGTGCCTCGCCTTCCTCGTCCTCTTCGTGCGTCTTGACGATCATCGCGTGGCGACGATTCGGCGCGCCGTACGGGCTCTTCGCCGCGATCAGCCTCGCGATCCCGCTGAGCGTCCCGAGCGAGCGCTGGCCCCTGCTCTCGCTGCCGCGGTTCGGCCTGACGATCTTCCCGCTCTTCCTCGCGCTCGCGGCCCTCGGTGGCCGCCCGCGCGTGCACACGGCGATCGTCGGGGTCAGCGCGCTCCTGCTCGGGGTCGCGATCGTCCAGTGGTCGCTGTGGCAGTGGGTCGCATGAGGCGCCTCGTCGCCGTGCTCGGCGCGGTGGCGCTCCTCGCCGTGGGCACGGCCTGCGGCGAGCGCAAGGAGCCGACCGGGCCCCTGGTGGAGATCTACCCGGTCACGGTGCAGGGCGCCGGCGAGTCGCCAACCGTCGTCGACAGCGTGCCGCGACGAATCGTCCCGCTCGGCGCCGGGCCGAGGCGAACCCTGCGCGCCCTCGGCCTCCAGCCGCGCGTGGTCACCGTCGACGACTCGCTCGTCGGACTTCCCCTCGTCGAGCAGATCCGGCGCGCGCGGCCTGACCTGATCGTCGCCTCCAGCGACGCGGATCCCCTCGACCTCGCGCGGGCGCGCGCGGCCACACACGCTGCCGTCTACGTCGAGCCCGACGGCTCCCTGGACGACGTCGAGCACGCGATCGACGAGATCGGCCTCCTGACCGGCGCGCCCGTGGCCGCCCGGAAGGTCACCGGCTCGATCGAGCGCGCCCGGCAGCGTGTCGCCGCGAAGCTGAGCGGGTATCCGGTGTCCACCGCCTTCGTCGACCTCGGCAACTTCAGCACGGTCCCGACCCGGAGCCTGATCGGCGACCTTCTCTCCGAGGCGCACGGGAGGAGCGTGGCCGGCGCGAGCCCCGAGCAAGGGCCGTTTCCGCTGGGACGGCTCGTGCAGCTCGACCCGCACACCTACATCGCCACGTCCGCCGGCCGGACAACGCTCGCCCAGCTTCGCCAGAACCCCGCGACGGCGAGGCTCCAGGCGGTCCGGAAAGGCCGCTTCGCGATCATCCCGAGCCGCGTCGTCGCGCCCGGGCCCGAGGTCGGAATCGCGCTCACGCAGATCGCGCGGATCCTCCATCCGGACGCGTTTCGCTGACGTGACCGTCGCGTGAAGAACGGCAAGCTCGTCGCCTGGCTCGCCCTGGTCGGAGTGCTGACGGCGCTCGCGTACGCGAGCCGCCTCGCGGGCGGCAAGCCGCCGCGAGACGCCCTCTACCAGTACAGCCTCGCCCTGAGCGGCCTTTTGGAATACGCGGTTCTCCTCGCGATCGTCTACTGGATCGCGCGGGGGTTGTCACGCGGAACGCTCGGTCTGACGGCGCCGCCCTCCTGGGCTCGCGCGATCGGGCTGATGGTGCTGCTGCTCGTCCTGATCCTGATCGCCGAGCAGGCGCTCGAGTACCTTCTGCACGCGGCGCGAGAGCAAGGGCTCGAGCCGACCCGCTGGGAGCCCGATCGGGCTCTCCCGTTTGCGCTGAACGCCTTCGTCGTGGTCGTGATCGCGCCGATCGTCGAGGAGCTGACCTTCCGCGGGCTCGGGTTCGCCGTGCTACGGCCGTTCGGCGCGGCCGTCGCCGTGGTCGGGACCGCGATCGCCTTCGCCGCTGTTCACGGGCTCGTGGACGGCTTCGTTCCGCTTCTGGTCTTCGGCCTGGCGATCGGGTTCCTGCGCCTCAAGACCGAGAGCGTCTACCCGGGAATGATCTTCCACTCGTTCTTCAACGCGACCGCCCTCGCGATCGCCTTCGCCCACTAGGGCGATATCCTCGCGCCCGTGCGGCGTGCCCTGATCCTTGCTCTGGCCCTGGCGTTCGTCCCTGCGGCGCACGCGTCGCCGCCGGCCGTAAGCGTTCAGGCAACCCCTGCGAGAGGAGCGGCGCCGCTCAGCGTCACGCTGACCGCAAGCGGGGACGCGGCCACCTACCACTGGGACCTCGGCGACGGCACTACCGCCGACGGAGCCGTGGTCACCCACGTCTTCGCGGCCGGCTCGTACTCGGCGCGCGTCACCGCGACTTCCGGAAGCGAGAGCACGCAGGCCGAGGTGGCGATCGTCTCGCTCGGCCTGACGCTCGCGGGCCCGCACATCGGCCGCTACCAGCAGCGCCTCGCGTTCCACGGCCGGCTCGTCCCGGGCCTCAAGGGCGTTCCCGTCGTCCTCTACCGGGACGGCACCAGGCTCGGAAGCTCCAAGACCGCGCGCGGCGGGCGCTTCTCGCTGCGCGGCCGGGTCGGCGCGCCCGCGGCGCAGTACACCGTCCGCTACGGAGACGTCGTCTCCAACCCGGTCACGCTCTCCGTCCGGCCGGGTCTCGACACGGCCTTCATCGGCTCCGGCCGGGTCGGGCGGCCTTTCGCGATCGCCGTGCGGGAGCGGCCGGCCGGCGCGGGGACACTCACGGTCCGCATCTGGCGCGGCGGGCGCCTCGTCGCGGCACGCACGGGCCAAGGGCGCCTGCGCCTGCCGCTGCGCACGCGAGTCGCGGCGACCTACCGCGTGCTCGTGGCGATCGCCCCGGCCCAGGGATACGTCGCGAACCGGAGGCTGCTCGCGCGCACCGTCTTCGTCCCGTCACTCCGGATCGGAAGCACGGGCCCGAGCGTCTACGGGCTCGAGCGGCGGCTGCACGAGCTTCACTTCGCGCTCGGTCGCGTGGACGGCTACTACGGCGTCGACACCTCCGACGCGGTGGTCGCCTTCCAGAAGCTCCACGGCCTCCCGCGGACCGGCGTGACGGATCTCCGCTTCTGGAGAGCCCTCGACGCGGCGGCGATTCCGACCCCGCGCCACGGCGGCGACTCCATCGAGGTGAGCAAGGGACGGCAGGTGCTCTTCGTCGTCCGGGACGGACACGTGATGCTCGTCGTCCCCGTGTCGACCGGGGCAACGGGCAACACGCCGATCGGCGTCTGGCACGTCTACAGCAAGGTGCCGGGCTTCAACGCCCTGGAGATGTACTACTCGTCGTTCTTCGTCGGCGCGTTCGCGATCCACGGGTATCACAGCGTGCCGGCGTACCCAGCCAGCCACGGCTGCGTCCGCATCCCGCTGTGGGTGGCGCCACACGTCTACTCCCTGATCGGCTACGGCACGACGGTCTACATCTACTAGGGCCGGGGCCGCCCTCGTCGCGGCCCTGGCGCTCGCCGCCGCCGGCTGGCTCGTCTACACGCAGGTCTGGGGAATGGGCGGCGAGCGGCCTGTCGCGTGGCGCGACGTGACTCGAGGCTTCGGCAGGGTCGAGTTCACAGGCCGGTCGCTCGGCGTCTACCACTCCCGCGGATCGTTCGGGCGGATGCTCGCGGCGAGGATGCCCGGCCGCGCGCCGAGCCCTCCCCATCTGAACTGGGACCGCGACCAGGTCGTCGTGATCGCGCTCGGCCCTCGCTCCAGCACGGGCTACTCGCTCCGGATCCTGCGAGTCGTCGAGCGGCGACGCGGCATCTACGTCTACGCCCGCGAGCAGACCCCGTCCCTGGGCGAGCCGGTCACCGCCCGCGTCACGTACCCGTACCGCGTGCTCGCTATGCACGGCAGCGCGAAGCCCGTTTACGTCAAGCTGCAGGGACGACCATGAGCGAGCAGGACCCCCTGATCAGGCAGCTGCGCGAGCAGATCTCCGACAACGACCGCGCGATCGTCGAGGCGATCAACGCGCGCCTGAAGCTGGTCGCGCGCCTCAAGGGCTACAAGGAGTCGCGCGGCCTCTCGTTCGTCGACCCCGAGCGCGAGGAGTGGATGCTGCAGTACCTCTCGCGCGCCAACCGTGGCCCGCTCTCCCCCGAAGGCCTGCGCGAGATCCTCGAGGCAATCCTCGACCTGACCAAGCGCGAGGTCGAGCGCGGGGGCTAGGCCTCTTCGCCGTTCGCCTCGGCGAACTCGTCGGGCGTGACGTTCTCGAGGAACTGCTTGAACTCGGAGACGATCTCCTCCTCGTTGATGTCGTCGCCCTCGAACTCGATCGCCGACTCCTCGATCACCTCTTCGGCCGCGAAGATCGGCGCGTCGGCGCGAACCGCAAGGGCGATCGCATCCGACGGTCGCGAGTCGATCTCGATCTCGGAGCCGTTCTGCTGCACGGTGATGCTCGCGTAGAAGGTGTTCTCCTTCAGCTCGGTGACGGTGATCCTGACCACCTGGGCGTCGAGCTGGCTGAGCATCTCGGTGACGAGGTCGTGAGTCATTGGCCGCGGGGTCGACGCGCCCTGGAGCTTCATCAGGATCGCGGCCGCCTCCGGGTGTCCGATCCAGATCGGGAGGAACTTGTTCCCGTCCGCGGTCTTGAGCAGGACGATCGGCTGTTTCCCGACCAGGTCGAAGCTCACCCCGTAGATGACCATCTCGTGCATCAGGCCGCGTCCCCGGGTCCGATCATAGCCAGAGGGTAGCCGGTCAACTCCCCGCTCGCGCCGTGCATCCAGCGGGCGGCCGAGGCTCGACCTCGGCGAGTGGAACCAGGACTTCCTGGCCGGTCTGGGCGTCCTCGAGTATGGCGCGCCGGTCAGGCACGCTCATCGGGTCGAGACCGCGCAGGTAGTAGGCCCGACCGTGGAAGAGGACAAGGTCGCCGATGTTCATTAGCCGCAGTTCTAGAAGGTTGTCGGCACCCCGGCAGGGGCCTCCATCCCCTAAGCGGGGGCGGCTACACTGCGCCTCCCGGGCGATTAGCTCAGTTGGTTAGAGCGCCGCTCTGATAAGGCGGAGGTCCGTGGTTCGAATCCACGATCGCCCACTTTCGCCGTTCTGGCTAGGGACGTCAGCGCCAGCGCACGAAGAACCACCCCGGCAGGCGCAGAAGGCGCGAGCGCCGTCTGGGGGTGATGCGCAGGAGCCCTGACGGGCGCCTGGACGCGTCGAAGACGGTCACGCGCACCGGGGCCGACGTGGTCGCGTTTCCAGCCGCGTCGCGTGCAGTGGCAGTCAGCGTATGCGCGCCCACCGAGGCGGTGGTCGTGCGCCAATGGAGCGTGTACGGAGAGCGCTTCAGCTCGGGGCCGAGAGCCGCGCCGTCCAGCTTCAGCTGCACCCCCGCGACGCCGGTGTCGTCCGAGGCGGTCACCTTCACCGACACCCGCCCGCCCAGCCTCGTGCCGACCGCAGGCGAGGCGACGACAGCCAGCGGGGCGACGTCGTCGCGGTACGTCGCCGTGTACGACGACTGGGCGACCGATGCGACCACCTCGTGGCTTGCCGGCTTTCCGTCCGACCAGGAGACGAAGCCGAGCCCACGCGGGCCGAGGGACTCAGAGACCGGAGCGCTGATCGTGCTCCTGGAGTCGAGGATGACCGTGCGCTGGAAGGGCGTCGTTCCCGCAGACGACCCGACCACGAGCTTGAGCCCCTCCGGCACCGAGTGGAAGGAGAGCGTCGCGGTCTTTGGCTGCAGGTTCACCGAGGTCGTCGCGGAGTGGCCCCCAGAGTCTGTCGCCTTCAGCTGGAGCTCGAGGTACGACGGGTAGTCGTGATCGGGAGCCGAGAACGAGCCGCTCGAGACGCCTGGGAAACTCTGGACGATGTGCGTGTGGCAGTTCGACGGGCAGTGGTGAAGAATCAGCGTCCAGGTCAGGGCCGAGTCAGGAAGCGGACCGTCCTGCTCGTCATCGGCCTGGCCAGAGAAGTTGATCGTGTCGCCCACCTTCCACGTCGTCGGCGCCGAGGGGGTCAGGATCTTCGGCACCGGCAGCGTGTCGGCCACGGAGATCGTGATCGGGTCGCTCGTGTTGGTGGCCCCCTGCTGGTCGGTCACCGTGAGCCGCGCGGTGTAGATCCCCGGAGTCTCGTAGACGTGGGGGCTCGGCGTCGCCCCGGAGTCGTCGCTCTGTCCGTCGCCGAAGTCCCAGTGGTACGTCAGGACATCACCGGGGTCGGGGTCGCTGGAGCCGCTTCCGTCGAACTGGACCGTCAACGGATTGCCTCCGCTCGTTGGCGTCGCGGTGGCCTCGGCGGCGGGGATCAGGTCATTCGCGAAGTAGCGGATCCGGTCGACGGTTCCACCGTCGAGATCGACGTAGTAGAGGTTGCTGTCAGGTCCGATCTCCAGGTCGACGGGGGCCGCAGCCGGCGCAACGAACGTCGCGACGTTCCCGGGGTTCGGCAGCCCGTTCGCACCGGGGAACATCGCCCAGATGCACTTCCGCGAGTAGTCGGCAAAGAAGAGGGCGCCGTTGTACGACGTGGGATAGGTCCCGCCGTTGTAGAACGCCAGCCCGCTGATCGAGCTCGAGCCCTGCGGACATGTCTCGCCAGGGACGACTAGGGCGTTGTGGTTGTAGGTGTAGTGGGGAGGAGTGACGGCCCCAGGCGTGCCGTAGAGGAGGTTGCAGATCCGAATGTCGGCGCTCTGGTAGCCCGGCTGAGGATCCACGCCCTCGTAACACGGCCAGCCAAAGTTCTCGATCGTCCCGTCGGTCCCTGACGGGATCCGGTCGATCTCCTCCCAGTCGTTCCAGCCGACGTCCCCGATCCACAGCTCGTTCGTTCCGGGGCGCATGGTGAAGCGAAACGGGTTGCGAAGCCCCGAGGCGATGATGCGACGTGCGACCGGATCGGCGCTACCGGCAAGCGGGTTGTCGGGCATCGCCGCGCCGGTGGTGGGGTCGAGCCGAAGGATCGAGCCACTCAGAAGCACCGGCTCGCCGGGCTTTCGGAGCAGGCTCTGCGAACGGAGCGCGCCTCCTTCGTCGTCGGGGTCGTTGCACGCGTTGTTGTCGCGACCGGCGTCAACGGTAAAGAAGTGCGCACCCTCGCCCCCGCTGACATACAGGGAGCCGTCCGATCCGAACGCAAGGTCTCCGACCGAATGGCTCGGGTACTGCTGGCACCAGCCGTCGAGGAGGTCCTGCTCGGACACCGCGTGGTCGAGCGAGGCGTCGGCTG
>CAVVBZ010000028.1:0-13334 GCA_963746635.1 uncultured Actinomycetes bacterium | reverse complement strand
GCCCGGTTGATGCGGTCGCGCAGCACCGCGGCCGCCGCGGCCAGCTCGACCCGGGTGTTGACGCCCTCGGCCTCCTGCGCGTCGGGGGCCATGTGCACGGCCACGCGCTCGCCTTCGCGTGCGAGGTCGCGCACGGTGTCGGTTAGATAGAGCTCACCCTGGTCGTTGTCGGGCCGGAGACCATCGAGCGCGGGCCAGAGCTTGTCGGCGGCGAAGACGTAGATCGAGGAGTTGACCTCGTGCAGCGCGAGCTCGTCCTCGCTCGCGTCGCGGGCCTCCACGATCGCCTCGAGGGCGCCGTCGGCGTTGCGTACGATTCGGCCGTACGCGCCGGGCTCGTCGAGCTCGAAGGAGAGGACGGTCGCGGCTGCGCCCTCCGAGCGGTGGGTCTCCAGAAGCCGGCCGAGCAGCTCGCTCGTGATCGTGGCCGCGTCGCCCGTGACGACGAGCACGTCGCCGTCGAAGCCCTCCAGGCTCGCGCGCGCCGCCGCCGCCGCGTCGCCTGTCCCGCGGGGCTCGGCCTGGACCGCGACCTCGACGCCTTCGAACGCGTCCGCGTAGTCGGGCGAGGTGACGACCACGAGCGGGTCCGGCCCGAGCTTGCGGGTCGCGTCGACGACCCAGTCCGCGAGCCGGCGACCGAGCAGCGGGTGCAGGTGCTTCGGCGTCTCCGAGTGCATGCGCGTGCCCAGGCCGGCGGCCAGAACGACGGCTGCGAGTGGCTTCTCGGTCACTTTGCAGAAGGAGATGGCTGGGGCGCCAGGATTCGAACCTGGGATCGCGGGACCAAAACCCGCTGCCTTACCACTTGGCTACGCCCCATCACAACGTCTGATTATCCAAGAACGGGCGTGAGACGGCCGCACGGGCTGAGCCCGCACGGCCTCTAGGTCGGCGTCGCAAGCGACGCCTTGGCACTTGGCTAGGCCCCTTCAAGACGTCTGATCATCCAAGAACAGGTGCGCACGGCGTAGGACGCGCCCTTGAGTACGCCCATCACGGAGTAGCTCAACGTCGGTCGCTGAGCAGGAACAGGAGCGCGATCGCCGCGAAGATGCCGGCCAGGACGAGCGCCAGCCAGCCGAGGATGAAGGCGAGAATCACGACGACCACGGCCAGCGCCTGAGAGGCGGCAACGATCCAGCTGACCTGTCTCGCGGTGTCCGAGCTTGCGTCGCGACCCCAGAAGACGTAGATCGCGAGGCACGGGATCGCGATGGCGATCACGGTCCACTTGCCGACGCCGTGAACGAGCCAGACGACGACTCCTTCGATGACCGCGATCCAGAGGACGATTCGCACGCGGCGCGCGCGGAGCCAGCGCCCCGTCTTGCTCGTGCCGTGCTCGATCACTCCGGACGGTTCCAGCGAGCTGTCAGTCGCCATGCATCAACCGTACCAAGCCGGCGCGCTCATCCAGGTCTGCCCGTGGCGGCGTAGTTCTCGCTCGGCCGTCACGGCTTGCTCGCGTTGCTCGAAGAGCCCGTAGACCGTCGGGCCTGCGCCCGTGACGTCGGCCCGGAACGCGCCCTGCGCCAGGAGCTCGGCTGCGAGCGGAGACGACGCGAGATCGTTGAGCGGGAGAGCCGCGAGGTCGCTTGGCTCGCGCACGCGCGCGAGTGCCTCGTCGAGCACGGCGCGCCGTTCCGGGTAGCCCTGCTCGCCCTCGCGCGCGTCGAAGGCCGCGTAGACGTCGGCGGTCGAGCTCTTGCTCTCGCCGGGCGGAAGGACGAGCACGGCCCAGTAGTCCTGCGGGAGATCGAGCGGCGTCAGCTCGGTGCCCGCGCCCTCGCCGAGCTGCGGCCCGGGCGCGAGGAAGAAGGGAACGTCCGCGCCGAGCGCGGCGGCGAGCTCGTGCAGTGCTGCTGGTGGGAGCGGCTCGGGAAGCGTCTCGTTGGCCAGCCTGAGCGCGATCGCGGCGTCGGAGCTGCCGCCGCCGAGCCCCCCGGCGACCGGGATCTGTTTGCGGATCGTCGCCAGCCACCGCTGCTTTGGGCGCGTGGCGGCCGCGAGCGCCTCCAGCGCGGCGCGGACGAGCGTGTCCTCTTCGAAGCCGCCGACGCGGAGCTCGGGGGCAGGCTCGATCGTGATCTCGTCGGCCAGCTCGAGGCGCTGGAGCACCGTCGCCACCTCGTGCCGGCCGTCCTCGCGGCGCGGTCCGACGACGAGGGCGAGGTTGAGCTTCGCCGGCGCGCGAGCTTTCCGCTTCACGGGTCGAGCGCCTCGACGAGGGCCACGAACTCCGGCGGCTTCAGCTCCTCGGCGCGAGTGGCGGGGTCCATGCCGATCTCCTCGAGCGCGGCTGCCGCCTGGTCGCGCGCGCACACTCCGGACAGCTCGAGCGAGTTCGCGAGCCGCTTGCGCCGGTGCGCGAACGCCGCCGTCACAACCTGCTTCACACGAGCCGGGTCCGAGGGGCCACCGGCCGCATCCTCCGTCCGCCGCCGGAACGCGACCAACGCCGAGTCGACGTTCGGTTGTGGCCGGAAGACGGTGCGGGACACGGGATGGATCCCGGTGCGCTCGGCCGCAAGCTGCACGAGCACCGACACCGCGCCGTAGGCCTTCGTCGAGGGCTGCGCGAAGAAGCGGTCGGCAACCTCCCGCTGCACCATCACGCACCAGAGCTCGATGCTCGGGATCCCGCCGAGGCTCTCGACCACGAGCGGCGTCGCGATGTTGTAGGGCAGGTTGGCGACCAGCTTGCTCGGCGCCGGCCTGAGCTCGGCTAAGTCGAGCCGGAGCGCGTCGCCGTGGCGGAGCTCGATGTTTCCTCGCCCTCGGAACTTCTCGGCGAGCACGCAGACGAGCGCGTAGTCGAGCTCGATCGCGTGGACATGAGACACGTGCTCGGCGAGATAGCCGGTCAGGATGCCGAGACCGGGGCCGACCTCGAGGACAATGTCCTCAGGCGCGAGCTCTGCCAGCCGGCCGATCACGCCGAGCAGGTTCTCGTCGACCAGGAAGTGTTGCCCGAGCTCCTTCTTCGGAGCGCCTTCCGGCCGGGTCATGTCAGGCCGAACGCGGCCGTCGCGTTCGCGTCGAGACGCGCGCCGAGAGCCTCGGCGTCCTCGCCGCGAGCATCGGCGAGGACGGCGATCGTGTGGACGACGTTCGCGGGCTCGTTCGGTCGCCCGCGGCGCGGCTGCGGGCTCAGGTACGGGCTGTCCGTCTCGGCGAGGAGGCGGTCCGGCGGAACCTGGCGAGCGACCTCGCGCAGCTCCTCGGCCTTCGGGTACGTGAGGTTCCCGGCGAAGGAGACGTAGTAGCCCCGCGCGAGCGCGATCGGGAGGAGCCCGGGGCTCGAGAAGCAGTGGAGCACGACCGTGCCCGGGAAGCGCTCGAGGGCGGCGGCGGTCTCGTCATCCGCGTTGCGGGTGTGGACGACGACCGGCTTGCCGAGCTCCGCAGCCAGGTCGAGCTGGCGGTCGAAGAGCTCTCGCTGGCGGTCGCGCGGCGCGTAGTCACGGTAGAAGTCGAGGCCCGTCTCGCCGACCGCCACCGCGCGCTCGTCGTTGAGCAACTCGCGCAGGTCGTCGATTCGCTCGGCATCGGTGTCGCCGGCCTGGTGTGGGTGGATGCCGAGCGCCGCCCAGACGCCCGGCTCCTGCCCGGCGATCTCGAGCGTCTCCCGGCAGGAGTCGAGCCCCGACCCGACGGCGACGATCCGCTCGACCCCGGCTGCTCTCGCGCGGGCGACCAGCTCGTGAGGAGGATCCGCACACGCGTCGAGGTGCGCGTGCGTGTCCGTCACGTGCTCAAGCGGCCGCGGTTGGAAGGTCGACCCGCGGGAAGAGCGGCTGCGCCGGCTCGACCCCCTCGGTCTCACCCGTCTTGCCGTAGGCGACCTGCTCGAGCGCGAGGTCGACCGGCTGACGCAGCGCGCCCAGGATGCGCGGAGCCGTCTCCGGCAGGTAGGGCGAGAGCGCGACCGCGACCGAGCGCACGCCGTCCGCGAGGTCGTACAGGACCGCGGCGAGCTCGCCGGCCTTCGCCTCGTCCTTCGCGAGCTGCCAGGGAGCGGTCTCCTCGACATGACGATTGAGCAGGCGGACGACCTCCCACGCATCCTCGAGCGCGCCCGTGAGGTCGTAGGCATCGAAGCGTTGGACGAGCCTGGCCCGGAGGTGTTCGAGCGCCGAGGCGAGCTGCTCGTTCCGGGCGCCCGGCGAGACGCGTCCGCCGCTGTAGCGAGCGATCATCGCGGTCGTCCGGGAGACGAGGTTGCCGAGGTCGTTCGCGAGCTCCCGCTCGTAGCGCTCGTGGAGCGCATCGACCGATGCGCTCCCATCCTGGCCGAACGAGACCGAGCGGAGCGCCCAGAAGCGAACCGCGTCGCTCCCGTAGACGTCCACGAGGTCGAGCGGGTCGATCACGTTCCCGAGCGACTTCGAGATCTTGCGATCGTCGAGCAGCAGGAAGCCGTGCACGAACAGCTGCTTCGGCACGTCGTAGCCGGCCGCGAGGAGCAGCGCCGGCCAGAACACGCAGTGGAAGCGCAGGATGTCCTTACCCAGCAGATGCCGAACTTCCGGCCAGAACTTGTCGCGAAGGTCCTCGCCGTCACGTGCGTAGGTAAGCGCGCTCAAGTAGTTGATGAGGGCGTCTACCCAGACATAGGTGACCTGCCCTTCGTCCCAGGGGATCGGAACTCCCCACGGCTGGCCCGCACGGCTGACGCTGAAGTCCCTGAGGCCGCCCTCGATGAAGCTGCGCGCCTCGTTGTAGCGGAAGCGCGGCAGGACGAAATCCGGGCGCGCGTCGTACAGCTCGAGGAGCCGATCCTGGTAGGCGGACAGGCGGAAGAAGTAGTTCGTCTCCTCGATGTGCTCGGGCGGGATGCCGTGCTCGGGACACAGCCCGTCGACCAGGTCGGCCTCGCTCTTGAACTCCTCGCAGCCGACGCAGTAGAGGCCCGCGTACACGTCCTGGTAGATGTCGCCGTTGTCGTAGATCCGCTGCAAAAACTCCTGGACGAAGCGCTTGTGGCCCTCGTCGGTGGTGCGGATGAAGAAGTCGTAGTCAGCGTTGACGCGCCTAGGAAGCTCCCGCCAGTCCTCTGCGATCCCGTCGACGTACGTCTTGACGTCGAGCCCCTGCTCCTCGGCGACGCGGTACACCTTCGAGGCATGCTCGTCGGTGCCGGTGAGGAAAAAGGTCTCGTCGCCGCGCTGACGGTGGTGCCGTATGAGCGTGTCTGCGGCCAGGGTCGTGTACGCGTGGCCGATGTGCGGCGTCGCGTTCACGTAGTAGATGGGTGTCGTCAGGTAGAAGCGCATCGCCGTCAATGATACGAGCCGCCCTGCCGCCGACCGGAGCTCGGAACCGGCGACGTGAGGTGAAGGCGAGCAGGATCGCCGCCGGCACGGCCGCAACGAGGAGGCCGAACGCGAGCGAGGCAGAGAGGAAGCCGCTTCCTCCACCCCGGGCGAGCGCCGCGACCGGTTGGCCTCCGTGACGCGAACGTCGGGCAAGCGCGCCTAGCCCGCGTCGAAACGCCTTGTCGAGCGGAGCACGCGGCGCGCCGGCGTCGCGTGCCGAGCGACTCCGCGGTCGGCCGGTCGCCGGTGCCGCGGTTCCTACCGTCACACTCGATCGCCGAAGGCGAGGCGTGTTCTCCGTCGGAGCCTTCGCAGCAGGCTGCGCTCTCTGTTGCGTCCGTGAGGGAGCCGTGGCAGGAGAGCCGCTCGCTGGCGCAGGAGGCAGCACTTGTTGCTCGTCCGTTGCGGCAGGCGGCACAGCGGCCGGAGCAGGCGGCGGCGGAACCGACGGCGGCGCGGATTCGACCGGCACGTGATCACCGCCCGCCGGAGGGCGAGGAACCGGCTTCGCTTCCAGGACAGGCAGTAGCGAGAGCGGGTCGACATAGCCCTCCGCGTCTGCCGTTAGCCGGACGCCGAGATGGACGAACGGGACCGACAACTCGACGTCCCCGGTCGGGCCGACAGCGCCGACGAGCTCGCGTTCCCCGACCGTGTCGCCGCGCCGAACCGAATACGAGCCGAGGTGGACGAGCGTGACCGAGTATCCGTCTGCGGTCCGGATCGTGACCGTCTTTCCCTGTCGTGGCACTGTCCCGGCGAACACGACCGAGCCCGAGGCCGGCGCAAGCACCGGCGTCCCCGCCGGCGCCCCGATATCGATCCCGCGGTGCTGCCCGGCGTCGTACGGACGGCTCTGGTCAAACGAGAAGAACGTCAGCACCGGCCCGTTGACCGGCCAGCTCCAGCCAAGTGCCGGTGCTGGGACACAGAGCGCGGCAACCGCAGCCACTGCAACGAGCAGACGCATCTCGCAGTACGACCTCCGTTGTCAATTATGCAAACCTCGGCCAAGGTAGCAAGGCCGAGCGCCCGTTGTCAAATGTGATTACAGAGAGGAGCGGTAGAGGCGGTTTTTCGACACACCTGTTAGGCGTGAAACCACGTCCGCTGCGCGACGCCGTGAGACGCTCGCTGCCACCAGCTCCGCCACCGCAGCGACCGCTGCCTCCTCGTCCGGGGCGGTCGGCTCCCCCGGTCCGAGCACGAGCGTAACCTCCCCCTTGACCTTCGTCCCGAACCGCACCGCGAGCTCGGCGACCGAGCCGCCGGCGACCTCCTCGAAGCGCTTCGTCAGCTCCCGGCACACCGCTGCCCGTCGCTCGGGGATCACGCGCGCGAGAACTCTGAGCGATGCCGCCAACCGCTGCGGCGATTCGAACGCAACCACCGACCAGGGCCACCCGGCGAGCTCCTCGGCCAGTGCCAGCAACGCCTGCTCGCCGCGTGGCAGGTAGCCGAGAAACTGGTACCGCTCCGCGACGAGCCCGCTGGCGACGAGCGCCGTCTCCACCGCCGACGCGCCCGGAAGAACCGTGACGGGCACGCCCGCCTCGAGCGCCGCGCCCACGAGCCGCGCGCCCGGGTCGGAGATTCCCGGCAGTCCCGAGTCGCTCACGAGCGCGAGCCGCTCCCCCGCCTCGAGCCGCGGCAGCAGCTCGCCGGTTCGCTGCGCCTCGTTGTGCTGGTGATACGAGAGCAGCCGCGCGCGCACGCCGTGCCGCTCGAGCAACTTGCGCGTGTGACGCGTGTCCTCGCACAGGACGACGTCCGCCTCCGCGAGCTCCCGCAGGACCCGCAGGGTCACGTCCTCGAGGTTGCCGATCGGCGTCGCGCAGACCGCGAGAGACATCGGCTACTCCGCCGCGAGCGCCTCGAAGGCGATCATCGCGGCTCCGATCACGCCTGCGTCGACGCCGAGCTCCGCCTCGACGATCCTGACCGTGTCACGCCCGGGTGCCAGCCCCTCGACCGCGACGACCTCCCGGGCCGGCGCCAGCAGGAGCTCCCCCGCCTCGCCGAAACCGCCGCCCACCACGACCAGCTCCGGCTCGAAGACGTTGACGAAGCTCGCGATCCCCGCGCCGAGCCTCCGCCCGATCTCGGCCAGCGCCTCGACCGAGGCGCCCTCGCCCGCACGCGCCCGCTCGACGAGATCCTCCGCATCCGACTCGGGCCCGAAGAGCTCGCGTGCGATCCGATCGGCGACGGGCCCGCAGGCGTAGGACTCGAGATGTCCGTGGCCGCCGCAAGGACACGGTGGCCCGTCGTAGTCGATCACGATGTGGCCGAGCTCGGCGCCGCTCCCCGTTGCCCCGCGAAAGGGCTTTCCGTCGACGATCAGGCCGCCTCCGACGCCCGTGCCCAGCGTGAGCATGACGACGTTCTCCGCGCCGCGAGCCGCACCGGCCTTCCACTCGCCGATCGCCGCAGCGTTGGCGTCGTTGTCGATCCCGACCGGCAAGCCGTGTTGCTCGCGCATCCGGTCGCGGAGGTCGACCTCCGAGAGCGGCAGGTTCACCGCCGCGATCGACCGCCCACGCCGCTGGTCGATCCGGGAAGGAATGCCGATGCCGAGCGCCTCCGCCTCCGTTCCCGCGCGCAGCTCCTCGACCACCCCGTCGAGCGAGGCGAGCAGCGCCTCCTGGGACGAGGCCTCGGCGGGCCGCTCGACCCGCGCCTCGATCGTTCCTTCGCGACTGACGACAGCGCCCAGGGTCTTCGTCCCGCCCACGTCGACGCCGATCACCCGCGCGTCCGCCCCCGTGCTCCCTTGACTCGCGGCCACCATGGCTACCATACGCCGCCGAATGGCGTCGCCCGGCGGAGAGAAGCCATATCGCCTCTACCGCGGCGGGCGCGTCAAGGGCCGGGTGCCGACGGTCACGCCGCCGAAGCCGCCCCCGCGCGAGCCGCGTGCCCGCCGGGACGGCAAGGAGCGCTCCGGCGAGCCGGGCCGGAAGCGAGCACCGCGCGGGCCGCGGCGGATTCGCTGGGGCCGCGAGATCGGGATCGCGCTCGTGCTCGTGATCCTGTTCTTCATCGTCTGGGGCCTGCTCGGCTACCTGACCTTCCGCGGCGGCGTCTCGGCGGCGAACAAGCGTCTCCCGGCGACCGCCCGGCAGGCGCTGGCCCCGGACCAGGGCTCGTTGCTGACGAACTCGACCTCGATCCTCCTGCTCGGCACCGACCACTCGCTCGCGGTCTCGCGCTCGGGCGACCGCCACTCGGACTCGATCACGCTCCTGCGCACCGATCCGGACCACCACCGGCTCTACTACCTCTCGATCCCGCGAGACCTGCGCGTCGACATCCCGGGCTACGGGACGGCCAAGATCAACACGGCCTTCCAGGTCGGCGGGCCGCGACTCGCGATTCGCACGATCTCCAACTACACGACGATCCCCGTCAACCACGTCGTCGTCGTCAACTTCGCCGAGTTCCGCGACCTGATCGACAAGGTCGGCGGCATCGACGTCGTCGTGACGCGCCCGATCCTGTCCAAGTTCGACTGCCCCTACGCCTCGCCCGTCCGCTGCGCGCGTTGGCCCGGCTGGCGCTTCGCGAGGGGCAAGCAGCACCTGGACGGC
The DNA here is from genome assembly GCA_963746635.1 of uncultured Actinomycetes bacterium. Lineage (GTDB taxonomy): Bacteria > Actinomycetota > Thermoleophilia > Gaiellales > Gaiellaceae > AC-32. The sequence goes on along the minus strand of CAVVBZ010000028.1, from coordinate 4,423 downwards.
CGGCGCGCCCTCATCTACTCGCGCGTGCGCAAGAACCTGCTCGACCCGGCCGAGAGCGACATCACCCGCGGCGAGCGGAACCAGCAGGTGCTCCAGGCGGTGATGACCAAGCTCGCGAGCTACAAGACCTTCATGCGGATGCCCTTCATCGGCGGCGATCTGATGAAGCCGCTCGCAACCGACCTCTCGGCCAACCAGTTCGTCGCGCTCGGCTGGAACAAGTTCCGCGCGGGCGACACCATCCACTGCCGGCTCGGCGGGATCTCGACCGGCGGAGACATCACGCCGAGCGAGGACAACGCGAAGGTGATCCTGATGGTGCTCGGCCGCTCGGCGCCGCAGCCGCCGGCCCCGACCGGAGACACGTATCCGCCCGGCTGCCTGCTCGGGAACCCGGCGCCCGGGCGCTAGACGGCTCTAAGTCTCGGCGGCCTTCTCCTTCTTGTCCTTCTTCTCGTCCTTCTTCGTCGGCTCCGAGTCGGACGAGCCGGAACCGTCCTTGGACTCCTCGCGCTTGCGCGCGCCGGAGCCGCGCCCGTAGTCGGTCGAGTAGAAGCCCGATCCCTTGAAGTGCACCGCGACCGGGTAGAGCACGCGCTCGAGCGGGCCTTCGCCACAGGTCTCGCAGACCTTGGGCGGCGCCTCGTCCATGCGCTGGAAGAGCTCGAACAGGTGCCCGTTCGGACAGCGGTACTCGTAGATCGGCATCGCTCTAAGGATAGTTGGGGCGGTCCCAGGCATCGCTGGCGATGCCGAACCTCAGGACGTGCGAGCTCCGCCTCGTGCGTCCGTCTGCGATGACCGGTCGATCCGTCCTGTCCTTGCTCGCGACGATCCCTATGGCCCTGCGTTCGCGCTGGACGGTTTCGCGGAAGCAAGGCGCGTCTTCGAAAGCCGCGAGACCGGGCGGAGTCTGCCGGGCGCGGGCGCGCTTGCGGCGGACAGCCGCGAGGACGGCCGAGGCGCCAACGAGGCCTCCGATGAGGAACGACCGGAGCCGTTCCGTCTTCGGCTTGCCGTCCATGCTGCGATTCTAGGCTCATGGTGTGCACCCTCGGCGACCTGCTTCTCGACGTGATCGTGCGTGCGCCCCAGCCGCTTGCAGCCGGAGCGGACACGCCTGTCGAGACACGCGTGGTCTCAGGCGGGCAGGCCGCGAACGTGGCCGCGTGGATCGCCGCTCTTGGCGGGCAGGCGCGCTTCGTCGGCAAACACGCCGAGGACGAGACGGGTGAGCTGGCCCGCTCGCTGCTCGAGCGGCGCGGCGTCGAGCTGGCAGGGCCTCGCGGCGGTGGGAGAACCGGCGTGGTCGTCTCGTTCGTGGCTCCGGACGGCGAGCGCTCGATGGCGACCGACCGCGGCGTCGCGCCCGAGCTGCGCGCGGAGGAGCTGGAGCCGGCCTGGTTCGACGGATGCGAGTGGCTTCACCTCTCCGGCTACAGCCTGCTCGCGGAGCCGATCGGGCACGCCGCGCTGGCCGCTGCCGCGCTCGCGCGGGGCGACGGCGCGCGTTTGAGCGTCGACCTCTCCTCGTGGAGCGCGATCCGCGCGTACGGGCCGGAGCGGTTCCGCGCCCGCCTGGAGGAGCTCGCGCCGGACGTCGTCTTCGCGAACGAGCCCGAGTGGGAGCTGGTCGGCGGCGCGTACGGGCTCGCAGAGACGGCGGTCATCAAGCGTGGCTCGCGCGGCGTGGCCGTTCATGCGCTCGGCGCGGTCGAGGAGCGCGACTCTCTTCCCGGCGACGTCGTCGACACGACCGGCGCAGGCGACGCGCTCGCCGCCGGCTTCATCGTCGGCGGGATCGACCTCGGCGTCGAGGCCGCAGCGCGCTGTGTAGCGCAGATGGGAGCGGTGCCGTGAGCTCGCACCCGGGCGGAGGGAACGTGTGACCGATCTCGTACGCATTGCGCCGGAAGTGCAACAAGCTCTCCACGAGCACGGGCCCGTGGTCGCGCTCGAGACTACGCTGGTCGCCCACGGGTTCCCTCCCAGGGTGGGGGTGGAGGTGGGGCTCGCGGCGGAGGCGGCGGTCAGGGCCGAAGGGGCCGTGCCCGCTACGGTCGGGGTGCTCGACGGCACCGTCGTCGCCGGGCTCGATCAGCAGGAGCTCGAGCGCTTCGGCGAGGCGGGCCCCGACGCGCTCAAGGCCGGTCCGCGCGACCTCGCGGCCTGCGCTGCCCAGGGCGCAATCGGAGCGACCACCGTCGGCGGCACACTCGCCGTGTGCCGCCTCTGCGGGATCCGCTTCATGGGCACGGGCGGCATCGGCGGCGTCCACCGCGGCTTCGCGCACCGCCCCGACATCTCCGCCGACCTCCTCGAGCTCGCGCGCACGCAAGCGCTCGTCGTCGGCTCAGGAGCCAAGTCGCTGCTCGACGTGCCTGCCACGGCCGAGGCGCTCGAGACCCTCGGCGTCCCTGTGCTCGGCTACAGGACGGACGAGCTGCCGCTCTTCTACGCGGCCGGCGGCGGCCCGCCGGTCTCCGCGCGCGTCGAGTCGGCCGACGAGGCAGCGCACGTAGCCCGCGCCCACTGGGAGCTGGGCGGCGGCGGCCTCCTGCTCGCCAACCCACCCGAGAACGGCATCGACGTCGAGCCGCTCGTCGAAGACGCGCTCAAAGCTGCCGAGCAACAGAACGTGACCGGTCAGGCGGTCACGCCGTTCGTCCTCTCCTACCTGCACGACAGGAGCGGCGGTCGCACCCTCGAGGTAAACCGCGAGCTCGTAGTCGCGAACGCACAGCTCGCCGCCAAGACGGCAGTCGCGTTCGCAGCTGCGGGCTAGCGCCGAGGGTTCAGCCGAACGCGATCGTGCAGCCCCGGCCAGGGGTCAGTCGCACGGTTGCCTCGACGAGCTCGCCAGCGGAGGCGTCGAAGCCTTCGCGGCAGCCGTCGGTCGCCGGGTCGAGATAGCCGCAGTTCCCGTCGCAAGGACGCTGGAAGCTGACCAGACGATACGAACCGGAATCGAGCCGGATCGTCGCGCTCCGCTTCGTGAGGCGCACCTCCCGGATCCGGTGGCCGTCTCGTTCGATCCGGACGTAGGAGTACGACCCTTCGATGTAGAGGCCGCTTCCACGCACCAGCACCTGCGTGACATGAAGCTTCGCCGGCCCCGAGCTCTTCGTCGTGCTCTTGCACGCGGCGCCGAATAGGGCGAGGGCCACGCAGAGCGCAAGAAGACCGAGACCGCGCGTCCTCACCCGAGGGAGCTGAGGAAATCGTCGATCGTCAGCGCCGTCAGCGTCTGCAGCTTCGCGCTGCCGCGGGCGCCGAGCGCGACGGACACGCGGGCCATCGTCTCCGCGTCGGGCGCTTCGACCACGTTCACGAAGTCGAACGGCCCGAGCGTCGCCCACTGGTGGACGACCTTCGCGCCGAGCTCCTCGACGTCACGATTGACCTCCCGGAGCCGGTCGGGGTTCGCCTTCAGCGTCTGCACGCCCTGCGCGGTCAGGTTGGAGAGCATGATGTACGTCGGCATCGTTCCTCCTCGTTTTGACTCTCGCCGCCTGGTCGAAATAGAGCAGAGCAGCGCCGAGGAACAGTATGGGCGAGATCACGAGCAGCGACATGAAGGCCGCCGCGTCGCGCAGGATCTCGCCGCCACCGAGCAGCAGGAAGAAGAGCACCGTCGAGGTCAGAAAGCCGACGATCACGAGCGTCGCCAGCGAGCCGATGGCGTGCACCGGATCCGCCCGGCCGAGCTCGAAGCCTCGCCGGAGCGATTCCCGGAAGCCCTTCCGCTCGATCAGCGCAGCCGGGACCGCGAGCCCGACGAGCCCCAGCCACACGATCGCCGGGAGGACGAAGAGGCTGAGCAGGAGCGGCGCGGGCAGCAGGACGACGCACCCGACCGCAAAGCCCGTCCAGATCGCGCGTCGCTCCACAGGCTCGCCGACGGCGATCGTCACCGCGCGCACGTACGACGCGGTCATGAGCAGCACCCACACGGTGAGGGCGAACGCGAGCGCCCACCAGCCGGGGATCGCCGCCAGACCCACCGCGGCGGCAGCCGGCCCGACCCCGAGCGCGAGCGAGGCCCAGAAGCGCCGCCGATAGAGGTTGATCGTCTCGGCGACGAGCTGGCCGACCGTCCGGGTCTCCGGCGGCAGCGGAGGTGGAAGCGGCTGCCTGGCGCCTGCTCTGGCCACGACGGCTAGGCGGTTACCGGCTCGGCGGTCGCGGCCTTCTCGAAGAGCAGCTCGCCGTCACGCGAGTCGACCCGGACGACATCGCCTTCCGCGAACTCGCCCTCCAGGAGCCGCAGCGCCAGCGGGTTCTCGAGCATGCGCTGGATCGCGCGCTTGAGCGGCCGCGCGCCGTAGGTCGGGTCGCAGCCCGCCTCGGCGAGCGTCTCCCGAGCGGCGTCGGTCAGCTCCAGGCGCAGGCCACGCTCGGCGAGCCGCGCCTCGACCCGCTG
>CAVVBZ010000027.1:0-31649 GCA_963746635.1 uncultured Actinomycetes bacterium | reverse complement strand
TCTCTTGCGCGGCCATGTGCTCGTGGAGGGCGACCAGCTCGTCGCATCACCCGGGATCGGGCAGTTCGTTGCACGCGCGAAGTTCGGTCAGGAGCTGAAGCCGAAGACCGCGGCTCGAACCGGATGACCACGGCGACGAGCCCTGCGAAAGCTCCGTTCGCCGCCTCGGCGATGCTCGCCGGCGTCGCGCTCCTCGTCGGGCTGATCGCGATCCTCTGGTACGCGCCGACCTCGTACGAGATCTACAAGGCGCTCCACGTCCTCTGCGTCGTCATCTGGGTCGGGGGCGACATCACGCTCACGACGCTCGGGATCGTCTTCGAGCGCCGCAAGGACTCCGAGACGCTGGCGTCGATCGGCAAGGCGGGCGCCTGGATCGGGACTCGCGTCTACACGCCGGCGCTGTTCGCGGTCCTCGCGTTCGGCATCGCGCTGGTCGAGAAGGGGAACTTCGGCTGGGGCCAGTTCTGGATCGACTTCGCGCTGGTCGGCTGGGCGATCGCGGCGGCGATCGGCGTGCCTGTTCGTCGGACCGGAGCTGGGACGGATCGACCACGCGGCGCAGGAGCACGGCCCCGAGTCGGAAGAGGTGCGGCGCCGCATCAACCGGCTCTTCATGATCTTCCGCTTCGACACGGTGCTGCTGATCCTGATCGTGGTCGACATGGCCGCGAAGCCCAGGCCTCTGAGCCTCAGACCGGCGGGTCGGGGTCGTACTGGATGTAGCGCCGCACCTCTTGTGCGCGCTCGGTCGAGTGGAGCCGCTCGACCAGGTGGAGAGCCATGTCGATCCCGGCCGACACTCCGGCGGCCGTGATCACGTTGCCCGTGTCGACGTAGCGGTCGTCGGGCCGCACCTCGATGTCGTTGCCGAGCGTCGGCAGCGTCTCGAGCGAGCCCCAGTGCGTCGTCGCCGGCCGGCCGTCGAGGAGGCCCGCGGCCGCGAACACGAGCGAGCCGGTGCAGACGCTCGTCATCAGCGTGTCGTTTCCGGCGAGGCCGCGCAGCCAGTCCAGCACCGCCTGGTCTGCGAGCTCCCGTTCGCGTGCCCCGGCCGCCCGGGTAGACGAGCACGTCGAGCGGCGGCGCGCTCTCCCACGTCTCGTCCGGGAGGACGCGCAGCCCCTTGGCGCAGGTGATCGGACCGTCCTGAGCGCGCGATCGTGAAGACGCGAACGCCGTCGTCGGGCCACTGGCCGGCCCAGGCGGCGAGCACCTCCCACGGCCCGGCCCAGTCCAGCTCCTCGGCGCCCTCGAAGAGCGCGACCCCGATGACCATCACTCAGCGCGTCTGCGGGAAGCCGAGGTCGACCTTGCTCGTCGCCGGGTCGGGCCAGCGCGAGGTGACGACCTTGCCGCGCGTGTAGAACTGCATCCCCTCGGGCCCGTAGATGTGCAGGTCGCCGAAGAGCGAGCTCTTCCAGCCGCCGAACGAGTAGTACGCGACCGGCACCGGGATCGGCACGTTGACGCCGACCATTCCGGCGTTGACGTCGAACTGGAACTGCCTCGCAACGCCTCCGTCGCGCGTGAAGAGCGCGACGCCGTTGCCGTAGGGGTTCTCGTTCACGAGGCGGACGGCCTCGTCGTAGGTCTCGACGCGCGTGACGCCGAGCACCGGGCCGAAGATCTCGTCCTTGTAGACGTCCATCTCGGGCTTCACGTTGTCGAGCAGCGACACGCCGAGGAAAAAGCCGCCGTTGTCGGGCGCGGTCTCGCGGCCGTCGGTGACGACCGTGGCGCCTTCGTCGCGGCCCCGGTCGATGTACGAGGCGACCTTGTCGCGGTGCTCGCGGGTGACGAGCGGGCCCATCTCGGACTCGGGGTCGAGCCCGTCGCCGACCACGACCTTGGGCAGGCGCTCTTTGATCGCGTCGACGAGGTCGTCCGCGGCGTGACCGACCGCGACCAGCATCGAGACGGCCATGCAGCGCTCGCCGGCCGAGCCGTAGCCGGCGCTGACCGCCGCGTCGGCGGCCATGTCGATGTCGGCGTCCGGCAACACGACCATGTGGTTCTTCGCGCCTCCGAGCGCCTGCATGCGCTTGCCGTTCGCGGTGCCCGTCTCGTAGACGTAGCGCGCGATCGGCGTCGAGCCGACGAACGAGACAGCCGCGATGCCCGGGTGCTCGAGGATCGCGTCGACCGCGACCTTGTCGCCGTGCACCACGTTGAAGACGCCGTCCGGGAGCCCGGCTTCCTTGAGCAGCTCGGCGGTGAACAGCGACGCCGAGGGATCCTTCTCGGAAGGCTTGAGCACGAACGTGTTGCCGCAGGCAATCGCCGGCGCCCACATCCACATGGGCACCATCGCCGGGAAGTTGAACGGCGTGATCCCCGCGACGACCCCGAGCGGCTGGCGGATCGAGTAGACGTCGATTCCGGTCGAGGCCTGCTCCGAGTAGCTGCCCTTGAGCAGCTCGGGAACTCCGCAGCAGTACTCGATCACCTCGAGCCCGCGCGCGACCTCGCCCTTCGCGTCCGAGAGGACCTTGCCGTGCTCGAGCGTGAGGATGCGCGCGATGTCCTCGACGTGGTCGTGAACGAGCTCGCGGATGCGGAAGAAGAGCTCGGTGCGGCGCGAGAGCGACATCGCGCGCCAGCCCTCGAAGGCGCGCCTGGCCGCCTGAACAGCCGCGTCGACCTCCTCGGTGCTCGCGAAATCGACCTCGCCGGTCTGGACGCCCACAGCCGGGTTGTAGACGTGGCCGCTGCGGCCGGAGGCACCCTCGACCCGGCCTCCGTCGATCCAGTGGCTGATGCGCGCGACCTCGTCGCCCGCCTGCGTGTTGCGCTGCTCCGCTACCTCGGTCATCGCCGGCCTCCTCGCTCTTCGCGCTGGTGCCAGCCTAGCGCGGAACGACCGGCCATCCGGGCCGGCCCCTGAGAGCCGGCCCGGATGCCGTGTAGGTCAGTGCGTCGTGATCTTCAGGACGCGGCCTTCTCCTGCGCCGAAGCCGAAGCCCTGCTCGGAGACGTAGAACGCGCCGTCCCGGCCGACCGTCATTCCGGTCGGGAAGATCAGGCCCGAGGCGATCGTCTTGACCGGCCCGTTCGGCCCGACCTGGACGAGCGCGCCTGTCCCCGGAGTCGGTCCACCGGGGGTCGTGCTCATCTCGAGCGCGTAGAGCTTGCCGCCGCGGAAGGCCAGCCCGAGCACCTGCTCGAGCCCCGTGGCCCGCTGCTTGAGCTTGAGGTCGTTGCCGAGCTTCCAGACGCTCTCGTTCGGCACCGCGCCGTCCTCAGGCCCGAAGACGCCGAGGTTGCCGATGTAGAAGTTCGGCGTGTGGCCGTGGTGCTTCCAGCCGCGGCCGTGAGACTTGCCCCGCTGCTCAGTGATCGCCGTGGGCACGACATGGCCCAGCTGGGCGGAGATGTCGACCACGCGGCTGATCTTCCCGGACGGCGTGACCTTGTCGAGCTCGCCGTGGTTCGAGTCCATCGGGTAGAGCGCGTTCCCGCCGACGCCCATGCTGTACCACGTCCCGTCCGGCTCGAAGTCCTCGTCGTCCGGCTGGGCCACCGGGTTGGCGGCCTGGAACGCGCTGAGGTCGGCGATGATCTTCCAGGTCCCGCTCTTGCCGACCTTGAAGACGCCGTTCGGAACCGTGGGCACGCCGTGTGAGCAGCCGGCTCCCGCGAGCAGCCCGTAGAGCTTGTGGCCGAGGAACTGGACGCTCGAGACGCCGCTCACGAGGTTGCCCAGAGCCGGGCTGGTCTGGCTCGAGGGCAGCGCATTGACGACGGTCGAGACGTTCCCCTTGCGGTCGATCTTCGAGATGCGTCCACCTAGCACCGGGTCGTTGGTGCTGCCGAAGTACGGCGCGGCGGCGCCATGCGCCTGGGGGCAGGAGTCGCTGGCCGAGCTATGAGTCCCACCGAGACCGCCCTCGGCGACATAGAGGCCACCCGGGCCGAACGTAAGGCCGCGCGGGTTGTTGAAGCCCGACGCGATGATCTTGACGCTCGGCGTCCCGCCGCCGCCCCCACCTTTTCCATGCTTCTTCCCATGTCCGTGTCCGTGTCCCTTACCGTGACCGCCGCCGCCCGTCTTGGCGACCGCGGTCCCACTTCCTGCGAGTGCGGCGAGCACGACGACCAGTGCCACCGCGAGTGTTGTCCGTCTCATCCGAATATCTCCCCTTCCTGCTGGTAAACCGCTCCGCGACATTCCGTCCGCTGACAGATGGGTCTACAACTTGCTAGGAACAGGCAACCTAACGGCCGACTGTTAACAGACTGTTACCGAGCGACGAGCTACGATCGCAGCATGGCAGTCGAAGCAGGGCTCGACGCGAAGCGGATCCAGGAGCTCGACAAGCAGCACGTCCTCCACTCCTGGTCGGTGCAGAGCCAGATCTCGCCGCTGCCGATCGCCGGCGCCGAGGGCCGGTACTTCTGGGACTACGACGGCAACCGGTACCTCGACTTCGCTTCGCAGCTCGTCAACGTCTCGATCGGCCACCAGCACCCGAAAGTCGTGGCCGCGATTGTGGAGCAGGCGCAGAAGCTGACCACCATCGGACCCCCGATGGCGCACGAGACCCGTTCCGAGCTCGCGCGGCTGATCGCAGAGGTGACACCCGGCGACCTGACCATGTCGTTCTTCACGAACGGCGGCGCCGAGGCAAACGAGAACGCGATCAAGCTCGCCCGCTGGTACACGGGGCGCCACAAGGTGATCGCGCGCTACCGCTCGTACCACGGAGCTACGGCCGGTGCGATCACGCTCACCGGCGACCCGCGCCGCTGGCCCGCCGAGCCCGGGATCCCCGGCGTCGTCCGGATGCTCGACCCGTACACCTACCGCTGCCCCGCGGGCCACCCCGATCCCTGCCCGGTCTGTTCGGGCGGGCCCCACCTGGAAGAGCTCCTTCAGTACGAAGGGCCGCAGAACGTGGCGGCGGTGATCATGGAGACGATCGTCGGGACGAACGGCATCATCGTTCCGCCCGACGGCTACCTGCAGTCGATCCGGGAGGTCTGCGACCGCCACGGGATCCTGCTGATCCTCGACGAGGTAATGGCCGGCTTCGGGCGCTCCGGCACGTGGTTCGCCTGCGAGCACTGGGACGTTGTCCCGGACATCCTCACGGTCGCGAAGGGGATCAACTCCGGCTACGTGCCGCTCGGGGCGATGGTGATCAACCGCAAGCTCGCCGACTGGGCGCAGGACAAATTCTTCGCCGGAGGTCTCACGTACTCCGGCCACGTGCTGGCCTGCGCAGCCGCGATCGCAGCGATCGAGGCCTTCCAGGAGGAGGGCATCGTCGAGAACTCCGCCGCTATGGGCGAGGTCCTCGCCGAGGAGCTGCCGAGGCTCGCGGAGCGCCATCCGTCCATCGGCGAGGTGCGAGGCAAGGGCCTCTTCTGGGGAATCGAGCTCGTCCGCGACCGGGAGACCCGCGAGCCGCTCGTGCCGTTCAACGCGTCTGGTGAGGCGCTCGCGCCGGTGTCGGGTCTCGCGAAGGCGGCCATGGAGCGCGGCCTCTACCTGATGACCCACTGGAACGTGATCATCGTCGCCCCGCCGCTGACGATCACGCGCGAGGAGCTCGACGAGGGCCTGGCCGTCCTCGACGAGGTCCTGACACTCGTCGACTGACTCGATCGCTGAGGTACCCTTGGGGCTCCCGCCGCCCGAGGGGAGCGCCATCCGCACCGTCCGCATCGAGGCCCCGACGTCTTCTGCCGCTACGCAGCTCGTCCGCGACCTCGTGCCGTTCGCCCAGATCGACATCGTCCCACTCGGCGGAGAGCGCTGGGAGGTCCGGGTCGAGGAGAGCTCCGAGGAAGAGCTCGATGCCGTCCTGCATGCGATCGCCCGCTGGGCGGTCGACTGCCGGCTCGAGGAGACACACGTGCTCGTCGACGACGAACCCGTGGACGTGCGGGCCGACTGAAGGCGTCGCTTGCGACGCCGATTGAGAGGCTGTGCCGGCTTTGCCGGCGCAGCCGTTTAACCCTCGCGCTGTAAGGGCAGCCCCGACGCCACGACGCGCCGGCCGTCCACCTCGTAGACGACGTCCACGCTGTCGTTCTGACGGTACGTACCGGCCACGCCGAGAAAGAGCGAGAGCCAGCGCCAGAAACCGAGCTTGCCCTCGCGGGCCAGGGAGCGCTCGAAGACGAGCTCGCCGCCGCTGCGGCGAAAGTCGCGGCCGGCCTGCTGGGGCACCCCGTTGACGAAGACCTCGAACTGCTCGCCGACCCCGGCCGGCAACACCACGCGCGTGCGCTCTAGCATCGCTCGTAGAATGCCACCCGCCTGTGCGCCGCCTGCTCTTGCTCTGGTGCGTCGCGTTGCTCTCGCTCGTTTGCGCGGGGGTGGCGCTCGCCGGTAACGGCGGGCTCGCGCCGCCTTCGCCCGCCTCGCCCCAGGCGCACGACATCCGCTCGATCTACTGGCTGATCCTCGGAGTCTCAGCGCTGATCTTCGGTCTGGTCGAGGTGACGCTCCTCGTCTTCGTCGTCCGCTATCGCAGCCGAGGCCGTGCACGCGAGGTCGAAGGCCCGCAGATTCGCGGCCACACGAACCTGGAGCTCGCGTGGACGGTCGGCCCCGTGCTGATCCTCGCCGTGATCGCGGCGTTCGTCCTCTACAAGGCGGCCGGTATCCGCAACGCGCCCGCCGGCACAACGCCTCAGACGATCAAGATCGAGGCTCACCAGTTCTACTGGCTGTTCACCTATCCGAACGGGGCCAGGTCGGTAGACACCCTGCGCGTGCCCTTCGACCGCAAGATCGAGCTCGACATCAGCTCGGCAGACGTCGCGCACAGCTGGTGGGTGCCGTCGCTCGGTGGAAAGATGGACGCCATCCCGGGGAGGGTCAACCACATGTCTTTCCGCGCGCTGAAGCTCGGCGCCTTCCCCGGACGGTGTGCCGAGTTCTGCGGCCTCCAGCACACGCACATGCTCGCGAGCGTTCAGGTGCTGCCGCCGGAGCAGTACGACGCCTGGGTACTCGAGCGGGCCCATCTGCCCCAGGCTCTCGCGCGCGAGACCTTCATAGGCGTGTGCGCCAAGTGTCACGGGCTTGCCGGCCAGGGGGACATCGGCCCGCCGATCGCAACGAGCCCGTTGCTTGCCGACCCGAGCGCGCTGGCGCTGCTGCTTCGAACGGGGCGCGGAAAGATGCCCGCCGTGGGCAAGACCTGGGACCCCGAGCAGCTGGCCGCGACAATCGCGTACCTGAACAGGCACTTCCACACGGGAGGCACCGGTGGCGGCTAGGGCCGAGCCCGTATCGGCGTCGGTGGTCATCTCCCGTGGCCGCGGCTCGAGCTGGCTGACGACGACCGACCACAAGCGGATCGGGATCCTCTACATCGCAACCACGCTGGCCTTCTTCGTGGCGGGCGGGATCCTCGCACTGCTCATGCGCGCCCAGCTCGCGACGCCGAACGAGCACTTCGTCCGCCGCGATTCCTACGACGAGCTGTTCACGATCCACGGGACGACGATGGTCTTCCTCGTCGTCGTGCCGATCCTCGCCGGTTTCGGCAACTACCTCGTCCCGCTGATGATCGGCGCCCGCGACATGGCCTTCCCGAGGCTGAACGCGCTCTCGTACTGGCTCTTCCTGCTTGGCGGGATCGTCCTCTACTCGAGCTTCTTCGCCGGCGGAGGCGCGGCCAAGTGCGGGTGGACGTGCTACACGCCGCTCGCAACCGACCAGTACACGCCCGGGCACGGCGTCGACCTCTGGATCCTCTCGCTCCACATCCTCACGCTCTCGTCGCTGGCCGGAGCGATCAATTTCCTGGTCACGATCCAGAACATGCGCACGGCCGGGATGACGTGGATGCGGATGCCGCTCTTCGTGTGGGCGATGGAGATCTACGCCCTGCTGCTCGTGCTCGTGTTGCCGGCGCTCTCGGGCGGGCTGACGTTGCTGCTGCTCGACCGGCAGGTCGGCACCCACTTCTTCATCCCCGACCAGGGCGGAAGCGCGCTCCTCTGGCAGCACGCCTTCTGGTTCTTCGGCCACCCCGAGGTCTACATCATGATCCTCCCCGCGATGGGGATGGTCTCGGAGATCATCCCGGTCTTCTCGCGCAAGCCGATCTTCGGCTACAAGGCGATCGCGCTCTCGACGGTAGGGATCGCCTTCCTCTCGATGCTGGTCTGGGCGCACCACATGTTCGCGGTCGGCTTCCCGGACTACGTGCAGGGCTTCTTCATGATCACGTCGATGCTGATCGCCATTCCGACCGGCATCAAGATCTTCAACTGGCTCGCGACCACCTGGCGAGGAAACCTCATCTTCGACACGCCGATGCTGTTCGCGCTCGGATTCATCGCCGTCTTCACGATCGGCGGCCTCTCGGGGATCTTCGTCGCCGCATACCCGTTCGACTGGCAGGTGACGGACACGTACTTCATCGTCGCGCACCTGCACTACGTGCTCTTCGGCGGCTCGATCTTCGGGATCTTCGCCGGGCTCTACTACTGGTGGCCGAAGATGTTCGGGCGTATGCTCGACGAGCGCCTCGGAAAGCTCAACTTCTGGCTGATGTTCATCGGTATGAACCTCACCTTCTTCCCGATGCACTTCCTCGGGCTGCTCGGGATGCCGCGCCGGGTCTACACGTACTCCTACGGCGGAGTCTGGGAGTGGTACAACCTCGTCTCGACGATCGGCTCGGCGGTGATGGCGGTCGGGATCCTGTTCTTCTTCGTGAACGTCGTGAAGACGGCGCACTCGGGCGTGCGGGCCGGCAACGACCCCTGGCTGGCGGACACGCTCGAGTGGTACCCGACCTCGCCGCCGCCGCCGCACAACTTCGATCGCGTTCCCTACGTGTCGAGCCCGCGGCCGCTCCGCGACCTGAGGCGCCGCCTCGCGGAGGGTCGTGCCTAGCCCGGCGCCCGGCCCCTGGCTGCGGCTGATCGCCCTGACCGCGGCCTGCGCGTGCGCAGCTGCGGTCGTGAGCGGCGCGCTCGGGCTCGGATCCGCGCACCGCGCACTGGCGGGACTCGCGTTGCCGCCGTTGTGCGCGCTTCTCGCGGCGGCGTGGATCGCGCACCGGCGGCTGCTCGTGCCTGCCGCGACCGCGCTCCTCGCGTTCCTCGCGGCGGCACTCGTCACGCCGCGACCCCTTCATCTCACGTTCGCCGGACTCGCGCTGGCGGCCGCACTCGTCGCGTTCGCCGCGTGCTTCCGGGGCGAGCCGGTTCCGAGAGCGGCGTTCCGCGACTACGTGACGCTGACGAAGCCGCGGATCATGACGCTGCTCCTACTGACCGGCGCCGCCGGGATGTTCGTCGGCGCCCACGGAGTTCCGCCACTCTCGACCCTGGCCGTGACCCTGGCCGGCCTCGCACTCGCGTGCGGCGGGGCGAGCGCGCTCAACCACGTACTCGACCGCGACATCGACCGGCTGATGCCGAGGACCGGTGACCGGCCCGTCGCCGGAGAGCGGATTCCACCTGCCCGCGCGCTCGAGTTCGGGCTCGCGCTCTCGGCCTTCTCGTTCGTGCTGCTGGCGTCGTACGTGAACGTGCTGACAGCGGTGCTGGCGCTTGTCGGGAACCTCTTCTACGTCCTCGTCTACACGGGCTGGCTGAAGCGCTCGACGCCGCAGAACATCGTCATCGGCGGCGCGGCCGGCGCGGTGCCGCCGCTCGTGGGCTGGGCGGCCGTGACGGGCAGCCTCGCTCTACCCGCGCTCTTCCTCTTCCTGATCGTCTTCTTCTGGACTCCGCCACACTTCTGGGCGCTGGCGCTGCTGATCAAGCGCGACTACGAGGCGGCGCGGATCCCGATGCTTCCCGTCGTGCGCGGAGACCGCGAGACGACCCGCCAGATCCTCCTGTACTCGGTGGTGCTCTTCGCAGTCACGCTGCTGCCGTTCGCCTACCGGACAGCAGGCGTCCTCTACCTGGCGGTGGCGCTCCTGCTCGGGGCTGCGTTTCTCTGGCTCGCGTGGCGCCTCCGCCGGGAGACGACTCCGGTGCGCGCCCGGACGCTCTTCCACTTCTCGCTCCTCTACCTGGCGATCCTGTTTGTCGCGATGGCGATCGACCCGCTGCTCTGATGGAACCGGCCGACCAGAGGGAGTTGGAGCGGAAGAACCTGGGCTTCGGCCTGGCGCTGTTCGCCGTGTTCCTGTTCCTGCTGGGTGCGACCGTCGTGGTCGCGTTCATCTACCTCGCGCTGGACTGAGCGCCGCGGCCCCGCCTCGCGAGACGGCGGGCCTTCCCTTAGTACGGTTCGCCCGGCCTCCTCCCCGAGGCGATCCTATTCGGGAAGTCCGCACGTGTGAGTGACGCAATCGTGACGAGACCGTGACTTCTGCGAGCGCTGCCGCCGAGGGGATCTTCCTCGCGCGGCCCGAAGAGGCCGAGGCCGTGCCTCCTGGAATGCGGCTCGCGGTCAAAGACCTGTTCGACACCGCGGGGCTCGTCACGACCTACGGCTCGATCCTCTTCGCCGAGCACGTTCCGACCGAGAGCGCGGAGGCCGTTCGCCGGCTCGAGGCAGCCGGCTACGTCGACGTCGGGAAGACGAACCTGCACGAGTTCGCGTACGGAACGACCTCCGAGAACCCGCACTTCGGCATCGTCCCGAACCCGTTGGCCGAGGGCCGAGTCGCAGGCGGGTCCAGCGGCGGGTCGGCGGCAGCCCTGGCGGCCGGACTGGCCGAGGCCGCGCTCGGCACCGACACGGGCGGCTCGATCCGGATACCTGCGGCCTGTTGCGGCATCACCGGCTTCAAGCCGACCTTCGGGCTCGTGCCGCTCGACGGGTGCTTCCCGCTCGCGCCGACCTTCGACCACGCCGGGCCGATGGCTCGGGACGTCGCAGGCTGCTCTCGGATGCTCGAGGCGCTCGCGCCCGGCTTCGAGCCGACCGAGCTCGCGCTCGCCGACCTCGAGGTCGGCATCCTCTGGCTCGATCTCGCCGACCCTCTCGTCCGGGCCCGTGTCGAGAGGGCAGCGGATCGTTTCGAACACCGACGCCCGCTCGACATCCCGCTTCCGAAGGGTCTCACCCCGGCGTTCATGCGCGAGGCGGCCGACGTCCACCGGGAGCTCTTCGAGGAGCACGCGGACTCGTACGGCGAGAACGTCAGCGCCAAGCTCGAGCGCTGTCTGGCCGTGACCGACGCCGAGTACACGCACGCCGCGGAGGCCCGCGAGCTCTACCGCGAGCGCCTGCTCGACGCCGCGACGGAGGTCGAGCTCCTGCTGACCCCCACAATCGTGAGCGTAGCCCCGCGCACCGAGCAGGACGAGCTGGCCCTGCGCGACACGCTGACGAGACTCACGTTCCCGTTCAATGCGACGGGGTGGCCGGCGCTTGCGCTCCCGTGCGGCCCCGCCGAGGACGGGCTGCCCGCCTCGGTGCAGCTGGCCGCTTCACCCGGCTCGGACGCCCTCGTCCTGGCGGCCGGCGCGGCGTTGGAGCGAGCCCTGTCCCTCGACTGAGTCACTCGATCGAGTGAGTCCGGGAGGCTCCGAGGTGCCGAAACCTCTCCAACGATGGCTCGCGTCCGTTGTGGTGTCGTGCTGCTGGTCGCGCTCGCCGTCTGCGGTTCTGCGCAGGCGCGCGCGAGTGCGGCCCCGAAAGGCCTGCACGGGTTCGCGCTTCGGGCGGACGAGCCGGTCGTTCACACCTTCGCGCGGACGCCCTCGTTCGGCTGGAGTCCGGTCAGGGGCGCGCGCACCTACCAGTTCGAGCTCGCGACCAGCAGGAGCTTCAACGACAACGCGATCGTCTGGTCGGCCAACGGCCTGAAGATCCCCGCGGTCTCGGTCCCGATCTCGCTGCCCTGGATGACCGGCCAGCCCTACTCGCTCTACGCGCACGTGCGCGCGGTGACGCCGAAGGGCGTCGGGAAAGTGGAGCACTCCGTTCGGCTTCAACATGCGCTGGACGTCGGTTCCCGCGCCGCTCGCGCCAAGCTACCCCGGGCTGCTCCGATGGAGCGCGGTCCCGGGCGCGAGCGGCTACACGGTCTGGCTGGTCGACGCCGACAAGCGCTTCACGACACGGACGAACATGGCCGACGAGCGCGAGTACTACAGCTTCCACCAGGACCCGTCCTGGACCGGGACCGTGTCGTGGCGCGTGCGCGCCATGCGACAGCTCAACGGCAACCCCGACAACGGCATCCCGACCGTCTCGTACGGCCCGTGGAGCCCGATCTACACGAGCAACAACCCCCCGTTCGCGACCGGACCGCTGACCGTCCAGCAGACGATCTCCAAGGTCGTCTCCGACTCCACGCACACCCGAGCGCACGAGGTCATGCCGGCCTTCCTCTACAGCGGGGACACGTCGATCTGGGGCAACCCCTACGACCTCTATCGCGTCGAGGTCTTCACCGACGAGGACTGTCTCAACCCGGTCTTCCGGGGCGCGATCGTCGGCAGCCCGGCCTACGTCCCCCGCGAGAGCGGTCCGCTGGCGATGCCAAGCGACGTCAACGGCGTCATCGCCGCGACCACGTCATTCCTCCCGGGCGGAGCCGAGCCGGATTCGAAGACCGCGGACGACCTCACGGTGAAGACCAACGAGATGGACCTCTCGTCCAACTCGTCGGCCGCCAAGGTCGACCTCTGGGACAGCGACTGGCCGAGCGGGCGCTACTACTGGACGGTCATGCCGGTCGACATCGTCCCCGACCAGGTGCTCTCCACGGTGCTGGCGCTTCCCGTCCTCGCAGGCGCGACGACGATCACCGTCGCCAACGCGACCGGAATCCTGAGCGGCGACCCGCTGCAGATCGGCTCGCCGTTCGCGGAGCACGCGATCGTCCAGGGCGTGGTCGGGAACGACATCACGCTCACCGCTCCCGTGTCCAACTTCCACTCGGCCGGCGAGACCGTCGTGCGGCCGAGCGGAGGGGTCAAGTACCGCGACGCCGAGCTGACGCAAGACTCCTGCGCGGCCGGGCGCAAGCTCACCTTCGGGAAGTCCAGCGAGCCCGCCGTGACTGGCCAGTCGGCACCGTTCGCCTCCGGCCTCTCACCAAACGGCAAGCTGGTCAGCGCGCCAAAGCACAGCCCGAAGTTCTACGGCCAGCCGCTCGTCGCGTGGCAGCCGACGCTCGCCACGGACAAGTACGAGGTGCAGTGGAGCCACAAGGCGTATCCGTGGAAGACCGCCGGCAGCCAGACGACGTTCTCGACGTCCTTGATGCTCCCGCTCACCCCGGGAACCTGGTTCTACCGCGTGCGAGGGATCGACAACCTGATGATCGGCCCGAAGCCGCAGCTCTCCTGGTCGGACCCGGTGCGGCTCGTCGTGACGAAGCCGCGCTTCAAGATCGTCCACTAGCTCCGTTCGAGGAGGCGGCGGTCGGAACGGCGGCGCGCCATCCTGCCCGCGAGAATCGCCGCAAGGCCCAGTAGGAGCAGCGGCCCCGCGACGACCAGCGCGTAGAGCAGCACCTCGAGCTCCCGCACGAGCACCGAGCCCGCCTCGTGGATCGTCCGGTGGAGGCGGCCCGGCGCGGCGGCCGGCTTCGGCTGGGCGGCGATCGTCAGCGCGATGCGGGCGAGACCCGCGCGGCGGACGCTTCCGGCCTTGGCATGGGTGAGCGTCGCGACGCTTGCCTGGTCCCGGCGGAGCCGCTGCTCGAGAGTCGCTCGCTTCTCGGGCGTGAGCACCCCCGCGAGCTGCCGCTTGATCGTCGCGATCTCGGCCCTCAGGCGACCGATGCGCGCGGACAGGTCGTCGACCCGCTGCTGGAGATCCTTCAGCACGATCCGCTGACGCACGAGCTCGCCGTACGCGGAGAAGTGCGCGATTGCGGCCTGGACACGGTCGACCGGGACTCGCAGCGCGAGCTCCGAGTCGCCGCCGTCACTCGGGGCCGCGTACCTCGCCCAGACGACGAACCCGCCGAGCCGCCGCGTGAAGCGGAGCGCGTCCTGGGTGGTTTTCGAGAGGTCGTCACGGTTGTCGACGCGCACGGTGAGATCCGCGTCGTACTGCTGCAGCCGCCCGACAACAGGGGCCAACGCGTCTCGTCCAAAGGCCTTCTGCTGGAGCGCCTCAGCGTGCGGGACAGGCGAGAACTGTGAGCCAGGTGTCGAGACCTTCGGGACTCGGAGACTCTGCTCGGCTCCAGTCGAGCCGTGCTCGAGCCCGAGGCCTCCGGCCACGGCGAGGCTCACGGCGATCGCCGCCAGGGCAACCGCGGGAGCCAGCTTGCGCAGGTTGAACTCGAAGCGCGGCGCCCGGCGCGGGGTGAGCGCGTGAACGCGCTCGCGCAGCCCTTCCGAAGTGACCGGCCGAGCCGCGCGCAGCTCGCGCGCGAGCTCCCCGAAGCGATCGTCCACGAGCTCAAGCGGCGACATCGGCGCCCACCTCCTTCTCCAGCTTCTGCAGAGCGCGGCTGAGGCGCGTCGAGCACGCCGTCGCGCTGATCCCCAGTACGCGGCCCGCGCTTTCGCCGTCCAGCTCGAGCACGATCCGCAGGGCCACGACCTCGCGCTCGGCGGCGGACAACCGCGACAGCGCGCGCTCGAGCTCCGGCGAGAGGCCCTCCCCGAAGACAGCCTCGCCGGCCTCGGGCACGTCGAGCGCCCAGCGCCCTTCCCGCCTGCGGCGGCGATCCTCGGCACGGAAGTGATCGAGAGCCGTCGAGCGCGCGAGCTGGCAGAGCCAGGTGCGCGCGCTCCCTCGGCGCGGGTCGTAACGGCGCCACCGCTCCAGCGCCCGGGCAAACGTCTCTGCTGTCAGGTCTTCGGCCACGTTTCGGTCTCCCGTCAGGTACACGAGGAATGCGTGCACGTCGTCGAGGTGGCGCTCTGCCACCTCCTTGAAGTCCCGTGCGCTCGGCTTCACGGGAGATATACGGCGCCGAGGGGCGTCTTCGTCACGCGGGCCTCAGAGCACGGGCAGCCTCGAGCACCGAGGCGCGGCTGACTCCCGTCTGGATCGTGACGTAGACGCCGTCCTCGACGACGTAGCCCGACCACAAGACGTACTCGCCACCGTTTTCGTCGGACCCTCCGCCCTTCGTGATCCTGATGGATCCCTTCGGGATCGACTCCCACTCCCTGTGATCAACCGGGCTTCTCGTCTCGTCGATGGTCACCGACCGCCGGAAACTCGCGTCGGAGCCGTAGACCAGCTCGAGACCGGTGCTCGTCTTCCCGCCGCTCGTGTCCTGCGTCGGGCTGACGCTCGAGAGCTTCAGACCGCCGAGCGTGAGCCCGGCTTCCAGCCAGCCCTTCGCCACCTTGCCGGGGCGAACCGGGGTCTCGAGCACCCCGGAGCTGTGGCTGGTACCGCCCGAGAGCAGGCTCGGCCGAGAGGTCAGCCGCGTGAATGCGGAAGCGCTGACGGGCTCGGTTCGCGCGAGGAGCACCCGTTCGTCCAGCTGCCTACTACCCATGCGGAACCGGAAGTCGAGCGGCTGGTAGGTCTTGCGGTCGATGGCGACCTCGTTTCGGGCCGATCCGCCCCCGGGTGCAGGGAAGACGAGCCAGTAGACGCTGTGGCCGTAGAGGGTTCCTTCCCGCGCGATCTTCGCGGTTCCAGCAGCCAGTGCCTCGCGGTAGCCGGTCCAGAGCGCGACGTAGGCCGGGCCGACGTCGACGGCGGCGCCGCTCCCATCCTGGGGGAGCAGCATCTCGCCCACGACTCGACCATCGATCCGGAAGATCATGTGCACTCGCTTCACGTCTCGGTCACTCCAGCTCTCCACCTCGTACGTCGGCACGGTCGAGCGGCCGGTGCGGATGTTGACGAGCTCCTCGTCGGCGGGAACCCGCGCGATGAGATGCAGGACTGGTCCGTCGCCGATCGCGGCCTGCGCGCGGTCGAGAATGCGGTGCCGTCCGCCGCCGCTCGGCCAGAGCAGCACCGCCGCCAGCACCGCCGCGCCGACTGCGACGAGGGCCGCCGAGCGCGAGACCGCGCGCCGTGGTGAGGACCGGGTCGAACGCTGCGTCTCCGCTACCGCGTCGGCAATCGCCAAAAGTTCTGGCTCGTCACGCAGCGCTTCCAATACCTCCGGATCGCGAATCGTCATGGCGTAACCCCCTCCTGTTCGAGCTCGGTACGCAGGGCCTCGAGCGCGCGGACGAATCGCATCTTCGCCGCGGCTTCCGTGAGCCCGAGCGAGTCTGCGATCTCCACAAACCGCGCACCACGGAGCAGCTTCAGGATCACGACCTGGCGCTGTCCTTCGGGCAGCCGCTCCAATGCCGCCCGAAGTGCGGCCGCGGTTCCGAGCGGGTACTCAAGCGCTTCGTGCGTCGCGACCGGTGAGATCTGACGCCCGCGCCTCCGCACCTCATCCGCAAAGCGCCTCTTGGCGACGGTGTAGAGCCACGCGAGAACCGGATCGCCCGTTTCGTCCAGCGACCCAACGGCCTCCGTGAAGACCTGCTGCGTCAACTCCTCCGCGCGGTGGTGGTCATGAGTTCGCCAACGGAGGTAGCGGTAGACCTGGTCGTAGTGACGCCGAAACGCGTTCTCGGCAGCGTTCACGCCTGGTTTCTCGCTCACACGACGAAAAAGTAACGCGACTTCAAGCCGTTGCCCGCACCGCGTCCTCGTAGACGCGGTCGCGGGTGAAGCGCTCGAGCTCATCGCTCAGAAGATCGGCCGGGTCAGGCGGATCTCCAGGGGGAAACGGCGTCGGCTCGCCGTCCACGTCGACGCCGACGAGCCGGTCGGACGGCGTGTGCGCGAGCTCGACCTCACGCTGCAACCGAGAGCGGAGCCAGCCGGCGAGGAGAACGGCCTGGGCCTCGGTCCCGGTCACTGCAATCCGCCGGACGTCGGCGATCCCCGGCCAGAGCGTCGCCAGCTGCGCGCGCCAGCGGCTCGTCCGTGCCCAGGCGATGTCGGAGACCGCGGCTCGATCGAAGACCCCGGCCAGCTCGGCGTACGGCCCGGGCAGCCCCGGCCACTCGGTGCTGTCGACGACCACCCGGTCGGCGGTCTCGACGAGCTGCTCGAACGGCCGCTCGCCGAAGGGTGGCAGGCCCCGCCAGCGGAGGAAGACCGGCAGGTCCGGGAGCAACAAGGGCGCAACCACACTCGCGGGCGCCTGGGCGCGCTTGCCGCAGAGCCGCAGCCTGATCGTCTCCGTGCAGACCTCACGGCCGTCGCCGACCGGGAAGCCGTCGACCTCCACGCGCGCGTCGAGCCCGTCGTCCTCGTCCGGTTGCGGGATGAGCACGATCGTCCGAGAGGGATGTCGTTCGGCGAGCCCGGCCAGCACGTCTTCCGCCGCCTCCACCCAGGCCTCGGGCACCCACGCGATGTGCGTCATCACGCTCGTGCGCTGGAACGGCTCGCCGGTCTCCGGATCGACCCGCAGCGAGCCGAGCTCACGCTCGATCTCCGCGATCGAGGCTAGTGCCGTCGCCACGAGCGTCCGTCCCGGCGCATCAGCTCCTCGGCGGCCTCCGGTCCCCAGGCTCCCGCCTCGTAGTTCGGGAACGCCGGCCGGTCACGCGTCCAGTTCTCGACGATCCCGTCCACCAGCGACCACTGCTCCTCGACCTCGTCCGCGCGCGTGAAGAGCGTCGCGTCGCCGAGCAGGCAGTCGAGGATCAGCCGCTCGTAGGCCTCGGGGATCCCGGTCCGGAAGGCGCCGCCATAGAGGAAGTCCATATGCACGGTGCGGAGCGTCAGCCCCTGCCCGGGCACCTTGGCCGCGAACTCCAGCGAGACGCCTTCGTCAGGCTGGATGTGGATCACGAGGACGTTCGGACGCAGACCCTCGTCTCCGTCGTCCTCGAACGGCGGATGCGGCGCGCTCTTGAACTCGATCGCGATCGTGGTCTCGTGGCGCGCGAGCCGCTTGCCGGCCCGCACGTAGAACGGCGTGCCGGCCCAGCGCCAGTTGTCGACCCGCAGCCTGGCCGCGACGAATGTCTCCGTCTGCGTATCGCCCGCGACACCGGGCTCGTCGCGGTAAGCGGGAACCTCCTCGCCCTCGACGAATCCCAGCCCGTACTGGCCGCGGACGACGTGCTCGGGGCTCGGCACGTGCATCGCCTTCAGCACCTTCACCTTCTCGTTGCGCACCGACTCGGCGCTGAAGTCGATCGGCGGCTCCATCGCGGTCAGCGCGACGAGCTGAAGTAGGTGGTTCTGGAAGACGTCGCGGATCGCGCCCGCCTGCTCGTAGAAGGCGGCACGCCCCTCGATCCCGATCGACTCCGCGACCGTGATCTGGACGTGGTCGACGAACTGGCGGTTCCAGATCGGCTCGAAGATCCCGTTGGCGAACCTCAGCGCGAGCAGGTTCTGGACCGTCTCCTTGCCCAGGTAGTGGTCGATCCGGAAGATCTCGCGTTCGTCGAAGCACTTCTGCAGCTCGGAGTTCAGCTCCCGCGCGGAGGCGAGGTCGCGGCCGAACGGCTTCTCGGCGATCAGGCGCGTCCACCCGGTGGTCGACCGTCTGGCGCCGATCTCTCGAACGAGCGCAGGGACCGCGTCGGGCGGGACGGCGAGGTAGTAGACCCGGTTGCCGGCCGTCCCGTGCTGCTCGTCGAGGTCGTTCAGGGCGCTGGACACGCGGTCCTCGCCGCCCCCGTCGGTGAACTCGGTCGCCAGATAGCGCATCCCCACGGCCAGGGCATCCCACGCGTCCTGGCGGAACTCGTCGCGGCCGAACTCCTGCACGGCCTCCTTCATCCGCTCCCTAAACTCGTCGTCGGTCCCCTCGGTGCGGGCGACGCCGACGATCCCGAAGCGCTCGGGCAACAGGCCCCGGAGTGCGAGCGAGTAGAGCGCGGGGAAGAGCTTGCGCCGCGTGAGGTCGCCCGAGGCGCCGAAGATCACGAGCGCGCACGGGTCCGGCGTTCGCCGAAGCCGGAGCCCCTCGAGGAGCGGGTTCTCCCGCTGTTCGGCGACGGCCATCAGCTCCCGGCCGGCTTGACGGCGTGGCCGCCGAACTGGTTCCGCAGAGCGGCGGCGACCTTCGCTGCGAACGACTCGTCCTGCCTCGAGGCGAAGCGGGCGTAGAGCGCTGCGCTGATCGCCGGCGCGGGAACGCTCTCGTTGATCGCCTCGAAGACCGTCCAGCGGCCCTCGCCCGAGTCGTCCACGTAGCCCTCGATCTTCTCGAGATCGCGCCCTTCCTCCTCGAACGCGGAGTAGAGGAGCTCGAGCAGCCAGCTGCGAACGACCGAGCCGTAGCGCCAGATGCCGGAGATCTCGTGGAGATCGAGGTCGAACTCGGACGCGTGCATCACCTCGAAGCCCTCCCCGTAGGCCTGCATCAGGCCGTACTCGATCCCGTTGTGGACCATCTTCACGAAGTGGCCTGCGCCGGACGGGCCGACGTGCGCGTAGCCCTCCTCGGGCGCGAGCGTGCGGAAGATCGGCTCCAGCCGGCCCACGGGCTCGTCCTCCCCGCCGACCATCAGGCAGAAGCCGACGCGCAGGCCCCAGATCCCGCCCGAGACCCCGGCGTCGACGAAATGGAGATCGTGCTTCGCCGCGTCGGCGTGACGGCGCTGTGAGTCGCGGAAGTTCGAGTTCCCGCCGTCGACGATCGTGTCGCCGGGCTCGAGGATCCCGAGCAGCTCCTGGAACGCGTCCTCGGTGACCTTGCCCGCCGGAATCATCAGCCAGACGCCACGGGGCGCGGCGAGCTGCGAGGCGAGCTCCTTCAGCGAGCCGGCGGTCGACTCGACCTTGGGGTCGTAGGTCTGCACCTCGTGTCCACCCTGCCGCAGACGCTCCGTCATGCCGGCGCCCATCCGTCCCAGTCCGACCATTCCCAGTTGCACTAGAGATCCTCCAATCTGACTCGCACGATTCTGCGTCCTCGCTCTTCAAGCGAAGCGAAGTCGCCGGCGGCCTGCGCGCGGATCAACCGCCGGAAGCCGAATTTTCGCCCGGGGATCGCGACCTCGTCGCCGGGCTCGTCGACGACCTGCACGAACAGGCCGGTGTTCGGGCCTCCCTTGTGGAGCTGCCCGGTCGAGTGCAGGTAGCGCGGGCCGAGGCCATGGGTGACCACGCAGCCGGTCTCTCGGCGGGCCAGCTCGATCAGCGGCTCGAGCTCCCGCTCGCGCATCGGGTCGATGAAGGCCTGGATCGCGACGTAGTCGCCCGGGCGCGCCTGCGCAAAGAGCTCTTCCAGGCTGCCCTGCGGCTCGACGTCGGGGTCGCCGCCCGCGGCCAGCACCTCGTTCGTCCGGTCCTTGGCCGCCTGCACGTTCGGCTGATCGAACGGGTTGATCCCGAGGATCGAGCCCGCGACGGCGGTTGCGAACTCCCAGCGGAAGAACTCCTGGCCGAGCTCGTCCGGCGCGGGCAGGCGAACCTCGGGCGCCTGCCGGTCGGCCCCGTCGCGCGACTCGCCGGGAGCAGGAACGAGGCCTTTCCCCTCCTTACCGGTCGACTCCGCGAGCAGCTGCTCGGCCCAGAGGCCGAAGTCGCCGGTGTTCGGGTTGATCGTGACCTTGTCGCGCCCTTCCTGCCAACCGGCGCCGAGATCGAGCCCGAGCTCGAGACCCGGGTTCCCGTCGGCTCCGTGACAGGCCTCGGCCATCTCGTCCACGCGCGCCAGCAGGCGCTGGAGGTCGATCCCCATCAGCGCCGCCGGCACCATGCCGAACAGCGACAGGGCCGAGTAGCGCCCGCCGATCGTCGGCTCGCCGTCGAAGACGCGGAGAAACCCGCGCTCCCTCGCAAGCGTCTCGAGCTCCGAGCCCGGATCGGTGATCGCCGCGAAGAACTCGCCGCGCTTGCGGGACTTCTCCCAGAAGTAGTCGAGGTGCGAGCGCGTCTCGAGAGTCGTGCCGGACTTCGACGAGACGACGAACAGGGTTGCTTCCAGGTCGAGCGTCTCCGCCGCGTGGCGGATCATCGCCGGGTGGGTCGTGTCGAGCACGTGGAAGGCGTTGTCCTCGAACGTCCGCTTCAGGACGTGCGGCGCGAGGCTCGAACCGCCCATCCCGAGCAGGACGAAGGTGTCGATCACGCCCGGGGCCGCGACATCCTCGACAAAGCTGAGGAGATCCTCGAGGCGGCTGCGCATGCGCATTGGCTCGTCGAGCCAGCCGAGCCACTTCGCCTCGTCGGCGCCGGTCCAGAGAGTCGCGTCGCGCGCCCAGATCCGCTCCACCATCTCCGTCGGCGTGACTGTGGTCACCGTGTCGCCTCGAGGAATCCGAGCACGAGCTCGTCGAACTCGTCCGGGCGCTCGAGGCTCGGGACGTGCGCGGCTCCCGCGATCGTCGCGCGCCGTGCGCCCGGGATCCCGGCCGCAAGCCGGTCACCGATCGCGTGCATGTCGGGCACGTCCTCCTCGCCCACGACGACCAGCGTCGGCGCCGTGATCTCGCCCAGCCGCTCGATCATGTCCGGGACGAGAAGCTCCTCCTCGGCGCTCTCTTCGAACGGGAGCTGAAGCTCGAACGCGTGGCGCTGCATCTCGCCGACCTGTCGACGAACGGCAGGGTCGACGTCCTCCGGGCTCCGCCGCGGCCCGTCCACCCACGTCCGCAGGTTGATCTCGACGGCCGCGTCGAGATCGCCGGCTTCGAACGCCGCCTCCTCCTCGTCCCAGGCAGCCCGCATCTCGGCCGACCAGTCGTGCCCCGGAAGACCGGGCGCGACGAGGACGAGCGCCTCCACGAGCTCCGGGCGCGCCAGCGTCGTCTCCAGCACGACCCGCCCGCCGAGCGACACGCCCACGAGCGAGGCGCGCTCGAAGTCGTGTTGCTCGATGACCCCGATCAGATCGCGCGCGTGCGAGTAGCGGCCGGCCTCGAGCGGCGAGCGCCCGAAGCCGCGGAGGTCGCAGCGCAGAACACGGTGCTCGCGGGTGAACGTCTTCCACTGCGAGTCCCACATCCGGCTGTCGCAGATCCCCTCGTGCACGAGCACGACCGCCGGGCCAGCGCCGGCGACCTCGGAGTAGATCCTCATCGCGATAGCGGTTCAGGCCGAGACGAGCTCGCCGCGCTTGGCGCGAACGCCCTCGAGCAGCTCCGCGAACGAGTCGGCGAACTTCTGCACGCCCTCGCGCTCGAGCACCGCGACCACGTCGTCGTAGTCGACCCCCACCTCGGCAACCCGCTCGAAGACACGGCGTGCCTCGTCCAGGTCGCGCTCGAGCGTGAGCGCCACCTCGCCGTGGTCCTGGAAGGCCTGGATCGTCTCCTCGGGCATCGTGTTGACGGTCTCCGGGCCGATCAGGTCCTCGACGTACATCACGTCTCGATAGGCCGGGTTCTTGGTCGAGGTCGAGGCCCAGAGACAGCGCTGGGCGTGTGCGCCCTTCGCCCGGAGGCTCTCCCAGCGCTCGCCGGCGAAGAGCTCCTGGTAGCGCTCGTAGGCGAGCTTCGCGTTGGCGACCGCGAGCTTGCCCTTGAGCTCGTCCGGCGCCCCGATCTCGTCCAGCCGGCGGTCCGCCTCGGTGTCGACGCGCGAGACGAAGAAGCTCGCCACCGAGGCGACGCTCGACAGATCCCCGTCGCTCTCGACCAGGCGTTCGAGCCCGCGGAGGTAGGCGTCGACCACCTCGGCGTACCGGGCGAGCGAGAAGATCAGGGTCACGTTGATGTTGTGCCCGCGGGCGATCATCTCCTCGATCGCGGCCAGGCCCGGCTCGGTGGCGGGAATCTTGACGAAGCAGTTCGGGCGGTCGACGAGGTCGTGCAGCCGTTGCGCCTCGGCGATCGTGGCCGCGGTGTCGTAGGCGAAGTTCGGGTCGACCTCGATCGAGACGTAGCCGTCCTGCCCGTTGTCGGCGTCCCAGACCGGCCGCAGCATGTCGCAGGCGTCCCGCACGTCCTTGATTGCAAGGCGGAGGAAGACCTCCTTCGGCTCGACCTCCTCCACGAGCACCTCTCGGAGCTGCGCGTCGTAGGCGTCGCCCTCCGCGATTGCCTTCTGGAAGATCGTCGGGTTCGACGTCATCCCCACGACCGCGTCGTCGCGGATCAGCCGCTCGAGCTCGCCGCCGTGAACCAGCCGTCGCGAGAGGTAGTCGATCCAGACGCTCTGCCCGAGCGCCGAAAGCTGCTGCAGGCGCGAGTTAGCCATACGTCTTCTCCCCTTCCATCTCCTCGATCTTCTCAAGCCTCCGCGCGTACCGCCCGGTGCCGTCGAAGCGCGCGGTCACGAACGCCCGCACCAGCTCGACCGCAAGCTCGGCGCCGATGACCTCGGAGCCGAGGCAGAGCACGTTCATGTCGTCGTGCTCGACGCCCTGGTGCGCCGAGTAGGTGTCGTGGCAGACGGCCGCTCGAATGCCGGCGATCTTGTTCGCGGCGACCGAGGCGCCGACACCCGAGCCGCAGACGAACACCGCCCGCTCTGCGTCGCCACCGCGCACGGCCTCCCCGACCTCCCGCGCCTTGTCCGGATAGTCGATCCGGGGCTCGGGAGCATCCGTGCCGAGATCGACCGGCTCGTGACCGAGCGCCGCCAGCTCGGCGAGTACGCGCTCGCGCAGCTTGACGCCGCGGTGGTCGAAGGCGACCGCGACCTTCATCAGGACCGTTACGTTACCCGGATGACCGACGCCGAGCGCTGGCGCGAGCTGGGCCAACAGCTCCGCGTCGACTCGATCCGCAGCAGCAACGTGACCAAGTCCGGCCACCCGACCTCGTCGATGTCGGCGGCCGACCTGATGGCCGTGCTGCTCGCGAAGTACCTCCACTACGACTTCGACGCCCCAGACGACCCGCACAACGACCACCTGGTCTTCTCGAAGGGCCACGCTTCGCCGCTGCTGTACTCGATGTACCACGCGGCCGGGGCGATCAGCGACGAGGAGCTGCTCACCTTCCGCATCTTCGGAAGCCGCCTGCAGGGACATCCGACCCCCGCGATCCCGTGGGTCGACGTGGCGACGGGCTCGCTTGGACAGGGACTGCCGTACGGCGTCGGGATCGCGCTCGCCGGCAAGAAGCTCGACCGGCTGCCGTACCACGTGTGGGTTCTCTGCGGCGACAGCGAGATCGCCGAGGGCTCGATGTGGGAGGCCTTCGAGCACGCGGCCTTCTACGAGCTCGACAACCTGACGGCGATCATCGACGTCAACCGGCTCGGCCAGCGCGGCCAGACGATGCACGGCTGGGACCTCGGCTCCTACGCCGACCGGGCGCGCGCCTTCGGCTGGAATGCGATCGAGGTGGACGGGCACGACGTCGAAGCCGTCGACCGGGCCTACGCCGAGGCCGTCTCGACCGAGGGCCAGCCGACCGTGCTCATCGCCAAGACGATCAAGGGCAAGGGCGTGAAGGCGGTCGAGGACAAGCTCGGCTGGCACGGCAAGGCGCTCGACGACCCCGACGCGGCGATCGAGGAGCTCGGCGGCGTGCGCAACATCCTCGTCGACGTGGCCAAGCCCGACCGTAGCGCCGAGCCGCACCGATTCGAGACGACGGGCAAGCTGCAGCTCCCGAGCTGGGAGGAGGGCGAGGAGGTTGCGACCCGCCGCGCCTACGGCGACGCGCTCGCGGCGCTCGGGTCGGCACGGGGCGACGTCGTCGCGCTCGACGGCGAGGTGAACAACTCGACCTACGCCGAGGTCTTCGCCGAGGCCCACCCGGACCGGTACTTCGAGATGTACATCGCCGAGCAGCAGCTCGTCGCGACGGCCGTCGGCCTCCAGGTGCGCGGCTGGGTGCCGTTCGGCTCGTCGTTCGCGGCTTTCTTCTCGCGCGCGTACGACTTCATCCGCATGTCCGCGATCAGCCAGGCGAACATCCGGCTCTGCGGCTCGCACGCCGGAGTCTCGATCGGCGAGGACGGGCCCTCGCAGATGGCGCTCGAGGATCTCGCGATGATGCGCGCCGTCCACGGGTCGACCGTTCTCTACCCGTGCGACGCCAACCAGACGGCGAAGCTCGTCGCGGAGATGGCCGACCGCGAGGGGATCGTGTTCATGCGCACGACGCGGGCGGCGACACCGGTCGTCTACGGCGCGGACGAGGAGTTCCCGATCGGCGGCTCGCGGGTGCTGCGCGACGGCGACGACCTGGCGATCGTCGCCGCCGGCATCACGCTGCACGAGTCGCTGAAGGCGGCCGACCAGCTGGCCGACGAGGGGATCTCGGCGCGGGTGATCGACCTCTACTCCGTCAAGCCGGTCGACGCCGAGACGCTGCGGGCGGCCGCGGAGGCGACCGGCGGGCGCATGCTCACGGTCGAGGACCACTGGGCCGAGGGCGGCATCGGCGACGCGGTGCTCGAGGCGCTCTCGGAGGGCGAAGTGCGTCGGTGCGGCTCGTGCGGCTCGCGGTGCGCGACCTGCCCGGCTCGGGGAAGCCGGCCGAGCTGCTCGCAGCCGCAGGAATCGACGCCGAGCACATCGCAGAGGCCGCGCGCGCCCTGGTCGGCGCCGCTGTCGCCGCCGGGTAGAAGCGCCTCCAGCCGGACTACGCTTCGCGGCATGGCCGTCGTCATCGCATCGAACCTCCGCAAGGAGATCGCGGGCTCGCTGCTCTTCGAGGGCGTCTCGTTCTCGGTCGAGCGGCGCGACCGGCTCTCGCTGTCCGGCCCGAACGGGGCGGGCAAGACGACGCTGCTCCGGATCCTCGCCGGCGAGACCGAGCTGCACGGTGGCGAGCTCGTGTTCGCCAAGGACACGCGCACCGCGCTGCACGACCAGCGGCCGCCGGTCGAAGAGCGGCCTGAGCCTGCGCGACTACGCGCTCGAGGGCGCCGCCGACCTCGCCGCGACCGAGGACGAGCTCCGCGCGCTCGAGCAGGCGATGGCCGCCGGCGACCACGGCCCGGCGACGCTCGGGCGCTACGCCGAGGCGCAGGCGCGGCTCGAGCACGCGGGCGGCTACGACTGGCGCGAGCGGGCGGCGCGGACGCTGCGCGGGCTCGGCTTTGCCGACCGCGACCTCGACCGGCCGCTCGACACGTTCTCCGGCGGAGAGCTGACCCGCGCCTCGCTCGCCCGCGCGCTCGCCGGCGACCCCGACCTGCTCCTGCTCGACGAGCCGACGAACCACCTCGACGTCGCGAACCTCGAGTGGCTCGAGCAGGAGCTGCAGTCGCTGGACGCCGCCGTCATCCTGGTCGCGCACGACCGCTGGTTCCTGGAGGCGGTGACGACCGGCGTGCTCGAGCTCGAGGCCGGCCGCTCGCTGTTCTTCCCCGGGCCGTGGCACGTCTGGCGCGGAGAGAAGGCGGCGCGAGCCGTCGCCGCGGCGAAGACGGCCGACCGCGTGGGCGAGGACATCGCGAGGCTCGAGCGCTTCGTCGAGCGGTTCCGCTACAAGAAGAGCAAGGCGAAGCAGGCGCAGGCGAAGCTGACGCAGATCGAGCGGCTCGAGGAGGAGCGCGCGGACGCGGCCGGCGAGCTCGAGCTGCTCGACTCGGCGGAGCCGCTCGCTCGGCTTCGACTTCCTCAACCCGAGCCGCAGCGGCCGCACGGTCGTCGAGGCGAAGGGCCTGGCGGTCTAGGCGGGGGAGAAGGAGCTGCTCGGCGGCGCGTCCTTCGCGGTCGAGCGGGGCGAGCACGTCGGCCTCGTCGGGCCGAACGGCTCGGGCAAGACGACGCTCCTCGAGACGATCCTCGGACCGGCGGGAGCCGATCGGCGGGTCGGTCAGGACTCGGCTACGGCGTCGAGGCCGCGTACTTCTCGCAGCACGAGGTCGAGCTGGACGAGCGCGGAAGCGTCCTCGACTGCGCGCAGCGCACGACCGGGCTGTCGCGGCCGCAGGCCCAGTCGCTGCTCGGGCGCTTTCTCTTCTCCGGCTGGGAGGCAGCACGAGAAGCCGGTCGTCGCGCTGTCGGGAGGCGAGCGAAGGAGGCTCGCGCTGGCGCTCGTCGTGGCCTCGGGCGCGAACTTCCTCGTGCTCGACGAGCCGACGAACCATCTCGATCTCGAGAGCCGCGAGGCGCTCGAGGCGGCGCTCGACGCGTTTCCGGGGACGGTGCTGCTCGTCTCCCACGACCGGGCGCTGCTGGACGCCGTCGCGCATCGCCTGCTCGCGATCGAGGACAGGGAGATCAACTCGTACGACGGCGGCTGGGCCGAGTACGCACGCCGCCGCGCCGAGCAGGAGGACGCCGGCAGAACGAGCCCGCGCCGGTCAAGCCAAGGGCGAAGCCGAAGCCCGCGCCGTCCAAGCGGGCAAAGCCAAGCGAGCTCGAGCTGATCGAAGCGGAGATCGCGCCCGCGAGCAGGCGGTCGCGGAACTCGAGCGGCGCTTGTCGGAGGACTGGTCGAACGTCGAGACACTCGCCGAGCACCGGCGCGCGCGCGACGAGCTGCAGTCGCTGCTCGCCCGCTGGGAAGAGCTGTTCGAGCGCCGTTAGACGCTCGGCTCTGC
Source organism: uncultured Actinomycetes bacterium (assembly GCA_963746635.1). Taxonomy (GTDB): domain Bacteria; phylum Actinomycetota; class Thermoleophilia; order Gaiellales; family Gaiellaceae; genus AC-32. Next base: position 4,405 of record CAVVBZ010000027.1, on the reverse strand, counting down.
GTCCGCGTCTCCGGCGAAGGTCGCGATCAGAGCCTCGGCCACGACCTGCATCGGACGACCGGAGACCTGGCTCGCCTTGCGCAGCCGCGCGAACGCCTCCTGCTCGGTCAGGCCCTCTCGCTCCATCAACAGCCCTTTCGCGCGCTCGATCGCCTTGCGGGCCGCCAGCGCCTCGGCGAGCGAGTCTGCCTGCTCGCGCAGCGCCGCGAGCTCCTCGTGACGCGCGCACGCAGTCCGAATCGCCGGCAGCAGATCCTGCTCGCGAAACGGCTTCACCAGGTAGCCGAAGACGCCGGCCTCGACGGCGCGCGAGACGAGCTCGTCCTGGCCGTACGCGGTCACCATCACGATCGGGATCGGCCGCTCGTCGAGAATCCGCCGCGCGGCCTCGATGCCGTCGAGCCTTGGCATCTTCACGTCGAGCACGGCCAGGTCCGGCTGTTCGCTCTGCGCGAGCTCGACCGCCTCGATGCCCGTCCTTCGCCTCGGCGCACACCTCGAAACCCGAGCGCTCGAGTAGCTCCTTCAGGTCGAGGCGGATGATGGTCTCGTCCTCGGCGACCAGGATCCTCATCCGCTGATCGTAGACTTCCCGGACGTGAGCAACTGCTGCGCGCGAGGCTACGAGCGGGCATTCGGGGCGCGCACCGCGCGGCGCGATGCCCGCCGCTTCCGGCGAAAGGGCCTGGACTCGACCGCGCAGCGGATGGTGAACGAGGTGGCCGCGCGAGGCGTCGAGGGCGCGGAGGTGCTCGAGATCGGCGGCGGGGTTGGGGCGATCGAGCTCGAGCTGCTGAGGCGCGGCGCGGCGCGAGCAACGAACGTCGAGCTCTCGCACGGCTACGACGAGGAAGGCGAGAAGCTCGTGGCCGAGGCCGGGCTCGAGGGGCGGATCGATCGCCGCTACGGCGACTTCGTGGAGGACGAGGCGGTGACCGGGCCGGCCGACGTCGTCGTGATGCACCGCGTTGTCTGCTGCTACCCCGATCCCGAGGCGCTCGTCGGAGCCGCGGCCGGGCACGCACGGCGTGTCCTCGCGCTCACCTTCCCGCGCAGCACGTGGTGGACGCGACTCGGAACACGTGTCGCGAATGTCTTCTTCCGGCTGATCTGCCAGTTCGAGTCGTACGTACACCCACCGGAGACGATCCTCGGCGCAGCGCGGTCGCACGGGCTCGCGCCGGTGTACGAGCACTCGGGCCGCATCTGGCGACTGGCCGTCTTCGAGCGGACGCCCTAGCTCACGACGGCGCCGACGACGACGTACGAGAGCCCGTCCTGGCCGGCGACAACCTGGCGTGTCGCCTCGGGTTCCACGAGCACAAACCGTCCGGGCTCGAGCTCGATCTCCTCGTCGCCGATGCGGAGCACGCCGGCTCCGCGGACCGGCACGTAGATCTCCTCCTGGCCGGATTCGACTTCGTCGTGTTCTTTCCCGGCCTGGCCCGGCTGGGAGTCGAACTGGTTCACCTTGATCGCGCGCGCGCCGAGCTCGGCGGCGACCGGCTTGCGCCGTTCCTGGATCTCGGATGCGTCGAAGATGCGGTAGCTCATAGCGGGGAGGCTAGTGAATGTTCTCGCGCGCGCGTCTAACTGCGGGTCCCGACCCTCCCCCTGCTCAGGCGTCAGCCTACCCCCGCAACTGACACGCGTCAGTGTCTCGGTTGTGACGAAAGCGTGACGTCTCGCGCCTGCCCGCTCAGGTGGCCGGGAAGACGACCTCGGCTCGCAGGCCGCCGTTCGAATCGAGCGCCAGCGTCCCGCCCAGCTCGTCTCTGACCAGCGCGCGCACGATCGAGAGCCCGGTCCCCGAGACGGGCTCGCCGTCCACACCGGCCCCGTCGTCAGCGATCGTGAGGACAACCTCGCCGTCTCGTCTGACCAGCTCCATCCTCACGAATTGCCCACCGTGCTCGAGCGCATTCTGGAACAGCTCCGAGAAGACGAGCGCAAGGGCGGTTGCCCGGTCGCCGGCCAGCGAGACCGGCTCGAGCGCGGCCTCGATCGTCTTCGATGCCCCGAGTCCCTGGACGAGCATCGCCCGCAAGCGGTCGAGCAGCTCCCCGAGCTCGACGTCCTCGTCGCGGCGCTCGGTCAGTACCTCGTGCACGGCCGCGATCGCGAGGATCCTGTTCACCGAGTCGTTCAGCGCCTTGCGCGCGTCGACGCCGTCCGTCCGCGCCTGGAGGCGCAAGAGTGACGCGACTGTCTGCAGGTTGTTCTTGACCCGGTGGTGGATCTCCTGAGCGAGCACCCCACGCAGAACCGCCCGCCCGTGCTCGAGCGCAACTGCCGCATGGCTCGCGATCGAGCCGAGCAGCGCGCGATCCTCCGCAGTGAAGGGCGTGTCGCGATCGCAGACGAGCTCGCCGACCTGCCGACCTTTCCAGCGCAGCGGGACGCGGACCGCGTGCTTGCCGGCGCGGCCTTCGGGCCACACGACCTCGCCGTCCTCGAGCACGAGCGCCGCGCCCGTCGCATCGAGCGCATCCACGGTCGCCTCGACGATGGCTTCGAGCGACTCCTCCAGGTAGAGCGACTCCGAGACAGCCTCGGAGATGCGTGCCAGCGCCTCCAGCTCGCCGACCCGCCGCTGCGCCTGTGCGTAGAGCTTCGCGTGCTCGATCGTCTGGGCCACCTGCGAGGCGATCGCGACGAGCAGGTCGATCTCGGCCCGCGAGAACTCCCGCGGCTCGCGCGTGCGGACGTTCAGCGCTCCCTCCAGCTTGTCGCGCGCCAGGATCGGAACCGCGAGGATCGACTCGTATTCGTCCTCCGGCAGATTCGGAAAAGCCTTGAAGCGCTCGTCCAGATGGGCCTGCGCCGCGATCATCACGGGCTCGCGCGCCGCGGCGGCCGCCCCCGTGATCCCCTCGCCCGGCCGCATCCGGGGCCGTCCTGTCATCTCCTCGACTCTCGTTCCGTGCGTCGCGCGCAGTACGAGCTCGGCCGCCTGCTCATCGTACAGGTAGACGAAGCAGGCGTCGGCCTCGAGCGCATCGGCAACCTTGCTGGCTACCAGCGAGAGCACCTCCTCGAGATCGAGCGTCGAGTTGACCGCGGCGATCGTCTCGGTCAGCAGGCGCAGATGCCGCCCGGTCTCGTCCACCCACCCGATTGTAGGCGTCCGTGCCAAGATGCCCGACGTGTCGAAGAACGACTGGCTTCTGGTGATCCACGTCGCGGGCGCGTTCTGCGTCCTGGCCGGTGCGTTGTTCGCGGTCGTGCTCACGCAGGCGGCCATGCGCCGCTCGCGGCCGTCGGAGATCGCGTTGCTCCTCGGCCTCGTCCGGGTGTCGGTCGTGCTGATCGTGGTCGGGATGCTCGTCACGCTCGTCTTCGGCCTCTGGCTCGTCGGCGACACCGACCACGACTTCGGCGACGCGTGGGTCAGCGCCTCGCTTGCGCTTTGGATCGCGGCACTCGTGCTCGGAAGCCTCGGCGGACGGCGCGACCGCCACACCCGCGCGCTCGCCGAGCAGCTAGCGGCCTCCGGCGACCAGCCGAGCACAGAGCTCACCTCCCGCCTCAACGACCGCGTCACGCTCTTCCTCAGCTACGGAAGCGGCGCGGCCGTGATCGCGATCCTCGTCCTGATGATCTGGAGGCCGGGAAGCTGAGCGGGGGCGCACGGCCTTAACGGAAGCTTTACCCCGTCCGTAGATCGCGCTCGCAGGGGGCAGGTACCGTCGAGAGCGATGTCGGTGCCAGCGTCAGCCCTGCTCGATACGCCGGGCTACGTCGTGGCCGACTCACGCGGTCGCGTCGTGGGGCAGGTCGAGTGCCCGATGTACGGGACCGAGCCGGACCTTCCCGACGCGCTCGCCGTCCGCCGCAAGGGTTTCCTCTTCGCGCACAAACGCCACCTCGTCCCCGCCGAGGCGATCGACGAGATCGACGAGAGCACCGGGGTCGTCGAACTGAGCGTCGAGCGCGACACTCTCCCCAGCTTCCTCTAGCTCTTCGTGAAAGAATGAGCCCTGGTCTCGCTGCTCTGCGGCAGTCGAGATCAAACTGACGGCCGACTGCGAGCTGCTGGATTTTCCGCAGCTCGCGGTCGTTCTGCACCCGTGTCTTCTACGCCCCGAGTTACACCCGAAGGCGCTCGCTTGCGACGCCGACCATGAGAGGCCGTGCCGGCTTTGCCGGTGGGGCCGTTTAACCGCTCGCTTGCGACGCCGACCATGAGAGGCCGTGCCGGCTTTGCCGGCGGGGCCGTTTAACCGCTCGCTTGCGACGCCGACCATGAGAGGCCGTGCCGGCTTTGCCGGCGGGGCCGTTTAACCGCTCGCTTGCGACGCCGACCATGAGAGGCCGTGCCGGCTTTGCCGGCGGGGCCGTTTAACCGCTCGCTTGCGACGCCGACCATGAGAGGCCGTGCCGGCTTTGCCGGCGGGGCCGTTTA